>JAFXZJ010000054.1 GCA_017541305.1 Clostridia bacterium | reverse complement strand
CTCGTCGGCTAAGAGATTGCAGGTCTTTTCCACCTCGGCAAGCTCGATGAGAAGCGGCATTATTTCCGAGAATTTGCCCACCGCGTTGTCCAGCTCCGAGCTGGTGCCCAGCGCGCCATAGGGCAGCCCCTTGGATTCCGATGGGATATAAGTCAGGTCCGGCACCTCCACGGAGAGCACCTTGGATGCGCCGACCTCCACCTTGGCCGAGGCCGCGGGATAGGAAAGCGCCTCCTCCACCGCGCCGGTGGACATGCCCGCCTTGGCAAGCGCAAAGCTTGCCATTGCCTCGCCCATAAGCTCTTCCACCCTTGTGCGCAGCTCGCGGTTGCGCCGCACGAAGGTGATGAAGCGGCGCACCGTCTCATCACGCTTGTCCTTCATCAGCTTGTGACCCCTCGAAGCGGTTACGAGCCTTTTTTTAAGGCGGCTCATCTCCATTCGGGTGGGCTTGTAACTAATCGCCATCAGCTTTTGACCTCATAATACTTATCAAGATATGCGTCGCGGATACGCCTCAGCTCGCTTCTGGGCAGTATGCGCAGAAGCTCCCAGCCTATATCGAGCGTCTCCTCAACGGAGCGGTTGGCGGTATAGCCCTGGGAAACGTATTTCGCCTCGAATTCGTCCGCAAACTTCGCATAGAGCTTATCGACCTCGGAAAGCGCGGCGTCGCCCAGTATGACGGCCAATTCCTTGGCCTCCTTGCCCCTTGAATACGCGGCGAAGAGCTGGTTCATGGTGTCGGCGTGATCCTCGCGGGTCTTGCCCTTGCCTATGCCCTTATCCTTCAGACGTGAGAGCGAGGGCAGCACGTTGACGGGCGGGGTTATGCCCTTCCTGTGCAGCTCACGCGAGAGTATTATCTGACCCTCGGTGATGTAGCCGGTCAGGTCGGGAATGGGGTGGGTGATATCGTCCTCGGGCATGGAAAGTATGGGTATCATCGTGATGGAGCCGGGCAGACCCCTTATGCGGCCCGCGCGCTCATACATGGTGGCAAGGTCGGTATAAAGGTAGCCGGGATAGCCGCGGCGGCCGGGCACCTCCTTGCGGGCGGCGGATATCTCGCGCAGCGCCTCGGCATAGTTGGTTATATCGGTGATTATGACCAGCACGTGCATGCCAAGGTCGTAAGCCAGGTATTCCGCGGCGGTGATGGCCATTCGCGGGGTGGCGATACGCTCGATGGCGGGGTCGTTCGCAAGGTTTACGAACGTGACGGTCCTTTCGATCGCGCCGGTCTTCTTGAAGTCGGAAATGAAGTAATCCGCCTCCTCGAATGTGATGCCGACGGCGGCGAAAACGACGGCGAAAGGCTCGTTGGTGCCGCGCACCTTGGCCTGCCTCGCTATCTGCGCCGCGAACTGGGCGTGGGGCAGACCGGAGCCCGAGAATACGGGCAGCTTCTGGCCGCGAACGAGTGTGTTAAGGCCGTCTATCGCGGATACGCCCGTCTGAATGAACTCGTTGGGGTAATCCCTTGCCGCGGGATTCATCGGCGCGCCGTTGATATCGAGCAGCTTTTCGGGAATGAGGGGAGCGCCCCCGTCCTTGGGGCGGCCCATGCCGTCGAAAACTCGGCCGAGCATATCGGGGCTGACCGCCAGCTCGATGCTGTGACCCAGGAATTTCGCGCGGGAATCGGATATCTTCAAGCCCTGCGAGCCCTCGAAAAGCTGCACGAGCGCCTTGGAGCCGTTCACCTCAAGCACCTTGCCGCGCCTGATATCTGATCCGTCGCTGCGCTTTATCTCAACAAGCTCGTCGTATTTGATCCCCTCAACGCCGTCGACCATTACGAGCGGGCCGACGACCTCGCGGATGGTGGTGTATTCCTTACGCATCGTTCTGCACCTCCAAAATCTTCCTTATCTGGGAAATCAGCTCGCCGGAGAGCTCCTGAGCAAGCACCTTGTGATCCTTCTCGGCGCAGTACTTATAGCGGCCGAGCTGCTCCCTTACGGGAAGGGCGGCAAGCTTGTTGAAATCCGCACCCTGCGCAAGCGCCGCCTCGCCCCTGTCATAGAAGTCGAGCAGCAGCTTCAAAAGCGCGTGCTGCTTGCTTGGGGAGGTGTAGGTGTCGACCGCGTCGAAAGCGTTCTGATGCAGATAGTCCTCGCGGATGGACCTTGCGGTCTCAAGCTTCAAACGGTCGCGCGTCGAGAGCGCGTCGATACCCACGAGGGATACGATCTCCTGCAGCTCGGATTCCTCCTGAAGGAGCGCCATGGCCCTTGTGACGGTCTCGCTCCAATCCTCGGCGATATTGTTGTCGAACCAGGGGGAAAGACGGTCAAGATAGAGCGAATAGCTGGAAAGCCAGTCGATCGCGGGGAAGTGACGGGCATACGCAAGCTTGGCGGAAAGGCCCCAGAAAACCTTGACTATCCTAAGCGTGGCCTGCGAAACGGGCTCGGATATATCGCCGCCGGGAGGGGATACCGCGCCTATCGCGGATATCGCGCCCTTTCGGCCCTCGCTGCCAAGCGTTATGACCTGACCGGCCCTTTCATAGAACTCCGCAAGACGGCTGGAAAGGTAGGCGGGATAACCTTCCTCGCCGGGCATTTCTTCAAGACGGCCGCTCATTTCGCGCAGCGCCTCGGCCCAGCGGGACGTGGAATCCGCCATTATGGCCACCTTATAGCCCATATCGCGGAAGTATTCGGCTATCGTGATGCCCGTGTAGATGGAAGCTTCGCGCGCCGCAACGGGCATGTCGGATGTGTTAGCGATCAGCACCGTGCGCTTCATCAGCGAAAGGCCGGTGCGCGGGTCGACCAGCTCGGGGAACTCGGTAAGAACGTCGGTCATCTCGTTGCCGCGCTCGCCGCAGCCCACGTATACGATTATGTCCGCATCCGCCCACTTCGCAAGCTGATGCTGAACGACCGTCTTGCCGCTGCCGAAGGGGCCGGGAACAGCCGCCACGCCGCCCTTGGCAATGGGGAAGAAGGTGTCGATAACGCGCTGACCGGTTATCATCGGCTCGTTGGGAGGCAGCTTTTCCGCATAGGGACGGCCGCGGCGAACGGGCCATCTCTGCAGCATGGGCAGCTCGATCTCGCCCTTGTCGGTCTCGAGCTTTGCGATGGTCTCGACTATCGTGTAAAGCCCCTCGGGAGCAAGCCATGTGAGCTTGCCCTTTGTATTCGGCGGCACCATAATGACGTGCTTTACGGCGCCGGTCTCCTGCACAAAGCCCAGCGTGTCGCCGCCGGTAAGCGTGTCGCCCACCTTGGCCGTGGGTTCGAAATTCCATTTGGTTTCGCGGTTCAGCGCGGGAGCGGCAATGCCCCTGGTTATCCTGGCGCCCGCCTGCTCAAACAGTACCGTCAGCGGCCTCTGGATGCCGTCGTAAATGGATTCGATAAGTCCCGGCGCAAGCTCCACAGAGAGCGGCGCGCCGGTGGGATAAACGGGCTCGCCCGGGCCGATGCCGCCCGTCTCCTCATAGACCTGAACGGAGGCCCTTTCGCCCCTCAATTCAATAACCTCGCCAACGAGGCGCCTCTCTGAGACGTGTACGACGTCGTACATCTGAACGTCGCTCATACCGTCCGCGGTGATAAGCGGACCGGCAACTTTGACGATGGTGCCGTGTTTTTCCGTCATGGATGTTTCCTCCGTGCTGTATCGTGAAAGATCAATATTATCGTAAGCCGTGTTATTCATTCCCGCGGCAAAGCAAAACTCGCGTTTTTCTGACAGCGAAGCTGTCAGAAATTCAGATCCGCTCCTATCGCCTTCTCCACGTTTGCCCTGACGTTCCTCATTGCGGCGCCGGTCGTGCCCTTGCTGTCGGGTATGGGGATGATGGCGGGGAAGGGCTTGGATCTGTATTTCATAATGGAATCCGCCGCGGCCTCAAAAACGGGCTCGGTGACGAATATCACCTTGGTATCCTCGCGGGCAAGGCGGTCTATCAGGCGGCCGACGGCATGGGGCTCGGTCTCGAAATAGACGTCGAGGCCCGCCGCTCTGCCCAGAAGGACGGAATCCTTATCACCGATCATTGCAATATCAGCCATAAAGCGCCATGCTCCTTTCCTCCAGGGCCTGTGCCGGTATGCCGCTGCGCTTGGCGGTGAGTATGAGGCGGACTATTTCCGCCTCGCGCTCGCGCGCAAGCATATAGCCGATTATCGGCGCGGGGCTGTCGATATCGCTCTTCTTCTCGGAAGCGAGCGATATAAGGTATTCGTCCCTTGCCTTTTCTATGGCGGAGGTGTGCCCCGTCCTTAAATATTCGGCAAAGCCCTCGCGCAGCTTTTCCTTTAAGGGACTTGCCTCAAGCGGGCTCTTGATCATGCCGGGTATCCTGTCGGGATTGTCCTTCAGGGCCTCGGCTATGCGCGCAAGGGTCTCCCCGTCAAGGGCGCCCGCGGGCAGCAGCTTTGAAAGCTCAAAGCCCCTCGCAAGGGCCGAAAGATTGGTGAAATCGGCAAAGGCAGAGAAGTATTCGCGCACGAAAGCGCTGCGATTGCTCCGGGCGAAGCGTATGAAGGCGTTGTCCACCTCGCGTGAGACGGCCTGCGGATCGGGATCCTTATAGGTCGAAACGTCCAGTCCCTCAAGCGCGTCCTTCAGCTCGTCGGGAAGCATGGAATAATCGCCCTTGGCGATCGCCTCGCGCAGCGCCTTTTCATCATAGATACCGCCGGGATCGAGCTCGGCGGAATCGAGCGCCGCGCCGCGCATGCGCAGCTTATACAGCAGCTTTATGTTGATGATATCATGCCTCATGCGGAACACGCCCGCCGCTGAGGCAAAGCGGCCCGGCAGCAGCTCCTCGGTGAGAGAATAGGCGTCGGCAAGCGAGGCGCGTGTCAGCGCTTCGATCTCGTCGCCCCCGGTCTTCGCGGATTCGCCGTAACCCGCCTCGTTGAGTATTTTGAGGCATTCCGCATAGCCGGGCGCGGCAAGCAGCCTGCCAACGGTATCCTTGGGCAGCAGGCGCTTTTCGATCACGCGCAGTCTCGCTATGCTGTTTATAAGGCTTTCGGCCATAGCTCGTTTCCTTTATTTGTCCGCTCCGAAAAGCTTCCCGGTGACTTCGGACTCGGTCAGGGTCCTCACCTCGTCGAGCAGCGCCTTGAAGGAGCAGTCCTTATAGTAATTCTTGCCCGTCAGCGAGAATCCGTCCTCTATTTCGGGATCGGCTTCGCCCAGCGCAAGTCCGGTCTTTTTGCAGACGGGAAGCAGAGCGGCTATCATATCGCGGTCCTTCGCGGCGGGGCGCACGGTCTCGCCGCCCTCGCATTCGCGCTCGAGAAGCTTCTTGATAAGCGCCTCGCGCTTTTCGCCCGTCAGCGCGCAGACGCGCTTGTATGCGGCGGAATAGGCCTCGCCTATCAGGGCGCGCTTCCTTGCAAGCAGCTCCTTGCGGCCCTGAAGCTCCGCGTTGGTCCTTGCGGTAGCAAGCTGCATTTCCTTTGCGTCGGCGGCCTTTTTGGTGAACTCGTCGCGAACGGATTCAAGATCCCGCTCGAGCTTTTTCTTCAGCTCGGCAACGGTCTCGGCAGACTTCCACTCGATCGCGGAGGCCTGCTCGTGCGCCTCCTGCAAAATGCTTGTTATGAGCTTGTCGGCTCCGTTGTTGTTTTCCATGGCGCTTTATCAGGCGTTTACGGGAACGCCGACGACCATCAGTATGGAGATGATCAGGGCAAGTATCGCATAGAGCTCGACCATGATGGCGAACGTGATACCCATGCCGCCGTTGCCCTGCTTGGCCACTATGCCTATGCCGGCGCAGCAAACGCGGGACTGGAAGTAGGCGGAAACCAGGCCGACCACGCCTATGGGCAGGCTGGCATAGAAGAAGCTCTGACCCAGATCGGTGGGAAGCTGCATCACGGTGCCGGAGAGTATGCCGCTGAATACCGCGATGAACATTGCGATAACAAAGCCGTAAAGGCCCTGGGTGGCGGGCAGCAGCTCAAACATCAAGCAGGCGCCGCTCTTTTCGGGATCCTCGGCGGCAACGCCCGCGGCAGCGCGTCCGGCCATGCCAACGCCCCATGCGGAGCCGATGCCGGGAAGTATCATGGCGATACAGGCGCCTATGGCCGCCCAGATATAGCCCTTGGGGGTGTTGTCAACGGGCGGTTCCGCACCGATGGTAAGAACGGGCTGGCTTTCGGCGAGCGCCGCGCCGCAAACGGCGAGGACAAGGATGGCGAGGATGGCGACAGCGGCGAATTTCCTGAACCTTTTCATGGTTTTCTCCTTTTTGCAGAAAGATTATTTTACGTTATTGTATTTTGTATTTATACCGAGAGGCTTGAAAAGCTTGCCGCCCGGGGTATAAAACCGGTTGTAGTATTCGATGAACTGCAGCCTTGCGCAGTGTATGAACGCGCCCAGAGCGTTCATCGCAATGCTGAACAGATGCAGCACGGCCAGCAGCAGCCCGGCGACTATAAAGCTTATCACGCCGCCCACAACGGGTATGCCGCCAAGCATATCCCGCGCGATCCCCGCGACAAGGTTGAACGCGGAGCCCATCGCGCCCGTGGCAAGGCCCAGCGCGAACACTCGCGAATAGGAGAGCACGTCCGAAAGGAACCCCGTGATATCATAGAGCTTTCCGAAGCCGCCAATCACGCGGCCGATGCCCTTCTTCGCTCTGCCGCCGAATACTATCAGCAGCAGCAGGCCAAGCGCCGCAAGGCCTATGCCAACGTATTTCACCGGGGCCTGCGTGAGGAATATGAGCGCCGCGCCGGCAAATATCATCAGCCACGAGGCAATGTCGAACAGCGCGGTCTGCCAGTCGCCGGCCTTCAGGTGGAGCACTATCGAGATGATCATGCCTATTATGATCTGCCCGAAGCCCAGCCCGCAGTAGACGATTATCGCCGTCATCTGATCCTTCATGGGATCGATGAGGGGGAAGGGGAAGCTCTCGCCGAAGATGTCATACCAGTTCATTCCGAAGAACGTGCCGGTAAGCAGCCCGAAAACGATGGTGGAAAGGCCGCCCCAGAAGAGTATCCTGGTGACCTGCCCTGTGCCGCCCTTGGGCTTCTTGAGCTTTAAGAAGAGCGCGGCGCCTATGCTCATTATGATCCCATAGCCCGTGTCGCCCATCATCAGGCCGAAGAAGAGCAGATAGAAGGGCGCCATAACCACCGTCGGGTCAAAGCCCCTGGGATCGGGCGGGGAATACATATTGGTTATGAATTCGAAGGGAGCGAAGAAGCTGTTGTTCTTGCAGCAGGTGGGAGGCTGCTCGTCGTCAAACGGGTCGCGCATCTCAAGATAGTGCACCGAAGAGTTTTCGCCGATTATGGCCTCCAGCTTATCCGCCTCGTCCGAGCGCACCCAGCCCGAAAGCCCAAAGGTCTCGCGCGTTGCGAACAGCTCGCATCTGGCCTCGGCGCGGCGCTGCTCGATCATGGCGCCGTCAAGGCCTTTTTTCAGCACCTCCGCTTCTCCGCCAAGCTCCTGTATGGCGCTTGAAAGCTCGGAATTCTCAAGCTCCAGCGAAGCGATCTCCGACGAGAGCGCCTCGCTCGTTTCCGCGGGCACGCCCGCCGTCTCCGGCAGGTTGATCTCCGCAAAGCCCAAGGAGCGCAGCTGCGCCAGCGTCTCGTCGCGCGCGGCGTTGGGTATCGCGGCAAGTATCGCGATCTTGCGCCCCTCGCCGGGGTAGGAGTCATACATTATGCCCGCCTCGTCAAGCTCGGGCAGCTTTTCGGGGCTTATAAGGCCCAGCGAAAAGCTCGCGGTCCTGGTGGGCTTGATGGAATCAAGGGGTATCGTCACGCTCGAAAGGGGCTTGAGCGATTGTATCACAGCCGCTTTCTTTTCCTTTTCGCTGCGGCATACGGACTGCTTCTTCTGCAGCTCGTCAAGCCTGTCGCACAGCGCGAGCGCGCCGGGAACGGCGGCAATAAGCTCGTCCTCGGGTGCATCGGGAAGAGCTTCAAGGAACCCGACCTTGGGCAGATACGGATTCAGCCTGCCCAGCGCGGCCTTTATGCGGGTCACGTTATTGGTCTTTTCGGCAAGCTCGTCGGTGCAGGCGGCCTTAAAAAGCCCCGCCGCCGAACCGGGCTCGCAGCCCTCCGCCCGCTCGATCTGGACCACTCCGTTTTGCTGAAGCGCCTTCATTATGCGCCGCTCATCCTTTTTAAGGGCAAACAGCGATATGTGCTTCATCGGTACGATCATTGTGCTTCCATGCCTTTCTCAAGTCAAAAACGCAGTGAAAACAAGGCGTTTCCACGCGCGATCAAAGCTTATTGAGTATGTGATCGACTATCATGTCGGAAGCGGCGGAAAGATTCTTTCCGGCTTCCCTGATAACGGCTTCGGCATCAAGACTGCTCTTTTCAAGCAGCCTTTCGGCCTCGGCGCCGGCTTCCCTTTCGGCCATGGCGGCGGCTAAAGCAAGGCCCGCCTTCGCTTCCTCGCGGGCGTTCTTCAATGCGGCGGCGGCTTCATCCTCCGCGGCGGCTTCCGCGCTCCTGGCGGCCTCCTGCGCGTTGCGCTTCAAGGCCTCGGCGTCCGCTTCCGCGGCGGCTATGCGCTCGATAATGGTGGGCATTTCGATCAAATTCCCTTCGTGAAAGTGTTTGGGGAGCGGATAAGAGCAACAGCCCATATGCTCCCATTAAAAGCTTGTATATCATTATAACAGTATTCCGTCTCCATTGCAAGTAAAAAGCTTGTAAATTTTAGAACTCGGCGTCAAGTCAAAGTCCCGGCAAATCTCCCTTGCTTCTTTGGGCTTCCTATTATATAATTGGTTCCATGAAAACCAAGCTCAAAACAATACTCCTTCCGCTGCTTACCGCGCTCATATGGGGCACGGCGTTCGTCGCGCAGGACGTCTGCGCCGAAAGCGTGCCGCCCATGACCTTCAATGCGCTCCGCTTTGCGGTCGCGGTGGTGTTCCTGCTGCTCGTAAAGCTCGTTTTAAAGCTCTTCGGGCGCAAAAAGGCCCAAAGCGTCCCCGCTCCCGCGCAAAAGGGCGGCTTTAAGACGCTCGTGATCGCGGGCGTGCTTTGCGGCACGGCGCTTGCCGTGGCCTCCAATCTCCAGCAGGCGGGCATGCAGGCGGGCACCGACGCGGGCAAGTCGGGCTTTATCACCGCGCTTTATGTGGTGCTGGTGCCTATCGCCAGCCGCATTCTGGGAAGGAGGATCCCCGGCATGGTCTGGGCTGCTCTGCCCATCGCGGTGACGGGCCTTTACCTGCTTTGCATAAGCGGCGGGTTCAGCTTTACCCCGGGCGATCTGCTGACCCTCGTCTGCGCTGTGGCCTTCACCGTGCAGATACTCCTCATCGACCGCTTTGCCGGAAGCCTCGATCCCATCAGCTTCTGCATTGCCGAATTCCTGACCGCCGCGGCGCTGTCGTTCATAGGGCAGCTCATATTCGAGCGCCCCGATTGGTCGGCGATCTCCCGCTTCGCCCTGCCGATACTCTACGTTGCGATATTCTCCTGCGGCATTGCGTATCTTCTGCAGATCGTCGCCCAGCGCGACGGCGACCCGGCCATCGTCTCCCTGCTGTTCAGCATGGAATCGGTGTTCTCGGTGATAGGCGGCGCGGTGATACTCGGTCAGCGCATGACCGCGCGCGAATACATCGGCTGCGCGCTCATATTCATCGCCGTGGTGATCGCACAGATACCCGGAGGAAGGCCGCGCAAAAAAACCGAAGATTGTCTTTCCGGCGGGGATGGGGTATAATAAATCCAATACTTATTCAAAGGATATCGTCTAATGAAAAAGATCAGTATAAAAAAAGTTGTTTCCGCAGCTGCCGCCGCCGTGATGATCATCGCGGCAGCGCTTTCGATCGGCGCCGCCTGCGCACAGGCCAACGACGTAATGCGCTATGATAACAGCATAACGTATTTCTATTCCGACGCCGATGGCGCAACGCGCTTCTTCGTGAACGATAAGCTGCTTGACGAAGGCATAAGCGGGCACGCCGACGCGTTCCTTTCCTGCGACGGCACGGTCGGCATCGCGCGCGGAGGCTCGGGGCTCTACCGCATCGACGGGGAAGGGATAAAAAAGATCTATCCCGCCGGCGTCGACAGAGCGCTGCTCTCGCTCGACAACAGCATGATCGTGTTCACCACCGCCACCGAGGTGCACGTTTACGATCACGGCACGGGCAGTATCGAGGATATCAAGCCCGAGGGCGTCACGGGGATCGCGTCCATCGCGATCTCGCCCGACGGCTCCACCGTGGGCTATTCGATCAAGAGCAAGGACGGCAATTTCTATGCCTATGCCTATGAAAACGGCGAAAGCCGCAAGCTTTCCAACGACGCTTACCTCGTTGCGATAGGCGATAAGGCGGCCTTCTGGTATTACGTCAGGCCGTCCGACGTTTCGCTCTATCACGCCGGGCCCTCCGGCGAGCGCAGGATCGGCACGAACGTTTCGAGCCTTATGGAGTTCAACCGCAGCCTCACCGAGGTCACGTTCGATATGAACGGCGTGACTTATTACAGCGTGGACGGCTCCGCGGCCAAGACGCTGATCGAGGGCGCGTCCGTCTATTCCACCGCCGCCGAGTGCGAATCCCTGCAGGGCGGCGAAAGCTGCCAGGCCTCGGTCAAGGGCGTATCGTCCCTCTTTAACAGCATCTTTTATGGCTTCAGGACCGATTCGAGCGATGAAAAGGCCCGCACGATGTATGATATCTGGTACGTGGACGCGGGCAAAAAAGCCACCGCGCTCGTCAGGGGCGCGTATCAGTTCGGCGTTTCCGAGGATCGTCAAAGGCTCTTCTGCCTTGTGGACGACGAGGTCTATTCCATGAACGTGAAGGATCCCGGCGACCGCGAGCGCGTTTGCGCCTCGGTCTACAGCTTCAGCGTCTCCCGCGACGGAGCAAGGTTCTACTGCATCGGCTATGATATGGGCCTCTATTATACCGACGGAGCCGGGGATCCCCAACGCATTGCGAAGAACGTTGCCTATACCACCGTCACGCGTGAAGGCCGATGCCTCTTCATGAGCGATTACGATAAAAAGGGCAGTCTGCATATCGCCGACGCCGACCGGTCCGTAACCGATATCGCCGATAATGTCTCTCACGTCGAGGTCATGCCCGGCGCGGTATTCTACTATTCCGAGCTGTATGAGGACGAGCTCGGCAACACCGTTTACGACGTATTCTGCTCGAAGGACGGCCTGAGCTTTGAAAGGAAGATCGGGATGGCGCTGATGGCGTCCGATAAGGAGTGACCGATGAACACGCTTAAAAAAATCGCCGCACTCGCGGCCGCGGCGCTCATGCTGCTCCCCTTGGCTGCCTGCGGCGGCAGGAAGGCCCGGGTCGGCCCCGCGCTAGCGCATAACGCGGCGCGCTTCCACACGCCCGCTGACAGGACCTCGCGCTTTATGATAGACGGCGTGCCCGTGCCCGGCGAGGTGAAGGGGCGCGCATATATGGAGACCTCCGCAAGGGGCGATACGAGCCTTGCGTGGGTGGATACCGCGCTCTATTTCGTTTCCGCGGCGGGCGTCGACTCCCTCGGCACCGGCGTCGGCACCGCCGAGATATCCTTCGACGGCCGCAAGGCGCTCTTCCTCGAGGGGAACGAGCTCAAGCTCTATTCCGCCGATACCCGCCAAACGAGCGTTATCGACGGCGGCATAAGCTCCGTCGTGCAGTTCGCGGTATCGCCCGGGGGCGAGCGCATCGCGTTCACCGCCTGTTATGAGGAGGCCGAGGACGATCCCCGCACCAAGCTTTACGGGAACGGGCAGCTCACCGAGCTTCTGACGGGCAGGGACGCGACGGTGCTTGCGGTCTCCGACGACGCGAATATCCTGTGGTATTTCGAATTCGAGAGCGGCGAGCTCTGCGTCGAAAGCGGCGGCGAAAGGATCGTCGTTTCAAACGCCTGCGGAGCTGACGCCAACTATAATTTCACTAACGATCTTTCCGAGGTCGCCTTCAATACCGCCGACGGCGTGAACCACCTGTGGCGGCTTGCCTCAAGGACCGAAACCACCCTGGGCGAGGGCTTTGATTACACCCTCAAGACGGACGTTTTCAGCATATCCACCGTGACGCTCTTCACCTATATAAACGACGTGCCCACATTCACGAACGGCCTTTGGCAGAAGCGCGTCAGGACCGACGGCGGCTATGAATACGGCGTGGGGCTGATCGACGAAAACGGCGGGATCAAATGGCTTGCCGAAAACGCGTCGCAGGCGCTTGCCGCGCCCGACGGCTCACGCACGGCATGGGTCGCCGGCGGCCGGCTTTACAGCACCGATTTGGAGGGCGTGAATACAACGCTCGCCTCCGACGTCGACCGTATCGCGTTTGCCGCGGATCCCGACGAACTCTATTTCATTTCGGGCGACGAGCTCTGTTTCGTCAGGGGCGAAAACAAGCCCGAAAGGATAGGATCCGGCGTGACCGGTTTCGAGACCTTCGGCGAATACTGCGTCTATATCACAAACGACGGCTCGCTCTTTTGCGCCAAGGGCGCCCGCGCCGAGCAGATCGGCAGCGGCTTCGTGCGCATGGAAAAACGCGCGGGGCATATGCTGGCCTATGCCGATCCGGTAACGGAGGACGGCGATACCCTCTATACGGCCTATATCTCGACCGACGGCAGGAGCTTTACGCCTGTCGGCAAGGGGATAAAGCCGTAAACGAACGGGGGGCAGAGAGGATAAGGATATGAAACGATCGCTTTGCGTTATAATACTTGCGGTGTGCTTTGCGCTGTCCTGCAAAGGGCAGATCCCGGAGGACGCCGCGGCAGCAAATACCGATATCGCGGCTCTTCCGACCGATACCGCCGCGCCTACGGAGGCCCCGTCCCCCGTTCCGGCCGAGACCGCCGCGCCTACCGAGGCGCCTGCCGAGGCGCCCGCGCCGGTCACGGTCGAATGGCTTGCTTCCGAGCTGGAGCTTCGCCGCATTACCGGCCGTATCGCGCTCGAGCAGGCCGATTTTTCGGACGTAATGGAAATGAACGAGGATACCGATCTGTTCTATTATGCAAACCTTCTCGAGATAGAAATGGATAAGCTCGGAAGCGCCGAGCGGATCATATCCGCCGGCCCCTGCAAGGCGGACGCTGCGCAGGTCCTGAATGAGACCGAGACCGCCGTCACGGTCAGGGTGCACGCCGAGCCGCAAATCGAATGGGCCGATCCCAATATCTCGGGCGGCGGGATCGATTTCGTTATCACGGTCGACAAGCAGCGCATGGTGATAACCGCCTATTCGCAGCCCGATATACACGAGGGCATCTATTCGTACCTCGAGCCGCTGGCCTCGCGCTACCGCCAAAGCGGCCTTTCCTGGCAGGAGGCGGATAAGAAGGCGTATGACGAGCTTTCGGCACGTATCGCAGCCGGGGATCTTTGACGGAAAGATAACGAAAAAAGGGAGCTCGGAGGAGGTTTGTCAAGGGGTATTTCAAAAACACAGACGGTTTTCGATCGGCTGTGCTTTTTCATTGCTTCCTTTTGGTATTGATGATATAATAACATACAATATAATACATCAACAGATTGAGGGAGAATCCATGAAATATATCGAGTCGACAATGAATAAAATATGGTTTTTGGTTACCCCATTTGAGCTTGAGAAAGTATTGTCTGGGTTTCACCTTGTTATTACAAATACCGGCGTTAAGAGAGATTATTCAGAGAATAGCTTCAAAGATTACATCCGTTCGTATGAAAACCTGTACCGTTTCCTTAGCTCCGGTCAAAGAGCAGAATGGAAAGCAAACTACAATTTGTTCGAAATCGAAATAGGAATTACAAGACATTTGAATAATATAGTTTATAAACCTGGTACGCTTCTTTCTATACCCGATTTTATACAGCCATGTGTAACGATGGGGCCGTTCTGTGTCATTCCTTACGGCGATGCACCGCTAACAAAAGGATGGTCTCTTTCTCAGTTTCCTGAAAATACAATTGGTTTAGTGATTCGATTTCCCACAAAGATCCGTTTTTGCGAAAGTGGGGAAGAGCAAAAAGCAGATATGTTAGATGATTATGAAACGTGGAGTGAACTTAAAAACCGGATACGGAGTATCACAGTTCCGTTGAAAATAAAAAACAACAGCAAAGAGTATAATCCGCACATTCGAATCTCAGACCAAGCAAAAATAGATCTGCAATGCTTTTATGTGAAAAAAACTCTCAATTTTGAAATTATTTGATTAAAAAGGGATCAGAACACAAGGGTACGGTTCTTCTGTGTTGGCAAACTTGATGTGCAGTTACAGAATAGGTGCGACTAGCAATCGCCAAATTGCGGATCGCACCTATTTTCCTACATCAGATGGATAGACTCAGAGGTTTCTCTAGAGATGTCCCTTTCTCGGCAAGTCCTTTAGTGAAGAAGATATAATCCCACATTTGTAGAGAATTTATCAAAGAAGTTCCTTTGTCGCACAGTTTAGCAAGCAGGACATTTGTTCGGACAGATGTCAAAAGCCGAGGTTGAATCGCCTCGGCTTTTTGCTTCAAGGGACGCCCCTGACCCCGTTCTCGTTAAGTTCACGCTACACTTTCCAGTTGACTGAAAAAAGAAGGTGACAGCAGAAAGCGCATATCCCGACAAAGACGGGTATCACCGCCGCAAGGTGGTGAGTAAGTGCGCCCTTATAAAAAACATGTCATTCTGAGCCGAAGGCGAAGAATCTCTGAACGCTTGATTGCTTCCCCGTTCTGAGATCCTTCGTCACTTCGTTCCTCAGGATGACAAGTCGTTTCGTTATACCTGCCGAGAAAAAAGCTCCTTTCCGATCGCTGCTATCGTCCTAATTCATCGCAGAAAGATCATATCGCAATCAATCTTAAAGTAGTGTTTGAAAAACACCCTTTACAAAGCAGCTCTTCGCACTCCCTTTTTTCTTTATATCGCTTATGTTTTTTTGACGAACACCTTGCCGCATTTGGGGCAGGTGATGCGTATCTTACCCTTGCCCTTGGGCACGCGCACGGTCTGGCCGCAGCCGGGGCATTTGAAGAACTTGTGCGTGGCGGCCTGCGCGCGCTTCGTCCTTGCCTCATTGCGTTTCCTTGTTATGGGAACGAGTATGTGGCTGCGGTACCATTCATATTCGACGCGGCGAGCGGTCAGGTTCTTGCTGAAGGTCCTGAAAACGGTCAGCCCCAGCAGGCCCATCGCCGCAAGGTAGAGCACCCATCCGATCACGGTCCCCGCAACGCTTTCCTTTGAAAGCGACCTTACAAGCATGCCCGCAAAGAAGCTTATGAGCGATATCACGCTCAAAACCGTGTTAAGGCTGTCGCCGCCGTAGCGCCCTACGAGAAATTGCTTTATTCTTTCGCTGAATCGCATATAAACACCTTCTTGGTTTCTTTTGCCTAATATTATATCGGCCCCCGCGTGATTTCAATACCGCCGGCGTAAAAATTACACAGATTTTACAAAGCCGCCTCCGCTTTATTGACATGCTCGGGCGAAAAACATATAATATTGAGCATGAAGAAAGCGTTTCAAATAATACCCAAGCCGATCCGAACCGTGCTGTTCTATGCTCTGCAGTGGACCTGGGGCCTGCCGCAGAATCTTTTCGGCGCGCTCGCCGCGCTTGTGCTCAAGGGCAGGCGCTTCCGCTATCACGGCGCGCTCGTCACGCTTTATAAGCCCGTAAACTTCATGTCCAACCGCTATGGGTTCTCGCTTGGCATGTTCATATTCATGCCCGAGGGCTGGCCCGAAAGCGCGCAAAAGAGGCTCGTCGTGCACGAATACGGGCACACCGTGCAGTCGCTCATAATAGGCCCCTTCTATCTGCCCGCGGTGGGGCTGCCCTCGGTGCTGTGGTCCAAACGGTATTCAAGGCGTAACGAGCGATACGTCACAAGGGGCGTTTCCTACACCGACCGCTATCCCGAAAACTGGGCTGACAGGGCGGGCGAATACGCAACGGGCGAAAAGCCGTATTGAATAAAACGCAAAAATAAAACGCACGAATAAAACAAAGAGGCTACCGCCTGCGGGATACCGCGGGCAGCGGCCTCTTTTGAAATAAAGCTTAAGTTATCCGAGCTTTTCAAGCCCCAGCTTCAGTCTTCTCAGGGCCTCGTCCCGCCCGAGCAGAGCGGCGATCTCTATCGCGCCGCCGGGGGTCACTGTGCGTCCGCTCATGGCGATGCGCACCGGCCAGAGCAGCGTGCCGTTCTTCATGCCGTTCGCCTCGGCATAGCCTATCAGCGCGTCGTGCAGAGCGGTCTCGTTCCATTCGGGAAGGCTCTCGAGCATGGGTATAACGGCTTCGAGCACGGCCTTTGACACCTCGGGGTTCGTCTTGGACTTCTTGTTGGTGAAAAGCTCCAAAGAGTAATCCTCGTCAAGCTTTGCGAGGAAATCGACTACGTTGGCGATATCCGAAAAGATCTCCGTCCTCGGCTGCAGTATGCGTATCAGGATATCCTCGTTCTCGGGCTTGGAGGCAATTTCACCCACGCCCGCCTTATTGAGCCACGGCAGCGCCTTTTCAAAGTATGCCCTGCCGTCCATGCGGCGGATGTATTCGGCGTTCATCCAGCGAAGCTTGTTATGATCGAAGATCGCAGGGGATTTGGAAAGCCCCTCAAGCGAGAACGCGCGGCGAAGCTCGTCCAGCGTGAAGAACTCGCGCTCGTCTCCGGGGCTCCAGCCGACAAGGGCAAGATAATTGATTATCGCCTCGGGCAGATAGCCCAGGTTCACAAGATCCTCAAAGGTCGCGTCGCCGTCGCGCTTGGAAAGCTTGTGGGTCGCGTCGCGCATTATGGTGGTCAGATGCACGTAGGTGGGCTTTTCCCAGCCGAACGCGTCATAAAGCAGATTGTATTTGGGCGTGGAGGAAAGGTATTCCATGCCGCGCAGCACGTGCGTTATGCCCATTGTGTGATCGTCGATCACGTTGGCGAAATTATAGGTGGGCATGCCGTCGGCCTTGATGAGTATCATATCGTCAAGCTCCGAGCAGTCGACCTCGATATGTCCGAATATCGCGTCGTCAAAATCCGCCTTGCCCTCCGTGGGAACGTTCTGGCGGATGACGTAGGGCTCGCCCGCGGCAAGGCGCCTTTCGACCTCCTCCTTGGGCATGTTCAGGCAGTGCTTGTCGTATTTGAACGTGCCGCCCTCGGCCTCCACCGCCGCTCTGCGCTCGTCAAGCTCCTCCTTAGTGCAGAAGCAGTAATAGGCGTGGCCCGATTCCACAAGCTGCTTCGCATAGGGCAGATACATATCCTTGCGCTGGGACTGCACGTAGGGGCCGTAATCGCCGCCCACGTCGGGGCCCTCGTCCCAGGTAAGGCCGGCGGTGCGCAGGGTCTTATAGACCATTTCCTCGGCGCCCTCAACAAAGCGGGCCTGATCGGTGTCCTCTATGCGCAGCATGAACACGCCGTCGTTCTTCTTGGCCCAAAGCCAGGCATAAAGCGCGGTGCGCAGATTACCCACGTGCATAAAGCCCGTAGGCGAGGGTGCAAAACGAGTCCTAACTTTCATATAAAAGATCCTTTCAAAGATACAATAATTCGTTTATACAAGGCCCATGGCCTTCATTATCAGCATCAGCACGGGCACCAGCACGAAGCAGCCTATGGTGGTCAGGCACATGCCCGCGGCAACGAAGCTCTCGTCCGCATCGCACGAGGCGGCAAGCACCACGGCCTGAGTCATCACGGGCATTGCGGCCTCCACCACGAATACTCCGGAGCCGACGCCGTTCACGCCCAGCAGCTTGCACAGCAGCAGCATTATAGCGGGCGCGGCTATGAAGCGCACGGCAATGGCGGCCCACATATCCTTATCGGGCTTTAAGGACTTGAAGCCGTATTCGTGCAGCGCGGAGCCTATATAGAGCAGTGCGAGCGGGGTGACTATATTGCCCACATAGCCGCACATCTTGATGAACGAGCTCTGCACCAGCGTGACGTAACGGTGCCCGCCCCATGCGGTAAAGCTCTGCATGAACGAGGCGTCCTTCTTCAAAAAATATTCCAGCACCAGCAGGGGTATGGCGATCATAAGCGCGATAAGAGGCGGAGACAGGAGCTTTTTTAAGCTTTTGCCAAGGCCGGGCTTTGCCGTCTGCCCGCGGCCCGCCTCGCCGCTTTTGTTTATCAGGTAATTGCCCACCGTCCAGAAAAAGGTGGTGTTCACCATATAGAATATCATCACATAGGGTATCGCCGCGTCGCCGAAAAGCCCCGTGTTCATGGGCAGCCCCACGAATATCGAGTTCGAAAAAGCGCACATCACTATAAAGCCGCCGCGCCTGACGGGCAAGGGCTTGATGAGCTTTGAAAGTATTATACCGATGAGCAGGGTGGAGGCCATCGAAAGCACGGGTATGCCTATCAGCACCAGCGGATCGCCCATCGAATCCAGATCGAGCGAGCCCAGTATATTGCTCATAACAAGCGCCGGCATGCCGGCGTTTATTATAAGCTTGGTCATAAGGCCCTTGTGCTCGCGCTTTATAAAGCCCTTGGCGGCGAAAAGATAGCCCACCGCCACTATGCACATGACTATTGCCACCGCGGCAAGGGATTGTAACAGAGTGGATATCATTCTTAATGCCCCTGTTCGGACGAATTCCCAATGATTATAGCATACTTGCCCGCAAATGGCAAAACAAATGTTGAAATAATATGTGTGAGTTCCGCTTTTTACTGTTCATCCGTATAGACAAAAGGGCCGGAATGCGATATAATTTTACAGTGTTTTAAGGTTTCGCAAAATGACTGTGAGGAGGGGGAAGCTCTTGGAAAACATAAAGGCCCGGGCCGAAAAAACGGCCGCAGCAACGGAAGCGTCCGGGGGCGGGCGCGTTCCCGCCGTCGAAATGATCGGGATAACCAAATATTTCAGGTCGGTCCCTGTCAACGACAGCATCGATATGAAGATCTATAAGGGCGAGATACTCTCGCTGCTGGGCGAAAACGGCAGCGGCAAAACGACCCTTATGAACATGCTTTCCGGCATCTATTTTCCGGACAGCGGCAGCATCAGGATCGACGGTCAGCCCGTGCACATCAAGTCGCCCAAGGACGCGCTCGATCTGCACATCGGCATGATCCATCAGCATTTCAAGCTGGTCGACGTGCTTACCGCCGCCGAAAACGTGGTGCTCGGTCTTAACGAAAGCTTCCGCCTGAACCTCAAAAACGTCAGGCGCGAGGTCGCTTCGATATGCGAAAAATACGGCTTCACCGTCGATCCCGACAAGAAGGTGTATGATATGTCCGTGTCCGAAAAGCAGACGCTTGAGATAATCAAGGTGCTCTACCGCGGCGCGGACATACTGATACTCGACGAGCCCACGGCGGTGCTCACCCCGCAGGAGACCCGCAGGCTGTTCTCCGTTATGCGCAATATGAAGGAGGACGGCAAATCGATCGTCATAATCACCCACAAGCTGCATGAGGTGATGGATATTTCCGATAGGGTGGCGGTGCTGCGCAAGGGAAAATACATCGGCGACGTGAACACCGCCGATACCGATCCGCAGCAGCTCACCGACATGATGGTGGGGCACAGGGTCAGCCTCAATATAGATCGGCCCGAGCCCGATAACGTGCGCGAATGCTTAAAGGTCGAGCATCTCTCGGTCATCGACGCCGACGGCGTGAAGAAGCTCGACGACGTTTCCTTCACCGCCATGGGCGGCGAGATACTGGGCGTTGCGGGCATAGCCGGCAGCGGTCAGAAGGAGCTGCTCGAGGTCATCGCCGGCCTGCAGTCCGCGCTTCCGGGCTCGTCCGTGATATTCACCGACAGGGACGGCAAAACCTCCTCGCTGATAGGCAAAACGCCCATGGAGATCAAAAAGCTCGGCGTGCATCTGGCGTTCGTGCCCGAGGACAGGTTGGGCATGGGGCTCGTGGGCGATCTGGATATAGCGGACAATATGCTCATACGCACCTATCGCGACGGCGCGGGCATGTTCGTGAATATGAAAAAGCCCCGCAAGCTGGCCGAGGAAATAGTCGAGGAGTTCGAGGTGGTCACGCCCGATCTGCTCACCCCGGTCCGAAAGCTTTCCGGAGGCAACGTGCAGAAGGTGCTCGTCGGCCGCGAGATCGCGGGCGATCCCTCGCTGCTCATGAGCGCGTATGCGGTCAGGGGCCTGGATATCAACACCTCTTACATAATCTACCGCCTTATGAACGAGCAGAAGGCAAAGGGCACGGCGGTGATATTCGTCGGAGAGGATCTTGACGTGCTGCTCGAGCTGTGCGACAGGATAATGGTGCTCTGCGACGGAAGGATCAGCGGTATCGTGGACGGAAGGACTGCGGCAAAGGAAGAGGTCGGGCTTCTGATGACCCGGCTTGAAACGGAGGCGGGCAAATGATACATATAAGCAAACGTCCGGATTTTAACAGATTCAAGGGCAAATATGCCGGGCTCAACCGCTGGACGGGCTTTGGCATACACCTGCTCGTGCGGCTCATTGGGCTCGTGCTGGCGCTTGCGGTCAGCGGCGTGCTGATCTATGCGATAACCAAGCTCAACCCGATCGACGTGTATGCCGAAATGGCCAACGGCGTGTTCGGCACCTCGCGCAGGGTATGGACCTGGCTGCGCGATCTCGCTCTGCTGCTCCTTGTGGCCGTGGGCCTTGCCCCCGCGTTCAAGATGCGCTTCTGGAATATCGGCGCCGAGGGGCAGATACTCGTCGGCGCGCTGGCAACTTCGGCCTGCATGATCTATATGGGCTCGGCCAACATACCCACGCCCGTGTTCCTGCTCATAATGGGTATAGGCTCCATGCTCGCGGGCGCGCTGTGGGGCATTATCCCAGCGGTATTCAAGGCGTTCTGGGGCACCAACGAAACGCTCTTCACGCTTATGATGAACTATATCGCCATCCAGCTCACCTCGTTCTTCATACCCATGTGGGAGCATCCCAAGGGCTCCAACACGGTCGGCATAATCAACGCCGCGTCCAAGGCGGGCTGGTTCCCCGAGGTGTTCGGTCAGCAGTATATGCTTAATATAATCATCGTCGCCGTGATCACCGTGGCAATGTTCTTCTATCTCAAGCGGTCCAAGCACGGGTACGAGATCGCCGTCGTGGGTCAAAGCGAAAGCACCGCCAGATACGCCGCCATGAACGTTAAGAAGGTCGTGGTAAGGACCATGACGCTTTCGGGCGCGATATGCGGCCTTGCGGGCTTCCTCGCGGTCGCCGGCGCCGATCACACCGTGTCCACCGCAACGGCGGGCGGGCGCGGCTTCGTTGCGATAATCGTCGCGTGGCTCGCCAAATTCAATCCCGGCACCATGGCGGTCATATCGGCAATGCTCGTGTTCCTCAACAAGGGCGCGATCACCATCGCCTCCAAATTCAATCTGTCCAACGACGTTTCCGATATAATCCAGGGCATAATACTCTTCTTCATATTGGGAAGCGAATTCTTCATCAATTATCGCATTCAGCTTGCGCATGAAGGCAAAAAGGAGGAGAAGTAAAGCTATGGGAACCGTGCTTACTCAGATAATATCGCTCATCACCACCGCGATCTCCTTCGGCACCGTCATAATGTACGGCAGCCTTGGCGAAACGCTGACCGAAAAATCCGGCCACCTTAACCTGGGCGTGCCCGGCATAATGTATATGGGCGGCATAGGCGGCCTGATCGGCGCTTTCCTCTATGAAACGAACGCTGCTTCGCCCGTGCCCGGCGTGGGGCTTATTATCGCACTGGCCTCCGCGCTGGTCTGCTCCCTGCTCGGCGGCCTCATTTACAGCTTCCTCACCATCACCCTCCGCGCCAATCAAAACGTCACGGGTCTCACGCTCACGATATTCGGAAGCGGCCTTGCCAATTTCTTCGGCGGAAGCCTTTCAAAGCTTGCCGGCGGCGTGGGCCAGATCTCCGTCGCGGTGACCAGCTCCGCGTTCCGCGCCACTCAGCACCTGACCGACGGCATACCTTATTTCGACGAGATATTCTGCAATTACGGCTTCATGGTGTATCTTGCGATAATCATCGCCGCCGTGCTCAGCTTCATTATAAAAAGGACGAGCATCGGGCTCAACCTGCGCGCCGTGGGCGAAAACCCCGCCACTGCCGACGCCGCGGGCATCAACGTGATAAGGTATAAATACGCCGCCACCTGCGTGGGCGCGTGCATATCGGGCCTGGGCGGGCTGTATTACGTCATGGATTACATCAAGGGCACCTGGGCGAACGACGGCAATATAGAGGCGCTGGGCTGGCTGGCCGTCGCGCTCGTCATATTCGCAACGTGGAAGCCGCTCCGATCCATCTGGGGCGCTTACCTTTTCGGCGCGCTCTACTGGCTTTACAATTTCATACCCGGCCAGTCAAGAAGTATGCAGGAGATATTCAAGATGCTCCCGTATCTGGTCACCATAATAGTGCTCATCAGCGTTTCGCTGCGCAGAAAGAAGGAGGATCAGCCCCCGTCCTGGCTGGGCAGATCGTACTTCCGCGAGGACAGATAACCCGGCTTCAACAAAACAAAGGGACGGTTTGCGCGAAACAAACCGTCCCTTTTAAATGCAGTCCGATGGCCCGATCAGCTCTTCGAGCACTTCTCGGCGTCTATCGCGAGCACGAACATGAGCGCGCAGAGGGCGTCGTTCGGATCGCGCACGTCGATGGTATAGTGATCCGTCCAGTGAAAGAGCTCCTTCGAGATATTTGCGGCGACCGAGCCGTCGGCGTTTTTTATCACGTAGTCCCACTGCATGAAATTACCCTCGGCCTCCCAGCCGTTGAAATCGATATGATAGCGCGGATTGAACGGGGTGAAGAATTCGCGGCTGATCGTCCCGATGAGCGTTTCCCCAAGGTAGATATCGAACGTGGGGGTGAACGTGAATACGCGCTGCTTCACGGTGCCGAGGTAGTTTTTATCCGCATCGTAAATGTTCAGCTTGTGCCCCCACGAGAACTGCCCCTCGACGGTGTAGACCGTCGCGCCCTGCTCGTCGTAGATATCATAGCTGTCGAACCAGCTGAAAAAGCGCTGCTTGAATAATAAACGCATGTTTCCTCCATTTACAGAGAAGAGGGATGAATGAGCGTCGCTCAGCATACTGATGAAACTGTTTAAACCAAGGATGCCTTTAGCTGCAAGTATCTCCGAAACAACAGAGCGAGTTAATTTCGGGGGATATGTCTCGCAGGAGCGGTAAAACAGCTTGGTTTATCGCGGTTCCGCGCCTATCGCGGCGCGTACGCGCTGGCCCGCGCGGCTCCCGTTGGTCGCACCATATCATAGCTGTCGAACCAGCTGAAAAAGCGCTGCTTGAATAAAAGACGCATTCTGCCTCCTTCAAAAGACGGGACCGGAGAAAGCTTCCCCGGCCCCATGTTTTACGCGATCTCGGACTTGGGCTTGCCGAGTATTTCGGAATAGATAATGCCCTGTGCCAGGGGCGGGAGCTTTGAGATCCTTGTCATGGCCTTCTTCGCGTTCTCCGCGGCGATGTGCTCGCGCTCGATGCGATCGTCCTCGTCGGCCAGGCGGTGGCCCAGATTTCCCGCAACGGAGGCTGCGGGGCGGTTTGCAAACTGCGTCACGCCCTCGTGATAGCCGTCGTGTATGGAGCCGCCTCCGCAGTCGTCGTCGGTGTGAGCCGCAATGGGCTTTTCCTTGCGCAGGGCGTTCTCCATGGTGCGCTTTTCAAGCGGACGCCTCTCGGAGGGCTTGGCAGCGGGCATTGAGGAGGGCCTTGCCGCGGCGGCCTCGGACGCTCTGCGGGCCTGGTTCTCCTGCAGGCGCCTTTTAAGCTCCTCCTGGCGGCGCTGACGCTCGGCGGCAGCCTCGTCGGGATGCTCCGCGGCGCGCACGGAGCGCTGCGCGGCCTCATGCGCGGCTTTCTTGGCCTGCTCCAGCTGCTGCTTCTTTTTAACGGTAACGATCACGTAGATCACGATACCTAATATCAGTGGAATTATCGGCATATCGATACCATCCTTCCGTGCGGGAGCCCGCCCGGGGCCCCCGCTTTATTGCTTATCGGGTTCAGTTGGTTTCGGTGGAGGTGGTCTTGCCGATGGCCTCGCGCATGTCGGTGTCGGCCATCATGTTCTTCATGCGATAGTAGTCCATGATGCCCAGGTTGCCGTTGCGGAAGGCCTCCGCCATGGCCTTGGGCACCTCGGCCTCGGCTTCGACGACGCGGGCGCGCATGCCCTGCACTTCGGCCTTGTTCTCCTGCTCCTGAGCGATAGCCATCGCCCTGCGCTCCTCGGCCTTTGCCTGAGCAACGCGCTTGTCGGCCTCGGCCTGGTCGGCCTGCAGCTTGGCGCCCACGTTCACGCCAACGTCAACGTCGGCAATATCGATGGAGAGTATCTCAAAAGCGGTGCCTGCGTCAAGACCCTTGCCAAGCACTGTCTGCGAGATAAGGTCGGGGTTTTCAAGAACGTCCTTGTGAGAGAGCGAGGAACCGATGGTGGTAACTATGCCCTCGCCTACACGGGCGATTATGGTCTCCTCACCTGCGCCGCCGACGAGTCGGTCGATGTTGGCGCGCACGGTGACCTTTGCCTTGGCCCTCAGCTCGATACCGTCCTTGGCGATAGCGGCGATGACGGGGGTCTCAATAACGCGGGGGTTAACGCTCATCTGCACGGCGGTGAGAACGTCGCGGCCGGCAAGGTCTATCGCGCAGGCCTTCTCAAAATCCAGGGGGATGCCGGCGCGCTGTGCGGCGATAAGGGCGTTGGCCACGCGGTCCACGTTACCGCCGGCCAGGTAGTGAGCTTCCATCTTGTTTATGGAAAGGGAAAGGCCGGCCTTGGTCGCCTTGATGAGGGGATTGATTATCCTTGCGGGACGCACCTTCCTGATCTTCATACCGATCAGGGTGAAAAGGCCAACCCTGACGCCCGAAGCCGCGGCGCTGATCCACAGCCCAAGGGGCACGAACGAGAAGAATATGATAAGGAAGCAGATAACGCCCACGACGATCGCGCCTATCGCAAGAGGTTCAAGCGCCATGAAGGTGATGTTGGGAATAGTGTTAAGCATGGTTTTCTCCTTTCGGTATTCAACCTAATGATTTCAACAGAAGTATTAAAAGGTAGATTACGCCTATGAGCACCGGCACGCCTATCGCGATCCATATCCAGTCGCGCCGCACCGTCTTTTTGTCGGCGGCCGTATCGGAAACGGCAGCCTGCCTGTTCTCGGCCTCGTGCGGGATGCCGCATTTGGGGCAGGCGGCGGCTTCGCTCGAATAGACTATGTGACAGTTCTTGCAGTACTTCATGCCCGCTTGACGAGCACCTTCATGCCGTCGATGCTTTCAACGACGATATCCTCGCCCTTGCCGATGAATTCGGCTTCGGATACGACGTCGACTCGCTTCCCGCCGATCTCGGCAATGCCCGAGGGACGCAGCGCGGTCAGCGTGCGGCCGGTCTTGCCGGCAAGCTTGCGGATGTCCTCATCGAACAGCTCGGTGGAGCCGGAATCGATCGAGGTGTTCAGCACCACGCGAGATCGCGAAAGCTTTCCCCGCAGGGCGGATCTGAAAATGATTATGGCGATCAGCGCCAGCAGCACCAGCACTATGAGCAGCGAGAACATCGCTCCTGTGAAGCTGCTCGAGCCTATCGCCAGGCCGGCGATCAGCGCTATGCCGCCGGATATTCCCGCGGCTCCGAAACCGGGTATGATCATCTCGATCACGATAAGCACCATGCCTATCACGACCAATATGATCCCGCCGATATTATCCGCCCAGGACGCGGCCCATTCCTGGAAGAACCCCGGCGCGGTGGAAAGTAATAATGGTAACATGAGCAAGGCTCCTTTCAAATCGCGGTCAACCGCTTCTTGTGTATATATTCTATTCGTTTTGGCCCGTTCTTTCAATATAAATCATGTAAGGTTTTTGTAAAGTTTATGTAAAGTTTACATGCGCCGCTCATTTTCGACCGTCTTTTCGCCCCCGGAGCGACGGTCAAGAGGGTCGGGCAGGGCTATAATCCTGCCCGTGGGACGATCCCCATAAAGGAGGCGGGCAGGATGTTGATAGAGCTTTTCTTGCTCGACGAGCTCCTTTTGAACCTCCTTATCGTGCGGCTTGCGGCGGCCCTGCTGAGTGTGCGCCCCCCGCTTTTCAGACAGGTCGGCGCCGCGCTTCTGTCGGCGCTTGCCGCCGCCGCGGCCGCATACCGTTTCGCGTGGCTCACGCATCCCGCCTTCCGCCTTCCGCTGCTTGCGCTCATGGCGCTCGCGCTTCCTTTTAAAGGATGGAGGGGCTTTGCAAGGGCCATGGGAGCGATCCTGTTTTCCACCCTCGTTATAGGCGGCGCCGTGTGCGCATTCGCGCTGCTGACGGGAGGGGGGATATCCGGCGGCTTCATACGCGGCGGCATAAGCCTCAGGACGGCGATCGTATCCTTCGTGCTTGCCTCGTTCCTGCCCCGCGCCGCAAGAAGGATCATGGCCCGCCGCGTCAGGGCCGAAAACGCCGTCACGGTGGTCGTGCTGCACAAGGGGGTGATAAGGCGCTTCTGCGGCATGGCGGACACGGGCAATTCGCTCACCGAGCCGGTCTCCGGCCTGCCCGTGATCGTGCTGCGCTGCCGCGCGCTCAAGCCCTATGCCAAGCTTCCCATACCGGTCGTTACCGCGGCGGGCAGGGGCGAGCTGCGGGGCTTCCGCCCCGAAAGGCTCTCGGTGAACGGGCGCGAGGTCGCCTGCTTTGCGGCGGTGACGGATGAAAGCATAAGCGCGGAGGCGATAGTGCCCCCCGTGCTGATAGGAGGATGATATGCTCGAAAAAATCTGGAGACTGCTGATACGCATCTGCTCAAGGGCCGAAGCGCCAGAAAGCATCGATTATCTCGGCACGGGCGATCAGCTCCCGCCGCCGCTTGAAAAAGAGGAGGAGGCCGAGGCGATAGCGCGGCTCTCGAATGGCGACGAGGAGGCGCGCAGCAAGCTGATCGAGCACAATCTGCGCCTCGTCGTCTATATCGCGCGCAAATTCGAAAACACGGGCGTCAATATCGAGGATCTCATCTCGATAGGCGCGATAGGGCTTATAAAGGCCGTGAACACCTATAAGGCCGAAAAAAGCATCAAGCTTGCAACTTACGCAAGCCGATGCATAGAAAACGAGATTTTGATGTATCTGCGCAAGGCCAGCCGCCTGCGGGCGGAGGTATCGCTCGACGAGCCGCTAAACGTCGATTGGGACGGGAACGAGCTGCTGCTTTCGGATATCCTCGGCACCGACGACGACCTTGTCTCGCGCAATATCGAGGACGAGATCGACAAAAAACTGCTTTACGAGGCCATGGCAAGGCTGGGCGAGCGCGAGCGGCGCATAGTGGAGCTGCGCTATGGGCTAAAGGGCGGCAGAGAGCTCACCCAAAAGCAGGTCGCCGACCGGCTGGGCATATCCCAAAGCTATATCTCGCGCCTTGAAAAGAAGATAATGAAGCAGCTCTATGACGAGATCAGGGCGATGGAATGACGGCAGGCGGAAGCGCAAAAAATATATTTTCAAAAACATACAACGTTTTCCCAAAAAAACCGTCTATATAGGTAGAAGGACATTTCGTCCCCATATCAAATAAAGGTGGTGATGAAACGGCAAGTATGGTATAATGCTGTCGGAGATGAAACAAAGGACAAAATTATAATGGAGATTATATGAAAAAAGTATTATCGTTAAGAAAGGAGTGCTTATATGATTTATCGATCATTCAGATGCTTCGCCCTGCTGCTTGCATTGCTGACCGCTGTAATATACACAGCCGCCTGCAGCCCAAAGGATAATGGAAAAGCAGTCTTCCAAGAAGCCGCAGAGAAAGGCTATATCATTAACGATTCTACTGACAGGGGCGTAATGATGAATGTTGATCAACTGACAGAGTATTATTCCAAAGATGAGCATATCGGAGCGCTGGTTCTCGGTGAAGTCACATCGGTAAGGTATTATTATGGATGGACAGGTATCGCAGGCAGTGTCGCGATCGCAGAAATTGAAATCAAGGATGTTTATGAAGGGGCCAATTCTGCAGACCTGAAAAAAGGGGATATTGTAAGAGCAATATCCTTTTATGGCCCAGTAGTATGCAGCAACGGAAAATATGACCAGCGTCGCGAGCTGGACATAATTGGAGAAATGCTTGGCCGCAAGATCGAAAGTCCGTGGGATTTTCAAGAGATGGAGCACTTTGTTATAGAGATCGTTCCGGTAGAGGGCTGTGAATACAGGATGAGCACAAACAATCCGGAGATCGTTCCTTTTGAGGAGGGAAAGGAATATGTGTATTTCCTTCCAAAAGCATATCCCGATACCAAGCTGTTAGGTACGCTTTACAGCGTATATGCCGCTTGCCCCATGGACGGAACGCTTGAGGAATTGAGCGCAAAACACGGCTTGTATTATTATAAGGACTATATCGAGCTCGCTGAGGATATGGCGGCGCTTTTCAAAGCAGGTCAACAGGCAATGAATACCGCCGAACCGCAGGAAACAGATGGAGCAGAAGGATGCGAAACGCCGCTTTATTTCGATTCCGAGGAGCAGTTCTTAAGCTTCATGTCCGAGCTGAGATCCGGGGACCCGAAAAGGAAGCTTACCGTTTCCTCCCGGCAGGAGGAGTATGACCGTGTTTATTCAGCCTCGAATGATTATTTCTTTCTTTCCGGCTTGGGCGAGGTCTATGCGCCGGGAACCGAGCTTCCCGGGACGCATTTGGGCTATATCTCCACGTCGAACGATTATGTTTGCTGTGTTTATTTCAATGAAGCGGAAGAGAAGGCCGCGTATCTGATGTGGCACCGCGCGCTTCCGGCAGAATATGCCTATCCCGAGGGCGTTGAAAGGACCGAGTATAACGGCGTTGAGTATGCGATAGAAGAGTACGGACCGATAGAAGAGGAGGCATATCCGGGAGGATACGTGATCAGCTGGGTGCGCGACAACAAGTCGTTCCGCGCCGAATTCCTTGTCGGGTTTACGGTGGATGATATGCTCGCGTTCTGCGAATACAGGTCTGTTCCCATAAAATAGCTCAAACAGTCCTTTAAAAAAGCAAGACCGCAGGCTCGCTTTACAGCGGGCATACGGTCTTTTTTACAGTATGTTCCTGCTTTACCACAGCATGCCTTGCAGCGGGATCAGGGCGATGGAGCAGCCTGCTCCGTGTACTCAAGTGACGGCCGCATATTGGGCTTTGTGACGCGAAAGATGCCGTTTTCAAATATGAGCGCGTACGGTTCGCCGTTTGAGTCGATATAGACTTCGGCACCGTGTATCCCGCTGAGATCGCCGCTTTCGAGGGCGGCATCAACTGCCGCTTCATCGTATCTGCAAAGCGTTGTGCAGGATATGAGCTCGCCCGAAATATCATAGACGCGCAGTGAATAATCGTATGACAGGGAACCCTGACGATCGTATCTTTTGACTCCAACCGTCACTGTATCGGCGGTATTGCGGTAATACATGACCTCGGTATTTTTACCTAACATCAGCTTGAACCTCAGATCGCCCGCGACAACTGTCTTTTTGCTTCCGTAAATGTTTTCGACCGAGACCGAAAAGGCTTTCAGCCACATGTCCCGTTCAAAATCAAACCGGAAGATATCTCCCGAATCGTTCATTAATTTCAGCTCCGTACCGTCTGAAAAAAGCGTTGTCTGCGCGTAAGCGGGCGGCCCGTCGAATCTGAATACGTTAAGGCCTGTCAGGCCTTCGATAGTGAGCGCCCCCGCGGGATCGCCGTCAAGATCGTAAACGCGTATGCTGTTTTCCCAACGGTCAAAGGCATAGAGCTTTCCTCCGTGAACGCACATTGTATCCGTATCGCTCCAGCCCTCGGTTTTATACGAAAGCCTGCCGTCCCGAAAAACGGCCAGGCGCTCCGATACAGAATCGAATACGTACACGTCGTTTCCGTTTACGGCGGCGCAGCGCGGCAATATAAGCGAGGAGTCGGGCTCCGGTTCGGTATCGTCCGCGGAAAATGAATATGAGGGGTGCGTAAAAATCTCCTCCGCGTCCCAAAGCGCGCTTCCGTAATGCTCCGGCAACGGGTCGGATGTGTCGGATACGGGCGAACCGCAGGCCGCGAAGGAGGTGAATATAAGACACAGGCTCAGTATCGCGCCTGTTATCTTCACGGAACGGGTTTTCATACGGGACCTCCAATAATGCTCTTCTGCTCTATATGACGCAAAACGGGGAGGGAAAGTAACGCCCGCGTGATAATATATATTTGCAGAGGACAAAAAACGCGCGGGACGAAAGTCCCGCGCGTATGCCGTGTTTGGTTTACATGGTTCCGAAGATTCGGTCGCCCGCATCGCCCAGGCCGGGCACGATATAGCCGTGCTCGTTGAGGTGATCGTCTATCGCGGCAACGTAAATGTGCACGTCGGGGTGCGCCTCCTGCACGGCCTTGATTCCCTCGGGCACCGATACCAGGTTCATAAGGCGGACGGACCTGCAGCCGGTCTCCTTTATCTTGCGTATCGCCTCGCACGCGGAGCCGCCGGTCGCCAGCATGGGATCGACTATTATGACTTCACGATCCTCGATATCGGCGGGCAGCTTGCAGTAATAGGTAACGGGATTCAGCGTTTCGGGATCGCGGAAGAGGCCTATGTGGCCCATCTTGGCGGTGGGGATAAGGTTCATAATGCCGTCGGTCATGCCAAGGCCCGCGCGCAGTATCGGCACCACGGCAACCTTGCAGTTTATCAGCATTTTCGCGGTCGTCGCGGCGATGGGGGTTTCGATCCTGATCTCGTCAAGGGGCAGATCGCGCGTGACTTCATATGCCATGAGCGCGGAAAGCTCCGAAAGGAGGTTGCGGAAATCCTTTGTGCCGGTGTTCTTGTCGCGAAGCAGCGCAAGCTTGTGCTGCACAAGAGGATGGTCGATTACGGTTACGTTCTTGAATTCGCTCATGGTGGCTTCCTTTCCTATTTTTCGGCTTCGTAGGCCGTTATTTTCGCAATGCGGTTTTCGTGCCTGCCGCCTTCGAAATCCGTTCCCAGCCAGGTCTTCACGATGGCCTTTGCGGTCTCGGCGCCTATTATGCGCCCGCCCATGGCAAGCATGTTGGAATCGTTGTGACGCCTTGTAAGCTCGGCGGAAAGCACATCGCCGCAGAGCGCGCAGCGTATGCCGCGCACCTTGTTGCAGCAGATCGAAACGCCTATCCCCGTGCCGCATATGGCTATGCCGCGCTCGTATTCGCCCCGCGCAACGGCTTCCGCGGCGGGAAAGGCCATATCCGGGTAGTCGACGGAGGCTTCGGAATAACAGCCTAAGTCGCTCACCTCGTGGCCGAGGGCTTCTATAAAGGGTATGAGCCTCATCTTCAGCTCGAACCCGCCGTGATCGCTGCAGATGGCAATTTTCATAACGTGATCCCCTTTGTTTTATTTGTCCAGCACGGTGAAACCCGAGGCCCTCAAAAGCCTGTTCATATAGGCAAGGCCCTGATCCGCTTCGGAAATGCCCTCGGCGAATATCACGTCCACCTTGCCCGACCAGCGCCTCAGGGCGGAGAAAAGCTCCGCGCAGAGCGTTGCGGGTTCATCCCTGTCACCTATTATATCATAGTTCATCCCGCGATAACAAGCCCGAGTTTGCTCGGTGCCCAGCACCACGCAGGTCCTTCCCATGGCTTCCTCAATCTCGTATTCGCGGCATATGATCGATGCCGCCCTGCGCGGTGAGCCGACCGCCACTATCACCTCGGCGTCGGGAGCGTAATGCTTGTGCTTCATGCCGGGTGACGGCGCGGGCTCGCCTTCGGCAAGCGGATGCAGCACCGCAGGGGAAACCTCCACCTCGCCTATCACCTGCTCCAGCATCTCCCGCGTGATGCCGCCGGGACGGAGTATAGTCGGCTTACCCACAAGGGTGAGCACCGTCGATTCGACGCCCACTTCGCAGGGGCCGCCGTCAAGTATCACGTCTATGCGCCCGTCCATGTCGGCGGCTACGTGCTCCGCCGTGGTGGGCGAAGGCCGCCCGGAAATATTGGCCGAGGGCGCGGCAATGGGCACGCCCGCCGCCCTTATCAGCGCCAGCGCGGTCCTGTGCTCGGGCATGCGCACGGCAACGGTGGAAAGCCCCGCCGTTACCTCGTCGGGCACTATATCGCTCTTTACGAATATCAGCGTAAGCGGCCCGGGCCAAAAAGCGTCCATCAGGCGCTTTGCGTTGTCGGGCACGTGGCTCCAAAGCTCCTTCACGTCGGATTTTTTGGCTATGTGCAGTATCAGTGGATTGTCCGCGGGACGCCCCTTGGCCTCGAATATTCTTTTAACGGCCTCGCCGTCAAGCCCGTTCGCGCCCAGCCCGTAGACCGTCTCGGTCGGGAACGCGACAAGCCCGCCCTGGCGGATCACCCGCCCGGCGTACTGAGTGCCGTTTTCCTTCTGTGTTTTTGCGTTGAAAATCTCCGTTTCCATCCGTTTGGTTCATCCTTTTCCCCCTCGTGGGGGATAGTTTATAGCCCGATCCTGTAAACCTCCAGGGCGTCGGGGAAGCCCATCATAATGCAGATGTATCCGTCCGCGCCGAGGTAATAGGCCTCGCAGCCCCCGTATAGCGCGTCATAGCCCTTTTCGGGGGATACCGCGCGGACAAAGTTCCCGGCTGAGTCAAATTTCAGGAACAGCAGCTCGGTATGCTCGCCCTGAACGGACTGTTTATCGGGTATCTCGGAAAGCTCCGCCTTAAAGCAGCGCGCTCCGTCAGGGCATTCGCCCATGTACGAGGAAAAATAGATCGAAGTGATGCCTGCTTCGGCGCCTTCTGCGGTGAAGAGCGTTTCGGGAGGATCCTCCTTCAATTCGATACTGCCCGCCGCTTCGGGGGAAGACCATTTGGGGGCGCTTCCGGAAAGGTTTGCGGGATCGTATTCAAGGCGGCTGATATAGTAACCGCCGTTTGCGGCAAGCTGGAATACGCCCTCGTCGGTAACGTACATCGAGATGATATCCTCCGAGGGGAACACGGGCTCCGCCTTAACGCTTTCACCGGATACGGGATCGAATATCGCGTTGTTGGTGATGATCAGCCCGCCCGCTTCCGCAAAGGGAGCGAACCTGTCCTCCTCACAGGGGTGGTCGAACAGACGGCTTCCTTCCCCGGTTTCAAGGTCATATACGAATACGGAGCTGAATAAAGCGTCGTAAGGATCGCGCAGGAACAGCTTTCCTTCGGAGACGAAGAAGCTGACCGGCCCGCCCTCATAGCCGGAGCCGTCGGCGTTGAAATGCGCGTAGTGCAGGTCGTTTTCTCCGTCGTCCGGCACTATGCGCGCGATCAGCTCCGCGCATTCACCGAAATCGGAGACCTCGAAAACGGGAACGCCGGCGTCGTTTACGGGCAAGGTTTCGATGGGCGCGTCCGTCGCTGAGGCATCGGGCGCGGAGGAACGATCCGCGGAGTCGGAATTCGGCGCGGCTGTGTTGGCGGGATCGGGTTTTCCCGCTTCGGTGCAGGCTGTGAAGGCAAGCGCCAGCGCGAGCAGTAACAATGCCGGTTTAATCAATGCGTGTTTCATGAAGCGCCTCCCGTGGTGATCTTATTGTTCAGTATATCTGCCATATGCAATGGACTGCGCATATTAAACACAGCTCCGCAAACAGAACAAACGTAATTTGACGATGACTGAACCCAATTATGGGGCTGCATTCCTGTTTCGTAACCACAATTGGATAAGCAAGTTCCCCAATGGTAGATATTGTTATGTTGATAATTCATGTCGTGCGATACTTTGCTTGTTGTTTCACCACAACCCAAGGAACACATCCTCCAGTGCTTTGTAGAATTGTAATGATATTCCATATTACAAGACGAGGTTCCACCACATAAATAAGGGGTCTTGAGGTAGTAATTCTGTAAATATGAGGTTGATACATTCCTATAAGTAGTTTTTTCAATAGAATTGTTTGTAGTTGACTCATAGATACTGAATTTACCAGTGTACGCGTTACGACTAAAGAAAACGACAACATGATTATTCGAAGAGCCTTCAGAATACTTGACCATGTAATCCATGTATTTTAGATTTGATACGCTACAGGAGTATTTACTATTAGAACTACTACCGTTTATCCAGTAACCATTGTTGTAAAAATACTTAGTGCTGCGGTGCGTACCGAGCAAATACAGATAACTTGCGTAGCCTGAACAATCCAAACCAGTAGTATTTGAAACAGAAGTGTGGGCTGTATTACCGGCAGCATACCCATTTGCAATCTGAGATTCAAAGGTTGAAAGGCTGCCAAAATAATGCCCCCAACAATAAGGAATACCATTCATGTGATCATTAAGGTTAGCATCGACTATGTAAGTTGGCAAGGTAGCGCCACTCGGCGCGGTCGTATTCCCAGAATGAACAATATACCAGGATTTGTTGTAAGAATTGATAGCACGTTGGTTAACTTCGCTTCGCGTTTTACTTGTTAGTGCAGACAAAGCTTTTGTTTCTGCCTCAGTATGCACTTTTGTTAATGTTTTTGCTAATTGAGTCAATTCATTCATGTGAGAATTGTAGCTGGGTCGAATGTTAGGCTTTGTTATATAAACACCATCAGAAAGGCAAACCATAGCATACGCTTCATTATTATTGCTGATATAAAAGGGGGACTGAGGAATGCTGAAAGCCTCTTTCAAATTTAATAAAGTGCAGCCTATCAGTTTTCCATTCAAGTCAAATTTCCTTAATGTATACTCAGTTTCAATTATTGGATAATAAGGGACAAACTCATAAACGTCAGTCCATAAATAATCGGAGTCTATCTTTATCAATTGCGAGGAAGTGTTTTCACCTGTTTCAATAGATATGGTAGTTCCGTTTATAGTATAAGACTTTATTGATCCGAAATCGTTGTCTGCTTTGATTGTCCCCGTTTTTATCCAACAACGACTTTTACTATCGAATCTATATACGCATAATTTATCTGTTATCAGCTGTATTGAATCGTCAATACATGATAACTGGTAGATTTCTTGATAGCAGATTTTATCAGGGAATGGTATCTCTTCAACTGAATTATAATTAGAAGAATAACCGCGGATAAAGCTTCCTTCATAGTCAATAACATAAAAAGTGCCGTTTACCTTGCAAAAATAAACAGGGTAAATGCACTCGCTTAGATATACATATTCAACGAGATCGTTTTTTGCAACTATTATTCGACTATTAACAGAATCCAGGACGCAGATCTCGCCATCTTCTACCATAAAGGCTTCTGGACCCGAAGACCAGTCATCTTTTGCGGAGTAGCCGATACTTTCAGTACCTTCAACTGAGGGGAAAAACTTTAGAATCGTAGCATCCTCAAACGCATCAGCAGTGTATTGCGTTTTTTTTACTGATGACGCTTCCACGCTTACAAGCACCGACAAAAGCAATACGAGAGACAACAAAACTGAAATTGTTTTTTTCATAATAACCTCCGTGAATTATACGTGCTGTTTTTTTTAGATTGCCAAAGACAAACCAACCATGTATCTTTTATCACCCCATATACGTATGTTGATACGATAGCAATATGCTTATCTGCATATAGTATATCATAATCCTACACAAGAAATCAAACGTTTTATAAAAAATGGCAAGGGCTAAAATATTTGCGCTTGACACGCTCCGCGCATTGTCTGCTGTGCGGGGGCGTTTCTTATCAGCCGTTCTCCCACTGCAGCAGCTTCATTCTCTCGTCGAGTATAAGCGCGTCGATCATCTCATCCATGTCGCCGTCGATGAAAGCCTCGAGCTTATAGAGCGTAAGGCCTATCCGGTGATCGGTCACGCGGCTCTGGGGGAAATTGTAAGTCCTTATCTTCGCGGAGCGGTCGCCCGAGCCCACCATCGCTCTCCTCGCCTCCGCCTCTGCGTCATGCGCCTGAGCGGAATACAGCTCGTAAAGGCGGCTTTTCAGCACGCGCATCGCCTTTTCGCGGTTCTGTATCTGGCTTCGTTCGTCCTGGCTCTGCACGACTATCCCGGTGGGCATATGCGTTATGCGTATGGCGGAGGAGGTCTTGTTCACGTGCTGACCGCCCGCGCCGCTCGAACGATAGGTGTCCACGCGAATGTCGTTGGGGTCTATGGTAACGTCCACGTCCTCGGCCTCGGGCAGCACGGCCACGGTCGCCGCGCTCGTGTGTATGCGCCCCTGTGATTCCGTCTCGGGCACGCGCTGCACGCGGTGCACGCCGCTCTCGAATTTCATGCGCGAATAGGCGTTTTTGCCGTTTATCTGGAACACGGCCTCCTTGATGCCGCCTATCTCGGTGTCGTTCATGTCGATCATCTCCAGCTTAAAGCCGTGGCGTTCGGCATAGCGGGAATACATGCGGAAAAGCACCGCGCCGAAGAGCGCCGCCTCGTCCCCGCCTATGCCCGCACGGATCTCGATTATCACGTTGCGCTCGTCGTTCGGGTCCTTGGGCAGGAGCATCACCTTAAGCTCCTCCTCCAGCTTTGCCGCCCTTTCCTCCGCCGCGCGTATCTCCTCGTGGGCAAGCTCGCGAAGCTCGGCGTCGCTTTCCTCCTCAAGCATTGCGCGGCAGTCCGCCGCCGAATCGAGCGCGGACCTGTATTCCTCGTAAACGGAAACTATCTCGCCCAGGGACGAATGCTCCCTGGCGAGCTCCCGAAACGTGTTCTGATCGGATATCACGGCGGGATCCGAAAGCTTTGCTCCCAGCTCCTCATACCGTTCCTTCATTTTGGCAAGCTTTTCAAGCATATCGGAAATCAATTGCGACGACGCGGTCAACGCCGCCGGGATCCTTAATTATTCTTACCCGATTATCGGGAAACATTGCGGCGACGGCCTCGGCCTGACCCATCCCGACCTCCGTTATCAGCGCGCCGCCTTTTTTGACGTGCGCGGGAGCTTCCTTCGCGATCCTGCGGTAAATATCCAGCCCGTCGTGGCCGCCCGCAAGCGCAAGCGCCGGCTCAAAGCGCACCTCCTCCTGCAGGCAAGCCATATCCGCGTCGCATATATAGGGGGGGTTGGCGGTGATCAGATCATAGCTTCCCGCGCCTTCGAAAAGATCCGCAAGGCGAAATACTATCTCCGCCCCGTTTTTCTCCGCGTTGCGGCGGGCAAGCGCAAGCGCGTCGGGCGAGATATCCGAAGCCTCGACCGAAATGCTTCCGGCCGCAAGCTTTTTTAGCGATATCGCAATGCAGCCCGTGCCGGTGCATATATCCAGCGCGGAAGCATACGCGCGCTCCGCGGCAAGGCGCAGCGCCTCCTCGCAAAGGGTCTCGGTATCCTGCCGCGGTATCAGGGCGGCGGGGGATACGCAAAAGGGCAGGCCCATGAAATACCATTCGCCCAGTACGTATTGAAGGGGCTCGCGTAAAAGCCGCCTTTTTATGAAGCCCTCCAGCTTCACAAACGCGGCTTCATCAAGCGTATCGCCGCTCAGCCGCAGCGCCGATGGGGAAAGCCCCGTCAGCTCGGCAAGCAAAAGACGGGCTTCCGTCCCCGCCTCGTCGGTAACGGACGAAAGCCTTTCCGCGGCATATGCAAGCGCTTCGCGTACCGTCATTCTTCCCCGGCTCCGGGCTCGCGTTCGGTTTTTTCGCAGGGCGCTTCTTCGGGCTCCCCGGCAGCTTCGGCATTCGCCGCTTCCTCGGCGGCCTTCGCCTCCTCTTCAAGACGCCTGCGCTCGGCCTCCTCGGCCTTCTTCTTCTCCTCAAGCGGGTTCTTTTCGCCCATTGCAAGGTAGAAGGAGTATATGGCGACCTCGAGCATATCAAGCTCGGGCTCGCGGGTGGTGATGAACTGCAGCGCCATTCCGGGGGCGCGGATTATCTTGGTGAACCAGTTGTCGTGCTTGGCGGCGCCGCGCAGCACCTCATATGACAGGCCGGCGATTATAGGCAGGAAGAGTATGCGCACGCCGAACCTTATGAGGAAGGCGGGCACCCTGCCCATATCGGCGGGCGGGAAGCCCAGCGCGTGCATCACTATATCCACTACGGTCAGCGTGATGATCGATATCGCCATCACCAGGAACAGATAGTTCGTGCCGCAGCGGGGATGCAGGCGGGTGTATTTCTTGGCGTTTTCGGGGGTCAGCTCGTCAACGCCCGCCTCATAGCAGGCGATCGTCTTGTGCTCGGCGCCGTGATACATGAATACGCGGCGGATGTCCTTAATGGCCGAAACAAGGAACAGATAGCCTATATAGATCGCAAGCCTCAGCCCGCCCTCGACCAGCGAGCGCCACACGTAATTGGCGTCCTCGCCTGCGGCGGCCTTGCCGAATATCAGCGAGGATATAAGCTGGGGGAGGAACATGAACAGGCCCACGGCCAGCGCCACGCCCAGCACTATCGCAACGCCCATCACGGCGCTCATTATGTCGATATGCAGCTTGTCGGCAAGCCATTTTTCGAATTTCGAGGGCTCCTCCTGAAAGCTTTCGCCAAGCAGCTCGGCGGATTTCGTGGTGGTGCCCATGCCGGTCTTCAGACTCTCGACGAAAGCAACGACGCCCCTTATCACGGGCAGGCCCCAGAAGGTGCCCTTCTGCGCCTTGGAAACGAATTTTTCATAGCTCTTTACAATGCTCCCGTCCGGACGGCGCACGGCCATCGCTATGCCCACGTCGGACTTCATCATGACGCCCTCCATGACGGCCTGACCGCCCACCGAACAGCGGCGTATCGCGGGAGCCTTGGTCTTTTCTTTGCTCATTTATATTCCCTTCTGCCCGATTCTTATACGGGCGCACATTTTACCAATTAAATTATAACACAAAACAAAGGTATAGTAAACAGCCCAAAGCGGTATTTTCGTCCGGGCTGCAAAAAGGCGCATATTCAATAAAATTCGGCGATAAATCGTCCCGTGGTGGCGGTGCCGTCGTTCGATTCATGCAAAGGGTCGGCGGGGAAGAGGAACCATTCGTCCCAATCCGACTGAGCGTAATTATCCGAGGAGCCGTCGCACCAGGTCACGTCAATATAATAGGTGCCCTGATCGAGCGTCACAATGTCCCAGAAATGCATTCGGTCGTCATTGCGCGCGTTGCGCACTCGGCGGCAGTCCAGGTTTGCCGCGCGGCACAGGGCTTCAAAGCCTATCGCATAGCCCTGGCAGATGGAAAAACCGTTCACAAGCGCGCCGTAGGCGGTCGAGGCATAGCGCGGCACCTCGCCGTGCACGTGGCAGTATTCGGTGTTCGCGCTGATGAAATAGGCGATCAGGCGGTAGCGGTCCACGGCGGAAAATCCTTCCGGGATCCGTGAAGCAACGTATTCTCCCACCGCTCTGAAGGCGTTTGCCCACGCGATCACCTCGGAAATATCCTCGGCCTCGCGGAAATACCTTCCCTCCGGAATAAAATAGACCGAGCGCCACACGCTGCCCGCTTCGGAATGCGAGAGCGGATCCTTGACCATGTCGAAGCAGATCTCGATATCGGGCCTGTCGAAGAGCAGTGCGGCAAGGGCTTCCTTCATCACCGGGTCCGCGCAAATCACCGTGACGGGCTCGAATGCTTCCGCTGCGGCCAGCATCATGTCATATGCCTCGGCGGCCTTTCCCGAAAGGCTTCCGCGCTTGTTCGCCGGCACGAAGGGGTGTGCGGAGGATACGACCTTTGCGGGATGCCGCTCGATATAGGGGATTATTTCATCAAGCAGCCGCTTTGCCCTTGCGATCGCCGGGCCGGCATAGGCCTGCGGGTCGGTCGTCGGCGCCGGAGTGGGAGTCGGCACGGGAGTGGGCGCGGGCGTGCCGGGGGCTTCGGTCAGCGCGGGAGCTTCCGTCCGGACGGGGTGCGAGGGGCGCAGGCCGGCGCATCCCGCGGCGGAAACGAGCATTATGACCGCAAGCAATATCACGGGCCCGCGCAAGGTTTTTTTGAACGGTCTCCTCATTTTTCGGCAAAGGGGGCGTCCGCGGTCTTCGCGGAATAGATCTCGCAGTCGTAACCCACCGCTTCGCGGTATTCGGCGGCGATCTTTTCGGAAATGCTCTCCGCAAGCCGCGAGGGCGCAAGGGCTATCGCGCAGCCGCCGAAGCCGGCTCCCGTCATGCGCGCGCCGAGAACGCCTTCACTGCGGCGGGCGGCCTCGACTATCGTATCCAGCTCAAAGCCCGTCACCTCATAATCGTTCTTGAGCGAATCGTGCGACGCGTTTAATAGCTCGCCGAAGCGGAGCATATCGCCCCTTGACAAAAACTCGGCCGCAAGCTTGGTGCGCGCGTTTTCGGTGACGGCGTGGCGGGCGCGCTTCAAAAGCACGGGCGGGAGCAGCCCGAATACGCGCTCGAATTCCTCCGGCTCGATCGAGCAAAGGCAGGGCCTGGCTTCGCCCAAAGCGGTATTTATGATGCGAAGCGCTTCCTCGCACTCGGCCCTTCTTTCGTTATATTTAGAATCCGCAAGCCTGCGGGGCTTTTTGGTGTTCATTATAAGCAGGGTGTATTCGCCCGGATCAAAGGGGAAATAGCTGTGCTCCAGGCTGTGGGTGTCCAGAAGCAGGGCGTGATCGGCGCGCCCCACCGCGCATATGAACTGATCCATTATGCCGCAGTTGACTCCCGCGCAGTCGCGCTCGGCGGCAAGCGACAGCTTCGAGGCGTTCACGCCGTCAAGCTCAAGGTCATAAAGCGCGGCAAGCACGGCACAGGTGAGCACCTCGAGCGAGGCGGAGGAGGAAAGCCCCGAGCCGCGGGGCAGACTGCCCGAAACGGCCATGTCAAAACCGCCCGCCGCATAGCCGGCGGAGGCAAGCTTTGCGGCAACGCCCAGAGGATAAGCCGCCCACGAGAAGCGCCCGAAAGCGCCCGGCTCGTGCGGAAGCGCCATAAGCTCGTCAAAGGCAACGGAAACGGCTTCGCCGCCCATATCGGCGGAGGCCAGGCGGATCAGGCCGTCGTCCCTCCTCGAGGCGGCGGCATAGGTGCCTATCGAGAGCGAGCAGGGCAGCACCCTGCCCCCGTTATAGTCGATATGTTCGCCGATCAGGTTCACGCGCCCCGGCGCGAAAAGTATGCGTTCCGGTTCATATCCGAAATGCAGATCGAAGCAGGCCTTTGCCGCAAGCTCGAATTCGTTCATAGTCAGCTCCTTTAAAAAAGTTCTGTCGCTCAATTATAACACAAACGCCGGCTTACGGCAAATATTCTTGTTAAAATCGGCGCTTGGTGATATAATCAGGTGATAATAACGCCGCTTGGGGGAAAGGAGGAGGATCCGTGCGCGTGCTGAAAAGAATATTCATCGGCCTGCTTGCCGCGGCCATGCTGCTTGGGATCGCGCTCTATCTCCCCCTGCCCGACCGTCCGAACGAGGCCAAGCGCGAGGATCCGCCGGTCGCCGCTATCAGCATAATGTATCGAGACGCCGAGCTGGTGCTGCTTGCCGGCTGCATGCGGATCGCTCAGAACGACGAGGGACTGCCGTTTGCCAGGTTCACCGTGGACGAGGTGCTTGCGGGGCATGCGGAGGAGGGCGAGGTGCTCAGCATACCCATGAGCGCCGAGCCGGGCAAACAATACCTGCTCTATCTTAAAAAGGACGCGGAAAGCGGGGCTTATATGCCCGTTTCCGAAAGCACCGTCACCGTTGAGGACGGCATGGCTTATCTTGAAGGCCGCAGCTGCACGCTCGAAAGCATACGCGATGATATGGAGCGGCAGAAGCGCATACTCACCGTTCCCGTGCAGAAATTCTTCTATAACGAGCTTCCCTCGCTGATCGAAGCCTGCGACGAGATCGTCGTCGCAAAGGTGCTCAGCGTCAGCGAGCCCACCGCCACCGTGTGCCGCTCCGGGCGAAAGGGCGAAAGCATAGTGAACACGCTCGAGCAGGTGTTCATGCGCGTGCGCATCGAAAACGGCCTCTACGGCAGCTTCCGCAGCGGCGATAAGCTGAGCGTGGTGCTCGAGCCCTATTATGTGCGTCCCGTGATAAACGCCACCGATCTTTCGGTCAAGACCGTCGAGGCCCCGCCCGAAAGCCTGCCTCAGGTCGGCCGCACGTACATATTCTTCCTGCTAAGATCCGATGACGTCAAAAGCGATATCTATTTCACCGTCAACCCCTACGAAGGCTACGTGCTGCTGATAGGCAACACCGTCCGCCGCCCCTATTACAACAGCGCCATGGGCGAGATAAACGATCTGCGCGTGTTTGCCGAAAGGCTTAGGGAGATCATGAAAACGCCCGAAGAATAAACGAAAAAGCCCCTTATATCTGCATCCGAGTAAGGAAGTTTCATCACCCGCCGACCTCAAATAACGCTAAAACAAAAGCCGTCATGGAGTATCTTCATTACTCCACAGCGGCTTTTTTCATATAGTTTTTCGGATATGTCTCGCGGGAGGTCGATTGCCGGTCGCGCAGCGACTTTGACCATCCGGTGAATGGTCAAAGAGGCGATCGACGGGCGGCAGGGTCCGCCCCGTGCATTCCTTTTGACGCCCGCGTTCCGCGCCTGTCCCTCGCAGCATAGCTGCTTCGGCATTCCGCTAAAGGCGCAACACTGTTGCCCCTTTTTTACGCTCCATGCGGCGCGGCCGAGAAAAGCATGAGGGCTGTTTCCCGAAATGCTTTTCTCGATTAGCAAAACCAAAGGTTTTGCGGCGCTCAGTCAAACGCCTTGGTCTGCTCCAGGCTTCCGTCGCTCATGGTATAGATCGCGTCCATGCGCGATGCGATATCAAGATCGTGAGTTATGATTATCACGCAGCGGCCCTCTTCGTGCGCAAGGCGTATTAGCATGGACACGACCTGATCGGAATTGGACACGTCAAGATTGCCCGTGGGCTCGTCGGCAAGTATCAATTCGTTCCCCGCGGCCAGTGCGCGGGCGATGGCCACGCGCTGCTGCTCGCCGCCGGACAGCTGCGGCGGAAAGCGCCTGAACTGCTCGCGCGTGATGCCCACGGCAAAAAGCTCCTTTTCCGCCCGCTCCTGCGCCTCGCGGCCCTTTATGCCCTTAAGACGCATTGAATAGAGCGTGTTTTCAAGCACGGTGAGCAGGGGAAACAGGTTATAGCTCTGATAGATCACGGCGGCGTGATCGCGCCGGTATGCGTCGCGGCTCATCTGCGAGGTGGGCTTGCCGTCAAACAGCACGCGGCCCTCCGATGGCAGCTCCAGCCCCGCAAGCAGCGAAAGCAGCGTCGTCTTGCCGCTGCCGCTCTTGCCGATTATGGCATAGGAATGCGCGCGTTCGAATGAACAGCTCACGTTTTTGACCGCGTGCACGGTCTGATACTTGCTCCGATAGGAGAAGGATACGTTTTCGGCTCTTAAAATATCCATGGTACGCCTTTCGTTATTGCTCGCTGTCGCGAAGGAGCCTTGTGGGAGGGGTCATCACCTGCCTGGCCGCGGAGGCAAAGCAGCCGACCGTGTTGAATGCAAAGAACATGAGCGCCGTAAGCGGCTTGCCCGCGGCCGCGCCCGCCGCTACCGAGGCGATGAGCGGGGGCAGCTGCTGCTCAAGCAGCACGGTGAGCATCAGCTTTGAGCGCGCGGCGCCAAGGGTGCGCATCAGCGCGTAATTCTTAGTCTCGCCCCGCGTGCCCAGGAACCCCACCAGGAAGCCCGCGCCAAGGCTCAGCAGCGAAAGCAGTGGAAGCAGCAGCTCCGTCCTGGAAATATCCTGCTTTACGGCCGAAACCGTCGCCTTGTACTGCTCGTCGTTCACGTTTATCGCAAAGCCGTAATTTACCGAGCTGGGATCGACCTCGGTGAACATGGGCGCCGCGGCTTCCATAAGAGCGGCCTTCGATTCGTTGTCTCTCAATATGAACGCCACCGAATCGGTGCTTGGGTGCTCGGATAAGCTCGCCCCGGTGGAGAAGGCATAGGGATAGGGTATGAACACCTTGCCCGAGCCGCCGTACCAGCCCACCACGCGGAATTTGCGGGTGCCCTCGCCCAGGCCGTCGTTCTCACCGTAGCGGTCCTTGAGCGCAAGCGCCAGCTCGCCGCCCGAGTAATCGTCGTAATCCTCCTTGGGAACAAGGCACACGGGCTCGTCCAGCAAGAAGAAATCCTCCTCCTCGGTATAGTAGCTGCCGCCCATCGCGGGATCGAGCGCCTCGTCGCAGCGCGGGCTTGAAACGCCCAGCACGGTCACGCTGCCGATATAACCCGAGCCGGCGAATTCCTTGGTCAGCAGCAGCTCCTTTATGAACGAGCCAAGGCCGTTTTCCTCATCGCGTATGAAATCGGTATAGCGCTTGGCAAGACACAGGCTCGTTGACTTGGTGCCGCGCTTATCCGTCACAACGCATTTCACGCCGTAATTCTCGCGCAGGGAATCAAGGTTTGCCCTCTGCGCGTCAAGATAATTCGAAAGCAGGCACAGCAGCGTGCACAGCGCGCCCGCTATTATAAAACTCAGTATGCTCAGCCACGGCCTGCGCAGCAGCCTTTTGAATGAAAATCCGTCCATGCCGCCTCCTTATGCCGCCGAGAGCTCGCGCGGGGATCGCCGCGCAAGTATGAGCGCGTGAATGATTATGAACGCCGCCATCAGCGCAAGCTGCGCGCATCCGAGCACCGCAAGCTGTGAAAAGCCCGGCATGCTGCGGCTTATCAGCTCCGCAAGCGCTTCGCCGCTCAAAACCGAGGCGTTCCCGGCGGCCTCCATGCTGTCCAGCGCGCTCTTCAATATGCCCGCCTGCACCGTGTTCAGCGCGGCGGCGCTCAGGCCCGTGCCTGTGATCACGCCGATAAGCGCGGTCATAAGGCCGCTTCCCGCCAGATAGAACGCCGCCTGACGGGGAGTCCTGCCCAGCGAGCGCAGCACGCCCAGATTCTTTTTCTGCCCGCCCTGATACATCAGAATGAACAGTATCAGGAAGAATACCCATCCCGCGGCGGCTATCCACATCAGGCGCGACGAGGTCAGCGCAAGCCCGTTCAGGTTCTTCTGCACCATTTCAAAGCCCTGATCGAAGGTATAGAACTGCCCCGCATAGGGCGAGCCGCTCAGCGCAAGGCGAAAATCCTCCACACTGCCGTTTTTAAGCTCGATCGAAAGATAGGGCCCGTAAACGTCCGTCGCCGCCTCCGAAGCCTCGGGTATCGAGCAGAACGCGCCGCTTATCTGCGCCGGGCGCGGTATGAATACCGTGTTGGGAGTGATGGAATAGGTGCCAAGGCTCCAGTCCGCGCGCAGGCGGTAAAGCCCCACTATCTCGAATTCCTCTTCGTCGGAATAATCGGTATCCATGCAGATCAGGTCCGCGTTCGGATTCATAAGCGCCTCGCCCGTTTTCGCACGGGTCGTGGCGTTGACGTCGATATCGCCGCCGGCCAATCGGAATTGGCTCATCGTTATACGGTCGCCGACCTTTAGCCCCGCCTTATCGGCCGTTCGGTCGGAAATTATCATCACCCTTGCCCCGCCGGAATATTCCTCGGGGGTGAAGGTGCGGCCTTCGATCATCTCGGCGTCGCCGTGTACGAATATGAACATGCTTTCCAGCCTGTCGGTGCCTATCACGGGCAGGGAGTGATTCTGCTTTTCCCACGCCCCGCGGTAATCGCGCCATATATCGTGACCGCCGCGCTCAAAGAAATCCTCCGGGGCGCAGTCGAGCCTGTCCGCCGCGGGATATGAATAGGGCACGGGGCTTTCAAGCCTGTCAAGCTGAGCGCGCACGGCGGCGGGCACGCCCATAAGGCAGCCGTTATCCTTATAAACGGTCCCCGCATCGATCGCATACACCGTGTATGCCATGCCCGAAACCGAGTGTGAATAGCGCGGATCGTATTTGGCGTGGCGCGGATCGAATATCCCGCTGAACACGTATCGCTCGCCGGGAACGAAATAATCCGCCGCCTCGGGGCATTCCGAAGCGTCAGCGGCAAAAACGAAGCAGCCCATGTATTTCAGCAGCGGCTCCGCCTGATGGAATTCGGGGTTAAGCAGCAGCACCTCCCCGGTCTGAGCGCCGACTATCAGCATGCCGTCGTCATACAGCGCCGATGATATGACCGTGCCCGAAAGCACCGCGTTGTAATAGGGCTGCACGCTGCCCGAGGAACGCCAGCTCAGCTCCTTCCGCGTATCGGTTATGGGGTAAAACGCCGGGCTCGTGCCCCCCGCAAGGGTGTGCGACCTTACGGCCTTTACTGAATCGAACGCCTCGATCGCGCGAACGTCGTCCAAGGTGAACCTGCGGTCAACTGCCATCGCGCCGTCCTCCTCGTGAGCGGCGGGATCGGTGCGCACGGCTATCGCGGTGTGACGGGAATCAAGCTCGCGCGCAAGCCTTTCGGAGGAATAATACAGCGCCGTTCCAACGCTCAAAAAGCCCGTCATCAGAACGACGATCAATATCCACAGTATGGTGGTCAACGGCTTTCTTGTCAGCCGCTTTGCAATGTCCATTTATGCCTCCGAAAAGAGCTTTTCCGATATGGTTCGATCCCGCGCCGAAGCGCCGCAGCCGGGCTTGTCCGCACCGGATATCAGTCTATCATATTCCATTGCGGATTTCAATCGCGCGGACAAAAAAACAGGCGCGGTGGAAACCCGTGCCTGCCGTGAAGCTTTTGATCAGGAAAGCTGGCTGAGAAGACCTGCGTAAAGACCGCAGCCCACGCAGCCCATGATCATGATGACGAAGGTGAGGATGGTGCCGAGAATGCCGAGTATGAGACCGACGATGGCAAGCGCCTTGGATTCGCCGGTTTTCTTGGCCTTGACCATACCGACAGCGCCGAGAACAATGCCGAGAACGCCGAGAACGAGACCGAGGATGGCGATCATGGTAAGGCCGGTGCCGATGGAATTCTCAACAACGCAGAGCAGCCAAACGAGGAAAGAGAGAATGCTGAGCGCACCGCAGATAAGAGCGGCAATGGATATGCCCTTTGCGGAAGATTTCTGTTCCATTATGGGAACCTCCTTTAATGTGATGGGTATATTTTACAGCAATAAAACCATATTGTCAACATAATACGGGAAAATCATCCCTCCGAAATCGCGGCGGAAGCGCGGGAGTTTTCCTTATTATGCTTAACGATCAGCACTGCCGCCGAGATCACCGCGAGTATCACGGAAACGATCTGGCTGGTCGAAAGGAACCCGATGAAGCCGCGATAGGTGTCCCCGCGGAAAAACTCGAGTATAAAGCGGTAAATGGGGTAAATGAGCAGATAGAGCCAAAGGAGCCTGCCCCTTGCCCTGCCCTTGCGGAAGAGCATCCACAGCAGTAAAAAGAGCAGGAAATTCAGCGCCGATTCAACAAGCTGCACGGGAAAGCGCGAAACGCCGTTGGCGGATTCGATTATGGAGTGGTGATAGGTGATCCCGCACGAGGATTCCACGCCATAGCAGCAGCCCGCAAGAAAGCACCCTATCCTGCCAAAGCCGTGAAAGAGCGGCAGCGCAATGGCGCACATATCCACGTAAGGCGCGCGGTCGCCCTTTTCCGCATGGCGCAGATAGAGCCAGCCGCCTATCATGCCGGTGATAAGGCCGCCGTAATAGACCGCCCCGCCGAATATTTCCTGCATCCACTGCAGAAAGACTTCGAACGAGGTGATCTTGTCAAGATTGTTCAGCGCCGTGATTATAAGGCGGTAATTGACTATGCCGTAAAGCAGGTGCGAGCCGATCAGGCTCGTTCCCGCGCCAACCAGCAGCGTGATGAACACGGTCACCTCGTCATACCCGTGCTTTTTTGCAAGGAAGTACGAGAAAAACAGCGCGGTCAAAATGCCTGCAAGCGCGGCCAGCATATACCAGGGAGCGATCACCCTGCCGGCGATTTCAATATTAGGTATCATATGGCGTTGGAGCGATAAAGAGTAAAGCAGACATGGGGCATGCCCATGCCTGCTTCGGTCGATTCAAATCAGTGGAGACCCTCGAGGCTCTGCTGGAGACCCTCAAGTCCGCCGTACTGGCTGGCAGCGGTGCAGACGACACAGGCAGCCGCGCCAACGCAGAGGATGCCGATGAAGGCAAAAACGGTGCCGACGATGCCGCAGATGAGGCCGGCGATGGCAAGACCGCGGGACTCGTTGAGAGCCTTGGCCTTCTTCATGCCGATGGCGCCGAGGATGATGCCGACGAGGCCCAGGATAAGGCCGAGAACGGCAAGGATGATGGTGCCGACAACACCTTCACCGTTTTCCTGAATGCCGCTGACGGAGCCGATGGAGATGAAATAGGTTACAATGCCGAGGACACCGCAGACGAGAGCCGCGATGGACAGGCCCTTGGAAGAGCCCTGGGGATTAGCGTTCTGTTCCATTAGGGGAACCTCCTTATAAAAATGGTAAACACATTTTACCTCATATCGAAACGGTTGTCAATATATAATTGCAAAAAAGTTGCGCCTGCCGTTCCGGCCGGGGCAAAGTGCCCGCGCCGCGCCAAAAAAGATGGCCCAATGCGAATTTTCGTCAAAAAAAGCAATGACAAAATATATCGGCTGTGTTATAATAGGAAAAAGCACTATCGGAGGATAAGGAAATTGACCGATCTCGATAGGGTTGCACCCGAAACGAACACCGCCGGAAAGGGCGTTTATCTTTCCGATCTTGACAGGCTCGAGCTGTATGCCTTCATAGAAGGCCGCGCCCGGGACGCTTACCGTGTGCTTGGCGCAAGAAAGCTTCAAAGCGGCAAATGGCGCTTCCTCGTTTTCGCGCCCCATGCGCAGGCGGTTTATCTCACAGGCGATTTCAATGATTGGCGCGGCGAAGAGATGCGCCTCCTGCCCGAATTCGGCGTGTGGGGGCTGGAGGTTGACGCCTGTCAGGGCCAACGCTATAAGTATGCCGTCAGAGGATGCGACGGCAGGATCACGCTGAAGAGCGATCCCTTCTCCCTAAGGAACGAAATGCGCCCCGCTAACGCTTCCGTCGTGTGGGATATGCCCCTTGATAAAATCGAAAATCACGAGCGCAGGCTTGCGCACGATAAGCCCATTTCCATCTACGAGGTCCATCTCGGCTCGTGGGAAAAGGGGCTTTCGTTTGTCGGCGCTTCCACAAGGCTCGTCGATTACTGCCGCGATATGGGCTATAACGCCATCGAGCTCATGCCCGTGTGCGAGCATCTGCTCGACGATTGCTGGGGGTATCAAACCAGCGGCATGTATGCGATCACCGCAAGATACGGCACTCCCGACGAGCTGCGGCTTTTCGTGCGCCGTGCGCACGAGGCGGGCATTGCCGTGATACTCGATTGGGTTCCCGCGCATTTCGTCAAGGACGAATGCGGCCTGCGGCGCTTCGACGGCTCCGCGCTGTATGAATCCGAAGATCCGCTCAGGGCGGAGATGCCGCTTTGGGGCACGCTGCTCTACGATTTCGAAAAGCCCTTCGTCAGGAGCTACCTCACGTCCAACGCGCTCTATCTGATAGAGCAGTACGGCGTGGACGGCCTCAGGGTCGATGCGGTCAGCTGTCTTCTGTATCTCGATTTCTGCAAGGCGGAATGGCGGCCCAATCCCGACGGCAGCAACGTGAATCACGCCGCGGTAAGCTTCATCCGCGAGCTGAACCATGCCGTGCACGAGCGCACGCCCGCCGCCATGATAGCCGAGGAATCCAGCGCTTATCCTTATGTGACGTCCGATAAGGGCCTGGATTTCGATTACAAGTGGAACATGGGCTTCATGAACGACACGCTCGCGTATTTCGAGCTCGACAGCGTTTACAGGAAATATCATCAGGACAAGCTCACGTTCCAGATGACCTATGCCTTTTCCGAGCATTACATGCTCTCGTTCTCGCATGACGAAGTAGTGCACGGCAAGAAATCGCTCATAGGCCGCATGCAGGGCAATACGGAGGCAAAGTTCGCGCAGCTCAGGCTGCTTCTGGCCTATCGCATGGCCTTCCCGGGCAAAAAGCTGGAATTCATGGGTAGCGAATTCGGTCAGTTCGTGGAATGGAATTTCAAGCGCTCGCTCGAATGGTTCCTGCTGGATTACGAAAATCACCGCGCGATGCAGAATTTCTCCAAGGAGATAAACTGGTTTTACAGGAACGAGCCCGCGCTCTGGAAGGACGACGCCGCGTGGGAGGGCTATCGCTGGCTTTCCCTTGAGGACGCCGAGCACAGCGTGATCGCGTTCAGGCGGCGCGATCCCGAAACGGGCAGGGGGATCATCTGCGTGCTTAATTTCACCGCGGGCGAGCATGGGGAATACCCGATAAGCCTCGATCCCATAAAGGACGAGGTCGGCAGGAAGAAGGCGCTGCCGTGCGTGTTCTCCACCCATCCGCGCATGGACGTCAAGGCGCGCATCGAAAACAACGTACTTTATGTACCGCTTTACGGTTATGAAGCGGCTTATTACAGGATCTGAACAAACACCAAGGAGGTATCATTATGCCAAAGAAAAAAATGATCGCTATGCTGCTGGCAGGCGGGCAGGGCTCGCGCCTCGGCGTTCTGACCAAGAGCATGGCTAAGCCCGCAGTTCCCTTCGGGGGAAAGTACAGGATAATAGATTTCCCGCTTTCCAACTGCGTCAATTCCGATATAGACACCGTCGGCGTGCTCACGCAGTATGAGCCTCTTGCGCTGAACGCATATCTCGGCTCCGGGCAGCCGTGGGATCTCGACCGCATGAACGGCGGCGTATTCGTGCTTCCTCCCTATGTTTCGGGCTCCGACGGCAAATGGTACAGCGGCACAGCAAACGCCGTCTATCAGAACATCGCCTTCATAGATCAGTACGATCCCGAATACGTGCTCATTCTTTCCGGCGACCATATCTATAAGATGGATTACGCCAGGATGCTGCAGTATCATCAGGCCATGCATGCCGACGCCACCATCGCCGTGCTCACCGTGCCCATGGAGGAAGCCTCCAGGTTCGGCATTATGAACACCGACGAGGGCGGCCGCATAGTTGAATTCGAAGAAAAGCCCAAGCATCCCAAGAGCAACAAGGCCTCGATGGGCATCTACATATTCAATTGGAAGATATTAAGGCCCTATCTCGTAAACGACGAACAGGACAAGGCAAGCAGCCATGACTTCGGCAAGAACATAATCCCCAATCTGCTCAATGCCGGCGCCAACCTTTATGCCTATGGCTTCACCGGCTATTGGAAGGACGTTGGAACGATCGGCTCGCTCTGGGAGGCCAATATGGATCTGCTGGGCGCCAAGCCCGAATTCAAGCTTTCCGACAAGGATTGGCGCATCTATTCCAAGAGCCCCGCAATGCCTCCTCACTATATCGGCAGCGAGGCAGAGGTCAGGAACAGCCTGGTTTCCGAGGGCTGCGTGGTCTATGGCAACGTGGAAAAGAGCGTGCTCTTCACGGGAGTGCACGTTGGCGCCAATTCGGTGATACGCGATTCGATCGTCATGCCCAACGCGGTGATAGGCGAAAACGTCACGGTCGAAAAGGCCATAATCGGCGAAGGCGCGTGCGTTGAGAACGGCGCGCACATAGGCGCTGAAAGGCTGGAATCCGACGGCGATTATGACACAAAGCTCACCGGGGATATCACCCTTGTGGCCAACACCGTTACCGTGCCCGAGGGCAGGCGCATTCCCGTCGGCATGATAGTGAAGTAAGGAAGGAGAAGCATTATGGAAAACGCATTCGGACTCATTTACACCGGCGACGCAAGCATGCAGCTTCGTGAGCTGACTTTTTCAAGGTCCGTCGCCGCGGTGCCCTTCGGGGGAAGATACCGCACGATCGACTTCATGCTCTCCGACCTTGTGAATACCGGCATCTATAACGTCGGCATAATCGCGCAGAAGAATTACCATTCCCTCATGGACCATCTCGAGAGCGGCAAGGAGTGGGATCTGCACAGAAAGCGCGACGGTCTGTTCATACTGCCGCCCTTCGTCACGCATGACAACACCGGCGTTTACCGCGGCACGGTCGACGCGATCCGCTCCTGCATGGGCTACATAAGGCGCTCCAGCCAGAAATACGTGGTGCTCATGGGCAGCCACACCATCTACAACACCACCTATAACGAGATGATCAGCGAGCACATCAAGTCCGGCGCCGATATCACTATAATGTATAACAGGACTCCCGTGTATGACCGCAAGGAGCAGTTCGACGATCTGCGCATCAAGTTCGATAAGGACGGCAGGGTGACGGATCTTGCGCTCAATCCCGCGATCACCGATACCGAATTCTGCAGCTGCGACGCGTTCGTGATGGAAAAGACCACCCTCGAATACCTCGTTGAGGACGCTTATGCACACGCGCTCTATGATTTCACCAACGACGTGCTCGTCAGCAACGTCGACAGGCTGAATATAAGGGGCTGGGAATACACCGGCTTCGTCGCAAGGCTCAATTCGGTCAACGATTATTACAAGTACAATATGGCCCTGCTCGACAAGGCCGTTTCCAAGGAGCTCTTCAGCCACGAGCATCCCATCTACACCAAGATAAAGGACGAATTCCCCGCAAGCTACGTCGGCGAAGGCTATGCGAAGAATTCCGTGGTGGCGGACGGCTGCGTGATCGAGGGCAGCGTTGAAAACAGCGTGCTCTTCCGCGGCGTGCACGTGGCGCCCGGCGCGGTCATCAGGAACAGCATAATCATGCAGGGCGCTTACATCGGGCCCGATTCCGTGCTCGACTGCGTGATACTCGATAAGGGCGTCAACGTGCTCGAAGGCAGAACGCTTTCCGGCCACGGCTCATATCCCGTCATTCTCAGGAAAGGGACAGTAGTATGAGGATACTCTTTGCTTCATCCGAATGCATGCCGTTCATCAAAACGGGCGGCCTGGCCGACGTTGCGGGAACTCTCCCCAAGGCTATGGCGGAGCTCGCAAAGGAGAACGAGATCCGCGTGATACTTCCCAAATACAGGCGCATCCCCGAAAAATTCCGCTATAATATGCGTCACGTGTTCGACACGTGGATCCACCTGGGCTGGCGCAGCCAATACCTGGGCATTGACGAATACGTGCTCGACGGCGTGACCTATTGGTTCGTCGACAACGAATTCTATTTCGGCGGTGATTACGTCTATGGCGAGGGCGATTTCGAGACCGAGCGCTTCTGCTTCTTCTGTAAGGCGGTCATGGAAAGCCTGCCCCGCCTTGGCTTCATGCCCGACGTGATCCACTGCAACGACTGGCAGACGGGCTGGATCCCCCTGCTCGTCAGGCAGTATGGCATAAGGCCCGATTATTCCGGCATCAAGACGGTGTTCACCATACACAACCTCAGGTTCCAGGGCATCGGCAGCCGCATGTTCGTTGACGATCTGCTCGCGCTCGGTCAGGACGCGCTCGACCGCATAGAGTATTCCGGCGGCGCTTCCGCAATGAAGGCCGGCCTTATGTACTGCGACCGCATAACCACCGTCAGCCCCACCTATGCGCATGAGATACTCACGCCGGAATACGGCGAAACGCTCGACTGCGTGCTGCGTGACCGCGCGGGCGATCTGTGCGGCATACTCAACGGCATCTCCACCACGCTCTACGATCCCATGACCGACCGCGAGATCGCCGTCAATTACGATAAGGATTCGCTCGAGGGCAAGGAAAAGTGCAAAAAGGCGCTCCTGCGCGAGCTGGGGCTTGCCGAGGATACCTCCCGTCCCCTCGTGGCCGTCATTTCAAGGCTGACCGACCAGAAGGGCGTCGACCTCATATCCTGGCTGCTTCCCAAGATCATGAACGAGGGCGCTCAGGCCGTCGTTCTCGGCATGGGCGACAGGCACTATGAGGAGCTTTTCGGCAGGCTCTCGTGGGAAAATCCCTCCTTCGCGTTCCGCTGCGAGATGAACGATGCGCTCTCAAGGCGCATCTATGCCGGCGCGGATATATTCCTCATGCCCTCCAGGTTCGAGCCCTGCGGACTTTCGCAGATGCTCGCCCTGCGCTATGGCTGCATACCCGTCGTGCGCGAAACGGGCGGCCTTGCCGACACCGTCAAGCCCTATAACAAGTTCGAGAACAGCGGCAACGGCTTCTCGTTCTGCGGTTACAGCTTCAATTCGTTCGATTTCGTCACCGAGCTTGCGCTGGAGCTCTTCCGCGACAAGGAGCGCTGGCACGATATGGTCGTCCGCGCGATGGAGTGCGATTTCGATTGGCGTGTAAGCGCCGGAAAGTACCTGGATCTTTACAGGGGCGTCATAGGCCGCTGGGCGTGATATGGTGGATAAGGTCAGATTCGCCGCCGCCTGCGCCCGCGCGCTCCTTCGCAAGCCGGAGGGCGGCGGGATAGGGCTCCTCGGCGAAAAAGCCCTCCATTCCGCATTGAAATATTATTACGAGCCGGACGCGTCCTGCCATGAGCGGGAGGCATTCGGCTTCGTTGCCGACATCAAAAATTCAGACGGGATCATCGAGATACAGACGAGGAACCTCTTTTCAATGAAGCGCAAGCTCGGCGTGTATCTTGAGAATACCCCGGTGACGCTCGTGCATCCGGTGATACACAGGCGCACGCTCATCTACATGGACCCAGATACGGGCGAGCTTTCGCGTCCGCGCCTTTCACCGAAGAAGGGGCGCGTCGAGGACGCATATTCGGAGCTCGTGCATATAAGGGAGGCCGTGGGTTCAAATAACCTCGTCATCGTGATACCTTTGGTCGACGCGGAGGAATACCGCATCCGCGAGGCCGGCAAGCGCCGCCGCAGGGGCGGGAACGCGGACCTGAAATTCGAGCTGCTTCCGACGCGGCTCATCTCGGAAACGGTGATAGCCTGCCCCGAAGACCATCTGCGGCTCCTTCCCGAAGCCCTCAAAAGGGAAGGGGGGCTGCTGCCCTTCACCGTCGGGGAGCTGTCGAAGGCAGCGGGGCTGCCCTACAGGACGGCTTCTGCGATGTGCGCCGTGATGATATCGGCGGGTGCGCTCCGAAGGCGGCGCGAGGGAAAAAGCTATATCTACGAGGAAGCAAATGAAAATATCGCTGATACAGATGAATGTGACTGCGGACAAGGCCGAAAACCTCGCCCGCGCACAGGAAATGGTCAATAAGGCTCAAGGCGCGGACGTAATGATGCTGCCGGAGATGTTCTGCTGCCCGTACGCGCCGGGATCGTTCGTTAAAAACGCCGAGCCAGAGGGCGGCGCCGTGACCGATGCGCTCTCGCGCATGGCAAAGGAGACGGGCTCTTACCTCATAGGCGGCAGCATGCCGGAGCTCGACGGAGGGCGTATCTATAACACCTGCTTCGTGTACGATCCCGAGGGCCGCCGCGTCGCGCGCCACCGCAAGGCGCATATGTTCGATATAGACGTGAAGGGCGGCCAACGGTTCTTCGAGTCCGAGACGCTGACGGCGGGGGAGGGGACGACCTCGTTTGATACCCCGTGGGGAAGGTTCGGCGTATGCATCTGCTTCGATATCCGCTTCCCCGATTTCATAAGCAGTATGCGCGGCATCGATTATCTTGCCGTACCTGCGGCGTTCAATATGACGACGGGGCCCCTGCATTGGGAACTGCTCTTCCGTGCACGCGCGGTCGACGGGCAGATGTTCACGTTCGGCTGCGCCCCCGCAAGGGACGAAAAAAGCTCATACGTTTCCTATGCAAATTCCATCGCCGTCTCCCCGTGGGGAAGGGTGATCGGGAACGCCGGTGAGCGCGAGAGCATACTGACCGTCGATGCGGATCCGAAGGATATACGCGCCGTGCGGGAGCAGATACCCATAGGCAACACCTAACCTCTTATGTTGAACCGATGAATCAAAAAATCGACAAATATACAATAACAATGCCTCCCTCGACTGAAGGAGGCATTATTAATAAACGTTATTTGATGGTCTCAGTATGATCAACCCATGGAGCGCGAGAGTGTAAGTGTATCACCTTTACTGAAGGTGATCGTCAGCAATTGAGTATTGCCCTTGGAAGAGATCTTCCCGACTCCTTGAAAGTTTACACCATAGCTGTTTATGGAGATAGCGTAGCCTCCGCCTTCTTTTTTCCATGTTCCATAGGTGTTGTTTGATTCTGACTTCATAGTTTGACGGTTCTTTGATGTGATCTGACCTTCGGGAGTGAAGCCCCACGTCAAATCATCGCCGTAGAAGAATCCGTTCCAGAATCCGATTATCGCATCTTCGCCGGATCCGCACCCTGCCATGAGGAACGCAGATGTGACAAAAATGACCGCCAATAGAATACATAATGCTTTTTTCGTTTTCGAACACCTCCAAACGACATTGATAAATCATATCCCACAAACAATATCAGTCATTCCGTGTGAAAATAACAGATTTCCCGTCGTTAAGGGTTAATGTCAGCTTTTGAATGGCTCCTGAGGCTGTGATACTTCCAGTTCCGATCCAGTCTACTTTACTAAAGTATACCTTTATATGATAACTATTTCCCTGCTTTTCCCAACTACCGTCATGCATGCTGTCACAAACAAGCATACCAGAACTGGAATCAAATTGATCGCCTGCAATAATCATACCTGTCGGCTTGAAAACCCACGTGTCATAATATGATATATCTTCTCCCGCCAACGTGTAATCTGGATTATCTTCCATCACCCATACACCAATGATAGCATCTTGACTTCCGTCACTTGGGCTTTGATTGCCGCTGGAAGCGCCTTGATTGCCGCTGGAAGCGCCTTGATTGTCACTGGAAGCGCCTTGATTGTCACTGGAAGTGCCTTGATTGTCACTAGAAGTGCCTTGATTGTCACTGGAAGCGCCTTGATTGTCGATGACAGGGATCTGGATGCCCCCGCATGCAGCAAGGGGAATAATGGCAGCAACTGTCAAGAATGCCAACAGAATGCAAATGCTCCTTCTCATTGAAGCCCTCCTTAAAATAAAGAATTGATCGGCAGAACAAATCTGGTTCGTTTTGTCTTCGTATTAATTATAGTAAATATCTTTACTATTGTCAACACTTTTTTTGCGCATTGTATATACTGTTTCTATAAGCAGCAAATTGCTTGAAGGGGGAATTCAATGCAGCATGACTATATGAAGGTTCTAAGATCCCTGCGTGAAGATAATGATTTGACGCAGGAGCAGGTTGCCAAAGTGATCGGCACATCGCAAACCATGTATGCAAGATACGAACGTTGCGCAAATGAGCTTCCGATCAGGCACTTATTAGCGCTGTGCGAATTCTATAATGTTTCGGCAGATTACGTGTTGAACGTAAAAACAGACAAAAGGAGAACGATTGGAAAGGCAAAGGACAGGAATTGATCCTTTTCTGCGCCTTCCTTTTTTGAATCGCGCTGTTTGTTTTTGTGGAGGCTTATGATATAATGAGCTGCAGGGGGACATACGATCATGACACAGGTATTCTATTTTTCATCCACGGGCAACAGTTTCTACGCGGCGAAGCGGATAGCGGAGGAGATTGAGGCGGAGCTTACCTATATCCCGAATTACGACGGCGGGGCGGTCGAGGCGGACAGGGTCGTCATCGTCACACCCGAATACGCGCTGGGGCTCCCCGTTCCGACGGTCGATTTCATGCGAAGGCTCAAGACGAGCGCAAGCGTTTACATCGTTATGACCTACGGTGGCGCTGTCATGGGCGCCGACCGCGCGGCGTATGACGCGGCGAAGGACGCGGGGCTCGATATCAAGGCCGTGTTCACGCTCAAAATGGTCGAAAATTTCACGGTGTTCTTCTCCGTGCCGCAGTGGTACGTTAAAAAGACGATGAAGAAAGCCCCGTCCCGGCTTGACGCGATCATTGAAAAAATCAGGGCCGGCGCCGAATTCGAGCCCAAAAAGAAGAAGGGCGGCAGGAGCGATTCCGAAAAAATGCGCGACGGCTGGCGGCAGATGGGCGGAAAGCTGTGGGTGACGGACGACTGCGTCAAATGCGGCAAATGCGTTTCACTCTGCCCCGTCAAAAACATCGAGCTTTCAGAGGGGCGGATAGTGTTCAAAAACAACTGCATCGCCTGCCTCGGCTGCTATCACCGCTGCCCCGAAAAGGCGATAAGGTTTGCGAAATTCAAGAAGAAATTCAGATATTTCTGCCCGCTCGTCAGCGAGAACGAGATGGATGGATGAAAATAACGCCGGTGCGGCTCGACCTGCACCGGCGCGTATCTCATCGGCGGCAGCATGCCCGAGCTCGAAGGGGGGCGCGTCTACAATACAAGCTTCGTTTTCGATCCCGATGGGCGCCTTGCCGCGCGCCATCGCAAGGCGCATCTCTTCGATATCGACGTCGAGGGCGGGCAGCGCTTCTTCGAGTCCGAAACGCTTTCCGCAGGGGATGAGCCCACCGTTTTCAACACGCGCTTCGGGCGCTTCGGGGTGTGCGTGTGCTTCGATATCCGCTTCCCCGAATTCATACGCTCGATGAGGGCGGATTTCATATTCGTTCCCGCGGCGTTCAATATGACCACGGGCCCGCTCCACTGGGAGCTCCTCTTCCGTGCAAGGGCGGTGGACGAGCAGGCGTTCACGTTCGGCTGCGCCCCCGCAAGGAACGAAAAAAGTTCTTACGTTTCCTATGCAAATTCCATCGCGGTATCCCCGTGGGGAAGGGTGATCGGCTCCGCCGGAACCGGCGAAACGATACTCACCGTCGAAGCCGAAAGGAGCGAAGCGCTTGCCGTGCGGCGGCAGATCCCAACGGGCCGCTAAATATTCAGCAGCACGAGCGCGGCGATGATCAGCCCGTAGCCTGTCGCCTTCCTTGCGCCAAGCTTTTCCTTGAAAAGGAATATGCCGGCCAGGCCGATGAGTATTATCGCGCCGACGTTATATATGGGGTAAACGACCACGGCGGGAAGCTGCCCCAGCGAAAGCAGCAAAAAGCGCGTGCAGAAATAATTCGGCACGCCTATCAGCACGCCGAACAGGACGTCCTTGGACGTCACCGGATCCCGCTTGATCAGCGTGACCGAAAGCGCAAGCAGCAGAGCGACGGCGAAATTGAAGAAGAGGAAGTTGTCCTTTATACCGGGATCCCCCAGATTTTCATAGATGTTCGCCATGGATTCGGTCAGGCCGCTCACGATCAGCAGCAGTATCAGCCAGATGAAGGCGGAGCCGTGCGCGCGCTTGTCCGCTCCCGGCTCAAGATAGATCACCAGTATCGCCGCCGCCGCAAGCACAAAGCCCGTTATCTGCAGCCACGTGGGAGCTTCGCCGAAGAATACGATCGCCATGATCGCGGGTATCAGCACGCCCAGCTTCATGAATACCGAGGCCAGCACCACGCCGTTTTTGCTTATGCTCCGCTTTAAAAGCATGAAGCTTACAAGATAAAGGCACCCGCTCACAAGCCCAAGCAGCAGCGCGAAAGTCAGCCCGTCGTGCGGGGCAAACACGTTCTTGTTTTTTGCAAAGAGGAACGCGATCAGCGCGCACACAAAATAATTCGCCGAAAACATTGCGAAGTTATTCGTCACGTGCTTTTCCGAAAGCCGCATGATTATCGCCACGAGCGAGCTCATGACCACGGCGATGACGAGATAGAGCATATCGATCCTTTCCCGAAAAACCAAAGGGCAAGCCGCAGGGCCTGCCCTTTTTTCATAAAACCCAAATTACTTGATCTGATCCCTTACGGAAGCCTTGCCCAGCTCGATGGCCTGCTCATTCAGGGGAATGAGATGGGCCTTCTTTTCGCCGAGCTTATAGAGCAGGGCGTCAAGAACGCTCTTGGAATCGACCGCCTTGGTGGCCTCAAGGTATGCGCCGAGCATAGCCATGTTGCCGACCTTGGGATTGTTGAGGGAATCGGCGATCTCGTTGCAGGGAACGTAGTAAACGTCGATATCTGTGCGGGTGGCCTTCTTGTCGATGATGGAGCTGTTGATGAACAGCTTGCCGCCGGGAAGCACGTTCGCCTCGAACTTGTCAAGGGAGGGACGGTTCATGGCGATAACGCAGTTGGCCATGTTGATGCAGGGGGAAGCAACGGGCTCGTCGGAAACCACGACGGAGCAGTTGGCGGTGCCTCCGCGCATTTCGGGACCGTAGGAGGGCAGCCAAGAAACGTTCTTGCCCTCATACATGCCTGCGTAAGCAAGGAGCTGGCCGATGAGCAGAACGCCCTGACCGCCGAAACCTGCGAAAATGTTAGTCCAAAGCATATTCAGTCCTCCTTATTCGTTTGTGATGTCCTTCTTAACGCCGAGGGGATAGTAGGGGATCATGTCGGACTTGACCCAATCCATAGCCTCGGACGGGCTCTTACCCCAGTTGGTGGGGCAGGAGGACAGGACCTCAACAAGGGAGAAGCCCTTGCCGTCAAGCTGGCACTGGAATGCCTTCTTGATGGCGGCCTTGGCCTTCCTGATGTTGGGGGTGGAATCGACGGAAACGCGCTCGACGTAAGCGGCGCCCTCGATGGTGGCGATCATCTCGGCGATGCGCAGGGGCTTGCCGCAATGCTCGGGATCACGGCCATAGGGGCTGGTGGTGGTCTTCTGACCGACAAGGGTCGTGGGAGCCATCTGACCGCCGGTCATGCCGTAGATCGCGTTGTTGATGAATATGGTCGTGATCTTCTCACCGCGGTGAGCGGCATGAACGATCTCGGCGGCGCCGATGGAGGCCAGGTCGCCGTCGCCCTGATAGGTGAACACAACGTTCTTGGGGTTGACGCGCTTGCAGCCGGTGGCGGCGGCGGGAGCACGGCCGTGAGCCGCCTCAACGCAGTCGATATTGAAATACTTATAGCCGAACACGGCGCAGCCAACGGGAACGAATCCGATCGTCCTGTCCTGAATGCCCAGCTCTTCGATGACCTCGGCTACAAGGCGATGCACGATACCGTGACCGCAGCCGGGGCAGTAATGCAGTACAGTGTCCGTAAGAACGGGAGTTTTCTTAAATACAACGCTCATTTTATTACGCCTCCCTCGTCTTGAGAATATAATCGGCGATCTCCTCCGCGGTGGGAGTATAGCTGCCGGGCTTGCCGTAGAAGTCAGTGGGCTTTGCGCCGTTGATGGCAAGGCGTACGTCCTCGTGCATCTGGCCGGCGCTGATCTCAACCGTCAGCTCGCGCTTGACGGAATCCTGAGCCATGACCTCCTTCAGCTCCTTTTCGGGGAAGGGCCAAATGGTGATGGGACGAACAAGACCGACCTTCACGCCCTTCTCCTCGCACAGAGCGATCGCGCTCTTGCAGATACGGGCAACGGTGCCGTAAGCGCAGATGATGACCTCGGCGCCTTCGGTCTTATACTTCTCGACCATAACTTCCTTCTCCTGGATCTCCTTATAGCGGGCCTGGAGACGGTCGTTCATTTCCTGCAGCTCGTCCACCTCGATATAGAGGGAGTTGACTATGGCGCGCTTGCGGGTGCCGTTGGGATCATAGCCGGTAACGGCCCAGGGCTTCTCGGGAAGCTCGCGGGCTTCGTGCTCGTGGAACTCAACGGGCTCCATCATCTGACCGATGATGCCGTCGGCAAGCAGCATGACGGGGGTGCGGTAAATATCCGCAAGGTCGAATGCGTTGTGCATGAGATCGACGGCTTCCTGCACGGAGGAGGGAGCAAGCACGATCAGGTGATAATCACCGTGACCGCCGCCCTTGGTGGCCTGGAAGTAGTCGCCCTGAGAGGGCTGAATGGAGCCCAGACCGGGGCCGCCGCGCATCATGTTGCATACAACGCAGGGCAGCTCGGCGCCGGCGATATAGCTGATGCCTTCCTGCTTTAAGGATACTCCCGGCGAGGAGGAGCTTGTCATTACCCTTGCGCCGGCAGCGGCAGCGCCGTAAACCATGTTGATCGCGGCAACTTCGCTTTCAGCCTGGAGGAAGCAGCCTCCCACCTTGGGCATACGGGCGGACATATACTCGGGGATGTCGTTCTGGGGAGTAATGGGATAGCCGAAGAAGAAACGGCAGCCGGCCTGGATGGCGGCTTCGGCAATGGCTTCGCAGCCCTTCATTAGTTTCTTTGCCATGGTCTTTCCTCCTTACTCTTTCTCGACGGTGATGACCGTGTCGGGGCAGGTCCACGCGCAGGACGCGCAGCCTATGCAGGCGGCCTGGTCGATGCACTCGGCGGGGTGATAGCCCTTTTCATTGAGCTTGGTTTTCGAGATCTGCATGATCTTCTTCGGACATGCTCTGACGCACAGTCCGCAGCCCTTGCAGCGGTTCTCGTCAACGGTTACTTTGGATACCATAAGCGATATGACCTCCTTGATATTAAGGTTTCTGTGCCCATCGCGAAAGGGCGCAAAAATCCCTTTATTCCAACTTCCATTATAGCACTTAAAGCGCCCCGGAAAAAGCCGAAAATAAAATATATTGACGCCCGAAAAAATATATTTTGGATTTTGCTCAAAATGCGTTTACTTTTGGGCAAAAAAAGTGTCTTTATAGGTGAAGAGCTCTTTCAAACCATCAGCAAGGAGGTAACGCCGATTGAATGACGAAGAGGTGCTCGCCCTGTATTATTCGGGCGATCCTTCCGCATCCGCCGAGGCCGACAGGCTTTACGGAAATTACTGCCGTTCCGTCGCCTCCAATATCCTTAACGACCCGCGGGACGTTGAGGAGTGCGTTTCCGACGCGCTCCTCACCGCGTGGCAGACCGTTCCCGAGGCAAAGCCAAAGCGTCTCGGCGCGTATCTTGCCAGGCTCACCCGCAACGCGGCGCTTAACAGATACCGAAGCTTCACCGCCGAAAAGCGCGGCGGGGGCGCGGCGGAGCTTGCCTTTTCCGAGATAGGCGAGATCGTTTCCCCCCACGGCAACCCCGAGGACGAGGCCGTCACGCACGAGCTGTCGGAGGTCATAAGCGAATTCATACGCGGCCTGCCGGATGGGCAGCGCGAGATGTTCATCGACTTCTTCTGGTATTTCGAAAAGCCCGCCGAGATCGCGCTCAAACACGGAAAAACCAGGAACAACGTGCATACCCAGATGCGCAAAATACTCAAAAAACTCCAAAAATATCTTATCGAAAGGGGATTTTATCAATGAATGCCGATACTATCATAGATGCCATCGGTGATATCGACGAGGAGCTCTATGACCGCTCCGCAAAAAACCTTCGCACCGCCGCGCCCAAAGCAAAAGCAAAGGCGCTCGTATTCAGCTCCAAGCACGTCCTTCGCATTGCGATAGCCGCCGCGCTGGTCATCGTGATCGGCGTAGGACTTATGCTCACATCCTCCGCCAAGGGCGACGTGCTTCCGCCCGCGCAGATCGAAGCTGCTCCTGCCGAAGCGGCGAAGGATCCCGTAAAGGCGTGGATGGAGCCTGCGGAAATACCCGCCGACGCGGTATTTGCACCGGTTCGCAAGCCGAACGGCCAAGCTCACGGCTGCAGCAACCCGGAGTATTTCTTGGGCTTCGTATCGGCGTTCGAAAAAGCGGACGCCGTCTGTCTGGTAACGGTGGAGGACTGGCTTTCGGAGTGCATGTTTTGCACTTTCTTCGAGGCTTCGGTCGATAAGGTGTATAAGGGCGAGCTCCCCGAAAAGATAGTTCTCCGTCAGGAAGCGAATTCGAGCTTTTCGATGTATAACACTCCGCTGTTCACCTACGGCAACAAGCTTCTTGTATTTCTGAATGTATGGGATGATTGGGATGAAGGCGTACAGCGTCATGAGAATGCATATGTCATGATGACGTATGGAACGGGATATCTTTTCTATGCGCAGGATAAGGCGGGAAACGATTACCTGATAGATCAGGTCGGCGAGATCAGCAGCGCGACGAGAGAAAAGAAGGAAGCGAAACTCACTGATCAGTACAGCACCGAGCTAATAAGCGAGCTTATCGAATACATCGACAAGCAGGACGGCGAGCTTGCAAAGAGCATCGAGCTGTTTACCCACGACACAGACAGGCTTCAGAATGTTCCGCAGGGTGCGCCTATGCGAGTCTACAGCTTCGAGGATATGGATGAGCTGCTCAATGATCTGATCAAAGGTGAGTGATCCGTATGAAAAAGGTAATAGCTTTTATTGTGCTGATTGCTTTAAGCATAACGATTTGCTTTCCGACCTTTGCTCATTCCGGCACGCTGACGAATACATTTGACAAAACGACCCGTAACGGCATTACCTAACGTCGATATTTCACCAAATGGGAATTACGATCCCATCGCCGCGCTGCTTCCCGATCCGGGGGAAGGAAGAAGATACTTCCCGCGGCACTGAACTGGCCCCCCCTCCATACTTTACACCCCCCGGCGGACGGCTTATACACAGGGCCCCCGCCGGGGGAGCCTTTTTTTGAGGCGCGCCTCTGCCTGGCTTCCCTTGGGGGAAGCTGTCAGCCGAACAAAGTGAGGCTGACTGATGAGGGCCGATCGATGGATTTCCCTTTTGCGGGAAATCCTATCATATTACACAGGGGAGGCAAGCAACCTCTCCGTCTCGTCGGGCTCACGCCCTCCGATCCACCTCCCCTTACACAGGGTAGGCATATTGCCGCGCGCTTTCACCCGTTTTCTTTGAACTTAGAACTCTGAACTTAGAACTTTGAACTTATACCTCTGTCCTCTCCCCGCCCCCTCCCAAAAATCCGTTTACAATCCGCCCGGATTACGGTATAATCAGTATGAATATCCACACGGAAGGAGCATTTTATGATCTACATAGTCGAGGACGATACGGATATCCGCGAGATGGAAAAATACGCGCTGACCTCGAGCGGGTTCGAGGTGATGGCCTGCGCCTCGGGCGCGGACTTTTTTGAGAAGATGTGGGACGACGTGCCCGAACTCATACTGCTCGACATAATGCTCCCCGGCGAGGACGGCCTTGAAATACTCAGCCGCGTGCGCGGGACCGAACGCATAGCGCACGTGCCCGTGATCATGGTCACCGCCAAAACGAGCGAGATCGACAAGGTGCGCGGCCTCGATCAGGGCGCGGACGATTACATCACAAAGCCCTTCGGCGTGATGGAGCTGGTCTCCCGCGTGAAGGCGCTTCTGCGGCGCACCCGCGCAAAGGAGCCCGATCACGACAGGCTGATCGCAGGCGGCATAGTGATGGACTGTGACAAGCGCTCCGTCACCTGCGACGGGCAGGAGCTGGAGCTGACTTTCAAGGAATACGAACTGCTTTACGCCCTTATGAGCAACAAGGGCACGGTGCAGAGCCGCGACAAGCTCATCAACACCGTTTGGGGCTATGATTTCGCGGGCGAAACGCGCACGGTCGATATGCACATAAAGACCCTGCGCCAGAAGCTGGGCGAAAACGGCAGATGCATCACCACCGTGAGGAACGTGGGTTATCGGATGGATTAAACAATATATTTTGCAGGGCCGCAACGACGGCCCTCTTTTTTGCATCTTATCAGGTGAAGGGGCAAAGCAAGGGCCCCGACGCTTGAGTAAGGGGGATACTCATGAACGACGAAGGGATCATATCTCTTTTGAACAAAAGGGACGAATCCGCAGTCGCCGCGCTTATGGATAAGTACGGCGCGCTTTGCCGCAGCCTTATCGGGCATATACTGCGCGACAGGCGCGACGTTGAGGAGTGCGCGAACAACGTGCTTTTAAGGCTGTGGGCAAGCATTCCCCCTGCTTCGCCCCGTGACCTTAAGGCTTACGTCGCCAAGACCGCCCGAAACGAAGCGCTTATGCGCGTCCGCAGCAACCGGGCAAAGGGGCTCGATTCTCAGATCCCCCTTGACGAGCTGGAGCTCTTTCTGCCCGGCTCCGAAAACACCGAGGAGGCGGCGGAGCTGAAGGACCTTATCGAGCGCTTCCTCAAATCTCAAAGCAGAGAGCGAAGGGTGGTTTTCATACGCCGCTACTGGCTTTTCGAGCCCGTGGACGAGATAGCGCGGGCGCTCGGTATGAGCGATGGCAAGGTCAAATCCCTGCTGTTCAGAACGCGGAACGCGCTGAGAGATTATTTGGAAAAGGAGGGCGGGATCTATGGATAACGAACGCGAAAACAGGCTTTTGACGAGCGTCGAAGCGCTCACCGATATCGACGACGCCCTTATCTCGGAGGCGTTCGGGGCGAAAAAGCGCCCAAACCCCCTTCGTTACATTGCCGCGGCCGCCGCGGTGCTGCTGATACTTTGCGGCGCGTTTGCGGCGATAAGGCTGATAAGGCCTTCGGATCCCGGCGATATAACCGTTATGCTGCCCTCCGAAGCCCCCGGCTTTACACAGGCGCAGACGAACGCGCCCGAGGCTCCGACGGAAGCTCCCACGCCGCAGCCGACGGAATATTTGCCGCGCACCGAAGCGCCCGTAACCACCGGCGAGCCGGACTTCACTCCGCAGACGACGCAAACGGACGCCCCCAAAGCGACGTCCTCGTCCACGCCCAAAGCTTCGCCCAAAGCAACGGGCACGCCGAACGCGGCGAGCACTCCCAAGGCAACGGGCAAGCCGGCCGCATCGCCCACCCCCGCGCCAACGCACGCGCCTGCCGACGCAACGAACGAGCCGGTCTGCTTCGACTTTGACAGCGAGGAAGCCTTCGTTTCCGCCATACACGCCGCGGGAAGCGGCACGGTCATCGGCGGTTTCACGCATTACTACGTTCCGGGCGCGCTTCCCGGCGGTGCAAAGCTCAACAACATCTCGGTTTACGACCGCGACGTGATATTCGGGTATTCCGGAGGATATGAGCTTGATTGGCTTTACAACTCCGACCCGGATGATTACCTTGCGCAGATCCAATCCCATTACCAAGGGCATTGGGAAGGCGGTATCTATATCGTCGAGACCGGCGGCCTTCGCGCGTTCTGGAAGCAGGATGGGCAGGCGTTCAAAGCAAGCTTCCCTTCCGATGCCGATATCGCCGTCATCAAGGCGTTCTGCGCGGTAAAGCGCGTGAACGTGTAACATTTCCATTCCGATTTGAAAAGGAGAATACCATGAAACGCATTATTGCCGTATTGCTCACGGTTTTTGTGAGCTGTGGTGCGGCGCTTATCGGCTGCACCTCAAAGGAGCCGGTTTTGACCCAAGCGGCGGGAAATGAAGGCGCCGCCGAGGCCGCCGTTAATGAAAATGTGACGAACCCGCCCTCCTCCGAACCGAGTGAAGCGCCGGCCGGAGCCCGGGGAACCGAGATGCTTACTCCGGAGCCCGACGGATACTCGGCGCCCGATCAGCCCGGCGCGATCGATTACATGTGGCTTTCGTATTGCGGAAAAATGATAATACCCTATATGAGCTTTGCATACGCGAAGGATTACGTCGAGCATGAGGATGGCAGCCGCGGCTTTCTGAACGCGGACGGCGTCGGTTTTTCCCACATACTGCCCGAAGTGATCGGCGAGCTGCCGACGGTAAGCGTGCCTTTCGGAACGGTGCTGGGGGAAAACTGTACTGTGGATCAGATAAAGCTCTACGATCCCGCGTCCTTTGAGTGCACGGCATACAGCGTCGCTCCGAGTGAATTGCAGACGGTACTATGCGGCGCGAAGAAGGATATCGTCGTGGAGATGGTGATACGCCGCAGCGAGCATATCGAAGAGCTCGATGAAGATGAATACTTCGCGTACAGCTGCGCGTTCATAGCCGCAGCGCAGCCGCCCGAGCAGCAAACGCCCGATATGTCGTACTGCCCGCGTGAAACGGCTCCTTCCGGGACGAGCGTATGCGCGGGAACCGTCGTGCCCGGCGTTTCCACGCCCAAGCCCACCGCCGCGCCCACGGCAGTGCCGACTCCGAAGCCCACGAATGCACCCACCGCCGCGCCCACACCCAAGCCCACGCCCAAGCCCACCGCCGCGCCTGTGATAGAGCCGGGAGAAAACGAATTCATAATGACGGGCTTCCTCAAGGTCAGGGCAGAAGGACTGCTCTATACGCCTGTTGAGAAGCTCGATTACAGCAAGCTTTGGCTGGACGATATCGGCGGCTTCATTCACGGCGACGGGCTGTGGTTCGGCGGATATTTGAGCGACCCCGAATTTGCCGCCGCGCTTCCCCGCGTGCCGTACGATCCCGATTTCGGCTTCGTGCTGGCGGAAGGCTGCAGCATATATCGCATAGACGTTTTCGACGTCGATACCCACGAGCGTATCGCGTGGAAAATAAGCGAAAGCGAGCTGCGCCAAATGGCCGCCTCTGCGGATAACGGGATCATCGCCGTCGTATACGCCAGCTGCCGCGGCAGGTGCATAAACGGCGAATACGAATCGTGGGGCAACGCGTACGGCTTCCGCCTTGGGTGAGCTTGATCGATACCGATCTGCCTGCCGGGCGCGCCCGCGATATCCGTCACGCACCGCCCTGAAATCTGCGGCGATCTGAGATAAAAAATAACGCCCCCGTGCGCGATGCACGGGGGTGATATTATATATTTTACGGATGGCCCAAAACACTCTTTACATTATTATTGGAATATAGTATAATATATCGGTAAACATGTAAGAGGGAGGAAAAGCAGATGGAAAGATTTTCGGGCCTTACCAAGTTTATCGACGCGCTGGATATGGAAGATCTGGGGGAATGGATCACCGAGTATGATTCCTCGGGCAGGCTCGTGGGCACGCCCTATGTGGATTATTGGGACGTCGTGCACAGGTTTTGCGACGCGCTGCTTGATTTCTGCGATGATAACCCCGGCTATGAAGAAGAAGGAGCCTATCCCGGCTCCGATTATATCCATGCGCTCAAAAACGCGCTTGACCGTGAGGAACGCTGCCCGGGCGTGCTCCTGGGATACCTCAACAACGGCACCATAGTCGAATGGCTGAAAGCGCTCGAGGCCGTGGACAAGCAGTAAGGGAATAAACGAAAAGACGCGCGGGGATTGCCCTGCGCGTCTTTTTTGGCTTTATGCAAAGTATTCCCTTGCGTGGAACGTCTTGCAGATGGTCTTGTAATCGCCGAACACGGTAAGCTTGTCGCCCTTTTCGAAAACGGTGTGCGCGGTGGGCACGTCGATCTTCGCGTCCTTATGCTCCACGAGCATCACAAGTATGTCGCGCTTTTCCTTCAGGCCGGAATTGGCAAGATCCACTCCCACAAGATAATCGGGCACCTGATTGAGCGTGACCTGGGCAATGGTGCCCTTGCCGATATGGTCTATGAGCAGTATTGCGTTATCGTTGGCGTGGCCCGTAATATTGCCCGCCGCCTTGCTTATCACCCGGTCGAAAAAGCGGCGCACGGCGCGAATGCGGCTCAGGCCGAATACCAGCGCCACCGCCGCAAAGGGTATCAGCGCGCCAAGGAAATAGTTTCCGAACTGAGCGCTGCTCAGCGAGAGGAACACGTTGATGAACGCGGATACGACGGTTATGTTGAACACGTATCCGAAGAGCATCAGTATGCGCGCCAGACGGCGGCGCGGCTTTGTGGAAAGCACCATCTCGCTCTCGCGGGTGGTAAAGCCTGTTCCGGTGAGTATCGAAGTGACCTGGAACCTTGCCTTTTCTTCGGGAAGGCCCACGAAACGGAACAGTATGGTGAATATTTCGGATATGACCCAGTAAACGAGTATCAGCAGCGCGAAAAGCGATGCGGCGACATATATGTTCATACGCTTGCCCGCCGGGGTTTACGGCGAAGCTCCCCCTTTCCATGCCTCGGTATATTCTTATTGTAACACTTAATCCTTTTCGTTTCAACCTGCGAGGGGGGCATTATTCTTTATTATCGGAAGCGGCGCCGCCGGCGGGATAGGGAGTGATGCCGTACGTGCTGTCCACCGGCAGCGAAAAGCATATGCCCATGCCCTCCTTTACCAGCGAGGCGTCCTTGCCTATGGCCTCCATTATGGGCGCGCGGTTCTCGTGCGCGGCCAGTATAAGCACCAGCTCCTTTTCGGGCTGAACGACGGAGCCGAAGAATTGCTGCAGCTGATCCGAGCCGGTGCCGCGGCCGTTTATCACCGTGCCGCCGAACGCGCCTGCTTTTCTTGCGGCAGCCATCACGTCATCGGCAAAGCCGCGGTTGATCACGGTTATTATAAGATCGTATTTGTTCATTCGGCCTTCCTTCTGCCGCGCAGGCGGCCTTTTTTTGTTTCCTCGCGGGGCAGCGTGCCCGCCATCAGCTCGTATGAGGATCGGTAGCTTACCATTGCCGAGAGCGGTATCGAGAACGCCACTCCGCCTCCCGGCTTGTCGGCGCCTATCGCGTGCCCCAAATGCCGAATCAGCTCTTCGACCCGCGGCTTTTCGACCGAGAGCAGCACCACGTCCCTGTCGGGCCCGGTGCCAAGCAGGCTCAGTATCTCCGAGCTTGCCGTGCCGCGCCCGCGAAGGAGCAGGCGAAAGCGAATGTTCTCCTCGGCGCACAAGCGCAGCAGCGTTTCGCCCCGTCCCCTTGGGAGTATGAACGTCACAAGCGATATACCGTCCATATCAGGCCTCCTCCCGATCGAATTCGATTATGGTCACAGTCTCGTCAAGGCTTCGCGCAAATGCCGCGGAGCGCTTCAGCTTCACCGTGTAAACAAGGCCCATGATCTGTATCAGCAGCACGGGCGTCATCGTGATCAGCGCGATTATGCCGAATGCGTCGTTAAGCACGCTTTCGACCGAGCCCGTCAGCGCCATGCACGCGCCCTTGGCAAAGGGAAGCAGGAACGAAAGCGCCATCGCGCCCGAAACGGCGCCGCCGGAATCGAATGCTATCGCGGTGAATATCTTCGGCACGAAAAGCGACAGCGCAAGCGAAAGCGCATATCCCGCAAACAGCACGTAATGCAGCGAAAGCCCGGTCAGTATCCTGAGCATGGCGATGCACATCGATACCGCCGCGCCTATGGAAAGCATGGTGGTCATGGCGCGCTTGGAAACGGCGCCCACCGTCTGCGCCTCGACCCGCTTGTTGAGCAGGGCAACAACGGGCTCCGCGGGCACCACGAACACGCCCATCAGCATGGCGGCGGGTATCACCGCATAGCTCCAAATGCCGGGCAGCGCCGCGATCGTCGAGCCAAGGTAAGTGCCCGCGGGCAGGAAGCCCACGTTGATGCCGCACAGAAAGAGCATATGCCCTATGAACGTGTAGATCAGCCCAATGCCTATCTTGGCAAGGCTGTGCCGCTTAAGACGCAGGAATATGGCCTGGAATATGATAAAGAATACCGCTATGGGAACGAGCGCTATGGCAACTTCGATCATGAATTCCGGCAGCGCGAAAAGAAAATCGAAAAACGGTCCGTGACCGTGCAGACTGTGCGCCTCAAGGCCCTCGACGCCGGAAAGATCGTAATGCCCGAATATGCCGAAGAGGAGCATCGCGATGACGGGGCCGAGCGAGCATATGCCCACCAGTCCGAAGCTGTCGTCAACGGAGCTTCGCCCGCCGCGCACCGAGGCAAGACCTATGCCTATCGCCATTATATAGGGCACCACTATGGGGCCCATTGCGGTGCCGCCGGAATCAAAAGCCACGGCAAAGAAATTGCCGGGCTCAAAAAGTGAAAGAACGAATATGATCGTATAGAATACCGCAAGCGTCAGGGGCAGCGGCACGCGCCTTATCACGCGCATCACGCCGAACACAAGCAAAAGCCCCACGCCGCCTGCGGCGATCAGTATCATTTTCAGGTCGTCAATGCCCGGGAACTGCGTGGCAAGCAGGGCGATATCGGGCTCGGCCATGGTCACGAAGGCGCCGATCAGGAAACAGCATATTACAAGCAGAAGGTATTTCTTAGTCCTGGTAAGATACGATCCCATGCTGTCGCCCATGGGGATCATGCTCATTTCGGCTCCCACCTCAACAAGCGTCATCCCCAACAGCAGGAACGCCGCGCCTATCAGAAAGCGCAGGAAGATATCGTCGGGCATGCCCTTGTTTTCCGTTGCGACGAGTATGAAATTAACAACGAGAACAAAGAGCGTCAAGGGCATTACGCTCTTTACGGCTTCCATTAGTTTTTCACGCAAAGCCTCTCTCATACAGGTCGAGCTCCCGTCAGGAAAGTCCGAAAAGCAGGCCTATCAGCCGCACGATCAGCGCGGCAAGCCACGCTATAGCGCATTGCCATATGACCACGCCTATCGCCCATTTGTGCCCCAGCTCGCGCCTTATCGCGGCAACGGAGGCCACGCAGGGGGTGTAAAGCAGGCTGAAAACAAGCATCGCGGCGGCCGAAAGGCCGGTCATCACCGCGGCCGCGCTCTCGCCTCCGAACAGCACCTCCATAACGGAAACGACGCTCTCCTTGGCAACAAAGCCCGATATGAGCGAGGTGCAGATGCGCCAGTCGCCCAGCCCCAGTGGCTTGAAAACGGGCACCAGCAGGCCCGAGATATAGGCAAGTATGCTCGTTGAGGAATCCTCGACCAGCCTAAGATGCGGATCGAAGCTCTTTAAGAACCACACGATAATGGTCGCTATGAATATCACCGAGAAGGCCTTCTGCAAAAAATCCTTGGATTTCTGCCACAAAAGCTGCAGCACGCTGCGCGGGCTGGGCATGCGGTAATTGGGCAGCTCCATCACAAAGGGCACCGCCTCGCCGCGGAACACGGTCTTCTTGGTCAAAAGCGCAAAGAGTATGCCCATCAGTATGCCAAGGAAGTAAAGGCCCGTCATCACAAGCCCGCCCTTGCCGGGGAAGAACGCCGCGACGAAGAACGAGTAAATGGGCACCTTTGCGGAACAGCTCATGAACGGGGTCAGCAATATCGTCATCTTCCTGTCGCGGTCGCTGGGCAGCGTGCGTGTTGCCATCACGGCGGGCACTGTGCAGCCGAAGCCTATCAGCATGGGCACTATGCTGCGCCCGGAAAGGCCTATCCTTCGCAGAAGCTTATCCATGAAGAAAGCGACCCTTGCGATATAGCCGCTGTCCTCAAGCAGCGAAAGGAAGAAGAACAGCGTGACGATTATGGGCAGAAAGCTCAGCACGCTTCCCACGCCCTCGAATATGCCGTCAATTATCAGCCCGTGCAGCACGGGGTTCACGCTGCCGGCGGTAAGAGCGGAATCCACCAATTCCGAAAGCGCGCCTATGCCCTTTTCAAGCAGCTGCTGCAGCCCAAGGCCTATCACGTTGAACGTAAGGAAGAACACCAGCGCCATTATCAGCACGAACACGGGCAGGGCGGTGTATTTGCCGGTCAGCACGCTGTCTATGCGGCGGCTGCGGCGGTGCTCCCTGCTCTCGCGCGGCTTTATGACGCATTCGGCGCAGATCTTTTCAATGAACGAGAAGCGCATATCGGCTATCGCCGCGCTGCGGTCAAGGCCGCGCTCCTTCTCCATCTGGACTATGATATGCTCAAGCGCTTCCTTTTCATTCTCGTCAAGCTCAAGCTGATCGATTATAAGCTTGTCCCCCTCGACCACCTTGCTTGCCGCAAAGCGCAGGGGTATGCCAACGCGCTCCGCGTGATCCTCGATAAGGTGCATCACGGCGTGCAGGCATTGATGCACCGCGCCGCCGTTGTCGTCTTTTGAGCAGAAATCCTGCTTAAGGGGCTTTTCGCGGTACTGCGCGATATGCACGGCATGGGCGGCAAGCTCGTCCACGCCCTGATTCTTGGCGGCCGAAATGGGCACAACGGGCACGCCAAGCAGCTCCTCCATGGCGTTCACGTCCACAGAGCCGCCGTTGCCCGTCAGTTCGTCCATCATGTTCAGCGCGACGACCGTGGGCACGTCCATTTCAAGCACCTGCATGGTCAGGTACAGGTTGCGCTCGATATTGGTCACGTCCACGATATTGATTATGCCCGTGGGCTTGGAATCCAGCACGAAATCCCTTGATACCAGCTCCTCGCTCGAATAAGGCGACATGGAGTATATGCCGGGCAGATCGGTTATAACGGTGTTCTTGTGCCCCCTCACCGCGCCGTCCTTGCGGTCAACGGTCACGCCGGGGAAATTGCCCACGTGCTGCTTTGAGCCGGTAAGCTGGTTGAAAAGGGTGGTCTTGCCGCTGTTCTGGTTGCCAACCAGCGCAAAGGTCAGCTTGGTGCCCTCGGGAAGCGGATCGCCGCTGCCCTTGGGGTGGAATTTGCCCGTTTCGCCAAGGCCGGGATGCGGGGGCTTGCGCAGGCGCTTTTCGGTCTTTTCCTCGGGCTTTTTGGGGATGGGCTCTATCGTTATCTTTTCCGCGTCCGCAAGGCGCAGCGTAAGCTCATACCCGTGTATGCGCAGCTCCATGGGATCGCCCATTGGAGCAAGCTTGATCACCGTTATCTCCGCTCCGGGGATAACGCCCATATCCAGAAAATGCTGGCGCAGGGCGCCTTCGCCGCCCACGCTCAGTATGCGCGCCGATGAGCCGGCGCTTAGCTCCTTAAGTGTCAAATCCTTTTCCTCCGAATGCTTCGAAGTCGTTCTTTCTTATTATAATAGCACTTCGTGCGGCGCAAATCAAGCTCAGTGTTCCGATGTGCCGTCGGGCCCGCCGGGGATATCCATTTCGTCCAGTATGCCGAAAAGCTCCAGCCGCTTCTCCTTGATCATGCCCGTGGAATCGCCCAGGCCCATCAGATCCTCGGCCGAGGCGTTCACGCGCCATTCGGGCAGCGCGCCGCCGTTCGGATCGCCCGTCTTTATGAAGTTCTCGAAATAGCTCATCATCTGATCCGAAAGCTCGCGGTCACGCGCATCGAAAAGCTTGGAATCGGCGGGGATATTGCCATAGAAATAGACCTCCTCGCCGCTGTGCCAGGGCCCCAGGCGCCCGTTCTGACGGGAGAAGAAGTATTGATACGAGGGCACGCCGCACTCGGTCTCAAGCCTTGTCAGGCGGTAATGCGGATGATCGAAGAATATCGCGCCCCATATCTCCGCCCAGGCGTCAGCCGCCTCCCGGTCGGTCGTGACGGGGTAAATGGCAAGCACCCGGTCGGCCTTGTCCTTGAAGTATTCGCGCACCTTCCTTTCAAAGTTCTTCAGGTTCGCGCCGTCGAATATTATGAAAGGCCCGCTTTCGCCGCTGTTGCAGCCGTGCAGCGCGGCTTCCTCGTTGTGCACGCCTTTTTTATAGGATTCGTAGGGAGTTTCGGTCAAAGCGTATCCGTCCGGGGTCATATGGTGCTGCGTGTAGGCCTCGTTCACAAGCTTTTCGGCGGGTATCGCGCGCAGCTCGTCCGGGCCCGCGCAGCCGTAACGCTCCATCAGCTCGCGCCCGCTCTTTATCGCCTCGTCATACGTGCGGAAGGAATGAGGCGGAACGGCGGAGGCCACGGTGGAGCTCTCCATTATCGCGCGGCGGAAAAGGCCTTTTGCCAGGGGCGAAGTGCACAGCGCGCTCACGCAGGCCGAGCCCGCCGATTCGCCGGCGATCGTAACGCAGTCCGGATCGCCGCCGAACGAGGCGATATTGCCGCGCACCCATTCAAGCGCCTTTATCTGATCGAGCAGGCCGTAATTGCCCGTGGTGCCGTTGGCGGATTCCGCGGCAAGCTCCTCGGCAGCAAGGAATCCGAACACGCCCAGACGGTAGCCGACGTTCACGACTATCATATCGCGCGCCGCAAGCCCCCTGCCGCTGTAATCGCCAAACCAGGGCTGCCCCGTCTGCAGCGAGCCGCCGTGTATGTAAAACAGCACGGGCAGATCCTTCTTATCCCCCTCGGGACGCCATATGTTCAAATAGAGCGAATCCTCGCTCACGGGCGGCTCGTAATTGTCGTCAAGCCTTATCTCGTAATCGTGATAGCCTATTATCTGCCTGAGCGAATTGTAAATGGGCGGATTGGTGGGCTGCATGCCCATCGGCGCGAACGAATCGGCCTCAAGCACGCCCTCCCAGGGCTCGGGATCCACCGGCTCGCACCAGCGCAGCTCGCCCACGGGCGGTTTGGCATAGGGTATGCCGGCAAAAAGCTCCACGCCGCCCTGCAGCTTCACGCCGCGCACCTGACCGAAGCTTGTGGAAACGACCTCCGTCCTTTCGGGCGAGGCGGCCTCGCAGGCGGGCACGCGCTTTGTGGGCGGCCAGGTGAGAAAGAGTATGCCGATGAAAAGGCCTATCCACAAAAGCCACGCGCCCAGGCGCAGATACCAGTGCGTCGGCCCGACGACCTTGATAAAGAATATGACATAGCCCGCGGCAAGCACCGGCGCAAGCGCAAAGCCCCAAAGCGTGTTCTTGTTCAGCTCAAGCACCGCCAGCATCAGCGCCAGGGTCAAAAAAGTCGCAATGCAGAATCCGACCTTGTTCATGGGTTTCTCCTTATCGTCACATGTGTTAAAATGATTTTACTATATCGCGCCGCCAAGGTCAATAGAGGGATGCGCAAAACGGCGGGAGGGCAATATATTGTAGCGCTTTGTCACAATATACGCACGCGCGTATACCTGACCGCGTTAAATATATTATTCTAACATGTGGATTTCAGACGAGGTAAAGGAAATGGTAAAACAGGCTGTTGCCGAAAGATTCGAAGAGCTTTGCAGGGAGCGGGGCATAAGGCCCAACGAGCTTGCCACCCTTTCCGGGGTCACGCCCTCAAGCGTTTACAGCATGCTCGATCCGCGCAGGAAAGAGGTCACCGTGAACCTTGTAAAAAAGCTGTGCGACGGGCTGGGCATTTCCCTTGCCGAGTTTTTCTCCGCCAAGGTGTTTGACGAGCTTGGGCAGGAGATATTCTGACGCGCCTTTATGGGGTAACGCGCGTTCGCGTCTGAAAATGGGGGCTGTTTGGAAGCCGACCGATCGAGATCATTCTGAACGGACGGAATAATTATGCACGTGCTGATCTACACTGCTGATGACGGGGTCTTGAAAAGCGTCGCCCCGATGCTTATGACGCTTCTCGGAGGGAACGACACCGTCACCTGCATAAACGATCCAAACCGATTCATCGGCTATATCGAGGATTGGGGCTATACTGTGGACGTTCTTATGACCGAGCCGGACTCGGTCAATTTCGGCACGGCCGAGCTGCTCCCCTATATCAGGGAAAATTACCCCGCGATACAGTTCGTTTATCTGTATTCGGGCAAGGCGGTCGATTTCAGGAACCACTGTATCGCCCATTCCGCGCTGCTTCCCGTTCCGCTGGATATGGGCCTTGCCGCAGGCGTGATAAGATCATGCAGGGCAAAGGCCGATTATAACCGCAGCGCGGGGCTTTTTGTTTCCGATCGCAATATCACCACCTATATGCCGTTCGGAAACATAATCTACGTCGAAAGCCAGACCAGGGCCGTGCGCATTTACACGCCGGATTCCGAGCTGACCATCAATGAAAACCTTTCCGCCATCGAAAAGAGGCTCGACGGAAGGTTCGTAAAATGTCACCAGAGCTTCATCGTTAACATAAACTACGTCCGCATGTATATATGCGACCCCGAGGATATGAACTATGCCTGCCTCGAGCTTACCAACGGCGAGCGCATACCCGTCAGCGTCAGGAAGCAGAAATCGACCAAGAGCTTTTTCGAGGATTACTGCAGCTCGCTGATGTTCGAGAATTCGGGCAGCTTCATCAAGCTCAAGTGATACGGGAACAAAAGGAAGGAGAGCAGGATGGATAAGGCAACTCTCACGAGAGTGGGCGGAAGGACCGTCAACGAGGACTGCGCCTCGTGCGCCGAAAGGAACGGCGCTTACTGCGTGGTCGTGTGCGACGGGCTCGGCGGGCACGGCTTCGGCGAGGTGGCCTCCGCGACCGCGGTCGAGGCGGTGATCAACGCGTTCAAAGAATACGGCGAGGCCGCGGATTTTGTTGAAAGAGCCGTGCAGGCCGCGCAGGATGCGGTGCTTAAAAAACAGGATTCGTCCATGCGCATGCACGATATGAGGACCACGCTCGTGGTGCTCAAGGTCGAAAACGGCATGGCGCGCTGGGCGCACGTGGGCGACAGCAGGCTCTATATGTTCCGCGGAAGGAACGTGATCGCGCAGACGGCGGATCATTCCGTGCCCGGTATGCTCGTCAGGATGGGCGAGCTCAAGCTCAAAAACATACGCAACCATCCCGACAGGAACCGCGTGCTCCGCGTGATAGGCGACAGGGATATGGGCCTGAAATACGATATTTCCGAGCCGACTCCCGTAAAGCCCGGCGACGCGTTCCTGCTCTGCACCGACGGTTACTGGGAGCTGATAGACGAAAAGCAGATGGCCAAGCGCTTAAAGAAGGCTTCAAGCGCCCTTGAATGGCTCACCTCAATGGCCGACGAGGTCGAAAAGAACGGCCGGGATCGGAATATGGATAATTATACGGCGGGAGCGCTCATCATCTGACGGGCGCCTTCGCCCTTTCTTTTTACGATTATGCGCTTTTTTTATACGAATTTGCATTTTTTGGCATAAAATTATATTTTCTGGTAATATTTGCAATGGAGGTGCACGACGCAGATGACCAAGATAGATTATTACGTGATTTCATCAACGGGCGGCAGGACGATCAACCAGGACCGCGCCGACGTGTTCGAGGCCGGCGGCGTGCACGGGTTCGTCGTGTGCGACGGCGTGGGAGGGTGCAGGTTCGGCGATGTTGCGTCAAAGACCGTGTGCGAGGAGTTCCGCAAGCCCTTTATCGAGGGCGCGGGCAGCGTGGACGACTGCATCGAAAAAGGCGTCGATTCCGCCGAGGCCGCGCTTCGCGCGCTCCAGCAGCAGGCGAACGACCCAAGGGCTTATAAATCCACCCTTGCGGCGCTGCTGCTTTCCGGTGACGACGTCTGCACCGTACACGTTGGCGACAGCAGGATCTATCATTTTGCCGACGGCAGGCGTCTCTGGCGCACCACCGATCACAGCCTTGCGCAGATGATGGTGATGACGGGCGATATCGGGCCCGATGAGATCCGCACCTGCGAGGACCGCAGCGTGCTGCTTCACGCAATGGGCTCCGCCAGCGAGACCTTCAGGTTCCAAAGCAGCGAAAGGAAGCTGGAAGGAAGCGATTACGACGCGTTCGTGATCTGCTCCGACGGCTTCTGGGAATACGTCACGGGCGAAAGGATGGCGCGCCTGCTGGAGTTCGGCAGGAGGAACCTTCCCGAATTCACCGCCAGGGATTGGCTCAGCGCCATGTGCGCCGGCATGGAGCCCGAGGCGGGCAATGATAATTTCACGGCGATCGCCGTTATATGCGATAAGAGGTAATTCAAATGATAGTCAGGTGCCCCAACGGCCATTATTATGACGACAGAAAGTATCAGAACTGTCCTCACTGCAAGATCGACCTCAACGCGTTTTTGGCGGATGGGGGCAGGAGGGGGATGAGCTCCCGCAGCGACGAAAGCAAAACGCTCGCCTTCGACGCTCCCGATGAATCCAAAACGCTCTCCTTTTCCGATCCCGATGACGATCAGGTGACGATCTCGTTTTATGAAAAGAGCATGAAGGCCGAGCCCGTCGTGGGCTGGCTCGTTGCGATGAGCGGTCCCGAAATGGGCAGGGATTTCAGGATCAAGGCGGGCAGGAATTCGATCGGCCGCGCCAATTCCAACGATATCGCCGTCAACAGCGATCCGCGCATATCCAAGAAAAAGCACGCCGAGGTCATTTACGATCACAGATCCAACAGGACTTTCCTTGCGGGGGGCAATTCGATGGATCTTATGGCGGGGGGCTCCGTCGTGACCGATCCCGTCGAGATACACGACGGCGAAAGGATCACCATCGGCGAAACGGAATTCATATTCTCCGCCTTCTGCCGCGGCGATATAACCTGGGACGCTTTTATCAATAAGGACAACAAGGAAAAATAAATACCGATCGTTTTGGAGGGTGACATGAAAAAGGGGCTTTCATTCGTACTCATATTCCTCATGCTTGCGGCGCTCTGCGTTCCCGCGTTCGCGGCGGGCGGGGTGGCTCAGCTCAGGCTCGAGCAGTATTACGCCGATATGCCCGATATCGACGTGTGGTTCTATCCCGTCGACGCCGACGGAGTGGGCGTTCCCGGCTTCGAGGCGTCGCCCGCCGATATCGAGGCCAATCTTGACGGCAGATCGCTTTCCGTGATCTCCGCGGAGCCCGCTTCGCAGGATCCCACCGTCTACGTGCTCCTGATAGACGTTTCACGCTCCATCGGCGCGAAATTCTTCGACAATATCAAGGCCGCCATACTCGATTGGGTCCCCACCCTCAAGGCCGAGGACAAGCTCGTCTTCATCCCCATGGGCGATACGATCAGCACCCTGCTCGAGGGCAATGAGGACAGGGCTGCCGCGATCGCCGCCATACAGGGCCTCGAGCAGCAGGAGCAGTCCCGCACCACCAAATATTACGAGGCGCTCAATAAGGCGATCGACAAGGCCGAAAGGCTCACCGACGGCACCCGCTGCGTGATGATAACCGTTACGGACGGTCTCAATTCCTCCTCCGGCATGTATACCGGCCCGGGCACGCTCGAGCGGATGCAGAAGGCAAAGCTGCCCATGTTCACCATCGGCGTCGGGCGCGACGACAATCACGAGGCCAGGCAGGAGCTTGCCTCGTTCACCGAAAAAACAAACGGCACGTATTTTGACATTTCCAAAAATGACCGATCCGATCCCGACAAGGTCAGCCGGCTTTTCAAAGACGTCACCGATACGCTCGATTCCTGCTGGCTCATAAGGCTCAGGGCGCCCGCCAATTCCGTCACCGGCAGCACCCTCAGGCTCAAGGTCAACAAGGAAGGCGGCGCGGCAAATCTCACCATCAAGGATTTCAGGATCGATTCCTGGCAGTCCGATACGCAGGCCCCCTACGTGGATTCGATCGTGGTCAAAAATCCCTTCGCGCTCAAGGTGCATTACAGCGAGCCCGTCGTCGGCGCGGACAAGATCACAAATTACGTCATAACCGATTCCGAAGGCGTGCCCCTCGTGCTTGACAGCGCGACCTATGATTCCGCCGATAATACGGCAACGGTCAAGCTCAAGGACGAGCTTTACGACGGCACTTATTACTTAAATCTCATAAACATCACGGATGATTCTATCGAAAAGAACGCGGTGGCGCTCGATCCCTCCGCGCTGCCCAAGCTCACTCAAACAGGCAATCCCAGGCCCGTCGAGCCCGAGGAGCCCAATACCAACTGGTTCCTCGCCTTCGGCTGGATAATACTCCTGGGCCTTTTGATGCTGGGTCTTCTGATAGTCATACTCGTGCTCGTTGCCTTAAGGAGAAGGCGCGGTTCTTCGGGCGAATCCGAGCCCGCCGGTACCGATTATAACGGAGCTCCCGGCTCGGCGATAGGCGGCGCAAAGGTGAACCTTGCCGCGGTCGACGGCAAAAACGTCGAGCTCACCGTGGTCGAAAGGAACGGCGTCAGCCGCTCCGTCACCATGTTCATTGCCGACAGCTGCATAATAGGCCGCTCCGCCGCGTCCTGCGATCTTGCGATCGAGGATCAGCGCATGTCCAGGCAGCACTGCGCGCTGTGCTTCTCGAACGGCGATATACTTATAAACGACCTCGGTTCCTCCAACGGCACCACGGTCAACGGCATTCCCGTCAACGGTTACAGAAAGCTGTTCGTAAACGACGTTATCGAGATCGGCAGCACCAAGATCATGATCAGGGCCTGCTGAGGCACGGGGAGCCATCATGAAAGAAGTTTTTTGTCCAAACTGTTTCGGAAGGCTGGCGCCGGGCAGCACCCGCTGCCCCTGCTGCGGATTCGATCTTTCCGCCAGCGATCACGTTCAGTATGCGCTTCCGCCCTTCACCGTGCTCAATAACCGCTATATGCTTGGCAGGACGCTCGGCGCCGGCGGCTTCGGCATAACTTATCTTGCCTATGACACCAGCACGGGCAGCCGCGTTGCGCTCAAGGAATATTTCCCCAGCAGCATCTGCATAAGGAACACCGCCGAGCACGTCGAGCCCCAGCGCTATCAGGATGCTTACGAGGCAGGCAAGCAGAAATTCTATAACGAGGCGAACCTTTTGGCCTCGCTCCGCAACTGTCCCTGCGTGGTAAGGGTCGCCGACTTCTTCTATGAAAAAAACACCGCCTATATCGTCATGGAATACGTCGACGGCATCACGCTCAAGAAATACGTCAAGAATCACGGCGACAGGATCGATTACGAGACCGCGCGCAGCATGGTGATCGACGTTGCGATGAGCCTTGCGCAGGTGCATAATCTCAACGTGCTGCATCGCGATATCAGCCCCGACAACATAATGGTCTGCAATAACGGGCAGGTCAAGCTGATCGACTTCGGCGCCTCAAGGGATTACGTCAACAACCGCTCCGGCGGGCTCTCGGTAATATTAAAGCCGGGCTTCGCACCGCCCGAGCAGTATTCCAAGGTCAATCCCCAGGGCCCGTATACCGACGTTTACGCTCTTGCCTGCACCTTCTACCGCATCGTGACGGGCGTTAATGTGCCCGATGCGAACGACCGCCTCTCCGGCAGGCAGATCCCCACCGTAAAGGAGCTCTGCCCCGAGGTGCCGCAGAACGTGTCCGACGCGATCGACAAGGCGCTTCAGCTTCGGTATAAGCAGAGGACTCAGGACATGATCGGCTTCATATGCGATCTTACCAACGATACCACGGTGCCGCCGCTTCCCAAGAACAAGCCCGACAGCGGCATGCTCAGCGTGTATTACGGCAATCGCGTGGCGGCGACCTTTGAGCTCACGGACGGGGTGGATTACGTCGTCGGCAGGAGCAGTCAAACCTGCAATATCCTGGTCAAGAGCGATATGCGCGTCAGCCGCTCCCACTGCCGCATAAGGTATAACGCGTCACGCGGCACGGTCACCGTCACGGATCTTTCCACCTACGGCACGTTCCTGATCGAGGGCGGGCAATACCTTAAAAAGGGCGTCCCGATCGAATTCGCGACCGATATCACGCTGCAGCTGTCCTCATCGGACGTGTTCCTCGGGATCAGGCGCTGAAGGCTTTGAGCCGCGATCCCGATATGCCGCGGGCGGCGCGCGGGGGATCCGCGCAGGCAACAGCGCAAAATATCATCTGAAAGGTTGACTTTGCCCCGCAAAGTCGCAGGATCAAGTGAATGGACAATACAATAAGCATTCTGCTTTTCGTGTTAGGCACGCTCATACTCGTTGCAGGCATAGGCCTTTTGATGGTATCCCTGCTGGGTCTGCTCAATAAGGACAAGGCCGCAGCGCGCAGAAGGAAGCTCGATAAGGAGATCTGCATCTACGGCGATACGACCATCGGAACGAGGAAGTATCAGCAGGATTCAAGCACCATGTCGCCCAAGGACGACCCCTATTTTATCAAGCATAACGGCCTTTTTGCCGCCGTGTGCGACGGTATGGGCGGCATGCAGGGCGGCGAAAGGGCAAGCGCGCTCTGCGCCGAGACGCTGTATAAGAGCGTCATAAACCGCGGCTCCGTGATCGACGATCCCTGCGCGGTCATGAAGGACGCGGTGATAAGGGCCGACAGGAGCATCTATGCGCTGACCGACGAGAACGGGCAGAGGATGAGGGCGGGCACCACCGCCGTCGCGGCCGTTATCTCGGGGGGCCGCCTTCACTGGATCTCCGTGGGCGACAGCCGCATCTATATGTTTGAAAACGGCGTGATCACCAAGGTCACAAGGGATCACAACTATATGCTCGAGCTCATGACTCAGGTCGAGCAGGGCGCCATCACCCTTTACGACGCGGAAAATCATCCCCAGGCCGAAGCGCTCATAAGCTACGTGGGCATGGGCGGCATAAAGCTCATCGACGAGGGCAGCGTGCCCTTCAGCGAGGGCAGGCTGTGCATACTCTGCTCGGACGGCCTTTATAAGGTGCTCACCGATCTCGAGATCGAATCGATAGTCAAGGATAATCAGAACAATTTAAGAGCGCTTCCCCGCAAGCTCGTCGAAGCGGTCGAAGCAAGACGCGGCGTCCGCTCGCTCGACAACACCACCGTTGTAGTTATCGGCTACGGCTACTAAGCCCGCCGAAACGATAAAACCAATCATTTTCAGGAGGTTTACTATGGATCTTAAAAGATGCCCCAACGGCCATTTCTACGATGGCGAAAAGTTCCCAAGCTGTCCCCACTGTGCGGGCGGCGCACCCGCGGGCGGCGGCAACGTGACCGTGCCCTTCAACGAGATGGGCGGCGGCGCTCAGAGAGGGGATATGGAGACCGTGACCATGCCCGCCGACGGCATTCCCACTCCGCCTTCTCCTCCCATTCCCGTGGCCCCCAAGCCCGTTCCCACCGATGACGCCAAGACCATCGGCTTCTTCGGAGTGGTTCCCGGCGCCGCCGGCGAAGCGGCCGTCGAGCCCGTAGTTGGCTGGCTGGTTTGCACCGAGGGCAAGCGCAGGGGTCAGGAATACCGCCTCAAGGCCGGCAGGAACTTTATCGGCCGTTCCCCCAATATGGACGTTGCGCTCGAGGGTGAAACTTCCGTCTCCCGCGAAGGCCATGCGATCGTCGCTTACGAGCCCCATCAGAGCATTTTCATCGCTCAGCCCGGCTCCGCCTCCGAGCTCTTCTATCTTAACGGCAACGTTGTGCTGAGCGCTGTTCAGATCAAGCGCAACGACAGGCTGCAGCTCGGCGACGTTGAGCTCATGCTCATCCCCTGCTGTGACGAAAACTTCAAGTGGGAAAAGAAGGCCGAATAATCAAGGAGCCTGCCGATGAATACGAAAGCCCTCAGGATCATACTCGGAGTACTGTGCATAGTTGCCTTCCTGGTCGCTGTGTTTACGCCGCTTGCCGATATCGGCCGCGTTGACCTAAGCCTTTGCGAGCTCATCTCGCTCAACAAGGCGGGCTTGACCGGCGGGGCTTCCGGCGTCATTTCCGGAGTGGCCGAGGGAGACAGGATGATACTTGACGGCGTTACCGTCACGGTCATTCTCGGGTTCGTAGCGTCCATGCTTGCGCTGCTCACATCGTATCTGGCGCTCATCACGTCCATCGACAAGCGTTTCGCGGGCTTTTCGGGCCTTACCGCAAGCATCGCGGGGGCCGCGTGCGTCATATTCCTCATCGTTTATTCGGGCAGGATCAACGCGCTTTTACCCGCGGCAAGGCTTGCCTCGATCGGCTGGGGAGCGATAGCGCTCACCGGGCTGTGCATGCTTGTCACGGTCGCCTCGATACTGCTGCTGGCGATAAAGGACCGCAGAAAGGTGCGCGGCGCGGCCGTGAAACGTACGGCGCCCGTCGAGCCCACCCACAAGGATCCCGTGCGTCATGCGGCGTCGACTTACAGGGAAAGCGGCCCCGTCCCGGGTTATGCCCGGGCAGGCGCGGCAGCCGATCACGGCAGCGTGACCGCGCCCAAGCCCGCGCAGGAGCCCGCAAGGCGTTTTTCACCCGTTTACATAACGGGTCTCGAGGGCGCCTACAAGGGCGCGCGGTTAGACGTTTCCGATGGCAGCACCGTCAATTTCGGCCGCGACGCAAGCGTTTGCCAGGTCGTTTTCGACAAATACGACACGCTGATCAGCCGCCGCCACTTGAGCATCCGTTACGTTCCTCAATACAATATGTTCGAGGCGATGGATATGTCCAGGAACGGCACCTTCGTGGACGGGCTTTCCAAAAAGCTCCCCGCGTTCGAAGCGCAGCTTCTAAGCCGCGGCACCGTGCTGCTGATCGGCTCCGAAAAGGAAGCGTTCCGGCTCGACTGACGGCTCGATCGATCTTTTCACCCACAGAACAAAGGAGGCACCATGAACCTTACAAGATGTCCCAAAGGGCATTTCTACGATGCCGAAAAGTACCCCGCCTGCCCCCATTGCGCACCGGGAGCCGGCAGCGACAACGAGACCGTCTCGTTCAACGGCGGCGGAGTCTCGGATGAAGGCAAGACCATTTCCGGCAAGGACCTGATCAACGAAATGGCCGGCAAGGGAAATGCCGCGGATGTCAATAAGAACAACGACACTGTTTCCGGAACGACCATTCCCGTGCAGGAACATCTTAATCTATCCGGTTTTGTAAATGTGGATGACTATTGCGATGATCCCCCTCAGCCCGTCGTGGGCTGGCTCGTCTGCACCAAGGGCAGGCATATGGGCAAGGATTACCGCCTGGTCACCGGAAGGAACTTCATAGGCCGCTCCGGCACGATGAGCGTCGCGCTCGAGGGCGAGAATTCCGTATCCCGCGAAAATCACGCGATAGTCGCCTATGAGCCCCGCCAGAGCATTTTCATCGCTCAGCCCGGTTCCGCGTCCGAGCTGTTCTATCTGAATGGCAGCGTGGTGCTCGATCCCGTTCGGCTCAAGCAGGGTGACAGACTGCAGCTGGGCGAAGTCGAACTTATGCTTATTCCCTGCTGTGATGATAAATTCAAGTGGGAAATCAAGAAATAATCAAAAAATAATCAAAGGAGAAAAACCATGAACCAAAAGGTACTGAGGATAATCCTCTGCGCGATCTGCGCAATTGCTCTCATCGCATTCGTTTTCGCACCCTGCGTTGGCGCGGGTATGGGATATTCCCTTAACTTCTATGAGCTGCTCTTCAACACCCCCGGCACCCCCGTCGTGATCTGCATCCTCGGCGTCATCGCCATGCTGCTGCTCATCGCCGCCATCGTGTTCTCCGTGGTGTTCAAGATCAACAAGAACGTCGTCGGCTCGCTCGCGCTGCTTGCCGGTTATTTCGTACTCACCACCTATTTCTGCATCCCCGTAGGCGTCACCGCCGCTTGGGGCTGGGGCGCGTTCGTCTGCATGTTCCTCGGCGCGGCCATATTCGCGATCGGCCTTTGGCTGCTGCTGCTCCATGAAAAGGCTGTGGGCGAGGGACCCGTAGGGAATCCTCAGCCCAAGGTGTACATCGAAGGTATCAGCGGCGCTTATCAGGGCGCAAAGTTCGACGTCTCCGACGGCGCCCGCATCGTATTCGGCCGTGACGCTTCCACCTGCCACGTCATATTCGATCAGTTCGAGACCGCTATCAGCCGTCAGCACTGCACCGTGACTTACATCGCCACCACCGGCATGTATGCCGTCAGGGATATGTCCAAGAACGGCACCTACGTCAACAGCATGAACAACAAGATGCCCTCCAACGTGGAGCAGATGGAGCCCCGCGGCACCGTGATCTATCTCGGCTCCAGCAAGAACGCCTTCAGGCTCTCCTGATCCGACCGAACCTTCTGCGATAATACCCGTGCGGGGGCGTCCCCAAAAAGACGCCCCCGGCGGGGACGCAAGCGGCATTACCAAAGAACATTTTCTGACAGAGGATTTGTATTATGGCAAGACAGAACCCCAACGCTATCCACAGCTTTCTTGAAAAGCCCTATATCGTCGGGCTCGAAGGCCCGTACAGGAATTCAAAATTTGATTTTCCCGAGGGCTCGCGCATAGTCTTCGGGCGCGATGAGGCAGCCTGCCACATCGTTTTCGACCAGTTCCAGACCGCCGTCAGCCATCAGCACTGCACGGTCACGTATATCAAGAATCTCGACATGTATTCCGTCAGGGATATGTCCAAGAACGGGACTTATATAAACAGCATGGAAAACCGCATGCCCTCCAACGTGGAGCAGATGCAGCCGCGCGGCACGGTGATCTATATCGGTTCCCCCAGGAACGTGTTCAAGCTCATGTAAAATCAACGCCGCTTTAAAAGGGATGCCAAAGGGCGGCATCCCTTCGGACGGCGCTGCGGCAATTTCGATCGAACGATACTGTGGGCGCATCCCGGCCCACGTTCATGAATATCATCCACATTTTCAATACGGAGGTCAGCGATGAACAAACCCGATATCTGCATGTCGTGCATGCAGCCCATGAACGGCTTTGACGTCTGCGCCCACTGCGGCTGGCAGAGGACCAACGAGCAGAGCGATCCCTGCCATCTTCCCATGGGGACGGTGCTTGCAAACCGTTACGTGATCGGCAAATCCCTCGGCGCGGGCGGCTTCGGCATAACTTACGTTGCCTGGGACGACACCCTAAAGCAGAAGATAGCCGTCAAGGAATACTATCCCGCAGGCCTGGCCAGCCGCATTCCCGGCGAGGCCGAGGTCGTGGTATTCTCGGGCTCCAAAAAGGATCAGTATTACGGCGGCCTGCAGCGCTTCCTTGCCGAAGCAAGGAACATGGCCAAGTTCAGCAGCGATCCCAATATTGTAAACGTCATAGACTTCTTCGAGGAAAATCACACCGCCTATATCGCAATGGAATACCTTGACGGCATAACGCTCAAGGAATACCTCAAAAAATGCGGCGGCTCGCTGCCTCTTGACGTTGCCCGTCAGATAATCAAGCCCGTTTCCGACGCGCTTTCGCATATGCACGCGCAGGGCATAATCCACCGTGACGTCAGCCCCGATAATATCATGATCACCTCGCAGAACGTGATCAAGCTGATCGACTTCGGCGCGGCCCGCCTCTCGCTTGGCGAGAAGGAGGAGACCCTTTCCGTAATGCTCAAGCCCGGCTTTGCGCCGCCCGAGCAGTACAGGACCAAGAGCCGCCAGGGCCCGTTCACGGACGTCTATGCGCTCGGCGCCACATTCTATCGCATGATAACGGGCAAGATGCCCCCCGAATCCACCGACCGTATGCTGGAGGACGATATGGCGCTGCCCTCCTCCATCGATCCGTCCATACCCGAAAGCGTCGACAGGGCGATACTCCGCGCAATGGCGCTGGATTACACCGTCAGGTTCAAATCCACCGACGAATTCGTGAAGGCACTGATGAGCGGAGAATCCGTTCAGGTCCCCGAGGAGGTCGTCAGGCGCCGCAAGACCAGAAACATACTCCTCGTGCTTGCCGCCGCGCTTGCCGCCATCGCGGGCTGCGCCGCGCTCTTCTTCGTCACAAGGAACAGGGACGTTATAAAGCCCGTCACGCTGAACGTGTGGATCCCCTTCGCGGCGGCCGAAGACGGAAGCAATCTTTACATGCCCCTTATCGAGGAGGCAAAGAAGGCCGTCACGACCGAATATTCGCAGATCACCGTTGAGATCAGCGAGATCCCCGCGGAAGAATACGCGTCAAAGCTCCATCAGGCCGCGGCATCGGGCAATATGCCCGACGTCTATGCGCTCACCGTCTATGACGCCAAGGCGATCGGCGGCGCTTCGATAGACACCGCGGACAGCTTTATTGACGGCGATCCGCTGCTCACCTCTGCCGCAATGCCCGTTTCCGAGGCCGTTGCGGATATCAGCGGCGATCTTGATGGCTATTATTTCCTTGCCGAATACACCTCCGATCCCGGCCGCAAGTGCCTGCCCACTTCCTTCCGCCTGCCCATACTCTTTGCCAATATCACCGGCGAAGTGAGCGAGGACGCCATACGCGCCTGCGAGAATATCGCCGACGTCAACGCATACGTTTCATCCATCGAAAAGGATTGGAAGATATCCGATCAGGCCGCGAATATCATCTATGAGGATTGCAGCGAAGCTGAAAAGGCGCTCATCGACGCCCACAGGATAAGCGCCGGCGAGGCGGACGCCTATACGCCGGGCGAAGATCCCGTCTATATCGGCCTTTCCACCGATCTTAAGCTCAGGACGGCCACCATCAAGATGCTTTGCGTTCCCGGTCACGAATACTGCTGCAGCGTTTCGGGCATGTGGTGCGTTGCGAACAGCGCGGATAATAACCGCGCAAGGGCTTCCAAGCTGATGCTGGTCAAGCTCCTCAACGCCGGCGTGCAGGAAAGCATAAGCTCGGCAACCAACTGCTTCCCCCTCAAGAAGGATCAGTGCGGCAACCTCATGAGCTATTCCAGGATCTCCCTCGGCAAGGCCGGCGCGGAAGAGACCGCAGAGGTGTTCATGAGCAAGGCAAAGCTCCGCTGAAGGAACGCTTTTTGAAAGTAAGAAAGGAGCCCTTTAGTCCCGCTGCGGACGGGGGGTCATGAGGTATGAATAAACAAAACACGGTCTCAAACATGTTCAACGTGAGCGCGCTTCCGCAGTATGCCTCGCTGGAAAGAGGCTACAGGCTCATCGAAGAAACGTCGAGGAACGATCTTTTCATATTCTATAACGCCTTCAACGAGCTGAACGGAGTGGGCTGCGTGATAGCCGAATTCTGCCCGGTCAAGCTCGTTTCAAAGCGCGAAAACGATCGCATCGTCCTTGGCAGCGGCGTTTCTCCGGAGGAGTTTGCCGTTCTGGTGTCCGACCTTAGCCTTGAAACCGACGTGCATTCGCGCCGCAAGCCCCTGCCGGGCATCGCGCGCGCATACGATTTCATCACGGCGAACGGCACCGGCTACGTGGTCTACGATCTTCCGGAAGCGAACGCGCTTTCCTCCAGGCCGGAGCTCGGCATGGATCAGGAAGGCGTTCAGACCGAGTTTTTCGATCTGTTTTCCTCGCTCGCGCAGCTCCATTCCGAGGGCATATTCCACGGCGCGGTAAGCCCCGCGTGCATATTCGCCTCCGGCAGGAACGGCTGGCAGCTTGCGGGCTTTGCCGAATCCGTCGCCCTCGGCGCCTCGGGCTGCCTCATGCAGCATGACGACCCCTATAATTGGCTCGATAAGCATAAAAGCTATAATGATGAAACGCTTGCCACCGCGGACGCTTATTCCGCGGCGGCCGTGTGTTATAAGCTGCTCGGCGGCACTCCGCAGGGCATGGGCGCAAGGAATTCGGATACGCTCGTGCCTGTCGCCGACATAAACAAAAGCGTCGGCCAGGCCGAAAGCGCCGCCGTCATGGAGGCGCTCGAGCCCATCGGCGTGAACGGATCCTCCTATAACAAATTCGTCAACGGCTTCTTCGGCCTCAACCTGCCCGTTTCCGCGGCAAAGCCCGCGGAGCCCGAAAAGAAAAGGATCAAGCCCGGCATACTGCTGGCTTCCGTGCTCATGATGCTGCTTGGCGGCGTGCTGCTTGCGCTGTTCATGATCCGCGGCGGCTTCAAAGAGACCGCCACCATCGATAAGGACGTGTTCTCCGAAAGGGTCTCGGCGCCCAACGTGATAGGCATGAGCGAGGATGAAGCGGTCTCGGCTTATCCCGATTGGAGCTTCATAACGGTCGGCAGCGCCGAAACCGACAAGGTCCCCGTCGGCTGCATAATGCAGCAGTCGCCCGAATTCGGAAGCTCTGTTTCGCTGAATGAAAAAACCATGCAGGTGGTAGTCAATCGCGGCGCGGCGGTCGAGGAGGATATCATGCCCTATCTCAGGGGCACAAGCCTCAAGGAAGCGCAGGCGATGCTTGCCGATTATACCGTCTCGGTCGAGCCCGCGTATGACAGCACCGTCGAGGCGGGAAAGATATCCGCGACCGAGCCCGATTACAACGCCCCCGTGACCAAGGGGCAGGAGATCAAGCTCGTCGTCAGCCGAGGCGGCCTGCTCGAGGATATCGAGCTGCCCATGGGCGGTGATCTATCCACAAGTATCGAAAACGACCCGATCCCGGTCGGCAATCTCTATAATATCCTCCCCGCGAACGTCGATCCCTCCAAGGTGAGCGTCAGCGCGGAGCTTACAAGCGGCAAGGAGCATGCCTCCATACAGGATGGATATCTGGTGTTCGATCCCGCCATCAGGGAAAGATGGACGGCAAAGATCGGCATAAAAGCGGACATGGTGAACGAGGATACCGGCGAAACGGTCAGCGTGAACAAAACGGTGACGGTCCTTTGCATAAGGAAGCAGATGATCACCGAGGAGCCCACCGTAACCGCGGCTCCCACCCCCAAGCCCACCTCGAGGCCCGCCGCGCCTTCCAACACACCAAGGAACACAAGGACGCCAAGGCCCGCAACGCCCACGCCGAAGCCGACGAACACGCCCAAGCCCACGAATACGCCCAAGCCGACTGCAACGCCGACGCCTAAGCCGACGAATACGCCTAAGCCGACTCCGACTCCGAGGCCGGAAACACCGGCTACTCAACCGCCGTTTATTAACATAACGCCTACGCCCTCACCCACACCGACACCCAAACCCACGGACGCACCCCCCGACAACACATAAAACCCTGATAATTCACCTGCCAAACCGAACCGTGATTTCCCCACAGGCGCCGATCCCGCGCCGCACACCGACAGAAAGAGACCTCAGATGAAGCTTTGTTTTGACTGTGCAAACCTTATAGATCACGACGCGAAGACCTGCCCGTACTGCGGGGCCGATACCGAGAAGGGCCGATGGCCCAAGGAGGAATGTCAGCTCGTCCCGGGCACCATGCTCTGTAACGAGCGTTATATGGTCGGCCGCGTGGTGAACAGCTATAAATACGGCGTTGTGTACGCCGCCTTCGATACCTATGCGAATAAGCGCGTTGCGATCACGGAATATTTCCCCGAGGGCATCGCCGCAAGGGTGACCGGAAAGCCCAACGTGCTGATACACCGGGGCAAGGGGAACGAGGACGCGTATTTAAGGGACCTCAGGCTGTTTGCCGAAAGGAGCGAACGGCTTGCGGCGACCGTGCCGGACGCAAATTCCGACGCCGTGGTCGATTGCTTCTTCGAAAACAACACCGCTTATGCCGTGAGCGAGCCGTTAAGGCTTCCCGGAGAGCGCAAAAAGCGCTCCGGCAAATGGGTCTATTGGCTGCTGGGCGGTATAATCGCCGCCTGCGCGGTGCTTGCCGCGCTGATACTCACCGGCGTTATCAAATTCGGCGAGACCGCCGGTGAGGAGCCCGAGCCGACCGAAAGCATATTGCTCAACGTGCCCGATCTTGTAGGGCTCACAGAGGAGCAGGCAAGGGCCGCATACCCCGATTGGCCGCTCATATTCGCCGAGCCCGTGCAGACGGACGACGTGCCGGTCGGCGTGATCGTGCGGCAGGAGCCGGAATACGGCAGCTTTGCGGAGCCCGATTCACCCATCGAAATAACGGTCAACGTCGGCGTCGCCCCGAGCGAGGGCGAAATGCCCTATCTTCGCGGAATGAGCATAACCGAAGCGCGTGAAATGCTGGCGGGATATCCTATCCGCGAAACCTATGAATACGACAGCGCAACGCTCAAGGACGCGATAGTCAGCACCGAGCCCGCTTACGGCGAGCCGCTTGCCGATGGGCAGGAGGTCAGCCTTGTTGTCAGCCTGGGCGGTCTGCTTGAGGGAATAGAGCTCGACAGCTCCGAAAAGAGCATCAGCCTCACGTCCGGCAGCATGGTGTTCGGGCTGACTTACCGATTGATCCCCGCCAATACGGATCCCGGCGCGGTCACGCTGGAATGGTTAGTCACGGGCGATCCGGGAGTATCGGTTTCGGGCGGCGCGGTCACGGTATCCGCTCCCGGCAGCAGCACCATCACGGTGCTCGCCTCCATGACCAATGCCAAAACGGGCGAAACGGTGCATGCCACCGATTCGTGCAGGCTGCGGGCGGTGGGCTCAAGCGGCTCTTCGGGCATACCCGCGGCAACCGGCACGCCCGTGCCCACTGCAAGGCCGACCGCAACCCTCAGGGCCACGCCGCTGCCTTCCACTCCCGCGCCAAGCGCCTCGGCCACCCCGCGTGCCACGGCCACTCCCCGGCCCTCCGCACAGGCGCCGGGCACACCGCAGCCGACTCCGCTGCCTTCCACGCCCGCGCCGACCGAGATCGCAACTCCCATGCCCACTCCATACTCAAGGCCCACGGCCACGCCCGGGCCGACCCACGCGATAACTCCCGTGAATCCCACCGAGGCCCCCGGCAAACCGACGGAAGAGCCGTCCCCGACCGACCCCTCCGCAGGCGATTGAAAAATACTATTCTGAAAAGGTGAACCGAAATGAAGATCTGCTTTGACTGCGCCAACCCGATCAAGGATGACGTCAATATTTGCCCGTTCTGCGGCTCAAATATTGAGAACAATCACGCGCCCAAGGAAGCGTATCAGATGACGCCCGGCACAACGCTCAGAAACGGCCGCTACACGATAGGCCGCGCGCTCGGTTACGGCGGCTTCGGCGTTACCTATGCCGGCTATGACAACGTGCTCGAAAAGCGCGTCGCCATAAAGGAATACCTTCCCAGCGATTATTCCACAAGGACGCCCGGCACGATAAGCCTCAGCGTTTTCGGCGGCGAAGAGAACGAGATGCAGTATATGAAGGGCTTGAAGAGCTTCACCAACGAGGCGGAAAAGCTTGCCAAGTTCAACAGGATCGAGGGCATAGTCACCACCTATGACTGCTTCAACGAAAACAACACCGCCTATATCGTGATGGAGCTGCTTGACGGCGAAACGCTCAAATCCTATCTCAAGGGCAGGGGCAGGCTGTCGTATGACGAAACGCTCAGCATCATACTTCCCGTCCTCGATACGCTTACGGAGGTGCACAAGGAAGGGATCATCCACAGGGACATCTCTCCCGATAATATTTTCATGACCAGGGACGGCAAGATAAAGCTGCTGGATTTCGGCGCGGCAAGGTATGCCACGGCGAACGCCGGCAAAAGCCTTTCGGTCATATTGAAGCCGGGCTACGCTCCCGAGGAGCAGTACCGCTCCAGGGGCAATCAGGGCTCCTGGTCGGACGTGTACGCCGTCGGCGCAACTATGTATAAGATGCTCACGGGCACCGTTCCCGACGAGGCGCTGGAAAGAGCGGCCAAGGATACGCTCAAGCCCCCGTCCAAGCTGGGCGCAAAGCTGCCCAAAAGGGCGGAGACGGCAATACTCAACGCGCTTAATATAAATGCCGGCGCGCGCACCCAGACCGCCGCCGAGCTCAAGATGCAGCTTCTCGGTACCACCGAGGTAAAGAGGATCGAGGACGTCAGGGCCAAAAGCCCCTGGTCGCTTCCCAAGTGGATCTATTTCGTGCTGGGCGGCATATTCCTGCTGGGCGCCGTGTTTGCCGCGCTCATAATGAGCGGCGTGATAAGCTTCGGCAAGGCGGCCTCCATCGACCGCGATTCCTACAGCGGCTTCAAGCTCGTACCCAACCTTGTGGGCATGACGGAAGAGGAAGCCAAGAGCAGATTCAGCGACTGGACCTTCGTAACGGTGGCCAGCGACGCGACCGACGCCGTGGCGGTCGGCTGCATAATGGAGCAGAATCCCGGCTTCGGCGCATACGTCGCTCCCGGAAAGCCCATCGACGTCGTGGTCAACCGCGGCACCGAGGTCAAGGAGGGCGAGATGCCCTTCCTGCGAGGCATGAAGCAGGCCGAAGCGGAGGCCATGCTCGCCGCTTACAGCGTGAAGATACTCACCGAATATGACGATACCGTGCAGAGCGGCAGCGTTTGCAGCACCGTTCCCGATTACGGCGAAGCCGTTTCGGAAGGGCAGGAGGTCACGCTCGTGATAAGCCGCGGCGGTCTGCTCAGCGGCGTGAATATCGATTGGACGGAGAACGAAATATCTTTGAAGAACGGCCAGGATCCGCTCAGGGTGGAAGCCGTTGTCACTCCCCGCAATATCGAGGAGGGCAAGGTGAAGCTCGAATGGAGCGTTGACGACGCAAGCGTCGCGTCCTTCGCCGACGGCATGCTCACTCCGGTCAAGGTGGGCGAAACGACGCTCAACGTCAGGGCGTCCATGACCGATGAGACGACGAATGAGGAAAAGGTTTTCACGGCCTCCAAAAAGGTCGTCGTGAGCGAGCAGGCGCCCGAGGCGACCGAGATACCCGAAACGCCCGCTCCCACGCCGGCGCCCTCCGGCCCCGACGCGGCGGTGACCAACACGCCCAAGGCGACCAAGACCCCCAAGCCCGCAACGCCCACGCCCAAGCCCACGGCCACGCCCAAGCCGCAGCCGGTAACGTTCGTCGATTCCAGATTCGAGTCGGCGTTCAGGAAATCTCAGGGGCTTTCAAGCACCGATCCCATCACGCAGGAATACCTTAACGGGATCACAAGCCTTTCGCTCACCTCGAAAAACCTCGAGAATATCAGCGATATTTCCAAGTTCCCGAACCTCACCTCGCTCAATCTGGCGGGCAACAAGATCAACAACGTTTCGCCTATGAAGAACCTCAAGAAGCTCGAGACGCTGAATCTCGGCAACAACAAGATCAGCAGCGCGCTTGACCTAAAGGGGCTCACAAGGCTCAAGAAGCTCTATCTGCTGGGCAATCCCGTCGCGTCCGACGAGTCGCAGATCGAACAGCTCAGAGCCGCGCTTCCCAACTGCACCATCTACGTTTGATAAGATCGCGCTTCCGGAAAGCCCGGACTTCCGGAAGCGTATTCCCATTGCACCGATCACCGCGGCGCGTATTGTACGCGCCAAAAAGATTATTTATCGGGGGGCAAAATGAAGCTTTGTTATGACTGCGCGCACGTGATCAATACCGATCAGACCGTATGCCCATACTGCGGCGCCGACACCCGCGCCGATCCGTCCCCGCGTGAAGCCTATCATCTCACTCCCGGGCAGATGCTCAAGAATTATCGCTATATAGTCGGCCGCGCACTGGGTTACGGCGGATTCGGCGTGACCTATGCGGGCTTTGACGCGCTGCTTGAAAAGCGCGTGGCGATAAAGGAATTCCTCCCGGGCGAGCTTGCAACAAGGCTTCCCGGCACCGTAAAGGTCAGCGTCTTTCCCGGCGAAGCGACCGAAACGCAGTTCATAAGCGGTCTGCAAAGCTTTATGGACGAGGCCGAAAGGCTTGCCAAATTCAACAGCGTCGACAGCATAGTGAACATATTCGACTGCTTCGTTGAGAACGACACCGCATATCTCGTCATGGAGCTGCTTGACGGGCAAACGCTCAAAAGCTATCTGGATGAACGCGGCCGCCTGCCCTATAACGAAGCGCTTGAGATCATGATCCCGGTGCTGGATGCGCTCAGGCAGGTGCATTCACAGGGCATCATCCACCGCGATATCTCTCCCGACAATATTTTCTTAACGAACGACGGCAGGGTGAAGGTGCTGGATTTCGGCGCGTCAAGATACGCCTCCGCCATTTCCGAAAAAAGCCTTTCGGTCATTTTGAAATACGGCTATGCGCCCAAGGAGCAGTACACCACCAGGGGCGATCAGGGTCCCTGGTCGGACGTCTATGCGGCCGGCGCCACGCTCTACCGCATGCTCACCGGCAGAAAGCCCGATGACGCGCTTGAAAGAGCCGCGCACGATACGCTCATACCCCCTTCCAAGCTCGGGGTAAAGCTGCCCAAAAACGCCGAAACGGCCATACTCAACGCGCTCAACGTGGAGGCAAGCTGCCGCACGCGCTCCGCGGAGGAGCTTTTGGATCAGCTTCGCAGCACCGTCACGGTGGTGCGCTATACCGACGTCAAGGGCAAAAAGCCCTGGTCGCTCCCCAAATGGGTCTATTGGCTGCTTGCGGGCGTGCTCAGCGCGGGCGCCGTTTTTGCCGCGCTCTTGCTCACGGGCGTGATAAGCTTCGGAACGCCCGCGATATCCAGGATAACCAGCGGCAATATCACCGTTCCCAATATAATCGGAATGACCGAGGACGAGGTGCATTCCGCTCAGCCCGAATGGGAGCTGAGGACGGTCGGCAGCGATGTTTCCGAAGACGTCGCGGTCGGCTGCATCATGGCGCAGGATCCGGGCTTCGGCGATTCGGTGCCTCCGGGAACGCCCATCAATATAATAGTCAACCGCGGCGTCGAAACCGCGGCGGGCATTATGCCGTATCTTCGCGGCGAAAGCCTTGAAGCCGCCCGGGGCAGGCTCACCGGCGCGAATATAAGCGTCAGATATGAATATGACAGAAGCGTCGTTTCGGGCAGGGTGAAGGGCAGCGCGCCCTCCGCCGGAGCCGAATACCGCGAGGGCGACGGCGTGGAGCTGATAGTCAGCCGCGGCGGTCTGCTTGAGGACGTGCGCTTTGATTACGAAGGCAGCACGATAGAGCTCGATATCCGAAGCGGAAGGGCCGAGGTGCCCTACACGCTCATCCCAGCAAACATAGAGGACGGCAAATGCAGCGTCGTATGCGCCTCCGAAAACGAATCGGTGGCAAGATTCGTCGACGGCATATTCACCCCCACGGGAGTCGGCGAAACCTATATAACCGTCACCGCGTCCATGCGCGACGAGTTCACCGGCCGCACGGTCACCGTTTCCGACAGGCGCAGGGTGGTCGTCACCCGCGCGGCCGCGGCGCCCACCGTATCCCCCGATTCGCCGGACGCGATAGTCGTGTTTTCCGACGCCGCGTTCGAGCGCGCGGTCAGGCAGGCCTGCGGCTTCGGCCCCGTCGTGCGCAACCGCGATCTGTGGCAGGTCAAAAAGCTTGTTTTAAACGATCTGGGCCTTACAGATATAAGCGACGTTGCCAAATTCAGGAATCTCTTCCTGCTCGAGCTCAAAAACAACCGCATCACGGACGTATCTCCCATAGGGGAGCTTAATGAGCTCACCACGCTCATGCTCAACAACAACCGCATCACGGACATATCGCCGCTCGGAACGCTCGGCAAGCTTCGCGCGCTCGAGCTCAGGGAAAACGATATCGCCGATATTTCGCCCCTTGCGGGTCTTACCGAGCTCACGGCGCTGGGGCTCCAGAAGAACAGGATAGGCAATATCGCTCCGCTTGCGGGGCTCACAAAGCTCGAAAGCCTTATATTGGCCGATAACCCCATCACGCAGGGCTATGAGGCGCTCAGCGGGCTTGTCAATATGAAAAAGCTTTATCTCAATTCGACGGGGATAGAGGATCTTACTCCCCTTGCGGGCATGACCGGGCTCGAGGTGCTTCATGCAACGGGGAACAGGATAAGCGATATCTCGCCCATAATCCCCCTGCCAAAGCTCAACGAGGTGGAGCTGAGGAGCAGCGGCGTAGATCGCAGGCAGTACACCGAATACAGGGCGATGCACCCCAACGGGGTCATCGAGTAAGCACAGCGGAGACCGATATGAAGATTTGCTTTGACTGCGCGAGAATGATAGAGGACGCCGATGGGTTCTGCCCCTTCTGCGGCTCCGATCTGAAAAGGAATACGGAGCCCAGGGAGGCGTATCAGCTTGCGCCGGGAACGTGGCTCAAAAGCGACCGATACCTTGTCGGCCGCGCGCTCGGTTACGGCGGCTTCGGAGTAACGTACGCGGGCTTTGACGCGGTGCTCGAACGCCGCGTGGCGATCAAGGAATACCTTCCCAGCGAGTTCGCCACAAGGACGCCGGGCACGGTGAACGTCAGCGTTTTCGGCGGCGATGAAAGCGAAGCGAGCTATATAAAGGGCTTGCAGAGCTTTGTGGACGAGTCCGAAAGGCTTTCAAAATTCAGGAGCATCGAGGGCATAGTTTCGATCTATGACTGCTTCTTCGAAAACAATACGGCCTATATGGTCATGGAGCTCCTTGACGGAAGGACGGTCAAGGCCATGCTCGAGGAGGAGGGGCCTCAGTCGTTTGCGGATACGATGAACGTGATCGTACCCGTGCTTGACGCGCTCTCGCAGGTGCATTCAAAGGGCATTGTCCACAGGGATATCTCGCCGGACAATATTTTCATAACCAACGAGGGCAGGGTCAAGCTGCTGGATTTCGGCGCGGCAAGGTATGCAACGGCAAACGTCTCCAAAAGCCTTTCCGTAATACTCAAGCCGGGCTATGCGCCGCCCGAGCAGTATCGTTCCAGGGGGAACCAGGGCGCCTGGTCGGACGTGTATGCGTGCGCCGCGACCATGTATAAGATGCTCACCGGCGTAACGCCCGAGGAATCGCTTGAAAGGGCTTCTAACGACACGCTCAAGGCCCCGTCCAGGCTTGGGGCGGATATCCCCGCAGGAGCGGAGACGGCGCTTCTCAACGCGCTCAATACCAATATCGACTGCCGCACGCAAACGGCGGAAGAGTTCAAAAACGAGCTTCTCAGCACCGAAGTCCCCAGAAAGGACGATAAGAGAGAAATGAAGCCGTGGGCGCTTTCCCGGTGGGTATATGCGGCGCTTGCCGGCGTGCTCCTGCTGGGCGGCGTGCTTGCCGCGCTGCTGCTCAGCGGCGTTATCGACCTTAAGGGCAGCGTTTCGATCGACAAAATAGCCAGCGGCAGGAAGACCGTGCCGGATTTTGTGGGGCTGACCGAGGACGAGGCCAAGACAAGATTCGGCGATTGGAGCTTTGCGATCACCGGCAGCGAGGAAACGGACGCTGTCGACGTGGGCTGCATAATGGCGCAGGACCCGCGCTATGGGGAGCTGGTCATGCCCGGCACGCCGATCAATGTGACGGTCAACAGGGGCATGGCGTCCGAACAGGAAGAGGGCGTGATGCCCTATCTCAGAGGCACAGATCTTAACGAGGCAAATGCGCTGCTGAGCGGCCATGCTGTGGATCTGATCTATGAATATGACGATACCGTGAGCGCGGGCGTTATAAAGGGAACGGATCCCGATTCCGGCGCTGCGCTTAAGCCCGAACAGAGCGTTACGCTCATTGTCAGCCGCGGCGGCCTCCTTTCCGATATCGAGCTGCCCTTCGGCAGCAGCATTGCGATGGACGCCGACAGCGATCCTTTGCGCATCTCGGATATTTACAAGCTTGTGCCCGCCAACATAGATCCCGCCAAGGTCAGTGTGGACGTGACGAACGACGGAACGGAGTATTCCCGCATCGAGGATGGGTATCTGATCGTTGACGTTGAAAAGCTGACGGATACTGCAGTGCAAAGCATCACTGTCGCAGCCTCCATGTTGAACGAGGATACGGGTGAAACCGTTTCGATCGAAAAGCAGGTGAAGGTTACCGTTTACATAGTGCGGGAGACCGTATCCGATTCGCCGGAGCCGTCGGACACTGCTTCGCCCGAGCCGGAAACACCCGAGCCGACGAGCACACCCGTGCCCGAGATAACAGTTACACCCCACACGCCCGCAACTCCCTCTCCCACGCCCGGCGCGACCCCGGAAACATGGACCCCGATCCCCGAGCCGGATATCGCGGTGCGCTTCCTTGGCAACGGCGGCACGCCGGAAAGTCAGACAAGATGGTATTACAGGGGCCGCAAGCTTGGCGAACTGCCCACAGTGACGCGCAGCGGCTACAGCTTCGGCGGCTGGTGGACGGAGGCCGCCGGGGGGACGCAGGTCAGCAGCAATACGGTGGTCAACAATTCGTTTACCGTATATGCGCATTGGGAAAGGATCGTCACGCCCATACCGCATTTCACCATACGCCTCGACCCCAACGGCGGACGTGTTTCGCCCGCTTCGATAGAGGCGCAATACGGTCAGCCGATAGGCAGCCTTCCCGTGCCGATCCGTGATTATTATGGGTTTGCGGGGTGGTTCACTGCCGACGGCGAGCAAGTGCATTCAAGCACGGTGTTCAATACGACTTCGGATATCACGCTGACCGCCAGATGGAACCCGAACCCCGTATCCGGCTGGGTGCTTTATGAAAACATGCCCTCCGACGCACAGATCGTTGAGGAAAAGTGGACATACACCAAGACCACCACGATCGAATCCTACGAAACCTCCATGGAGGGGTTCGATCGGATAGGAGGCAGATGGGTGGAGGCCGACAGGGGAAGCTTTAACTATTCCAATGAATTCCCCTCGGGCTTCGATACGAGCCACAGCCTTTATTCCGCTTATAACGTACAGCCCAGGACCGACTATGAGACCGAGACCGAAAAGCAGACCGTGTCGAATACGCACAAGGGCTATATTTACTGGCATTGGATGTATGACGTTTCCTATGCAAACACGACAACGAGGGCGATCTCAAGCAGGCGGGGCTTCTGGGATTATAACGGCGGGCAAAGCTCAAGCGCCTTCAACTACAAATACTTCACAGCGATAGCGTCGACGGCGGATTGCCCGTATCTTGACAATTACTACTGCTGCAGTCAGAATCTTCCCAGTTATTACTGCCACAGCATAATAACGGATACGACCCATGTCGGCACGCCGCGCATGTTCAGATTCAAGTATTATGAATGCAGCTGGACCAGGTACAGAATGCTGTTTACATATCAAAAGGTAGAGGACCTTACGAGCTATTCGCCGGTATCGCCGTCCTCGACCATAACCAATGTGCAGCACTGGGTCAGATACCGCGCAAGATAAGAAGGATATCAGCGAAAACATTTCACACAGGAGGGACTTATGAAAACAAATCTCAAGAGGGCGATCGGCATACTGCTTGTGCTGATCATGGCTGCGGGCCTTGCGGGCTGCGGCAGGGGACTGCCCGGTCCCGGCGCGCAAAGCTCCGACAGCGCCGAGCTCGATATCAGCCTTGCCAATGCCGAGTTCAAATGGGGCGACGTGCTCACGTTCGATATCAAGGCTAAGAACGTGAGCGAAGAGGATATAACCGACGTCAGGATAGAGGCCTCCGCTGGCGATTTCGCGCATTTCGGCAAGGCCGAGATCTCGCCCGAGGCAATACCCGTGCTCAGGCCGGGTGAGGAGGGCGAATTCACCGTCAGCTATCCCACAGCCGTGATCAGCCCGAACGCGGCAAACGAGAGCGCGGTTCCGCGCACGGCGATCAATAAAACGGTCTCGCCCTTCACGGGGACCGCGTATGAAGCAAGGATCGGCTTTGGCCTGGGAACGTATAAGTTCACGTTCAGGCCCGTGTATTCGGGCGGAGGCGCGCCCGCACAGCCCGCGCAGCCCACTCAGCCCGCGCCGGCCGCTCCCACCGAGCTCCCCACCGGCAACGACAGATTCGCGTTCCTCGATCTGTATTCCGATATCAGAGACGTGCACGTGGGCGAAAGCGCGCCCGTCACGTTCTTTGCCGAGATGATGTCCGAATATCTTGTCAGCGATACCGTCAACCTCACGTCCGATGCTGACGGCAGCGTGATAGGCCAGCTTCGCGACGACGGCGCCGCGCCCGATCTGTTTGCGAACGACGGCATTTTCAGCGGCACGTTCAACCTTTCCTCCGACGCAAGAAGGAACGTGTCCTACAGGGCCTCCTGCGCGGATATCGCCAGCAAGCCCGTTGATATCTGCTATTTTAACGATCTTACTCAGAACGATTTCAACACTGCCAACGACATAATAGCATCCATTCAGTCCCTTGGCAGCTTCGGCGAGGTGTCGGATTTCCTCGAGGAGAATATCGAGATCGAATACAGCATCGAGAACGAGGAGACGGGCGAGATCACCTTCACCACCAACGCGGGCATAACCTGCGTTTGGGATTCCAAGTTCGACGATGGCAGAAAGGGCGGCTGCACGGCCTCTGCCGAAGCGATCAACGCGGCAATGATCCACACCGCCTCCATGCTTGCGCAGGAGAGCGCGGCGGCTCCGTCCGACAACAAGAACATAGCCGTAATAAGGCCCTTCAGGGGATCTCAGTTCCAATATGACGACTTCAAGGATTGTGCCGAGATCATTTCCGAAAACCTCGGCGGAACGGTAACTGTCAGGGATGACGGCAGTGCGGATCTCGAATTCCTGAAGACGCTCGGCGATTACGGCATAGTGCTGTTCGACAGCCACGGCGCCAAGATCGATTACGTTGAGAACGGCTATACAAAGACCGATCCCTATCTCGTCACAGGCGAGATCGCGCAAAATATAAACGATCCCAAGTATTCCGCGGACGTCCAGGCAAGGCGCATAGTGATATTCGCCAACAGCGGACACGTTGCCGTGGGGCACAAGTTCTTCGATCATTACTATTCCGCCAACGCGTTCGACAACACCCTGTTCTTCCTGGGCACCTGTTACAGCGCTTACAACAGCTCGATTGCCGATTCGCTCATTTCCAAGGGCGCGTCCGTCGTGTTCGGCTATACCGATACGGTCAGCGTCGGCTACTGCAACGCGACGCTCGATGAGATCATGACCCGGTCCATGACTCTTAACAAGACCACCGCCAAGCAGGCGTTCGACAATGCGGTCGCCAGGCACGGCGCGGTCGATCCCCAAAATCCCGATTGCGCGCTTGCGATATTCGGCATGCATGATTACCGCATAGCGGTCGGCTCGGGCAGGATAGCGGGCGTCATAACCTCCAATGCTTCCGGCGAGCCCATCAGGCGCGCGCTCATGCAGGTGTTCGATGCGGAAGGCAGGCTCGTCAGGGAGCTGCGCTCCGACGAGGCCAACGGCAGCTTCGAAATAAAGCTTCCCGAGGGCGTCTATTCCATCACCATCTCCGCCTATGGCTATCTGTTCAGGCGCGTGAACGAAGTGACCGTCACCTCGGGCGAGACCACCTATATCTCCGATTCCGTGATGCTCGATCCCGAGGGCGGGGCTGTGGCCGGCGGTTACGTGATCAACACGTTCACCGGCGCTTACGTTCCCGGCGCGGCGATCAGATTCAGGCCGGGCCACGACACCAGGACCGGCGATTACGTTAGCGTCGACGGCGCGGTGCTCGAGCTGACCTCGGATGAGAACGGCGAATTCTACACCGACAAGCTCAAGGCGGGCTATTACACCGCCGAGGTCATGCACGAGGACTATATCACGGCTTTCGTCAACGTCGTTTCCGCCGGCGAGGCCGTCGATCAGGCGCTGCCCCTCACCCCGACCATAGCGGCGGATCAGATCCGCATCGTGCTCACCTGGGGCGAGGTGCCCTATGATCTCGATTCGCATCTAACGGGCCCCACCGCTTCCGGAAGCGGCAGGTTCCACATCGCCTTCTACGGAAGGACTTATTCGCATGACGGCACCGTCTATGCCGATCTCGACAGGGACGATACCGACAGCTACGGTCCCGAGCAGACCACCGTCTATAAGAAGAGCAGCGGCACTTACAGCTATTACGTGCACGACTTCTCCAACAAGGCCAGGAGCGATTCCAACGCAATGGCAAGGTCGGGAGCAAAGGTGGTCGTCTATTTCGGCGATTCGTTCAGGGAATTCAACGTGCCTCCCACCGCCGGCGGGACGCTGTGGCACGTGTTCGATTTCAGCTTCGACACGGGCGTGCTCACCCCCGTAAACGAGGTAAGCTATCATAACGATCCCAATACCATAGGCGGATAAGCAAGGCGCTCTGCCCGGGATGCACAAGCATCCCGGGCTTTTCACAGCCGCCGAATTGAAAAAACGGTCGATTTATGGTATAATTATTATAAAGAAAGAAGGGAGGGGCGAAATGACTGTTTCCGAATTCATGCAGGCCAACGGCCTGAAACGCCGCGCAACGGTCATAAAATGGCTGGAATCGGGCTGGGTGCCCGGGGCCGTAAAAAGCGGGGACGAATGGGATATCCCGCGGCTTGCAAGGCCGCCCTATTCGCGCGCAAGAGCCAAGACCGCTTCGGCGGTATACGTGAGCATCATCGAGGCGTGCAACGAGCGCAGGGGCGTGTGCGCCGGGCTTTACAGGATGCCCGAGGAGGAATTCGATTCCTATATCGCCTGCCTCGAAAAGGAGGGGCTGATCGCCGTCAGAGAGGAAGCGGGGGTGAAGTATTATTATTCCACGCCCGACAGCATGAAGTACGTCGATGACAGAAAAGGGCTCGAAAAGCTCATAAAAAAGCTCTCGCCCATAATACTCCCCCTCGTGCAGACCGTCGTCACGGCCGCCGCGCAGGGAGCCGTTGCCGCGGCCGTCGGAAACCAAGGGTGACGCGGGCGCTTAGCAGCTTCGGAACCATCCGGAGCTTCTTTTTTACACGCATAATAAATGAGTGATTGTCGGTTTTCACTTTAAGCGCTAAACTGATACCGGGGGAGACGATACAGAGAGCGAGGGATGAAAAATTGACTGAGTCCGGTGTACGGAAGGCGATATTCCTGATGGGCCTTTCGCCAAGGCACAAGGGCTTTTATTACATCAGCATGGCGCTCTGCGAGTATATCCTCAGCGGGGAAAGCGACGTTCCCAGGCCTTGCAGCGAAGACGCGCTCGTAAGAAGGCGCATGGAGCGCTGCATGAGATACGCGATCGGATATGCGTGGAACGTGACCTGCGGGGATATCCGCAGGCTGTTTCCCAATTCCAAGCTCCCGCCGTCCCCAAGCGAATTCATAAGCGTCATGCGATGGGAGCTGGCCGACGCCGAAGAGCGTAAATAAAAAAGGGCGGCTGCCCTTTTTATTGTATGTCCAATATCTTCTCAAGCTTTTTTCTTATCCTTTGCAGCGCGTTGTCCACCGATTTCACGCTGTGATCCAGCTCCGAGGCGATCTCCGAATATGAAAGCCCGTCAAGAAAGCATTCCAGCACGGCGCGTTCCAGCGGCGTGAGCGAGCTGTTAACGGCCTCCTCCACCGAGCGGCTTAGCTCCTGCTTGATATAAAGCTCCTCTGGATCCAGCGCGGAGCTCATGCTTATCACGTCCATCAGCTGCTTTTCGGAATCCTCGTCGTAAACCGTGCTGTAAAGGGATTCGTATTTGTTAAGGGGAAGGTGCTTAAAGCGCGTGGCCTGCTTGATCGCGGTCAATATCTGGCGCACTATGCATATCTCGGCAAACGGGCGGAAGGAATCGTTCTTCTCAAAGTTGTAATCGCGTATCGCCTTGAACAGGCCTATCATGCCCTCCTGGATCAGATCGTCCCTGTCGGCGCCCGCAAGGAAATACGGCCTCGCCTTGCCGCGCACGATGTTCTTGTAGCGGTGATAGAGCTCATCCGAGGCGGCGCTGTCAAACTGCTTGGCAAGCGCCACAAGCTCCTCGTCGGTCAGGCTTCCGTATTCGGGTGTCGTAATATCGCTCATAAGCCCTCCCCGGGGCGTTTTTTATTTGGCCTCCTGCCTTACCTTCTCAAACATTATCACGGCGGCGGCAACGGATGCGTTAAGGCTTTCCATCTGCCCCTTGAGCGGCACGGAGATTATGTAATCGCATTTTTCCTTTACAAGACGGGATATCCCCGCGCCCTCTGCGCCAACGACCAGCGCAAGAGGCCCCTTCAGATCCGCCGAATACATGGGCTCGCCGCCCATATCGGCCCCGGCGACCCACACGCCCGCTTCCTTTAAGCGCTCTATGGCGGCGGGCAGGTTGACTACCTTCGCTATCCTCATGTGCTCGGTAGCGCCCGCGCTCGTCTTGACTACCGTCGCGGTGACGGAGGCAGAGCGGCGCTTGGGTATCACCACGCCGTGCGCGCCCGCGCATTCCGCGCTTCGAATGATCGAGCCCAGGTTGTGCGGATCCTCAATGCCGTCCAGCAGCACCACAAAGGGCTGCTCGCCGCGCTCCTTTGCATAGTCGAGTATGTCCGAAAGCTCGCAGTACTGCGCCTCGGGAACGTAGGCGATTATGCCCTGATGATTGCCCGGCCTGCCGTTGTGGCCAAAGGGCATGCAGATCTCGTCAAGCTTGCTCCTGTCCACGTTGCGCACAACGAGCTTGGCGCCGTATGCCAGATCGAGTATCTCGTTCAGCGAGCCGTCGTGCTCGTTCACAACCAGTATGCGGTCGATCGAGCGGCCCGTCTTAATGGCCTCCTTGACGGGATTGCGGCCCATTATTATGTTGGGCAGCTCCTCCTCGCGCACCTCGGGTATGTCCTGAGGCAGGGGCTTTAGGTTCTCATAATGCTTCTCGCGGCGGGGAGGACGGCTCTGCATGCTCTCATAGCTGCGCTCAAGCTCGTCCGCCTTGCGCTGTATGCGCTCGTCGCTGAAGCGGCGGGGCGCGCCCTCATAGCGGCGTTCGGAGCGGAAATCGCTCCCTGGCGCTTCCCTGCGCTCGCCGGTGTATTCACGGCGGAAATCGCCCTGCTTCCTGCCATATGAGCGTTCGTCGCGGTTCCCGCGGTCAAAGGAATGGCCTTCCCCGCGCTGCTCCAGGCCGCCTTCCTTCCTATTATAAGGACGCTTGAAGGATTCCCTGTCCTTTCCGCCGCGCTCGCGGTCGCCATAGCGCTTTTCGCCGTCACGGCGCTTATCGTCGCGCTCGCCGCGGTTGATCTTCTTGTAGACGGGCTGACCGTCCTTAAAGCCGACTACGCGGCCCTGATCGTCATTCCTTCTGTAACCCATTGTTCCCTCCTGTTTATTCCTCTGAAAGTATTATCGTCATAAGCTCGCTTATGCGCGCGTCGCAGCCCTTCAGATAGAGCCAGCCTATGACGGCCTCAAGCCCGGTCGCCGTGCGGTAATCGGCGATCGAGGCGTTCTTGGGTATCGTGCCCATGTGCCCGTTGCGGCCGCGCCGGAATACGGCAAGCTCATCCTCGGTCAGCGCGCCCTCGATCCTTTTGAAGGCGGAAGCCTGCGCGCCCGCGCAGACGCGCTTCGCAGCGGCCATATGCAGTCCGTGCGCGGTAAGGCCGGTTGTCAGCACCAGCTGCGTGCGCACGTAAAGGTCGTAAACCGTATCGCCTATATAGGCAAGCACCAGCGGCCCCAGCTGAGTGGGATCCTTGGCGCGCACGTCCACGGCGGGAAACGCCGCCGAAACAACGCTCATTATGCTCAAATCCATATAAACATCCATTATATCCATAACTATATTATACATAATAAAAGCGGTAAAGCAAGTGTTTTTTGACGGCCGAGCGGGGAAACGAAAAAAGAAAACAAATTTCTGCCGGAAACAGCGTCAAGAAAAGTTTCCAAAGTTTACATGCGCTTTGGCAGGTACTACCTTTTACCCGGACAGGACCTCAAAAAAGTTGAAAAAACCTCAATATACTTTTAAATATAATAGGAACGTGCATTCGAAAAAGCGGGTAAGCGAAGCGGCAAAAAGTCAGGCAACGCAAGGGAAAATCGGGGGCGTAAGGGCATCGGAAAAAGGCGTAAAAAAGTTTGAAAAAAAGTGTTGACAAAGGGGGGCGGAAGTGCTATTATACACAAGCTGTCACGAACGAGCGAG
>JAFXZJ010000053.1 GCA_017541305.1 Clostridia bacterium | reverse complement strand
TATTATAAAAACCTAAGGGAAACAAGCACCATACGAGAACTGGAGCTTCACGGGGACAACCTAAGGGACAACCCAATGGCATAACCCTTAAAAACCTTGATAAATAAAGGATTTTGGAGCCTGAAACTTTCAGAAGTACGGCCTCAAGGCTGCACGTCGTGCTCCGCAGTTCTCGAAGCGTTAATCGAGACCAAGAGAGATGCGAAAAACCCTGGAAATTCAACGTTTCCGGGGTTTTTTCATGCCTAAATCTTTTTGATTTGTTTTGACAAAATCTGACGAAATCTGACGAGAATTTAGTAGTTAATACTGAGACAATATAAGTGGGCTGAAGAACAGATGAAATAAATCTATGGAAATAATCAAAGCATACATAGCGCCAAGGAATGAAGTCCCTGGCGCTATTATTTTGCCTATTTTCAGAAATAAGAGTATACAGCTTGCCGCCGGAGGGATCACAACCGTGTTAGCTGCCTCCGTACATAGCATGATAAATCAATCGCATAGCAATGACTGCAGTTCATCCGGATTCAAGACTTCAATGACTTTGCCCGTGTACCGTATGATTCCTTCTTCTTCCAGCTTTTTCATTTCCCTGTGAAGGGATGGCCTGGATACATTCATGATCATGGCCCATTTGGATATGGAATCCGGGATCCTGACAGTGGTCTTTCCTGATTGTCTGATCTGCATCAGCAGCCAGAAAGCGGCTTTCTGGGCGATCCCATTGTAGGATAAAAGCTCAAGTCTCTGCTGAAGCATATAGGTTGCGGAAGCGATCTCTGTCGTGAAGTTCTGCAGGATCCGCACATCCTTTTGCATCAATGACAGAAGATCTTCCTTTTGAAACATCATCAGAGTTGTTGGCTCCAGCGCGACAATATCACAGGGATAACGCTGGCTTTTCGAGAAGACAGCGGCAGGCCCGATCAATTCACCCGGGATACGGACGGAGACATTCACCTGGCTTCCGTTCGGGAAGGACTTCTGAGCTTCCGCACGGCCTTCCAGGATAATGGCGATCCTGAATGCCGGATCCATAAGATGAAAGATCGTTTCTTCTTTATCGTAACACTGAATGTGATGGGGCGTCTCCTCCAGATATGCCCGAAGATCTTTTGCCGGTACTCCACGAAACAGCGTACTGTTTTCCAGTACAGAATAGTCCATAACGAATCTCCTCCTTAAGGATCATTAGCTCTATTATACACCAAAAAAGATCTGATTGTGTATCTCGGGATACAGATTTTTTCAAAATCTTTGTGTATACTGATGCCAGCACAAAAGAAGGAGGATTCCAAAATGATCCGCAAGATCATCCATATAGACGAAGAAAAATGCAACGGCTGCGGGCTGTGTGCAGAGGCCTGCCACGAAGGGGCTATCGATATCGTAGATGGCAAGGCGAAGCTCGTGCGGGAGAACTTCTGTGATGGCTTCGGTGACTGCCTGCCTGGATGTCCGACCGGTGCGATCACTTTTGAAGAGCGTGAGGCTCCGGAATACGATGAATCAGCAGTAAAAGCAGCGAAGGAGAGAAAGACGATGAACGAAATGAATCACGAACACCATGAGGGCGGCTGCCCCGGATCAAGAATGATGCAGTTTAATCAGAACGAAGCGGAAAGCGCTCCTGTGAGCGTGAGTAAGCCGGTTTCCCGCCTGGCCCAATGGCCTTGTCAGATCAAACTGGTGCCAACTGAGGCTCCCTTCTTTGGCGGAGCAAAGTTGCTGATCGCGGCGGATTGTACAGCTTACGCTTACGCCAACATGCACGAGGAGTTCATGCGCGGCAAGGTCACGATCATCGGATGCCCCAAGCTGGATGCAGTGGACTATTCCGAGAAGTTGACGGAGATCATCCGGAATAACGATATCAAGAGCGTGACCATCGTCCGCATGGAGGTTCCGTGCTGCGGCGGTCTCCAGAGAGCGGCGGAAAACGCACTTAAGGCAAGCGGTAAATTCATCCCGTGGCAGGTCGTTACGATCTCCCGCGACGGTAATATCTTAGACTAAGAAGGATTCATCATCCTCATTTGAGACGTTCAGCAAAAAGTTCTTCCTGCCGGGCGTCTTTGTCTTCTCAGAAGAAAAAGCCTCCATTACATAGCCCTGTTATAAAAATCATCAATAATCCCCGGAAACATGCGGCTTCCGGGGATTATTCTTTCTCTGTTTCAACAGTGACAATACACGCAGTGAAGGATAAGGCTGCGTTAAGCAGGATCTGCGAAAAGCCAAATCCAAATCGAATAAGACATGGAAATGTAAAGAAAAGAAGCGGCCATGTTGACTGTCTCATTTTTTTATACTGTGAAAATAAAAAACTATTCAAACATATTGACACGGTGTTAAAATGTGTGTATAATAAAGTTGCTGACATGATGTCAATATGTTTGGACAATGATTAGAGGTTGGATCATGAGAAAAGTTACACCTGAACAGATCGCGCAGAAGCGGGAAGAAATCATAAATGCCTGCGAGCGGCTTTATCAGACGATGAGCTTTAGGGAGATCACACTCAAGGAGATAGGAAGTCTTACGTCCTTTTCCCGGCCCACCATCTATAACTACTTCGAGACGAAGGAAGAGATCTTTCTGGCTCTTTTTCAGCGGGAATACGACCGTTGGAACAAAGACCTTGAGGCCATACTGGAAGGGAACGAGTCGCTTACGAAAGCCGAGTTGTCGGAAAGGATCGCTTTGTCTTTGGCAGGGCGGGAACAGCTTTTAAAGCTTCTCTCCATGAACATTTATGATATGGAAGCTAACAGCCGACCGGAGCTGCTGACGTCTTTCAAACGATCTTACGGCCGTTCCATGCTGCTGATACGCATGCTTCTCAAGAAGTTCTGTCCGAGCATGAGCGAGGCGGATACCCGGAATTTCATCTATACTTTTTACCCGTTCATGTTTGGGATCTACCCCTATACGGCGGTAACGGAAAAACAAAAAACAGCAATGAGTGAAGCGGGGATCGACTTTATGTATCAAACCGTATATGAGCTTACTTATGAATGCCTGATCAGTCTGTTGGGTGAGCAGAAGACGGATAAAGAATAAAAACCATTTCAGCAGAGGAGAGTATAACGATGGCAAACTTACCGAAAATCGCGCTTGGCGCATGGGCATGGGGAAATGACGGAACATTTGGAAATGACATCACGGCAGACAGCCTGAAGCCGATCTTTGACAACGCGATGGCGAATGGTCTCTTTTGAATACGGCATACGCCTACGGGATGGGGACTTCCGAGAAGGTGCTTCACCATATAGAAGGGGCGGTAAAGGCTGCGGATCTCGTTCTTTCGCAGGAAGAGATCCTCTGGCTGGAAGAACCCTATGTGCCTCATCCATTGGCGGGCGTCATGGCGCAGAACAAGCCTGCCGCCGCGAAAGAGAAACATGTATGGTCCACAGGAGACCAAAAGATCATAAAATAACTGGAGGAAACTAAAATGACCGAAAAGATCGTACAGACGGCAGGCAGGAAACAGTTGGGAGAATTCGCTCCCATGTTCGCGCACCTCAATGACGACGTGCTCTTCGGAGAGGTTTGGAACGAAGAAGCCATTGACGTAAAAACGAAATGCATCATCACGGTAACGTCGCTTATGGCCTCCGGGATCACGGATTCTTCGCTTAGCTACCATTTGCAGAACGCAAAGGCGCACGGAGTGACTAAGCGTGAGATCGCAGCCATAATCACCCACGCGACCATGTACATGGGCTGGCCTAAGGGCTGGGCCGTTTTCAGACTTGCAAAGGAGGTCTGGAACGAAGAAGAACCGACGCTGACAGATAAGGACAGCTATCAGAACACGATATTCTTTCCCATCGGGGATGAGAATCCTTACGGACAGTTTTTCGTGGGGAAAAGCTATCTTGCGCCGGTATCCACGGAGCAGATCCCTATCTTTAACGTGACGTTTGAGCCCGGATGCCGCAACAACTGGCACGTACACCACGCCAAAAGCGGCGGAGGTCAGATGCTGATCTGCGTGGGCGGAAGGGGTTACTATCAGGAATGGGGCAAGGACCCCGTGGAAATGACGCCGGGCAGCGTGATAAACATACCGGCGGAAGTGAAGCATTGGCACGGCGCGGCGCCGGATTCGTGGTTTTCGCATCTTGCGATCGAGGCGCCGGGAGAAGAAACCGGCACGGAATGGCTGGAGGCCGTGAATGAGGAAGATTATTGCACGCTAAAATAAAATACGAGGTAAGGGATAAGACCGTGAAAAGAATATTTTCCATTATATTGGCAGCTCTTATGCTTGCCGCTCTTGCTGCCTGCGGGAATGCTCCCGAGGCGGAGAAGGACGGTACTGAGGCAGTTATAGAAGGACGGACGGAATCGGCGGAGAGCACGAGTATTGCGGAAACGGAAAACCCGACTGCTTCACCCGAAGCGGCATCCGAAGCGCCGGATACCACAGACGGCGGAGCGGCGGCTCATTCGGACGTTCTTGTGGCATACTTTTCGGCTACTGGCACCACGAAGAGGGTTGCCGAAATGATCGCATCCATAACAGGCGGCGACCTGTATGAGATCGTCCCCGCGGAGCCGTATTCCGACGCCGATCTGAACTGGAACGATCGTAACAGCCGCTCCACAAAGGAGCAGAATGATAAGAGCGTTCGTCCTGAGATAGGGAGTGAAGACGTTTCGTTGGAAGGCTATACGACGGTCTATCTCGGGTTCCCGATCTGGTGGGGCGAAGAACCCCGTATCATGGATACCTTCGTTGAGAAATATGCCTTTGAGGGGATCACTGTGATACCGTTCTGCACTTCCGCAAGCAGCGGCATCGGCCGCAGCGGTCCCAATATGGAAGCGCTCGCGGGCAGCGGCACATGGCTTGAAGGAAGGCGCTTTGGCGGGAACGTTTCCGAGACGGAGCTTCAGTCCTGGATCGAAGGCTTGAAGTAAAGGGAGCAACAGAAGGGACTGGATCATGTCCAAGTCGAAAACGAACATTGTTACAAAGAGGATAGTGGATGCGGTTATGACCGTTCTTCTGCTCTGTCTCATGGCCTACCAGGTCACGGGGGAGGCGCTGCACGAATGGATCGGCATAGGCATGACCGTGCTTGTCATAGTCCATCAGATACTGAACCGGAAGTGGTACGGAGCGCTTTTTAAGGGAAAATACAATCCTTACCGCATTGTAACAGCCATTCTGAATATACTGCTTATTGCAAGCTTCGCACTGACTGCATTCTGCGGCATGTCCATGAGCAGTCATGCAGTACCGTTTTTATACGGTATTGCGCCTGTCTCCTTCGCAAGGCAGATGCACCTTTCATTGTCGCACTGGGCCTTTGTGCTTATGGGGCTGCATCTGGGATTGCATATCCCGGCAATAACAGCGGGTCTGAAACTGAATGATAAAGCACGCACGGTGCTTGCCTGCGTTTTTACCTGCGTCGGCGGCGTCGGACTGTGGATGTTCCTGCGAAGCGGAATACAGAATTACCTGTTCTTCCGGGTACCGTTCGCTTTCCTTGATTATGAGAAGCCCGGTGCACTTGTATTCCTTGAAAACCTGCTTATGCTGTCATTCTGGGGGCTTATCGGAACTCAGGCGGCGCTGATCTGCAGGAACATCACAGGTAAGGCCGGAAATAAAAAGGATCCGCTCATACCTGTGGTTGCCATCATGGCGGCGGTGATAATAGGCGTAGTGCTTATGCTCCTGTTTCCCTCCGCGGAAAGACAGGGATCATTTGCCGCGACTGATCGGCCTGCGCAGCAGACTGACGTTTCGATTATGATACTTATTCCATATCAGGTACATTTAAAAAAGGCAGCAAAAACGATTAAACAATAAAAAACGTAAAAAGGAGTTAACGACCATGATAAGAAAAGAAGAACTCGTGCTTGTAAATGAATGGGACAAGACCTTCCCGAAAAGCGAAAAAGTCGATCACAGCAAGGTGACATTTGTGAACCGCTATGGGATTACGCTTGCGGCGGATATGTACGTTCCGAAAAATGCCATGGGCAAGCTGCCCGCGATCGCCGTCTCGGGTCCGTTCGGCGCCGTAAAGGAGCAGTGTTCGGGCCTGTATGCCCAGACGATGGCTGAACGGGGATTCCTTTCGATCGCCTTCGATCCTTCCTTCACCGGAGAGAGCGGGGGCAGCGTGCGCTGTATGGCTTCTCCGGATATCAATACGGAGGATTTTATGGCGGCTGTGGACTTCCTCTCTCTTAATGAAAAGGTCGATGCGGACCGCATCGGCATCATAGGCATCTGCGGATGGGGCGGCATGGCCCTCAATACCGCGGCGCTGGACACCCGCATAAAGGCGACCGTGGCTTCTACCATGTACGACATGACTCGTGTGAATGCCAAAGGGTATTTCGATTCCGCCGACAGCGAGGAAGCCCGTTATAATGCAAAAGCAGCCATGTGCGCTCAGAGGCTCGAGGATCTGAAAAACGGCGAATATAAGCTTGGCGGCGGAGTGGTCGATCCTCTGCCGGAGGACGCGCCCTTCTTTGTGAAGGATTACTACGACTATTACAAGACGGCACGCGGCTATCATGAACGTTCTCTAAATTCCAACGGAGGCTGGAACGTCATAGGCTGTGAGTCGTTTATAAATCAGCCGATCCTCAGGTATTCGAACGAGATCCGAAGCGCCGTTCTTCTGATCCACGGCGAGAACGCGCATTCCTGCTATTTCAGCCGTGACGCCTATGCGGATATGATCAGGGACAGCAAATATGCGGATAACAAGGAACTCATGATAATCCCCGGCGCCGTTCACACCGATCTGTACGACGGCGGCGGCAAGGACGCCATCCCCTTTGACAAGATCGAAGGATTCTTCAATAAATACATGAAATAAGGAGCGGAAAAATGAGCAAAGTATTGGTCATATCAACAAGCCTTCGGGCAGGAAGCAACTCGGATATCCTGGCTGAGCGAGTGGCTGAGGGAGCGAAGGATGCGGGGCATGATGTGGAGCGCATCAGTCTTAAGGGCAAGGAACTGAAATTCTGCATAGGCTGTCTTGCCTGCCAGAGTACACAAAGATGCGTACTTAACGACGACGCGGTCATGATCGCCGAAAAGGTCAAAAATTCGGATACCCTTGTGTTTGCAACGCCGATCTATTACTACGAGATGTGCGGCCAGATGAAGACGCTGCTTGACCGCCTGAATCCGCTGTACCCTTCGGATTACAGGTTCCGCAAGGTCTATATGCTTATGACCGCCGCGGAGGATGAAGAACACGTGCCGGAAAAAGCGATAAGCGGTCTGCAGGGCTGGATAGATTGTTTTGAAAAGGCGGAGCTTGCGGGCACCCTGTTCTGCGGCGGCATTTCCGATCCTGGCGAAGCCCGCGGCAGGAATGAGGAGCAGGACGAGGCATACTTATTCGGCAAATCGCTGAAGTAAAACATTAACCGCCGTTTTCAATGAAACGATGAGCGGACAACAGCCGCGCCGGCGATGAAGCGGAGAGTTCCGTTGACCTATTGCTTTTTTCCCAACCGTGAGTATAATATACTTGTCCGGGAAACAAAGATAAACGACGACGGACTCATATGGCATACGACCGGGGCGATACCATGGAGAAACAATCCGCAAACGCTAAAATAGTATCAAAACTTCTGCTAAAGCTGCTGCCGGTGCAGTTCATGCTTTGTGCGGTCGGTTCGGTCAACGGCATCGTTTCAAGCATATTCGCGAGCAATTTTGTCGGCGTGGAGGCCATGACGGCCGTCGGTCTTTACAGCCCGCTGAATATGCTGATCACATCCGTAACGACGATAATCGTAGGCGGCTCGGCGATCCTGTTCGGAAAGTACATGGGGCAGAACAGGCATGATAGGATGCAGAACGTGTTCTCGCTCGCGCTTGCGCTTTCGGGCATTATATCGGTATTCTTTATCGTGTCATACGGTTCGCTCGCATTGTTCGATCTTACGGGCTTTCTTACGCATGATGATAGCGTAAGGCCTCTTTTCAACCAATACATGCTCGGAAATGCGGCCGGCGTTATACCCATGGTTTTCGGAAGCTCGTTCGCGTCCTTCCTTTCGATCGAAAACAAAACAAAGCGCACTTTTGCGGCAAGCCTTATTTACATAGGCGCGAACATTGTGCTGAACTTCCTGTTCGTTCAGGTGCTCCACCTTGAAGCGCTTGGGCTTGCGCTCGCTTCCTCGATCGGCATGTGGGTGTTTATGGCGATGCAGGCGGAGGTGTTCATTTCCGGCAGGTCTCGCCTTAAGATAAGCTTCACCGGATCCGATTGGAGCGACGCAGGCGCAATGATCAAGATCGGGCTTCCCTGCGCGGCGGGAAACGTCTATCAGACCGTCAGAAGATTCATAGTCAACTACGTGCTTGAAGCATACGTTGGGAGCGTGGGCATATCCGCTTTCGCCGCTGCAAACAATCTTTTGGGTCTGGTCTGGTCAATACCAGACGGCATGCTGGTTGTATCCCGCATGTTGATAAGCGTGAGCGTTGGAGAAGAGGACAGGCAGACCCTGACGGATATTATGCGCTCAATGTTCAAACGCTACATACCGCTGATAATAGCTGTGATAGTGCCCATAATGCTTTGCGCGGAACCGCTGACCCGGATATTCTATCATGATGCAGCCGGTCCGGTATTCGGATACACCGCGTGGGGTCTGAGGATACTGCCTCTGTGTATGCCGCTCAGCATAATCTGTATGCACTTCACCTGTTATGGGCAGAGCTCGGGCAAGGATCTGCTCGTGCACATGATCGCCTTTATCGATGGCGTGGTGTCTGTATCGGCATTCACGGCGATACTTACTCCCATCGTGGGCATGAACGGTGTTTACTATGCCAACGTGCTTAACGGCATAGTTTCACTGCTTATACTGCTTGGCTATTCATGGTTCAAGAACAGGCACTTTCCGCGAAACATGGCGCAGCTCATGGTTATACCGGATGATTTCGGCGCGGCAGACGATGATAGGCTCGATCTCAGCGTTCGAAGTATCGAGGACGTCACAAGCGTTTCAAAACGCGTTCAGAGCTTTTGTCTGTCTCGCGGCATAAACGAAAGAAGCGCCTATATAGCAGGTCTTGCTATGGAGGAAATGGCCGGAAACATAGTAGATCACGGCTTTGTAAAGGACAAAAAGAAACACTCCGTGGACGTCAGAGTGGTGCATAAGGGCAGTGAAGTGATACTCAGATTGAGAGACGACTGCGTGCCGTTCGATCCCGGCGAGAGATCAAAGATGACCGGGTCGGAGGATCCGGTAAAGAACATAGGCATTCGGATGATCTACAAGATGGCCAAGGAAGTGCAGTATCAGAACATTTTCGGCCTGAACGTGCTGACGATGCGAATCGACGGATAATAATAGAGCCCCGCTTTTGATCAGGCGGGGCTCCTGCTTATTTGGATCAGTGATTCAGAATGATGTTGCAGATGGCGGTAAGGTCAAGAGAATTGATCGTGCCGTCTTCGTTTGCGTCGGCATTGATGAGCGACTGTTCGCAGAGGTCGACCTCGTTCAATATGTAGGCGGAAAGCAGGGTGACGTCCGCAAACTCAACGAAACCGTTGAGATCGACGTCGCCAAGGAGCTTGGAGCCCGAACCCGAGGTGACGAGCAAGGTGGGAAGACCCGTTGCGGGATCGAGCTCGGTGGCGTAACCTTCGGCATTATCGAAGGAGCCGATCTCGACCGTCAACCCGTCTCCAAGAGTGGAGCGGAGGTTTTCTTTGCAGTGAAGAACAACGGTGAGAGGATACCTTGCGGCAGAAAGCTTTACGCGCTCGGCGTCGGGACCTATCTTAAGGCAGTTGCAGGTCACAAGCGCCCATACGTCGGTGTTGCTGGCAACGGGAGTGGAGCAAACATCAAGAGTGCCGCCCTCGATCACAAGGGAGAGATAGGTATAGATGCTCTTGGAGCCGGCGTTGATGGTGACGTGGCTGTTGCCCGTTATGCGCGTCCTTCCGAAGGTGTTATCGATGCCGTTGCCGTACTGCCAGAGGCCGTTTTCGCTTTCGTTCTGGATATTTACGGTGCTGTTCTCGATAAGGATCTCGTCCGCGGTCTCTTCGGTAACGCCGCCGATGGGGGTTTCGCCCCAGATCCTCAGACCGGCCTTGCCCTGATAGGTGTTGATGACGGCGTTGCGGATGGTCATGGACTTATATGCGTAGATGCACGGCTGATTGTCAAAAGCGGTGTGAGAATCGCGCTCGTGATTGTAACAGTTGACCGTTACGCCTTCGATAACGAGATCGTCGTTATGATCGCTGTCAGAGCCGCTCAGCTTGCTGATACTGCTTCCAAGGTAGTTTTCGGAATAAAGATTCAGCGTGCCGGAGCCGGAGATATGCAGATAACCGCCGCATTCCGCGGATATAACGTCGTAATCGGCGTTCATGCGGGAATTGTCGATATAGCAGACGCCGTTGACCTCGATGAGAGTATCGGGAGCAAGCCTGATGGGCGCGCTGTGAGAGGACTGCAGACCGTAGCCGTTAAGCGTGAGCTTTTTATGGCCGTTGTCGCCGGTGGGTTCGAAAGCCCATCCTTCGGCGGTGGAGGACGTTGCTGTGTTTGTGGTTCTCAGGTCCAGCAAAGTAGTCCTTGCTCTTGTAGCGGCGGGAATAAGATCGTCAGCGTCAAACTCGAGCTCGGCAAGTGAGGAGACGGAGAGCAGTACCATTAAAGATACCATTGCAAGACAGACAAGCTTTTTGATGAGAGTCATATGCTTTATATGTCCTTTCGATTATTTTACACATAAATTATAACCTTTTTAATTACGATGTCAAGATGCGTGACGATAAAAATGTGAAAAAAACAGGCTCCGCGCGGGCACGTCCGTATAGGGACGCACAGCCTCAAAAGGAGCCTTTGATCATTGAATCGTTATCTTATACGTCGAATACTGCGGATACGAACAGCACGGCGCCCGTTTCGACGTTGAATATCGCCATAGCGTAGGGACGGCTGCAGGTGAATTCCTTTATCTCGGGGAAGAATTCGAAGCTCTTTCTCGTGACTATCGCGGTCGCCGCGGCAGCAGTGGTGCCGAATTCGGTCACGGAAAGCGAAGCGCCGTGGAGTATCTGCGATACCGTTACGTCCTCACGGTCGGCAAGCGCGGGATAATGGCCGTGCAGAGCTTCCGCTATTCCGAGCTTTTCGGACATTGCGATGATATCGTATTTTGAATCCAGCTCGATCTTGGGCATTTTTACGAACACGCCGGTTTCCTCACATTCGCCGATCCTCGGGATGAGTGCGGAAGCGGCTTCAACGGGCGAATAACCTTCTTCGGGAAGCATTATCGCCATCGCATATTTGCCTCCGTTATAAGGAACGACGGCTGTGCGGCCTTCTTCGAATTCACCGTATGAGTATTTGCCGGATGACTGGATAAAACCTGTTTGCTCCGCTCCCTTGGATCCGTTGAATTCTTCAAGGCCGCGAAGCGGGGTGAAGGGCTTTGCCCAATCGAGCTTGAGCGTGAGAGCGTTCATTATAACTACCGCGGTATCGGGGCCGAGTTCATCTATGAGCTCTTTGATCAGCCCGTCGGTGTTCTGCTCGATCCAGCCGTTGATCTCCGCCAGCGCCGCAGCTGGGTCGGAAAAACCGAGCGCGCCGACCGAAGCCGCATAGCGATCCGCCGCGGTGTTGGCAAAGCGCTTGTTGATCTGCAGGATATCGTTGTAAACGACTGCGTTCTCGATATTGACTCCGCCGTCCTCCCCGATCATCGCAATAAGACTTTCGGCGCTTTCGTTGACCTCATCCAAGGTCAAGCCCGGGCATACTGCACTCAACAGCTTCTCGGCGGTCTCGTCATCGGCGCCGTTAGCAAGCACCTGCAGAGCGATCTGGAGGGAGAGGGGGGAGAACACGGGGTTTTCGTTCCCATCAAGCGCTGCGAGCATTGATGAAACGAAGCGGTGATTCGCCTCGGTATAGCGGGGATCGTAAACGGGCTTAATATCGCTCTCCGAGCTTGAAAGCATTGTTATGGGGAAGGCTTCGCCGGATTTGTTGACGTAGGCGTCCGAATCATGCGTCCCGTTATCGGCGGCAGTATCATCCGGCGATGCTCCGCCGCCATCGTTATTGCAGCCCCAGCAGGCTGTCGACATCATCATCACGGCAAGGGACATTGACAAAAGCTTCTTGAGCATATTTACCTCCTAAAGTGGGCTTTATATTATTTTAACCATATAACGATTTAATTGCAATACGGGTTCCCAAAAATGAAAAAATAAGTTATAATATAAGCATGAACGATACGATAAGGGATAAATTGAAGCTTTTGCCCGACGAGCCGGGAGTTTACCGCATGTATAACTCCCTGGGCGAGATCATTTACGTCGGCAAGGCGAAGAATCTCAAGAACCGGGTCAGGCAGTATTTTCAAAACAACGAGAAGCCGCCTAAGGTAGCGGCCATGGTATCAAACATAGCCGACTTCGAATTTACGATCACGGGCAGCGAGGCCGAAGCGCTTACGCTTGAGTGCAATATGATCAAGCAGAACCGTCCGCGCTATAACATACTGCTCAAGGACGACAAGGGCTTCCCGTACGTCAGAATAGATTTCACAAAGGATTTTCCGCGTCCCGAGATAGTTCGCAGGATAAAGAAGGACGGGGCAAGGTATTACGGCCCGTTCCTTTCCGGGCTTGCGCTCAGGGAATCCATCGCGGCAATGCGTGACTTCTTTCCGGTGCGCCACTGCAAGAAGGATATAGCAAAGGCCATAGCAAGACGCGAGCGCCCGTGCCTTATGTATCACATAGGCAAATGCTGCGCTCCCTGCTCGGGAAACGTAACGAGAGAAGAGTATCACTCCTATCTTGAAGAGATAGCGCAGCTGCTTCAGGGCCAGTGCAGGCCCATAGTGGAAAAGCTGACGGCGCAGATGAATACCGCCGCCGAAAAACTCGATTTCGAGCGCGCCGCCGTTCTGCGCGACCGCATACGGGCAATGGAAAGCCTTGCCGCCAAGCAGCGCGCGGCGACTACGGTCATAAACAGCTTTGACGTGTTTGCGGTTGCAAGAGACGATATGAACACCGTCATATATGCCATGATGATGCGCGACGGCAACGTGGTGATGACCGACGGCTATTTCGTCACCGCTTCGGAGGAATCCAACGAGGACATAATGGCCTCGTTCCTTATGCAGTTTTATATGGAAAGCGGCTATATCCCGAACGAGATAATAGTCAGGGACAGGCCGACGGATGCGGAGAGCATCGCCGAATGCCTTCGCGGTGAATGCGGGCACAGGGTAACGCTTACAAAGCCTCAGAGGGGCGAGAAGAAACAGCTTGCCGAGATGGCTTATCTCAACGGCGTCGAGGCGCTTAAGCGCAGGAAGGAACTGACCGTGCGAGAATGGGAACGCGGCGAGGGGGCTTTGGCTGACCTGGCGCATATAGTCGGAATGGACGAGCTGCCCCACAGGATGGAATGCTTCGATAACTCGCATTTTCAGGGAAGGGATACGGTCGGTTCGATGGTCGTGTTCATCGACGGCAAGCCCGAAAAGAGCCTGTACCGCCGTTTCAAGACAAAGACCGAAACCGATGGCGACGATTACGAAGCCATGCGCGAGCATCTTTCCCGCCGTTTCCAAAGGGCGCTCGACGGGGACGAGAAGTTCAACGAGCTGCCCGATCTGCTAATAGTCGACGGCGGCAGAGGCCAGCTCAATATCGCGCTTGAGGTGTTGGAAAGCTTCGGCCTTTCCTACATCCCCGCGATCGGCCTTGCAGAGCAGAATGAGGATATTATACTGCCCGACGATCCCAAGCCGGTCTCACTTCCCAAATCGAGCAGCACGCTCCACCTGCTGCAGAGGATAAGGGACGAGGCGCACAGGTTTGCGATCACTTATCACCGCAGCATGCGCTCGAAGACCGCGCTTTATTCGGTGCTGCAGACCATTGACGGCATAGGCGAAAAGCGCCGACGCGCGCTTTTCGACAAATTCCTCACCATGGACGCGATAAAGTCAGCGAGCGTGGAGGAATTGGCCCGGGCCGAGGGCATGAACAGACCTTCGGCAGAAAAGGTGTATCAATATTTCCATAAGGAGAACGAAGTGAAGGAACTGAAATACAAGCTGCTTGCAATAGACATAGACGATACGCTGCTGCCCAGGCTGGGGCGTATTTCAGACCGCAACAAGCGGGCGATAAAGGCCGCCGAGGATGCGGGAGTGTACGTTACGATAGCGACCGGAAGAGGCCTGCACGGCTCATCGATGATCTGGCGTGAGCTTGGGATGAAAACGCTGATAATCAACTATGGCGGCGCGCTGATAAACGATCTTTCCACCGGCGAGCCCTTCATGGTAACTCAACTCGATCCCGCAGTTGTTAATGAGATAATAGCGCTTGCGGAGAGCTTGGACCTGCACGTGCATCTTTATCAGGGCGATCAGATAGTTTATTCGCATGAATGTGTGCATGAATACGGCAGACTGTATTCGGAGCATCTCGGGCTTCCGGCAAGGATCGAGCCGAACATACTCGATATGACCTGGAAAAACGTGCCCAAGGTGCTCGTGATCACGGAACCCGAAAGGGTGAAGGAGCTGCTGCCCTTCTTCCGTGAGAAGCTTGAGGGCAAGGCGGCGGTATCGGCATCGTCCCCGGGATTCATCGAATTCAACAAGATCGGCGCAAGCAAGGGCTCGGCGCTCGAGATACTCGCCGGGCATCTGGGCATACCGCGCGAGCGCACCGCGGCGATCGGCGACAACACGCTCGATAAGGAGATGATCGAGTGGGCCGGACTTGGGTGCTGCGTGCAGGATGGGAACGACGAGGTCAAGTCAGCCGCGGACGTTATCGCACCGAGCTGTGCTGACGACGGAGTTGCGTATTTTATCGAAAATTATATCCTAAAGGAGAAATGACATGCTTTCACTGGGGTTTGACATCGGCGGGACGACTGTAAAGGCGGGCGTGCTCGACGAGGAATTGAAGCTGATTGTTAAGGAATCGCGCGAAACGCCCAAGCAGGACGCCGAAGCGCTCTGCGATATGATAAAGCAGATGGCAGATGAGCTTTCGGGCGGCGCAAAGGAATTCCGCTGCATCGGCGTTACCGTGCCCGGGTCCGTCGATAAGGACGGCGGAATAATAGACGCGTGGAATATCGGGCTCAGGAACGTTCCGCTCAAAAGGATGATCGAGAGCCGCATAAAGGCCGAACGCGTTATAGTCAAGAACGACGCCGACGCGGCTTGTGATGCGGAGCTTCATTTCGGAGTCCTGCGCGGAGTGAAGTACGGGCTCATGCTGACGCTCGGCACGGGCGTTGGCGGCAGCATAATATTCGACGGCAAGCTCTTTCACGGAGGCCGGGAGCAAGGCACCGAGCTTGGACATGCCATGATCAATCGCGGAGGCGACCTTTGCGGCTGCGGGCACAGGGGGTGCATCGAAACACTCTGCTCCGCTTCCGCGCTCAAAAGGCTTGCGCAGAAGGCGTGCGAAGAGAAGCGGGGCATGATATGGTCGTTGGCTTCGAACGGCGCAGATCCCGACGCAAAGCTTCTTATCGACTGCGCCATGCAGGGCGACGAATACGCGCAGGAGCTTTTCGAGGGCTATACCGACGTGCTTGCCGACGCTATAGCTTCATTCGTTAACATACTCGATCCCGAGGTGATCGTGATAGGAGGCGGCGTATCGGGCGCGGGCGATTTCCTGCTCGACAAGCTGAGAGTCAAGGTGCCGCCGAGGACGTTCTTCGGTTCCTGCGGCAGAATATTAAAAGCGAGCGCCGGTAATGACGCCGGAGTGCTCGGAGCTGTTATTTGATAAAGGAGGAATAATATGTCTGTAATGTGTGCGGTATACGTGCCTGAGGGCATCGTTATGGCGGCGGACAGCCGTATGACCGGTAATATCATGGTTAAGACCCAGGACGGCAAGACCCAGCAGCAGGGGATGTTTTCGATCTCCGACAACGCGCAGAAGGTGTTTCTGCTAAGTAAAGTGCGCGTGGGCATTGCGTCCTGCGGGCTGGCTATTCTCGAAAACAAGACGACCTCGGATTTCCTCAGGATATTCGAGATAGAAGAAGTGCGCGCAAAGGACACCGTAACGGACGTTGCAAAGAAGCTTCAGGCATATGCCTTTAAATTCTTTCCGCATGTTAATTTCTTCGTGTGCGGCTATGAGGAAGAGGAGCCCTTTGTTTATGACGTGGGCAAGGAGCTGAAGCGAATAAATATGGATAACGGAAATATTCGCTACGCTTCATCGTGGAGCGGCGAACAGCTTGCGATAACCAAGCTGCTCAATTCGCAGCCGCCCACACCCATAAATCACAATCTCATGCCGCTCAAGGACGCGGTCGATTTTGCCGAGTTCTTAATTGACGTGACGATCAAGCTCCAGCGATTCGAGATGAAGCCCAAGACCTGCGGCGGCGAGATAGACGTGCTTGTACTTACAAAGGATCAGGCATTCTGGCACAAGCACAAGCTCTATAAGCCCGTACGCGACTAAGAGGTAACGATGGCACAGAAAAAGCAAAAAGAAGACAGAAAGAAAACGACAGTTTCGGCGTATGACGCGGCGCTCAAATTCTTGACTCCTAAGGCCAGGACTGTGCGCGAGGTGGAGCTCAAGCTTGATGAAGGCTGCTATTCCGAAGGTGAAATAATGATGACCGTCGAAAGGCTGACCGAAGCGGGCCTTCTTGACGACCGCAAATATGCAAGCGATTTTGTTGAATCAAGGCTCAGCACAAAGCCCGTCAGCAAATTCAGACTGTCCGAACAGCTTCGTGCGCATTTCGTGCCGCGTGAAGTGATAGATTCGGTGCTCGATTCCCTTGCCGACGGCACCGAGTCGGAGAACGCGGTAAAGGTTGCGGAGAAGTTCATGCGTCAGTTCGAGAGCATCGATGATGAGGAAGAGCGAACAAAGCGGGTCTACGCAAGGCTTCGCACAAGGGGCTACGATCACGATACGATAACGGAAGCGATAAGGGCATGCACCGAGGATCGCGGCAGGTGATCGAGAGGTTTGTATGAGGAACGAAAAATATCATGTTTATAAATACACTGTTCATACTTACGACAGGGTAGATTCCACAAACGACGTGGCAAAGCGGGCGATCGCCGTGATGGGTATGTCAATGGACTGCAGCGTGCACGTAACGGGTGAACAGACCGCGGGGCACGGCAGGCAGGGCAGGGTGTGGCTCAATACCGAAGGAGCCGTTATGATGAGCATCGTGCGCATTACCAAGCTGGGCATGAACAGGATCCCCATTCTGAATCTGGTTGCCGCCGCGGCAGTCAGGAACGTCATAGAGAGGATAACGGATGGCAGAGCCGACGTTTCGATCAAATGGCCCAACGACGTTGTGACCAGCGAAAGCCTTGAAAAAATATGCGGCATACTGTCGGAAGTTGTACAGATCAGAAATATAAAATACGCCGTGATAGGCATCGGGTTAAACCTCAACGCCAGAAAGATGCCCGGAGATCTGCTGCAGCCCGCAACGAGCGTCTATCTTCAAAGCGGATTAAGCTTCAGTGTGCTCGATACCGTAAACCTGATAATAAAGGAGTTTGATCTGCAGTATAGTCTGCTGGAAAAGGATCCCGAGGCTTTTTTGAAGACGTATGCGGAGAAGTGCATTTCGCTCGGAAGGCATGTTACCGTTATTAAGGGCGACGAGAAGCGTTACGGAGTGGGAGAAAAGCTTTTCAGCACAGGGCAGCTCATCGTAAAGTACGAGGACGGCTCGGAAGAATTGATCTACGCGGCTGACGTTTCATTGAGAAATCAAACCTCGATCGACGAAAAGCTTGCCATTAAGCTCCGTCCAAAGAGGAAAAAAGCCTCAAACAAACGCGATAACGGCAGAGTGCTCATTATCGCGGGTTCGGACAATATGCCCGGAGCGGCGCTTATGTGCACAAAGGCATGCATAAGGGGCGGCGCCGGACTGACGAAGGTGCTCGTTCCGGAATCGATCAAGGCCTCGTTTGCGTTGATCCCGGAGGCGATGCTGTGCTTCGATGACGACAAGATAAAAGAGTTGACGGAATGGGCGGACGTGATACTGCTCGGATGCGGCATGGGCGTATGCAAGAGGACGGAAAATCTCCTCGAATCCGTATTAAAGTCGGGCAAGCCCTGCGTGATCGACGCTGACGGTCTGAATTCGCTGTCAAGGCATAAAAATCTGTATGCTCTTCTGCATGAAAAAACGATCGTGACTCCGCACGCCGCCGAGATGGGAAGGCTTTGCGGCATTCAGACCAAAGAAGTGCTGAAAGAATTTACAAAGACGGCAATGACGTTTGCCTCGGAGCACCGCTGTTGTGTGCTCTTAAAGAGCGCGGGAAGTATAATCGTATCGCCCGAGGGCGAGGTTTGCTATAACGATACCGGCAACAGCGCGCTTGCAAAGGGCGGAAGCGGAGACGTGCTTGCGGGTTTGACCGCGGCAATGCTCGCTCAGGGCGCAAAACCTTTCGACGCAGCTGTGCTGGGCTCCTATCTGTTGGGGACGTCGGCTGAAAAGGCAATCGCCTTCCTCAGGAACAGGTTTGCTTCCGCGACCGATATAATAGATATCGTTCATTCTGAATTACAATAACGGAGGAAATACATATGCTGGTACTGAAGAATGCGAGGATAGTTTCGATGTCGCCCGAATACGAAAAGGAATTCACGGGCGATATAGCGATCGAAAACGGCAGGATCAAGGCCATGGGAAAGAGCCTTTCGTCCGATAATGCCGACGTGATCGATCTTACAGGCAAAACGGTTCTGCCCGGCATTGTCGACGCACATTGTCACATAGGCATGTGGGAGGACGGAATGGGCTTTGAAGGCAACGACGGCAACGAGATGTCGAATCCCTCCACTCCCGAGCTTCGCGCAGTCGACGGCATAAATCCCTATGACCGCTGCTTTGACGAGGCAATGCGCGCAGGCGTTACGACCTGCGTAACCGGCCCGGGCAGCGCGAATGTTTTGGGAGGCCAGTTCTGTGCGATCAAGACCCACGGAAGGGACGTTGAGGATATGCTCCTTCGCGCTCCCGTTGCCATGAAGGCCGCCTTCGGTGAGAATCCAAAGCGTGTCTATGAGAGACAGAAGACCATCTACACCCGCATGCAGACTGCGGCGATACTTCGAAAGAATCTCACCAAAGCCAAGGAATATGACCGAAAACTCCGTGCGGCCGAGGAGGATCCTTCAAAGGCTCCCGAAAAGGATCTTGCCATGGAAGCGCTTCTGCCCGTCATACGCGGCGAGCTGCCCTTAAAGGTGCATGCGCACCGCTCGGACGACATACTTACGGTATTCCGTCTGGCGCGCGAATTCGGATTCAGGCTCACCGTCGATCACTGCACAGAGGGCTATATGATCCCGGAGCTTCTGAAGGAGGGCATCAGGGACACCGGCGCCGGCGTCATAATAGGGCCGCTGCTCTGTGACCGCGGAAAGATAGAGACGCGCAATCTCTCGTTCGAGTCGCCGAGGATACTGTATGAAAACGGCATAGAATTCGCAATGATGACCGATCATCCCGTCATACCCGAACAATATCTTCCCGTGTGCGCTTCGATCGCCGTCAAGGAGGGCCTGCCCGAATACGAGGCTTTAAAGTGCATAACGATCAATCCGGCAAGGATAGTGGGCATTGACGACCGCGTAGGCTCGCTCGAACCAGGCAAGGATGCGGATATAGGCGTTTATGACGGCGATCCCCTGGACGTGCGTACACGCTGTGTGATGACCCTTATAAACGGGGAGATCTGTCATAATGAGCTTTAATGATATTGCCGAGAAAAAGGCGGCGCTAAGAAAAGCGATAAGAGCGGAAAGACGCGGGCTTACGGATGAGCAAAGACGTGCTTCCGCGCTTGCGGTCGCCGAAAAGCTGGTTTCGCTTGAGGCGCTTTCGGGAAAGAAGCTCATACTTGCTTATATGCCCATGAAATACGAACTGGACATACTTCCCGCAGTGGAAATGCTTGGGGCAAGAGGCGCGCAGGCGGCTTTCCCGCTCTGTATCGAGGATGGCGGGCTGAGACTGTTCGTACCGCCGGCTGAAAACGGCTTCAAGGTGGGAGCGTACGGAATACTCGAGCCGGATATCGAAGCCTCGCATGAGGTAGATGCCGGGGAGCTCGACGCGATACTTCTGCCGGCGATAGGCTTTGACAGGCAGGGGAGACGCCTGGGTCAGGGCGGGGGGTATTATGACCGCCTGCTTGCGAGAACGGACTGCCTGAAGATCGCCGTGGGTTTTGACTGTCAGCTGATCGACGAGGTGCCGACTGAGGAGACGGACAAGAGGGTAGATATTGTGGTCACACCCGGTGTAACAATGGTGATATAACACAATATTTTGTATCAAAATTTGTTTTCACCTATTGTAAAACAGCCTTTTTGGTGTTAAAATATAGGATGAAATGGAGCGAACTATGCGTGTAATTGCGGGTTTGGCAAAGGGCAGAGAGATAACGGCCCCCAAAGGAATGAATACGCGGCCCACACTTGCAAAGGTCAAGGAAGCGATATTCGGAATGATACAGTTCGATATCGAAGGGGCGAGCGTGCTCGATCTGTTCTCCGGCAGCGGTGGGCTTGGCATCGAGGCCATTTCAAGGGGCGCCGAACGCGCTGTTTTCTGCGACTGCGACAGATCCGCTTACAATGCGGTCAAGACCAATCTTAAGAAGCTCGGATTCGAAGACCGTGCGGACGTGCGCTTTGGCGATTCGATAGCGCTCATCGGCAGCTTGGCGCTGGAAGGTAAGCGCTTCGGCATTGTTTTGCTGGATCCGCCCTATGAGACCGATCTGGAATCGCGGGCGATAAAAGCGCTTGACGAGCGCGGCGTCCTGGAACCCGGCGCGATACTCATATGCGAGCATTCGCAAAAGAATCCGCCTGCGTTCACTGATCGCTTCTCTGTGAGAAAACCCAAAAAGTACGGAGATTCTTACGTTACCTTAGCCGTTTACGAAGGGGAGGAAAAAGCATGAGCGCAGCTGTTTTTCCCGGCAGCTTCGACCCGATAACCGTCGGGCATCTTGACATAATCAAGCGGGCCGCGCAGGTGTTCGACACGGTTTATGTTTCGATCCTCGATAATCCCGGAAAGGATTCGGAACGTCTTTCCGTTGAAGACAGGCTTGAGCTCATAAGCGACGCTATAAAGGATATCCCCAATGCGATCGCGAAAGCGAGCTCGGGGCTTTTGGTAGATCACTGCAGGGAAGTCGGAGCAAACGTCATCATTCGCGGCATCAGGACCGGCGCGGACGTGGATTACGAAGCTATGCTCGAGGAAGTCAATACCCGCATCGCGCCCGATATCACAACGGTCTACCTCATTTCAAAGGCTGAATATTCGCACATAAGCTCAAGCCTTGTGCGTCAGCTCATCAAAATCGGAATTAGCATTGAAGGCCTTGTACCGAATGCTGATCATATAATACTAAGGAGAGTTTGATTATGGCAAAGAACACCGATCCCACAGTCGTTTTGAGCCTTGAGAAGATCAATGAGCTCGAGGAGATCATCGAGTCCAGTCCCGCGCCCCGCTTCGGCGGCAACACCGACAGGCGCATAGTCGATATCGATGAGATCTATAATCTTCTCGGCGATCTCAAGGTGACCATTCCCGAAGACGTGCGCAAGGCCGACAGCATCATTTCCGACGCTAAGAATATCACTTCAAAGGCTGAAAACTATGCGACCGAGCTTGCCGATAACGCGCAGGCAAGGGCCGATACGCTTATAAGCGAGGCTGAGAGCAGGAGGGACAACCTTATCTCGACCGCCGAAGCAAAGGCCGCCAGCATAGTTGCCGACGCCGAGGCCAAGGCCGCAGGCATAATTGCCGACGCCGAAACCAAGCGCGAGGAGATACTTGAAGAGCACGATATAGTCAAAGAGGCCGAGCGCCGCTCCGATCTGCTCCAGCGCAAGGCGGAATACAACGCCAAGCGCGTATATGAGAACGCCAAGACTTATGCCGACGGCGTTCTGGGCAGCCTTATGAAGTTCCTTGAGGACTATTATGAGATAGTCGAGATCAACCGCAAGGATCTCGGCGTTGTGCCCAAGCCCGATTTCAACGAGCCCGCCGAGCACGTAAAGGCCGAGGCTCCCGCGGTCGAGCCCGTGAACAACACGGATGAGATCGAGGAGGAGGAAGAAGAGGAAGAAAACGAAGGCTTCTTCGGCTTCCTCAAGCGCAAGAAGAAAAAGAACGAAGAAGAGTTCGAAGACGACGATATGTAAGTCATCTCTCCCGGGGCAGCTCAAAAGGCCGCCCCGTTTTTTTGTCGACTGCTTTTGAAACGACAGCAGCCACGGTTAAGGTGAGCGCCGCGCATGCCATGCATCCTAATACGGTCAATGCGGCAGGCAAGGGATCGGGGGAGGCGCTTTCGAGGCTTTCGCCCGTGAAGGAAAAAACGCTTTCATCCTTGATAAACAGAGGATAGAGCAGCCATACCGAAAACCCGGCTGAGGCCGAAGATAAGAGCTTTGCAAGGAAGTATTCTTTAGCGCGAAGCGAAGTGAAGATCAGCTTTGCCTGTATGAAAAAGCATAATCCCCCGAACGAGAGTATCACCGAACAAACGGCGGCCGAGTAACGGGAGAGATCACATGAGAAGAGCTTGAGTCCGCCGACCATTTCGAACGCGGCGGAGATCGCATCGGGTACGGCGACGGGAATGTGAGTGGCGCCTGCCAGCTTAAACAGCATTGCGTGAACGACGAAAAAGAAAACGACTGTGCCGCCGGCTCTTAACGAGTTGGTGACAGCCGTTGATATGGACGATATGAACAGCGTTGATCCCGTCTCAGCATGATCCGATATCGCACCTGTGCTGTTATTGAAACACAGCGGAAGCGATATCAAAAGCGGCGGCAGATAATGAGCGGCGGCAAACGGCAGAGCAAGCTCGATCGTTCCGAAGAATCGCTGCGCAAGCACGGAAACGATGAATACCGGACTGGTGAGATTTAGCGCTCCGCATAGGAAGGACGCTCTTTTTATACCCATAATGCCTCGGTCGTAAAGCTCGCCGAATATCATAGCCGATGACGGAGTGCCCAGCAGCGCGCATGTCAGTGCGGAAACGAAACCGGAAAGAGGACGGGGAAGGACGGAAAGCTTTGAAAACAGGCGGCTTTTTGTAATGAAGCCGGCACAGACCATGAAGGGGAACAGCGTGGGGAGCATATCGAGCGCGAAAACTTTCAGGCCCTGTGCGGCGGCAGACGCGGCTTCCGCACTGAAAGGGATCATAAGCAGCGCCAGGACAGTGAAAATAACAAAGAAGACATATCCCATATTGCAGGATATGCCTTGAGTATGCATATTATTTCTATCGTACGATCAGCCGATAATAACTGTCGGGGCGCACGTCCTTTTCGTACGGTTGTCCGAGAGCCCGTATAAGATGCGCCTTGGCTGATACCGACTCGAGCTTTGCTGCAAGCTCGGGCAGATCGTTCCTGTCGGACGAGCGTATGACCACAGGAATGCGGGCTCGCTCCTTTAAAAGCGTCAAAAGCTCCTCCGAGCCCTTCTTTACCGCCAACACTCTGGCATATAATGCGCCTGCATCGACAGCGGCGGCGTTTTGCAGCTCCCGCGTGACGCCGAGCAGAGCGTTCATCGAGATCCTTTTGAGCCTTGCCATGGTGTAACGCTTGGATTTGATCCTGCTCAGCATCTCTGAAAAATCGCTCGAGTCAAGCGAATGCTCCTTATAAAGGTTTTCAAGCCCCTCGCTGATCTCCGGCAGATCGGCGATCTCATCCGCGCTCATGGTCCTAAAACGGTATAACAGCACATCCGACAGCGCGCTGACGTCTGCGGGGAAGGCTCCTTTTTTGACGAGCGCAGATATGCCCTCCAGCACGTCCCTCGGCAGCGCTCTTTCAAGCCCCTCAAACACTGCGGGGCTCATCCTGTATTCGGCGGAGTATTGTCCGAACGCCTTTCTGATGGCGTTTGCGGAGCTGTATTCGCCGCCCAACTCATCGTCCGAATAGCCGCTTCCCTCGCGCTTGACGGTGAAGATATCCATTTCGGGACAGCATTTTTTGACGGCGCGTATGTATTCCGCACCCAGTATGTCGTTGGGCGTGAGCTTATCTCCCCGGGATGAAGCGAGGGCGGCAGGGTAGGAGAGCCCCTTCGACATGGCCTCGCAAAAAGCCTCGGGATCACCTTCGGATAACGCGGCTCTTTTCAAATGCTCCATATCGCCCGACTCGCTTCCGAAGCAGATCGAATCGACTGTTCCCGTGCCCGCAAGTATCCTTACAGCTCCAGAAGCGAATCTTTCGGCGCATGACAGCGCGAAAACGTCCGGCAGCTCCAAAACCATATCGGCGCCGTGATCTATCGCCCATCCGGCGCGAGTGAACTTATCGGCGCAGGCGGGTTCGCCGCGCTGAACGAAGCTGCCGCTCATTATTATCACGGCTTTATCAGCGCCGGAGATGCGCTTTGATTCCTCGATATGGTATTTATGCCCGTTATGGAACGGATTGTACTCTGCCGTAATACCGACGGTTTTCATATTTTCCTCAAATTATATTATTTTCGGGTTCCCATTTTCCCTTATGTATGTTATAATCTAATTTGACGTGACCGTCAACTGTTTTTTCGGAAGGAGATAAAAAAATGTCGGTTATTGACAGCATTAAAGCAAAAGCTAAAGCGGAGAAGAAGCATATACTTCTTCCCGAAGGTACCGAGGAGCGCACCGTTCAGGCCGCTCAGCGCATCATCGCCGAGGGCATTGCGGACATCTCCCTTATGGGCAATGAGGATGAGATCCGCGCGGTCGCCGAGAAATTCGGCGTTGACCTCACCGGCGTAGGCATCATCGATCCCGTCAAGTCCCCCGATTTCGATACCTATGTTGAGCGCTTCTATGAGATGCGCAAGGCCAAGGGCGTCGATATGGAAAAGGCCAACAAGATGATGCACGATCCTCTCTTCTTCGCCTGTATGATGATCAAGGACGGCAAGGCCGACGGCATGGTAGCGGGCGCTATCAACACCACGGGCAACACTCTCCGTCCAGGCCTCCAGATAATCAAGATGGCCAAGGGCATCAGCACCGTTTCCTCCTGCTTCATAATGGAGGTCCCCAACAAGGCTTACGGTGACGACGGCGTCATGGTATTTGCCGACTGTGCGGTCAATATCGATCCCACCGCCGAGCAGCTTGCTGCGATCGCCATTTCCTCAGCCGAGAGTGCGAAGAACCTTGTCGGCATCGATCCCAGGGTCGCAATGCTCAGCTTCTCCACCAAGGGTTCCGCCAAGCACGAGAACGTCGATAAGGTCGTTGCCGCCACCGCCATGGTCAAGGAGCAGGCTCCCGATCTGATGATCGACGGCGAGCTCCAGGCTGACGCCGCCCTCGTTGAGAAGGTCGGTCAGCTCAAGTCCCCCGGCAGCCCCGTTGCGGGCAAGGCCAACGTGCTCGTATTCCCCGATCTCCAGGCGGGCAATATCGGCTACAAGCTCGTCCAGCGTCTTGCCGGCGCGACAGCTGTCGGTCCCATCTGCCAGGGATTTGCAAAGCCCATCAACGATCTGTCCCGCGGCTGCAGCATCGAGGACGTCGTTTCCGTCGTTGCCATCACCGCAGTTCAGGCACAGAACCTGTAAGGAGACCGCTTTATGAAGATTCTTGTTATTAACGCGGGCAGCTCTTCCCTTAAGTATCAGCTCATCGACGTCGACAACGGCAACGTCATCGCAAAGGGCCTTTGCGAGCGTATCGGCATAGAGAATTCCAAGCTCACCTACAAGCCCACAGGCAAGGAACCCTATGAGCTCGTGCAGGATATGAGGGATCATACCGACGCCATCAAGCTCGTGCTTGACGCCCTCGTTGATCCCAAGCGCGGAGTTATCGCCGACATGAGCGAGATCGACGCCGTTGGCCACAGGGTGGTTCACGGCGGCGAGAGGTTCAATAAGTCCGTTCTTCTCACCGATGAAGTTATTGATGAGATCCGTGATCTTTCCGAGCTTGCTCCTCTGCATAATCCCGCCAACATAATGGGCATCAACGCCTGCCGCGCGATCATGCCCAACACTCCGATGGTA
>JAFXZJ010000052.1 GCA_017541305.1 Clostridia bacterium | reverse complement strand
GCGGTCAACAATCGCGTGGACGCCTATATGGAGCTGTTCCTGCGTCACCCGCTCTCGATCCGACGTTACTACAGGCAGTTCGATTATTGAGCCTCACAATCAAAAGAAGGCTGACGGAGCACCGTCAGCCTTCTTTTCTATCCAAGCGCCTTATCACCAAGAACCACAAGGCGTATGAGGTGCCGGCCGAATGATCGTACTTTCAAAGGAACAAATCATCGCGCCGCATGACGAGCTCATTGCCAAAAATAGAGGAGTTGACCGATGTCATTATCAAGGTCGCAGCCGGAGAATGCGGATTTGACCATCTTCTGAAATGGATAATCATGCGTCAGCTCGGATGATCGGAAAACCCGCCGCAAAACGATAAGCAACCGCTTTTCCCCGCACATTCGACAAAGCCTCCCGGTTCTGCTATGCTTTTGCCATAACAGACAAGGAGGCCTTTCATATGGACATCACTTACACCAAACACGGAGATTATTATTATCCCGACCTTGCGCTCCTTCCCCAGCCAACAGGGAATATCGGCCGCTTCGGGCATATGCGAAAGAGGTATTTGAAGGAGCATCAGCCCGATACCTTCGTACTGATGCTGATGGAAAACACCCTGACGCAGCATCTTACCAAAACAGTACGGGGGCGGTCATCAAGCGCGATGTGTTCGTTTATTCATCTGCCTTTAATGCGGAGTTCCTTTGTATTCACTATCGGGATTCACGCTCCGGCTTGCTTTTTCCGGCGGATAAGCAGTCCTCCGCCGATGCACAGTACGAGTACAGCTGCAGAGGCAGCGACGATCCATACAACGGTATTGCGATGCGCCTTTTGCTGAGCCTCGACGAAAGCGTTCACGCGGAGCGGTACGTTTTCCTTGAGATTCGTATAGAAGAACATGTTATCGTAGAGGTGAAAACAGCCGTCCGGGAACACGTCGAGCACCTTGGGATAATCCTCCGTGCTGACGCCGGGGACGATCAGCGAGCCGCGGGATTCGTCGATATAAGCGCCGCAGAAGCCGGGTATCGGCCCTTCCTCCTCGGAGAAAACCGCGCCCTTGTTGAGCGAGCTTTCGGCCTTAGTGCCGTCGGTCTTCCAGTTCAGCGGATTGATGGAATGAGTCTTTAAGCCTTCGGGGATTATGATGGAGCCGGTCACGGTGCCGTCCTCGCACTCATAGCAGATGACGGAGCCGATATCGCTTTCGCCTTTCGCGGGGACTATCTGCGGGTACCCCTTTATATCCTCGTCCGTGATCCGCCAACCGATCGCGTATACGGCGACGAGCTGACCTGCAAGCTTTTTTCCCTCGGCGGTATTGCCGAAGTATTCCTTCAGAAGCTCTATGCACATCTGAGCGCCTTGGGAGAAGCCGGCGAGCACGATCGGGCGGCCGTCGTTCTCGTTATCGAGATAATACCTGAATGCCGCAGATACGTCGAGAAAAGCGTTTTTCGTTGCTTTATCGAAGTCATTCGCGTCGAGCGTGTACGCGTTTATGGACATCTGGCGGTAATAGGGCGAATAAAGACGGCAGGAATCGGAGTAAATGCCCTTCTCGGCGTCGAGCGCGCTCACAAAGCGTCCCTTGAGCTTCTCGTTCAGATCCTCGGAGTTTGCGTAGCTCCTCGTATCCACCGTCGGGCAGACGATGAAAAGATCCGCGGGCTTATCATCGCCCTCACGGAAATACGCCCAGTTGGCCGCGTCGGAATAATCGAGCGGTTGGGCAAAAGACGGCAAGCTCTCAGCGGGTTCGGCAAAAACGGGAAGAGCGAACGCAAGCAGCATAATAATGGCAAGCAAAAGGATGGATCTTTTCATTTTTTGTTCCTCCGATCAAACGACGTTTTTGAAAACAGCATCATTATAATACGGCCGCCGGATCGCGTCAACATGATTTGGCAGTATAAACAGAGGAACGATATGCTTCTTTCCTTACTGTATTCGGCGCTTTCACCGAAGGGAAAGCACAGCAGCCTGCCGTCTATCAGCCGGAACACTCCGCGTTTTGTTTCAGCTTTCATTCAAAACGTCCTTTCCCATTATGACACCGGCCTCGATCATCCACTGAAGCATCGCCGCGAGAAGCTTTGAGTCCGCAAGGGAGACTTCCCAATATGTGTAAATGTCAGTAAGCACGGAGCTCTGTACCTCGAGCACGGCCATGTAATCGAACCTATCCGAATGGACGGCATATAATTCATCGTCGGTCTCGCTGACGTAAAAGCCGTATTTGTAAAGCTCCTCCCTCTCAACGCGGGCTCCGGCAATATTGAGGTCGCGGCCGGAAGCAAGCCGTTTGAAAACGAATCCGTTTATTCTGCGGTCGCGGGCGTGCCTGTTCCTCGTTTCGATGGGCTCGGAGTATGGGAAACCGTCGACGATCGTGTAAAGTGCGTTATTATCGTGCGATATGCGGAGCAGCTCCTCGGTGCGGGCTTTGCCGTTTTTATCCATGGCGGCGTAGGAACGCGCAGCTCCTCCGATCAGCGGGAAAAGATCTTCGAGATAATAAACAAGCTCATCCGGACCGGCATATTTGTGATAGAGTTCGATAAAATCTAACATCCCGGGGAAGCGGTGAAACTCGGAAAGATCGTGAATGATTTGATCGCTCCCGATCAGCTTCAGCATCAGCCCGGGCTTTTGTATCATCCCCAGCAGCCGCGCAAGCTCCGGCGCATAGAATAATAGTTCCGGGGAATCCAGCACGGCGGCCTTGACCGCATAATCCTCCGGCAGACCGTACTCCCGATACACCTTTTCGTTGTTCTTCCTGAAAAGCAGCTTTGCCGCGATAACGGTAAAGGAAGGATCGATCGCGTAATCCGATTCGTAAGCGGGCGTATCGCCGCCGTCTATCGCCACCCACGGTATCGCGTCGTAAAAATCCTCGTCATATCCTAAAAACAGATCGTTCATGTCGCACCTCCTTTGTTTTTGCAAAGAGGATACCACAAGGAGTGGGGCGAAATCGCCGCATGAGATATGGTATTTATAATAGGGGCGGTTGACAGCGCGGCCGCCAAAACTTATACTGTTGATATGGAGGAAAATGTCATGCAGGTCATAGATTCTTTCAGGGGAGAATACGGTTTCCTTTCCAATTTTCACAAGTGCAAAGTCGAATTCGAGGGGATGATATACCCCTCCGTTGAGCACGCCTTCCAGGCTGCTAAGAATCCCGATCCGGAGTACCGCAAAAGTATCGCCGCCGTCGGCTCTCCCGTCACTGCCAAGAGGATGGGCAAAAAGACCGCTCTCCGCCCCGACTGGGAGGAAGTGAAGGAGGGTATCATGTATGAGCTGCTCAAATCCAAATTCACCGATCCCGGGCTTCTGGATAAGCTCATCGACACAGGCAGCGCGGAGCTCATCGAGGGCAACAACCATTGGGACCGCTATTGGGGAGTCTGCCGCGGCGAAGGGCTGAATAAGCTCGGGAAACTGCTGATGAGGGTGAGAGAAGAAGTAAAGTGACAACAATAAACAACAATAATGAGGAGGAAATGGAAATGTGCGATGTTTCAAAATGCAATGATTTAGATGAGCTTTTTAGGTGTTGGAGAAAAGCTCATTGTGACGAATCGGAAAAAGAATACAAAAAATATGGCGACCAATTTGTAAGTAAAGTATCGTTTACTATTGACGGATTTATTGACGAACAGGCGTATAGATCGCAGGAAAAGAGAATTCTTCTTATTGCAAAAGAAAGCAATGAATTTGGGAAAAGACCAAATGAAATCCAAACCAAAAAATGTGCTACAGGCATCCATTTTTGGCTATCCAAAATGGTAAAGGATGGAAAAACAAATAGATTTATAAACGGGCTCGCGATTCTTTGCAACGGTTTGATTAGTCCCGAAAGCGAAGAACCTTGTATCGATACAAACGTACTAAACAATGCGGCGTTCATGAATATTAACAAACGTGCCGGTTTCAGCAGGAGCGACCCCGAAACAATCAATGGATATTTCTGTCATTATATGGAGTATATCAGAAGGGAATTCCAACTGATCGATCCTACGCATATTATCTGCTGTGGCAAAGGAATTAAGGAATTGGTAGAAAAGATTTGCGTAAACAATCAAAATATTTATGAATCAAAACACCCAAGCATGAGGTTCCTCTCCAGAAAAAAGCTGCTGAAGGACTTTTTAACCAGTAACGGACTGAAGACAGAATGACCACCTACGCCATCTCCGACCTCCACGGCTATCCCGTCGACAAGTTCAAAGCCCTGCTTGACAAGGCGAATTTCTCCGATACGGACACGCTGTACATACTCGGCGACGTCATCGACCGAAACGGCGACGGCGGCGTTTCCCTGCTTCGCTACATCATGGCGCAGCCGAATTTCGAGTTTATTCTCGGCAATCATGAGGACATGCTGCTTTCATGCGATTTCCTCTTCGGCGAGATCAGCGAGGATTCGATCGCCGGCTTCGGCTCCATGCGCATGCATCTTCTTGACGATTACCTTTATAACGGCGGCGGGGTGACGCTTGAAGCCCTGCATAAGCTATACAAGGAGGAGCCCACCGCGATACGCGACATACTCCAGTTCCTGCGGGACGCGCCCCTCATCGGCGCTGACACAGTGAACGGGCGAGACTTCCTGCTCGTGCACGCCGGATTCGGCAGCTTCGAGAAGGAAAAGAAGCTCTCGGATTATGCGCCCTCCGATCTGCTTTGGGCGAGGCCGACCATGGAGACCGAGTATTTCGACGACATCATCACCGTTTTCGGGCACACGCCCACGCTGTATTTAGATGACGAGCACCGCGGCAAGGTGATAAAGACGCGCACGTGGATCGATATCGATACCGGCTGCTCGCAGGGCTTCCCGCCCGCGCTGCTGCGACTCGACGATCTATCCGTGTTTTACGGGGATTGATGCGGCTTTTTTGCCGCATCTTTTCTTGTATTATAGTGTCGGATAAGATATAATAAAGCCGAGGCTTTATTGTATCAGTTCGCAAAAATGCCCTTGCGGGCAAGCATTTTTGCTCCTGATATAATGCTCTTGTGAGGTGATAAAATGTACGCGCAGCAGCCGAAAAAGCTTTTGATAGTCAACATACTGGACATACTCCGCAAGTACTCCGACAAGGATCACACGCTGAGCCAGAAGGATATTTCGAGGATACTCCGGGACGAGTACAACATGACGGCCGACCGCAAGGCGATAAGGAAGAACATCATCGGCCTCATGGAGGCGGGCTACGAGATCGAGTATTCCGAGTCCGTCCGCATGGTGCCTAACGCCGTGACGGGCGAGCTTGAGGAGAGCTATATCTGGTCGGACTTCTACCTCGTGCGGGACATCACCGACGCAGAGCTCCGCATGCTGATCGACAGCGTGTTGTTCTCGGGGCACATACCGCACTCTCAGCGAAAGGAGCTGGCGAAGAAGCTCGAAAAGCTCTCCAGCCGGCACTTCTCATCCCACATGACGCACGTGAGCACCGCGCCGGACAACCTGCCGGAGAACCCGCAGCTCTTCCTCAATATCGAACTGCTCGGCGAGGCGATAGCCGAGGGGAAGCAGGTCTCCCTTCACTACCTCGAATACGGCACGGACAAGGAGCTGCACAAGAAATGCCGCGAGGACGGCAGCGTGCGCGAGTACGTGCTTAATCCATATCAGCTTGCGGCGAAGGAGGGCAAGTATTATCTCATCTGTAATTACGACAAGTACGACGATATCTCCAATTACCGCGTGGACCGCATAGCGGACGTGAAGATACTTGACGAGTCTGTAAAGCCCTTCGAGAGCCTGCCTTGGGCGAAGGAGCGGCGGCTCGACCTCGCCCAGTACATGCGCGAGCATATCTATATGTTTTCGAGCGAGAACGTGCGGGCGAAGTTCCGCATAGTCAAACCCATGATCTCGGACGTCATCGATATGTTCGGGAAGGAGGTTCGTTTCTCTGACGAGACCGACGATACCGTGACCGTCACCGCCACGGTGAACGAGATGTCCATGCTGCAGTTCGCAAGAAGCTTTGCGCCGGACGTGGTGGTGCTGGAGCCGAAAAGCCTTGCAGAAAAGGTGATGGAAACCGCCGTGAGAACGGTGGAGGTTTACAAAAAGCAAAATGTTTAAGGAGGTAAAGGAAATGGAAAGAATCAAAAATGGTTCAGCTTTTATCAATACCTTTATGCCTTTGTATTTCAAGGTGTTTGATAAGTATCCTGATTCGCATAGTAGAAGTAATACTATAAGTGATTATGGTCTAACTGGCTTAAATGAAACAGATTACGATGCTGAACAAGAGATCATAAAGCTTTACCAAGCTGGGAAATATGATGTATGGGCTCTAGCTTGGAAAGCGGGGAAAGTATGTTATAACAGCGAAAGGCAATTAGCCTTTGCCGACAAGTTCGAGAAGGATAACGGTTACTCCATAGGCGAGCGTGGCAGCATAGTTTTGAAAGAAAGCTTTAATGATTATTTGGGGCGACTTAACGGAATAAAGACACAGATAATAGATGAGATAAAGTCGAAAAACCCGAAGCGTTTTAGCACTGCTTACGCTATGGCTATGTTCCCGTATCGTAAAGAGAAAGAGAAAAAATCTAATACTCCAACAAACTTCGGCCCTGTGAATATCATAAACGCCCTGTTCTTTATATCAAGTGGTGCGGCTCCTATTTATGATTCTTTCGCGCATAAGGCAGTGCGCGCATTAGCTATGAATATAGCTCCGAAAAACGTATTTATGGGAGCTAATCCAGATAAAACCGATACAAAATCTGTTATGAGAATGTACGGGGAATATATGTGTTTGCTGAAAAAGCTATTTCCGGAGTACATATATAAAGATGGTAGCAACGAGTTTATTCCTCGCGAGTTGGATCGTGCCTTGTGGGTATATGGTCATAGCGATAGGGCATGGGAATCAAATGATTGAACATACTTTAGCTTACACCACTGCGGTATTCTTCCTCTAAGCCCTCACCCCCCGCGCATAATCGCGCCAAGCCTTCCTCGTCATGCTTGAATGTCGGAACGTCAAACGCGGTTGTCCTTCTTGATCCAAAGGATTTGGCGGAGAAGGTTAAGACCACCGCCGCGAGAGCGGCGAAAGTTTATGGCAATCAATATGTTTTAGAAGAAACAAAGTTCTAAAAGGTAGAAAAGGATTAAAAAAGATAATGATCACCATCCCCGGCGCCTACGCCACCGCAAAAGTTTACACTGACATCCTCGAGCCCTCCGCGGAGGGTCAGATCCGCGCGCTTTGCGATCAGCCGTTCGCGGCGGGATCGAGGATCCGCATTATGCCGGACGTTCACACGGGCAAGGGCTGCACAATCGGAACGACCATGACGGTCGGCGAATACGTCGTGCCCAATCTCGTTGGCGTCGATATCGGCTGCGGCATGGACGTTGTGCGGCTTGAGGAAAAACGCATAAACCTCCCCGAGCTCGATTCGTTCATCACGAAGAACATCCCTCACGGACGAGACGTCAGAGAACGGCCCCACCGCAGCCATGGGCGCATCGATATAGAGGAGCTTCTCTGCTTCAAAAAGGTCGATACGCGCCGCGCGAGGGAGAGCCTTGGCACGCTGGGTGGCGGCAACCATTTCATCGAGGTCGACCGCGACGACGAGGAAAACCTCTATCTCGTCATCCACACCGGCAGCCGCAATCTCGGCCTGCAGGTCGCGGAGCACTATCAGAACAAGGCGTACGCGAATATCGGCGGCAGGAAGCAGACCGAGATACCCTTCGAGCTTGCCTATCTGACGGGCGAGGACAGGGACAGCTACCTGCACGACATGGCGCTCATGCAGCGGTTCGCCGCGCTGAACCGTCAAATCATCAAGGAGTGCATACTGGACGCGCTGAAGCTGCACGAGGCGGATTTCTTCACGACCATCCATAACTATATCGACATGGAGCATATGATCCTCCGTAAGGGCGCGGTCTCCGCGCGCAATGGCGAGCGTCTGCTCATTCCCCTCAACATGCGCGACGGCGCGTTGATCTGCACAGGGCTCGGCAACGACGACTGGAACCAAAGCGCTCCCCACGGCGCGGGGCGGCTTTTCAGCCGCACGCAGGCGGAAAACAGCTTCACCCTCTCCGATTTCAAAAAGAGCATGGACGGCATCTTCACCACTTCCGTCAGCGCCGACACCCTCGACGAATGCCCCATGGCGTATAAGGATCCGCAGACGATAATCTCCGCCATCGGCGATACGGTAAAAATCGAGAAACGGATCCGCCCGATCTACAATTTCAAATCGAGCGATCGATTCTTCACGAAAAAGAGGAAGTGATTTAAGAGTATGATCTGGAACGCGTTAGGCGTACTAGCCGTACTGGCCGTTATTATCCTCATAGCCGTTCTGATAAGCAGGACGGATCTTCCCGCATTTCAGCCCGGGGAGCGCAGAGCCGGTCATCAAGGCGAAATAACAGCCACGGAGATCATTCGGAGCGCTTTGCATGAAGACGATCGTTTGTTCACGAACTTAAGCATTGAATATGACGGCAGACCGGCTGAGCTCGATAACGTGATCGTAAATAAGTATGGTGTTTTCATAATCGAGGTCAAGAATTATAGGGGCAGGATCGTCGGGGGCGAGGATGACTATGAATGGCGTAAATACAAAACGACCTCCGCGGGCAAAGTTTATGAAAAAACCGTGAAAAACCCGATCAGGCAGGTGAAGCGGCAGACGTACATACTCGCGCATTATCTTGAGGAGAATGGAGCCCGTGTCTGGATCAGAGGATATGCTATGCTGCTTTACGGAAACAGTCCCGTCGAGAGTGAATACATACTTAATGGCCGGGAGGACACAGAGCGCGTCATCCACACGAAGGACCGTGATATCCTCGACGCCGATACCGTCGGGCGTATCGCCGCAATCCTGAGTTCCGTATAAGGAGGGGAAACCATGCCCAAATTCATCCCATACAAAAAGCTCTCCAAGCGCAAACGCCGCGAGCTCGACAGCGAACAGCGCTTGACTTGGGGAACCGTCAATCCCGTCACCCGCACTGTGAAGGACAAGCGCGCCTACGACCGCAAGCGCGATAATCGAATCGAAAAATACGAGGAATAATGAGCCGCATATGAACACGCTTTATCTTTCCAAATCCAAATACTGCGCCCTGTGGCAGTGCCCAAAGCTCGCGTGGCTCTTAAAACACAAGCCGGAGCTTAAGACCTTGGACGAAGCGACGCTTGCCCGAATGAGAACGGGCAGCGAGGTCGGCGACCTTGCCATGGGCCTTTTCGGCGATTACGTCGAGGTGACCGCGTACGACGGCGAAAGGCTCGATCTTACGAAGATGATCGATGCGACGAAGACCGAGATGGAGCGCGGCACGCCGAACATCTGCGAGGCGTCGTTCTCGTATAACGGGCTCTACTGCGCCGTCGACATACTCAAAAATGAGAACGGCGGCTGGGCGATATACGAGGTCAAGAGCTCCACTCACGGCGAGCGGGAGGTCTACGCCGCCGACGTCGCCTATCAGAAATACGTGCTGGAGCATTGCGGCGTCAACGTCACGGGCACTTACATCGTCGTCATAAACAACGAATACGTGTTCGATGGTGAGCTTAAGCTCGACGAGTTTTTTCGTATCGCCGACGTTTCGGAGACAGTCGCGGAGAAGAGCCGTGAGGTGGAGGAGCTGCTGCTCATTGCCGAGTGGTATCTGGACAAGCCCGACGAGCCGCCCATCGATCTTTCCGAGGCCTGCCATTCGCCGTATGACTGCCCCTATTGGGCGTACTGCACGCGGGATCTGCCGAGGCCGAACGTATTCGACCTGTACCGCATGCCGTTCAGGACGAAGCTCGGGCACTACTATTGCGGCGAGATCGCTTTCTCCGACCTTTGGAAGTCGAGAACGATACGCGACCTAAAACAGCTTCGCCAGATCGACTGCACCCTGCACGGCTGCGGGGACGTCGTCGACGCGGAGTGTATCGGGGAGTTTATGGAAAAGCTCTCGTATCCGCTGTATTTCCTCGATTTCGAAACGGTCCAGTACGCCGTGCCGCGTTATGTCGGCTCGAAGCCGTTTGAGCAGATCCCCTTCCAGTATTCCCTGCACTATATCGAGCGCGAGGGAGGGGAGCTCAATCACCGCGAATTCCTTGCCGAGGCGGGCGAAGATCCCCGCCGCGCCATAGCCGAAGCCCTCTGCCGCGATATCCCGAAGGACGTATGCGTCACCGCGTATAACAAATCCTTCGAGTGCGGACGGCTTAAATATCTTGCTGAGCTCTTCCCCGACCTTGCTGAGCATCTTATGAACATCCGCGAAAACGTCGTCGATCTGCTCGTTCCGTTCCAATCGGGCTGGTATTATAACCCTGCGATGGGCGGCAGCTTTTCGATAAAGAGCGTGCTGCCGGCGCTGTTCCCGGACGATCCCGAGCTTAATTATCACAACCTCGAGGATATCCATAACGGCAGCGAGGCCATGAACGCCTTCCCCGCGATGGAGCACATGGAGCCCGAAGAACTCGAGCGCACGCGGAAAAACCTCCTTAAATACTGCGAGCTCGATACCCTCGCAATGGTCAAAATATGGGAAAGGCTTAAAGAGGTGTCGGAAGAATAAAGGATAGCATCCCCTGCCCGGAGCAGACGCTTCGGGCTTTTTTATGTCCCGAAATTGCTCCATAGACGGGACTGAAAACAAGGTTAATGTATGGCAGAGTCGTCTGGATAAATCGGCTTTTGCGGAGGAGATTTGATGGTATGGTGGTTTAAACTGTTGGTATCCGTGTTTGTTCGCCGAGGCTGTTCCGTCATCTATAGAAGAGGTGCTTCGCAGAAACCGCAGATAAGCTTTTGGTCCCGCACATTCGACAAAGCCTCCCGTGTCTGTTATGCTCAATGCATCACAAACAAGGAGGCTTTTTCATATGGACGTCACCTACACCGAGCACGGAGATTATTATTATCCCCACCTTGCACTCCCGCCCCAGCCGACCGGAGATATAGGCCGCTTCGGGCGGATGCGGAAGACGTATTTGAAGGAACATCAGCTTGGTATCACTGCCTGAACTTTGAATCATTTGCGGTTTCGAATCAATATGACGGAATATGCGGCGGTGATCCGCCGCTTTTTTGTACTTTTTCGGATTTGCTATTGACGGAGGGAATAAAACGTGCTATTATAGTTAGCGGTGGCTAACTTAATGTCGCTTTTCTTTTGAAGTGTGAGTTAGACGCTGCTAACCGAAAGGAGCGATCAGTTTGAAAATCAATGATTTTCAAACTTCATGAATTTGACTTTGCCGCAGACGGCGCGTCAATTTCGCTGACGCGAAACCGTCAAATATCATAGGAAAGGACCCCTTTGCAAACAAAGGCAAAGGATTAAAAAATGAGAAACGATGAAATTAAGGCTTCCTACAAGGCACTCGGCAGGGGCTTTGCGAATATGTACGACGGGATAATAACGCGCTCGACCGTTATCGGGAGGATAATGGACAGCGTAGTTTGGGGGCTTGACGCGGAACTCGCGGCAAAATGGGTGAATGACGCACTTGAGCCTATCCCCGGGGATTTTAAGGGAAAGCTGCTCGAAGTGCCTGTCGGCACGGGCGTGCTGACGGTTCCGGTTTACAAAAGCCTGCCGGAGGCGGACATCACCTGCCTCGATTACTCGGCGGAAATGATGAAAAACGCCGAAAAACGGGCGGACGCGCTCGGCGTTAAGAACGTAACTTTCGTTCAGGGCGACGTGGGAAAGCTCCCCTTCCCGGACGAGAGCTTCGATATCGTGCTTTCGCTCAACGGTTTTCACGCATTCCCGGACAAGGACGCGGCGTATAACGAAACCTTCCGCGTATTGAAAAAGGGCGGCGTCTTCTGCGGCTGCTTCTATATCGCCGGGGAGTTCAAAAGGACCGACCGGTTTGTCAGGCGCATGTACGTTCCCAGGGGGTTCTTCACACCTCCGTTCGAGACGAGGGAGAGCCTTGAAAAACGGCTCGGGAAAATGTACTCCGAGGTGCGCGTTTCGCCGGTAAGAGCGGAGGGCGTGTTCCGCTGCGTCAAATAAGAAGCAAAGGAGGATCAGAAAGGCGTAAGCATGGTTTGGAAGATAATCATAGAGATACTTGTGCTTTGGGCGCTGTACGCGGGATACATGGCGGTCATAGTCGGGAAGCGGGGTCCTTTGGGCGGGCTGTTCTTCTACCCGCGGGAGGTGCAGGACCGTGCGCTGCGGCTCGGGCTCATCACTTTGGCCGAGCTTAAAAAGCGGAAACGGTTCGCGTACATACTGCTCCTCGCCTTTATGCTCATCGTGCCGATGATAATGATACTGTTCGTGAACGGTGCTCGGAGCTGGTTCGACTGCACTTGGCAGTTCTGCGTTCTCTTCCTCGGCGCGGAGTTCTTCGACTGGCTTTTCATCGACACGATATGGGTCGCTCTTTCAGACTGGTGGCTCATTCCGGGCGCGGAGGATCTTGAACCAATGTGGCACACGCCCAAAGCGAAGGCGTGGAAGATGCCGAAGCTCGTGTTCCTCGCAATGCCGCTCGCGGTCATCGTCGGCGCGGTCTGTTGGGCGATAGGGCTGTTGTTGAAATAATTGACGGAGGATATTGTACATGGAAAAGAAACAAAAGAAACAGAATGAGATCGCGGTGCTTCTCGGCTACGCCGGGAAATACAAGGCGCTGACTTTTCTGGGGATGTTCCTTTCGGCGGTCGCGATGATCATGGGGATGGTCCCGTACGTCTGCATCTGGCTGGCGGCAAGAGATCTTATCTCCGTCGCGCCGAACTGGACGGAAGCGACCGAGATCGCAAAATACGGCTGGATGGCGTTCGGCTTTGCCTTCGGGGGCATCATCGTCTATTTCGCGGCGCTGATGTGCACCCACCTCGCGGCGTTCCGCACCGCGGCGAATATCAGAAAGCAGGGCGTCGCGCACATGATGAAAACGCCGCTCGGCTTCTTTGACAACAACGCCTCGGGCCTTCTGCGCAACCGTCTGGACGGCGGCGCGGCGGAGACCGAAACGCTGCTCGCGCACAACCTTGCCGATATAGTCGGGACGATCGCGATGTTCATCGGGATGCTCGTTCTGATGTTTGTATTCGACTGGCGCATGGGCGCTTCGTGTCTCGTTGCCGCAGTGATCTCGGTGCTGGCTATGTTCGCCATGATGGGCGGCAAGAACGCAAAGCTGATGATGGAATATCAGACTGCGCAGGACGTGATGAGCAAGGCCGGCACGGAATACGTGCGCGGCATACCGGTCGTCAAGGTTTTTCAGCAGACCGTGTATTCCTTCAAGGCGTTCAAGGCGGCGATAGAGGATTACAGCAATAAGGCGGAAAGATACACCGGCGGCGTCTGCCGTGTGCCGCAGTCGGTCAACCTTACGGCGACCGAGGGCGTGTTCATATTCCTCGTTCCCGCTGTGCTTCTGATCGCTCCTTCGGCGCTTTCTGCAGGAAACTTCACCGGATTCATCACGAATTTCGCTTTCTACGCGGTGTTCTCGGCGATAGTTTCCACGGCGCTCGCCCGCATCATGTTCGCTTCCGCCGGTCTGATGCTCGCAAAGACGGCGCTTGCCCGTATCGACACCGTCATGAACGCGCCCGTGCTTGAGATAACGGACGACCCGCAGATCCCGCGTGATAACGGAGTTGAATTCAAAGACGTTACGTTTACTTACGAAGGCGCGGATATCCCTGCTTTAGAGCATGTTTCGTTCAAGGTCCTGCCCGGACAGACGGTTGCGCTTGTCGGACCGTCGGGCGGAGGAAAGACGACAGCCGCAAGCCTTATACCGCGTTTCTGGGACGTCTCGTCCGGTGAGGTGCTGGTCGGCGGAGTAAACGTGAAGGATATCGATCCGCACGTTTTGATGGACAAGGTCGCCTTCGTCTTCCAGAATACGCGCCTTTTCAAAACGTCTATCCTCGAAAACGTCCGCGCCGCGCGTCCGGACGCCTCGAGAGAGGAGGTCATGTCCGCGCTTCACGCCGCGCAGTGCGACGACATCATTGAAAAGCTCCCGAACGGGATAGATACGCTGATCGGCTCGGAAGGAACCTATCTTTCCGGCGGCGAGCAGCAGCGCGTGGCGCTCGCGAGAGCGATCCTCAAAGACGCGCCGATCATCGTTCTCGACGAGGCGACGGCGTTCGCCGATCCGGAAAACGAGGCGCTGATCCAGAAGGCGCTGAAAACGCTGACCGAGGGACGCACGGTGATCATGATCGCGCACAGGCTTTCCACCGTAGTCGGTGCGGATAAGATAATCGTACTCGATGACGGTCATATCGTTGAAGAAGGAAAACACGACGAGCTCGCGTCGGGCAAAGGGCTTTACGCACGGATGTGGGCTGAATACAATCAGGCGGTCAAATGGAAGATCGCGTCGCGAAAGGAAGTCGTTTGAAATGATGGGAAAGAAGCTTCAAAGAAAATACGCTCTGACCGACAAGGGGCTTAAAAACACGAGGATCGGCGCCGCCTGGACGGTGGTCGTAAACCTCACGATGATGGCGGGCATGGGCATCCTGTATTTCCTCATGCAGGGCTACATGAACACGCTGACGACCGGCGCCGCGCTGCCGAACGCGTGGATATTCATCGGGCTTGTCGCCGCGTTCGCAGTTCTGTCCTTTTTCACACATCTGGAGCAGTACAAAACGACGTACGGGCTGGTTTACCGTGAGATCAAGGATACCCGCATTTCGCTTGCTGAGCGCCTGCGCCGCCTCCCTCTCGGCTTTTTCGGGAAAAGGGACCTTGCCGATCTTACCGAAACGTTGATGGGCGATGTCAACCGTCTGGAGCACGTCTGGTCTCACTGCCTCGGTTATCTTTACGGCGCGTTCATCTCAACGGCTGTCATTGCGGTAATGCTGCTCATCTACGACTGGCGCATGGCGATCGCGTGTCTTTGGGGCGTGCCGGTCGCATTTATCCTGCTATTCGGAAGCAGAAAAATACAGAAGAGAGGTTCCGAAAAGCTGAAAGCTGACGCGCTTGCTGTTTCCGACAACATTCAGGAATCGCTTGAAAACGTCCGCGAGATCCGGGCGACCAACCGCGAGAAGGAATATCTCGACCGCCTTTACAAAAAGATCGACCGGTTTGAGAAGACCAACCGGAAGAGCGAGCTCGTGATCGGTCTGTTCGTCAACGGCGCTTCGGTCATAATGCGTCTCGGCGTTGCGACGACGATACTCACCGGCGCTTCGCTCATTCTGTCGGGCAAGATCGACTTTATGCTGATGTTCATGTTCCTCATGGTCATAACCCGCGTTTACGCGCCGTTCGATCAGGCGCTCGCGCTGATCGCGGAGATGTTCGTCTCGCAGGTCTCGGCGAACCGTCTGAACGAGATAAACGATACGCCTACGGCGGAAGGCGCGGAGGTGTTCACGCCCGACGGGCACGACATCGTCTTTGAAAACGTCGGCTTCGCCTACGACGACCACGATGTGTTAAGCGGAGTAAGCTTCACCGCAAAGGAGGGCGAGGTCACGGCGCTCGTCGGACCCTCCGGCTCGGGCAAGAGCACCTGCGCGCGCCTTGCCGCGCGGCTCTGGGATATCAACAAAGGGACGATCAGGGTCGGCGGCGTGGACATCTCCTCTGTCGATCCCGAAGTCCTGCTCACCGATTATTCGATGGTGTTTCAGGACGTGGTGCTGTTCGACGACACGGTAATGGAGAATATCCGCCTCGGCAAGCACGGCGCGACCGATGAGGAGGTACTCGCGGCTGCGAGGGCGGCGAACTGCGATGAATTCGTTGAAAAGCTCCCCGACGGCTACAAAACTCCGATCGGCGAAAACGGCGCGAAGCTTTCCGGCGGCGAGCGTCAGCGCATTTCGATCGCCCGTGCGCTCTTAAAAGACGCGCCGATCGTGCTTTTAGACGAGGCGACGGCTTCGCTTGACGTGGAGAACGAAACCAAGGTGCAGGGCGCGCTTTCGCACCTGCTCGCCGGCAAAACCGTGCTTGTCATCGCCCACCGTATGCGCACCGTTGAGGCGGCCGATAAGATCGTCGTGCTGAAGGACGGCAGGGTCGCCGAGGAGGGTTCGCCGAAAGCGCTTTACGAAAACGAGGACGGCATTTTCCGCCGCATGGCGGATCTCCAGTCCGCAAGCGCCTCGTGGAGCGTGTAACGATCCGGGACTGTTAATTCAATAAACTGCGGAGGATTTGTAAAATGGAAAAGATCATTGTCAGGATCGACGGCATGATGTGCGGTATGTGCGAGGCGCATATTCAAGACACGATAAGGGCGGCTTTCCCTTCTGCCAAGAAGGTCAAGGCGTCGAGAGCACGCGGAGAAGCGACGTTCCTCTCGGAGGACGGCTTCGACGAAGCGAAGCTCAAAAAAGCCGTGGAGGACACGGGCTATACCTTTGTTTCCGTAACTTCGGAGGAATACAAAAAGCGCGGGCTGTTCGGGAGGTAAGCATGGCAAGAAAGGATTCCGACAATCAGAAGAAGTCGATGAGCAGGCTGTTTCGGGGCAGGGCGATATTCAAGCCTTTGAACACGGGGCGAATAGACGAACGCGTCGTCTGCGTGCGCGAATGGGTGGCGAACATATTCTTCTATACGAAGAACGGCGTGACTATCATGATCGACGCGGGCTACAACTACGCCGGGCTACGTGAAAAAATGGGCTGGCTCGATATCGACCCTTCGTCGATAGAGCATATCCTGATAACCCATCAGGATACGGATCACGTCGGCGCTCTCGAGCGCGACAGCGAGCTGCTTTTCAAGGACGCGACGGTCTATATCGGCGAGATCGAGAACCGATACCTCACGGGCGAAGCGCGCAGGAGGGTGATCCACGGGCTTTACAAGCTTCCGATGGTGAAGACGGACAACAGGCGCGTGCTGTTGAAGGACGGGGAGATACTTAACATCGGCGATATAAAGATCGAATGTCTGCTCGTCCCCGGGCACACCTGGGGGCACATGGTGTATCTCGTCGACGACGAGTATCTCTTCACCGGCGACACGATATGGTTCGGGGCCGACGGCGGATACAGCTTCATTTCGACGCTCGCCGAGGACAACAAGCTTGCGGTGAAGTCGCTCGAAAAGCTCGAAAAAAACCTCCGTGCAAGGGGCAAAAGCTTCAAGATCATCACCGGGCATACCGGCTGGACGGACGACACGGATTTCGCCTTCGTGCATCGAACGGAGCTTTGCAGGCCGTTCACGAGGAAATACGAAGACCCCTCCGCGCCGTACGACGGCTATATCGAGGATGACGATACGGAAGAAAACGCAAGGAAGAATCTCTTGAGAAAGGTAAAAACGTTATGAGACCCGATTACAAAAACTGGATGCCCAAGGGCATGGTGCTCACAGGCGTTGGGATCACGGCGGTGCTGCTCGCGCTGTTCGTCGTTTTCGGCCTGACCGGGCTCGTCTCCGGAGCTTTGAAGACGGTGCTGTTCATCGTTTTCCTCGCGCTCACGGTCATCGCGCTCGTCGTTACCGTGTGGATGATACTGCTCTGCCGCGCGTTCTCCTACAACGGAAAACGGCAGATGTCAAAGCAGATCATAGACGGCGTAGCGGAGTACGTAAAGCTCCCCGACGGCGGCAGATGCCTCGACGTCGGCTGCGGCAGCGGAGCGCTCACGATCGCCTGCGCGAAGCGGAACCCCAACGCGCAGTTCGTCGGTATCGACCGCTGGGGCAAGGAATACGCCTCGTACAATAAGCCGCTCTGCGAGGCGAACGCGAAGGCCGAGGGCGTGAAGAACGTCAAGTTCATGCGCGGCGACGCGACGAAGCTCGATTTCCCCGACGAAAGCTTCGACGCGGTGACAAGCAATTACGTCTATCACAACATCCCCGGCGACAAGCAGAAGTACCTCCTCGAGACCCTGCGCGTTTTGAAGAAGGGCGGCACGTTCGCCATCCACGACATATTCTCCAAATCGAGATACGGCGATATGCAGGCGTTCGTTAAGAAGCTTAAGGCCATGGGCTATGAGAGCGCCGAGCTCATACCCACCGACAACGGGAAGTTCATTAAAAAGGGCGAGGCGGCGTTTATGGAGCTTGCGGGCTCCGCGATATTGGCGGGTAAAAAATGAGTTATCATATCGAAAAAAACAGCGTTCAGGAGACGCTCGTCATACCCCTTTACGGGCGCAAGCTCTGCACGGAGCAATTCCCGAACCTGTTCCGCGACGATAAGGCGGTCAAGCTCATAAACCGGATCGACTATGACTTTTCGGAGCTTGAGAAGCGCTCGAAGAGCCTCGCCTACCGCTTCGGCGCGCTCGAGGTCGCCATGCGCGAGAACGATCTTATGATCGAGGCGAAGGATTATCTGAAAACGCATCCCGGGGCCGCGCTCGTCAATCTCGGCTGCGGGCTCGACCAGACGGCGGAGAACTGCGACGACGGGCTTTGCCGGATCTATAACCTCGATCTGCCGGACGTCATCGCCGTGCGGAACGCGCTTTTGCCGGAGGGCGGGCGCGTGAAGAATATCGCCGCCGACCTGAACGAGCTTTCGTGGTTCGATCATATCGACGCGGAAAAAGGCGTGTGCTTTCTCGCGGCGGGGGTGTTCTACTACTTCAAAACGAACGAGATCAAGCGGCTGTTTACAGCGATGGCGGAGCGGTTTCCTGATGGGCGGCTCGTGTTCGATTCAGCGAACAGGCGCGCCGTGAAGCTCATGCTGAAAACCTGGGTGAAGGAGGCGGGCATAACCTCCATAGCCGACTATTTCAGCGTTGACAGCATAGAAAAAGACCTGCTCCCTTGGATGAAAAACGCAGAAGTGACGTCGCGCGGGTATATGCTGGGCTACAACGATCTGAAGGATCCGTCCGTTAACGAGCTCTTTCGCCTTATGGCAAAGCTCGGCGACGGGTTTATGAAAATGCGGATAATCAAAATGGATTTTACGGAGTGAAGCATGAAGTATTCGGGACTTCCGGCGGGTATGTGGGCACTTTTCAAAAGCTCCTTCCGCTTCAACCTTTCCGCGATACTCGGGCTTGACGAAGAGGAAGCGAAGGCCGTAACGAAGGCGGCGAAAGCAAAATACAAAGAGATAATTTTAAAGCTGCCCGAGTTTGAAAAGGGAGACCGCTTTAAGACCAACATCGTGAACTGCGCTATGTTCTCGGCGTTTTGCCTCGAGCTTCCGGCAAAGCCGACGCTTGATGAGATGACCGTCTATTACCGCGAATCCATGACGACGGGAGCCATGAAGCTGTTCTGCAAACTGGGCGGCAGGAAGAAGTTTTCCGCACGGGATATCGAGGGCATGAAAAAGACCGCGGCGCTTCACGCCGCCGACAGGAACCCGTATTCGTGGAATATGGACTATCTTCCCTACCCGGACGGCTCGGGCTACGAGGCGCGATTCAATAAATGCGGCATCTGCGTTCTTATGACGGAGCTGGAGCTAAAGGAATACATCCCCGCCATGTGCCGCCTCGATTACACCATGAGCGAGCTCGGCGGCGCGGACGAATTCGTGCGCGAGTTTACGCTCGCTTCCGGCGGGCCTTACTGCGACTGCGGATATAAAAAGAAAGGGTTTTCAAAATGAGCCTGTTCAAAAAATTCATCAATCAAACGCGGAAGCCGGAGGGCTTTCTCGGCAAGCTGATGGTCGGCGGCATGAACGGCGGACACGCCAGGCTCGCCGACTGGGGAATGACGCATCTTAGCGGCATTACGCCCGCAAAAATTGCCGAGCTCGGCTGCGGCGGCGGAAGGAACGCCGGGGAGCTTATGAAACGCTACCCGAAGGCCAAGCTCACGGCAGTCGATTATTCGGAGCTTTCGGTTCAAAAAACGAAAGAATACAACAAATACATGATCGCTTCCGGCAGATGCGCAGTGATCCGTGCGAGCGTCGCGGAGCTTCCTCAAGGCAGCGCCTCAGCCGATCTTGCGACTGCGTTCGAGACGGTCTATTTCTGGCCGGGGCTCGAAAACTGCTTTGCGGAGGTCTGCCGCATATTGAAACCGGGCGGCACGTTTTTGATCTGCAACGAATCCGACGGCACGGACGAAACGAGCAAAAAGTATGAAAAGCTTATCGACGGCATGAGATGCTATACGGCGGATGAGCTTGAAAAGGCTTTGAGAGCGGCGGGCTTTTCCGAAGTCAAAGCGGATCATCATCCCGCCAAGCCGTGGATCACGGTTATCGCAAGGAAGTGAACTTATATGAAAAAGACCACCGAGGATTATCTCAAAACCATCTATAAAATCAAGCAGCTCTCCGGCGAGGTTAGGAGCGTCGCTATAGCCGAGGCGCTCTCCGTGTCGAAACCAACGGTCTCCAACAAGGTCAAGCACCTTATAAAAGAGGGCTATATCACGATGGACGGCTCCTACTTGATCGAGCTTACCGAAAAGGGCCTTGCGGTGGCTCGGGCGACGCTCGATCGGAACAGGACGATCCGCGAGCTGCTCGAAGGGCTAGGCGTCGATGAAAAGACCGCCGAGGCGGACGCCTGCGAAATGGAGCACGCAATAAGCCTAAAAAGCATGGACGCCCTGAAAAAGCTTGCGGGGCGGCACTGCCTTATGACCTGCGCAGTTAACGCCGACGGGGAATGACAGCCGATTCAGGCAGAAAGGAGCAGACCGTGTTCTGGGACAGGATCGCAGGCGTGTACGATCTTTTCGTAAACGTCATCAACGGAAAAACGCATAAAGCATTGAAAAAGATCGTTGCGGAGCTTATCGAACCCTCGGACGAGGTGCTCGAATGCGCCTGCGGGACGGGGCTTTTAAGCGCTGTCATCGCCGCAAAATGCCGGAGCCTTACCGCGACCGATTTCTCGGAGAACATGCTGAAAAAAGCAAGGAAAAACTGTGCTGAGTATGGAAATGCAGCGTTTACGTTTGCGGATATCACCGCGCTCGAATACCCGGACAACAGCTTCGATAAGTCCGTCGCGGGGAACGTGATACACCTGCTCGACGAACCGCTTAAAGCCCTTACAGAGCTCGACCGCGTGGTCAAGCCCGGCGGGATGCTGATAATACCCACCTACATGAACCGGGACAAAAAGGGGAAAACGAGCGGCTTTGCCTCCGCTGTCGGCAAGGCCGGCGCGGATTTCAAACGCCAGTTCACGCCCGAAAGCTACCGCAGGTTTTTTATCGAAGCCGGCTATGATGACGTTGAAATAACAATGGCGGAAGGCCGTATCCCCTGCGCCGTCGCTGTAATGAAAAAGAAAGGATGATCACAAAATGCTTTTGACGCTGCTTCTTTCTCTTATCGTGATCGTTTCGATATTCCTCATACTGCTCATCGCCGTGGGCCTCATACAGGATAAGCGGCTTTTCACCACCGCTCCGAAGGACATCCGGGCGGCGGCAAAGGAACGCAAAGAGCGCTTCCCCGGCGCGCGGATCCTCGGCTGGAAGCTCGCGCTTATCTGCCTCTTCGCAATATTCGGCGCGTTCTTTTACGGCGGGCTCGACGGCGTGAGGAGGGGCTTCACCTTCTGGCAGTTCTTCCTTCGGTTCATCACGATGCTGTACCTCTGGAAAGCGTTTGACATTATCTGCCTCGACTGGCTGCTGCTGACGAAAACGCATTTCTTCCAGCATTTCTACCCCGAAACGGAGGGCTGCGAAGGCTATCACAGCTTCGGCTTCAACCGCAAAGGGCAGCTCATCCGCATCGCCGTGTTCCCGTTCGTCGCCGCCGCGCTCGCGGGGATATGCATGCGGTTCTGACAGAAAACCTTTGAAAATAATCAGTGAGGACTGTTGACAAAGACAGTCCTCTTTGTTGGCGGAGCGTGTGGGATTCCTTTTGCAAAAGATACGTCTGCGGCTTGTGCTCCGCACTGCGCCTCCGCGCCTTTTGACAAAAGCCGGCCTCTCGCCGTCTTAACCGTCCACAGGACGGACGGCTCGAGGCTTCGAATCCCATAATTCCGAACACACAAAAGGAGGCACGGTGTGCCTCCTTTTGTGTGGCGGAGCGGGTGGGATTCCTTTTGCAAAAGATGCGTCTGCGGCTTGTGCTCCGCACTGCGCCTCCGCGCCTTTTGACAAAAGCCGGCCTCTCGCCGTCTTAACCGTCCACAGGACGGACGGCTCGAGGCTTCGAATCCCATAATTCCGAACACACAAAAGG
>JAFXZJ010000051.1 GCA_017541305.1 Clostridia bacterium | reverse complement strand
CTCTCCTTATCGAAGGAGAGCCAAGACTCGACCTCTCAGTCATCCTCGCTTCGCTCGGCTGACAGCTCTCCTTGTCGAAGGAGAGCCAAGGAACTCACCCACGCTCTGCCTCCCCTTGGAGAAGGCGGAGAGGCTTGACCTCAATAATAATTCGCGAAATATGGAATTTTACCCGCAGGCAGGCGTCATCCTGAACCCGGAGCGCCTTGCGAAAACCGAATATTTCCTTGAAAAAATGGGCTTAAGGTATGAGGGCGGCGCCGATTACACGGTGCAGCTCTGTTCGGAATACGGCGAGCTGCTTGGCAACGGCTGCCTGTGCGGGAACATACTGAAATACATCGCCGTGGACGAGCGCCTGCAGGGCGAGGGCGCGGCGCTTACGATCGTTTCCGAGCTGGTCTCGGAGGCGTATCGGCGCGGGATCACCAAGCTGTTTCTTTTCACAAAGGCCTCGAACGAGATGCTCTTTCGCGGCGCGGGCTTTTATACCCTTGCCGCCACGCGCGACGTGTGCTTTATGGAAAACACGCGCAGCGGGCTTTCACGCTGGCTGGATACCGTGCCGAGGTTCGAGGGGAATATCGGCGCGGCGGTGATGAACTGCAATCCGTTCACGCTGGGGCACAGGTTCCTGATAAGGACGGCGGCGGAGCAGGTCGATCACCTTTACGTATTCGTCGTAAGCGAGGACAGCTCGCGCTTTTCCTTTGCCGACCGCATCGAGATGGTGCGCCGGGGCACGAGGGATCTTTTAAACGTCTGCGTGATCCCCAGCGGCGAATACATGATCTCCAAGGCCACCTTCCCCACTTATTTCATCAAGGATACCGCGAATGCCGAAAGCATGTATGCGGCCCTTGACGTCACCCTTTTTGGGTCGAAAATCGCAAAAGCCCTTGGTATAACGCGCCGTTTTGTGGGAACGGAGCCCTATTGCGGTGTAACGCGCAATTATAACGAGGTGATGAAGGAGCTGCTTCCCAAGTACGGCGTGGAGGTCTGCGAGATCGAGCGCACGGGCGGCATAAGCGCGAGCCGGGTTCGTGAGGCGCTGGATAAGGGCGATATAACGGCGCTTGACGAACTCGTCCCCGAATCGACTTTGAATTACATTATGCGGAAGGAAACCCTATGAGAAAGCTTATATTGCCGCTTGCGGTGCTGGGAATACTGCTTGTGATCGCCGCGGGCGTGTTCATATTCTGGTTCTACCCGCAAAAGCTGCGTCCCGAACAGGAATACCAAAGCGCGGTCGCCCTGCACAGGGCGGGCGATCACGTTCCCGCCGCGCTTCAGTTCGAAGGCATGAAGGGCTATAAGGATTCCGCCGCGCTCGCAAAGGAAGCCTGGCTCAGGGCGGGCGAAAAGAGCTTTGAAAACGGCGATCTTGCCCAGGCAAGGACCTATTATCTGAAGGCCGGGGCCGATTCCGGTCAGCTTGCCAAGCTCGATTCGGCCTATTATCAGATGGGCGTGCGCGCCTATGCCGATAACCAGAGGGTGGAGGCCGAAAACTGCTTCTCGTGCATATCGGCCGGCTCGAGTTATCTCGATCTTCTCGATCCGGTCAGGATCAGCAGCGCGGGCAGGTTTTTAAACAACGCGGATTACGATTCGGCGCAGAAGGTGTTCCGCCTCTGCCGCGGATCCTCTTACGGCGAGATCGCCCGCCTTTGGATCGAAAGCGGAGAAAAGCGGCTTGAAGCGTTCGATATCGACAACGCGTCCTATTGCTTTGCCAAGGCCATGGCCTATACCGACGATACGGCGGCCCTGACCGCGCGATTGGATGCGCTTTGGGAGCAGGCCGGGCACAGCGCCCGCACACAGGGCGACACGGCGCTTGCCGCAAAATGCTTCTCACGCATGAGCTCGGGCGGCGAGATGAGCGAGGAAAAGCTTGCCGCCGATTACGAGCGCGGTGTGGAAGCCTATGATAACGGCGATTACGCCGCGGCGCTCAAATGCTTCGGCGAGGCCGGCGATTATTCCGACGCAAGGGAAAGGTTCGATTCGCTGTGCGCCGCGCTTGAAAACAGCCTTTCGGCAAAAGGGCCCGACTGCTGGGCAAGGCTCGATCCCAAGGGCCGCGTGAGCCTTGAGGGGGATTGGGGCGCGTTCTCCGATCCCGCGTGGGACGATATCACGGCCATCGCAGTCGGCGGCAGCCGGTTCATGCTGGGTCTTGCGGCGGACGGCTCCGTGCGCTTCCACGGCAACAGCTCCTTCGGCAACGCAGAGGAGGTCGCCTCGTGGCAGAACGTGATCGCGGTGGCCTGCGGCGAGAATCATTCCGCGGCCCTTAAAAGCGACGGCACGGTGCTGTCCTGCGGGCCGGATACCTTCGGCGAGGTCAGCGGCACGGCGGCCTGGCAGGGCGTCAAGGCCATCTCCGCCGGCAGCGGCTTCACCGCGGCGCTGATGGATGACGGCACGGTGGCAGCCTGCGGTCTGAACGCCTCGGGTCAGTGCGATACCGCGGGCCTTGAGGGCGTCACCGCCATCGCCTGCGGCGGGAAGCACCTTGTAATGCTCAAGGCCGACGGCAAGGTTGCAGCCGTGGGAGATAATTCCTTCGGCCAGTGCGATGTGAGCTCGTGGACCGACGTGGTCAGGATCTTCGCCGGAGCCGATCACACCGCAGCCGTCACGAGCGACGGCAGACTGCTTGCCTGCGGCAATAACCACAGGGGCCAGTGCGCCGTGCAGGGGATAGAGGGCGTGATATGCGCCGCCTGCGGCGATGGCTTTACGATCGTGCTCACCTCCGACGGCGCCACGGTAAGGCTCGGCGCTTAAAAAAATATCAAGAGAGAATCATTATAATGGACGAGATCAAATGCGATGAAAGGCTTTGCGCGGCATGCGGCCACGCCTGCTCGCACAGCCACAATTCCGAAACGATAGAGCGAAAACCCGTTCAGGTCAGCGACATGGCGCTCCTGCGCGAGGCAAGGGCCGCAAAGCAAAAGCAGCTTCTGCGCGCGCACGGCGTCCCCGTGATCTGCTTCACCATGAATATTCCCGGGCCCTACAAGTATTCGCCCGCGATAGAGACCTGCTTCAACGTGGGCGTCGACGAGCTCAAAAAGGCCCTTGCGCGCTTCAATATGAAGCTTCTGCACGAGGAATACCACGTTGATTTTACCGGCTGCGAGGGCTTTTTTGCGGTCAAAGCGCAGGCAAAGCTGATCAAGGCCGTCTGCGTCAAGCTCGAGGACGGCTTCGGCTTCGGCCGACTGTTCGATATCGACGTGATAGATAAGGATGGGAATAAGCTCGGGCGCGCCTCCGCAAGGAAATGCCTTGTCTGCGGGCGTCCCGCTTTCGAGTGCGCAAGGAGCCGCGCGCATTCGCTTGAGGAGCTCGATAAAAAAACGGCGGAGCTCCTTAGGGATTCCACCGCCTATGCCGCCTCGATGGCCGCTTTCCGCGCGCTTATCGACGAGGTGGAGACCACTCCCAAGGCGGGCCTTGTGGATCTTGTGAACAACGGCGCGAATTCCGATATGGATCCCGATCTGTTCAGGGCTTCGGCCGAAACGCTCGCGCCCTATTTCTATTCCATGGCATACACCGCCGCGGATACCGAAACGCCCGAATCCGGGCACGGCGAGGGCTGCGGCGAGGACGAGCATATCAACTGTGCCGACTGCCCCTCGCACGAGGGCTGCACGCTGGATCACGGCGCAAGCCTTATGACCAAGCTTACGATACTGGGCGTTGAGGCAGAGGCCAAAATGAAGGCCGCAACAAACGGCGTGAACACCCACAAGGGCGCGATCTACTGCCTGGGCCTGCTGGTTTCGGCATTTGCAAAGCTCACCGCTTTGGGCGCTCCGCGTGAAACGCTTGACGTGATCGCCGAGGCAAAGCGGCAGGCATCCCTCAGGCCCGATCCCGGCAGGGGCTCCAACGGCGCGATAGTGCGCATGGAGCAGGGCAATAACGCCCTGGGCGCCGACGCCGAGGCAAGGGCGGGCTTCCCCGCGGCCGTGAACGCCTATCGCCGCATACTGGGCTATCGCCTTATGAATTTTGCCGACAACGAATGCTTTGCGCTGGCCCTCATCGGTATCATGGCGGAGCTTTACGATACCAACGCCTATAAGCGGGGCGGCAGGGAGGGCGCCGAATTCGTGCGCGCCCGCGCCAAACAGATCATGGAGCTGCCCCTTTCAAAGCGGCTTCCCGAGGTCTCGGTATTCGACCGCGAGCTGATCGAGCGCAATATCAACTGCGGCGGCGCGGCGGACAGCCTGGCTGCCGCCATATTCCTGGACCGTCTCAACACCTATACCGACCGCCGAAAGGGCATGGAGCAGGAACACCGGCATCATGAGTGATATCACGCTCAAAACCGAATATGACGAAAGGCCCGTGGGCGTGTTCGATTCGGGCTTCGGCGGCGCCAGCACGCTGAGGAACATGCTGATCGAGCTGCCTTACGAGCGCTTCGTCTACTTTGGCGACAACAAAAACGCCCCCTACGGCGACAGGGCCGAGGAGGAGATACTTGCGCTTTCCGAAGCGGCGGCGGAATATCTGGTGCACAAGGGCGTAAAGGCGTTGGTCGTGGCCTGCAACACCGCCACATCGGCCTCGATAAACGCGCTTCGGCGCAAGCTCGAAGTGCCCGTGGTTTCGGTCGAGCCCGCGATAAAGCCCGCCTGCCTGATGCCGGGCAGCGGCAGGGTGCTGATGCTTGCCACAAGGGCCACAACGCGCCTTGCGCGTTACAAGGCGCTGCAGGCGCGCATGCCCGATCCGGGCCGCGTGATCAACGTGGGCTGCTCGGGCCTGGTCGAGAGGATAGAGGCGGGAAGGCTCGAATTCTGCGAGCTTGAGGACCTGCTTTCGGAAAGGCTTTCGCCCTTCGAGGGCATGGAGATAGACGGCATAGTGCTGGGCTGCACCCATTATCCATTCATCGCGCCCGCGATAAAGCGGTATGCGAATGAGCATTTCAGGGGCGAATGCAGGCTTTTTGACGGCAACGCGGGCACGGCGCGCCAGCTTAGGCGCGTGCTGACCGAAAGGCGCCTGCTTGCCTCGCCCAAGGAGGCGGGGGAGCGCGTCAGCTTCTTCACGAGCGGCGATAAGGAAAGCCTTGAGCCTGTTTTCAGAAGATTACTGGAGGTTAAGATCCATGAATGAACCGAGAAACGAAAAGGGCCAGACCCTTAATGAATTCCTTGCCGGATACGATCTGACCAAATACGACCGACCCTCTGTGACGGTCGACAATATCGTGCTTGCGCACGTCGATTCCCGCCCCGCGGTGCTTCTGATACGCCGCCGCAACCACCCCTTCATAGGCTGTCTCGCTTTTCCCGGCGGGTTCCTTGAAAAGGGCGAGGAGCTTGAGCAGGGCGCCGCGCGCGAGCTCTTTGAAGAAACGGGCATAACCGGCGTGCGCCCAATACAGCTTGGCGCTTACGGGCGCCCCGGCAGGGATCCCAGGGGCTGGATCGTGACCGTCGCCTTCATAATGCTGCTGCCCCCGGGCCAACTGCCCCACGCGGGCGACGACGCGGCGGACGCGGGCCTTTATTATATCGAAGTCGACCGCGAAAACGGCTTTATCACCCTCACCCGCACCGATATGAGCGAGAGCATCGAGGTGCTGTATGAGATCGAGCACGGCCGCGCGAAATTCATCCCCAACGCCTACGTCGCGGGGGACCACGCGCAGATATTGGCCGACGCGCTTATAAAACTCGATATGATCTGAGTAACGATCCGAACATAAAAAAGGCTGCTGTATAAAAATGCGGCAGCCCTTGTTTTTTTTCATAACACAGCGGTCCTGCTCCCGGCACGATCGGGAAAATCCCGCTGCCTATTCGATAAAGCGCAGTATCTCGCCGTACACGTCGGGATCGGGCTCCATCATCTTTTTGGTGGGCTTGTCGTTGAAAAACGCCCTTTTATCCTCTGCCGTAACGAGCTTCTTTTCGCTGATCGCGCGATAGTATTCGCCGATCCATGCATTCATCGTTTCGAGCGACTCATAGGTGTACTGCGGCATATGCTTTTTGCCTTCGAGCGTTATTACGCGCACGTTCGGGTTGCCAAGGCTCAGCGCCCGGGCGGCGTTGTATTTGTAATTGACCACGGGATCGTCCTTGGAATGGACCCACAGTATCCTGTCCCCGGTGGAAGCAAGATAGGCGCGGTTGTCAAGACGCCCGAAGACGGGGGAGAGCTTCTTCTCATAGCTTTTTATGCGGTCTGCAAGTATGCGCAGCTTCACAAAGCCCATCATTTCATCGGAAATGCTCAAAAAGCCCGAGACGATCACCGCGCGTTTAACGTCGGGCAGATAATTGGCAAGGTTAAGCGCGGTATAGCCGCCGAGCGAATGACCTGCGGGGATGATCTCCTCCTTCGGTTGGAGAAGCTCCAGCAGCTCAACCGCATCCCGAGTGGGCGCGTTTACGGAAGTCAGACGCTCTCCGCCCGAAGCGCCGCAGCCTGCGTAATCTAAGGCCAGGACCTTGAAGCCCGCGCGGCATAATCGCTCAATATCGACCGTATAGGGAGTATGCCCCGCGCCCAGCCCGTGGCAGAACAGGATCAGCTTATCCTTCCTGTGACCGTCGTAATAATACGTGCAGTATCGGATCGTTACGCCGTCCCGGTTCTGAAACGAGCCCGGCTCGCAGACAAGCCCGGGATAATCCGCATATCCGGGAAAGGGAATGCCTTCATCGTCATAGCGCTTCATGAAGTTTTCCTTATAAAGCTTGATAATAATGCCCATTGCTCCTCCTTTATCGGATCCCGATCCCAATGAATTGACGCCGCACGGCCGCTTTGAATAGGAAAAACCGCCTTGACGCATCAAGCTTATGAGGCGCAAAGACGGTATCCACAGCTTATTCCTCGCTCTTCTTCGCGAGCTCCGCTATCTTGGGGAAGTTCTGTATGACGTAATCATACCCGCCTCTGCCGTGGGTCTTTAAGCAGTTCGAGCAGTCCTTTATGCCGCCCTCGATATAGCGGAAATTGCCGCCGCACTTATCGCCCAGCGCATAGAGGGGGCAATAGCAGAACAGGCAGTTGAAGAAATCCGGATCGGCTCCCTTGTGGCAGGGGAAGTATTCGCAGTCGGTGTTCTGATAGTAGCGGCAGGAATTCTTCTCCTTTTTGTCAAGCTCTTTTATGATATCCTTCCTATCCATTTCGTTATCCTTTCATAAACCGTCAACGTATTTTGCCGCGGCAAGCCCCGCGCACGCGCCGTCGGCGGCGGCGGTGGTGAGCTGACGCACTGCCTTTCTGCGGCAGTCGCCCGCTATGAACAGGCCGGGGGTCTTTGTTTCGCAGCTCTCGTCGGCAAGCATGAAGCCGTCGCCGTCGATATCCACAAGCCCTTCAAAGGCCGCGCTCTGGGGCACGTGACCGAGCGCAACGAAGAGCCCGTCGACGTGAAGCTCGGATAAGGAGCCGTCCAGCGTGTCCTTTAAAACGAGGGTATCGGCGGTCTTGTCGCCCGTGACGTTCTCGACGACCTTGTTTTCAAGCCTTATTATGTTCTCCTTTGCAAGGAAGCGGTCCATCACGGCCTTTTCGGCGCGATAGCCCGTGCGGCGGTGAATGAGATACACCTTGTCGCAGATATCCGCAAGATAGATCGCCTCTGAAACGGCGGTGTTGCCGCCGCCCACTACCGCCACGGTTTTGCCCTTATAGAACATGCCGTCGCACACCGCGCAGTATGAAACGCCCCTGCCCTCAAAGCTTTGAGCCGCCTCGAGCTTCCTGTGCTTTAGGCCCGTTGCAAGCACCACGGCCCTTGCCTCGTGCTCGCCATAGGCGCAGCGAAGCCCGAATATGCCGTCCTTTGGAATGACCTCCAGCACCTCGTCCACCTCGAGCGCGGCGCCAAGGCCCAGCGCCTGATTGAATATGCCGTCGGAAAGGTCGAGCCCCGAAACGGCCGCAAAGCCGGGATAATTTTCCACCTTGGGCGAAAGCGCGATCTGCCCGCCAATGCTCTCCTTTTCAAACATGACAACAGATTTGCCCGCGCGCAGGGCGTAAATGGCCGCGGTCATGCCGGCAATGCCGGCGCCTATCACAGCAACGTCGTAAAGCATGGGTTTTCCTTTCTTATTCGTCCATATTGAGTTCTTCGGCAACGATATAGAGCGGCCTGTCCTTAAGCTCGTCATACATGCGGTTCATATACATGCCCTGCACGCTCAGGAACAGCAGCGTGACCGCGTGCAGCGCAACAAGCCCGCACAGCGCCCACAGCCAGGAGGGGAACGCCACCCCGCAGCAGGCAAGCACGATAAGCGCGATCAGCCCCAACCCGGTAAGCACCATTAGCGCCGCGCCGAATTCGCCGCACAGGGTGAGGGGACGGTCGGAAAAGCCCACTATGCCGTCGGAGGCAAGGCGCAGCATCTTTTTAAGGGTGTATTTGGTCTTTCCCGCAAAGCGCTCGTTGCGCACGTATTCGATCGGCACGGCCTCAAAGCCCATCCAGCCGCTCATGCCGCGCAGGAACCTGTTGTGCTCGCGCATCCTTAAGAACACGTCGGCCACCTTGCGGTCGATAAGGCGGAAATCGCCCGTGTCAAGGGGTATCGCCGAGGCGCTCATGGCCTTGAGCACGCGGTAATAGGCAAAGGCGGTGAGCTTTTTGAACACGGTCTCGCCCTTGCGCTTTAAGCGCTTGCCATAGGCGATATCCGCGCCCTGCTCCCATGCCTCCACCATGCGCCCGATCACCTCGGGCGGATCCTGCAGATCGACGTCGATGATTATCAGCGCGTCGCCCTTTGCGGCGTCCATGCCGCAGGTCACGGCCGTCTGATGACCGAAGTTGCGCGAAAACGATCTCACCTTGACCTGGGGATTCGCCTTGGCGATATCGCGCAGTATCTTCATCGAGCCGTCGCGGCTGCCGTCGTTCACGTAGATTATCTCATAGGGATAGCCTATCTTCTTCATTTCCGCGTCCATTTGACGGAAGGATTCGGGAAGCACCTCTTCCTCGTTGTAAACGGGGACTATGAGGGAAAGCATTTTATCCATGAAAAACCTCCGATAAGATATTTATACATTGTTTATTATAGCCGTTATTTGCCGAAAAGTCAATCGGAACGGGAATTATTTCCCCGCTTTGCGTTTTTATTGCTGGAAATCGCGAAAACAATGTGGTACAATAGTATAAATCCGCAGAAAGGAGCTTTGCTTATGCGGCTTCCCGATAAGGAAAGGCTTATGCGCGGGCGGGCGGCGGTGATATGCTGCCCCGATCCCGACTGCAAAAAATGCGTATCCGCCTGCGCCTTCTCCGCTATAAGAATGGGGGAGGACGGGCTTCCGTATTCCGAAGCGGCAAGATGCGTCGGCTGCGGCGGCTGCGCGGCGATATGCCCCCGCGCCGCGGTGTTCCTGATAAAGGCGCGCGCCGGCGGGGAATACGAATTCACCGTGCCGTTTGAAGGCGAGCTGCCCGAAATAGACGACCGGCCGGAGCTTGAGCTTCCCGGCGGGGCGGCGCTTCCCGGAGCAAGGGTGGTGCAGGTGATACCCAAGCGGCCCAACTCCGCCAACGCGCTGGTAAGAGCGGCGGCTGCCTTGCCCGGATCGCTTTAACGCGGAGCCCTTTTTACAAGACCGATCGTTTCCGAAATACATCAACAACACGAAAGGAATCATAATATGAAACTCGAACCCATCGTGGTATCCCTTCTCGATACCGACCTTTACAAGTTCAACATGGACCAGGTCATATTCCACAAGCACACCGATCTTTGCGGTCAGTATTATTTCAAGTGCCGCAACGAGGGCGTGGTGTTCACTCCCGAGATGGTGAACGAGATCAGGGAGCAGGTGGATCACCTCTGCACGCTTTCCTTCAAAAAGGAAGAGCTGGATTATCTGCGCTCCATCCGCTTCATCAAAAACGACTACGTCGAGTTTTTGCGCCTTTGGCACCCCATCCGCGATTACGTCAAGGTGGAGCTTTCCGACGAGGGCGGGCTCTCGGTGGTGGTCGACGGGCCGCTCTTCTCCGCGATGCAGTTCGAGATATACCTGCTTGAGATAATCAACGAGGTCTATTTCCGCATGAACTACGATTACGGTGAGCTTCTCGCCTCCGCCAAGGAAAGGCTGGATAAAAAGATCGAGGCCTTCAACAACGGCACCTACACGTTCAGCTTTGCCGAATTCGGCTGCCGCAGGCGTCTCTCCCGCGAGTGGCAGGACGAGGTCGTGCGCCGCTTCGCTTTCGAGACCAAGAACTGCGTCGGCACCTCAAACGTATACCTTGCCATGAAATACGGCCTTACCCCGATAGGCACCTACGCGCATGAGTACGTTCAGATGTATCAGGGCATCGACGAGATACCCCTTTCCTACACCAATCACTACGCTATGGAGGATTGGTATAACGAGTACAAGGGCGATAACGGTACCGCGCTGACCGATACGCTCACGACCGATCTGTTCCTGCTCGATTTCGACCGCTCGATGGTCAACAACTACACCGGCGTGCGCCACGATTCCGGGGATCCTTACGAGTGGGGCGAAAAGATGATCGCGCATTACAAGAGCTATGGCGTGGATCCCAAAACAAAGCTGCTGCTGTTCAGCGACAGCCTCAATTTCGACAAGGCGCAGGCCCTCTATGACTATTTCAAGAATAAGACCAAGGTCAGCTTCGGCATAGGCACGTTCTGCACCAACGATACCAAGGAGACCGCGCTCAATATAGTAATCAAGCTGCAGTACGTCAACGGCGCGCCCGTTGCCAAGATATCCGACGCCGAGGGCAAGGCGATGTGCCAGGACGACGAATACCTGCATTACCTTAAGAATTCCGTTGCCTTCCGCCTTGAAAGGCAGAAGGGCATGAAACGCTGATAATAAGGCCCGATCAAGGGGACGGCCGCAGTGATCCGGCCGTCCTTTTCCATATTGACAAAACGAAACAAATGTGCTATAATAATAGTGTTCAAAAAATGAACACGGTTCATTTTTTGGTATGGGGGTGGTTCATTTTTTGCACCCCAATATAAATATAAATTATAAATGCGGAAACGATCTCGCTGCGCTCGATCGTTTCCTTAGGCGAACGAAGCGAATGAAGGCGCGCAAAGCGTGAGGAAGAATTTTATTTTCACTTTGCCTGTAACGAATCGGGCGTTTTGCGCATTAACTAACGAACACACCGAAAGGAAGCCCGCTCATGCAGCCGATGGAAGAGGTCTACAAGCAGTACGCGAATACCGTCTACCGGTATCTGCTTTCGCTTACCCGTTCCGCCGATACTGCCGAGGAGCTGACGCAGGAGACGTTTTATCAGGCCATTCGCACGTCGGAGCGCTACGACGGCAGCTGCCTTGTTTCCACGTGGCTCTGCGGGATCGCCAAAAAGGTATGGTATTCCCACCTCAGGAAGCATCCACAAACGGAGCCGCTCGAATCGGTCGACGCAAAGGCTCGCTCCGCCGAGGATGAGGCGGTATCGAACATTGGGCGCATGGAGCTCATGCGCGCACTTCACGAGCTGCCCGAGCCCGCAAGGGAGGTGGCCTACCTTCGTGTGTTCGGCGGGCTCTCGTTCAAACAGATAGGCGAGATACTGGGCTTTTCCGAAACGAGGGCGAGGGTGACTTATTTCAGAGCAAAGGAAACGCTTAGAAAGGAATCGGATGAATATGAGCGATAAAACGAATATCCCCTGCGAGGTGGCCGAGGATCTTCTTCCGTCCTACGCGGAAGGGCTGACCGGCGGCAAGACGAACGAGCTTTTGGAAGCGCATCTGCGTGATTGCGCCGCCTGCCGCGAAAAGCTCGAGGCGATGCGCTCCCCCGTGGCGGAGGAGCTTTCGGAAGCCTCGCCCGACGGAGCGGAGATAGACTTCCTCAAAAAGAACCGCAAAAGGAACCGCCGCATACTGATAGGCTCGGCATTAGCCGCGCTGCTTATCGCCCTGGGGGTGCTTTTCGTAAAATTCTTTATCGTGGGAAGTCCCTCGCCGGACGACGGCATAATGGCGAACGTATCCGTGGAGGGCAGCAGGCTCAAGCTCATCTGCTCCGCGCGCGATAAGTCAAGGGGCATAGCCGGCGCGGAGGTGAAGGAGGAAAGCGGAGTGATCGCCGTCACCACGCGCACGGCGATAAGGAGCCCGTTCTGCTCCGCGGAATATGAATTGGATCATACCGCCGCCGAGCCCATCAGGAGCGTGATGATCAACGGAAAACAGGTCTATAACAGGGCGGAGGGAAAGATGGAATTTTCCGATGAAATGAAGCAAAAGGCAATCGACACGTGGCGGGAATACGATTCTCTCACCGACGTGCAGAAGATGTTTTTGGAAACCATTCCCGGCTTCTGCTATGAGGAGTTTACGACTTGGGAGGACGCGGTGCGCTTTATCGGCTTCGAGCCGGTGAACCCGTTTGAGTACGAGCCCGATTTCGTTAAAATGAACATGGCCGCCACGGATATAAAGAACCCGTTCGATAAAGAATTGAAGCATGCCGCGCTTAACTGGCACGGCGAAAGGGACGGCGGCGTGACCTTCGCGATACTGAACGCGGGTTACCGGCTGGGCACGGTGAGGCTGATCTATACCGCGGAGCTTGCGGAAAATCACGACTCGGACGGTTCGGGACCGTTCTACGGCGACCCGGATCGGGAAACCGAGATGATTGAGATATCTAACGGCGTATTCGTATCCGCCGAGCTCGAGACCGGCGAAAGCTATGGAGCGGCCGAGATACGGTTCACCGCGGGCGGGACGCCCGTCAGCGTGAGGATAATAAACAACTCGGGCGAAGCGGGCAGGGCCGCGTTCGAAAATGCCGTCGAGCGCGTGACCGAGATCGCGAAGCGGACGGTTGAGTAAAGGCGATCCGCGATTTGAGCATAATGAGAACAGCCTTCTTCGGAGGGCTGTTGTTTATTATATATATGTTTGCTATTTTTTGATATACGTCTGATTCCGGCTGGTTGGCTTGTCCGGAATGCCCATCACGATCAGACCTTTATCAAGTGCCGGAGAAAGATAATGTGCGCGAAAACTGGCTTTCGATTTCAGATTCAAACGTGACATCAGCTGCCCGGCGGTATATGGCAGATCGAACTCCATAATATCCAGAAGCTTCTGCACCGTTTCCGGCAGATACGCATCCTTTTCCGTAATCTGCTCCAATGCCCAACCCAAGGTATGGTCGATCATTTCCAACATGAACGTAATAAAGGCGTCTGAATTACCGGCAGTATGGCAAGCGGCGATCGCAGCATAGTAATTGTCCTGATGATCGTGGATCCGGCTTTCAAGCGGAAGATACCGGAAAACAGGATTCCACTCCGACAGCAGTGCCGTCTGCCAAAGTCGCGCCATACGCCCGTTACCGTCCGAGAACGGATGGATAAACACAAACTCGTAATGAAAGACCGATGAAAGAATCAGCGGATGCACTGCCTCCCTTTCTGCCTGCATCCATGCAAACAGCGCCTGCATCTGTTCCGGCACAAACTCAGGAGGCGGCGCCATGAAGATACACCTGTCTCCATCAAAAACTCCCTCGTTGTGTGTGCGGAATATGCCCGATTCCCGTACCGTATGACAGGTCATAATGCCGTGCAGCTTTTGCAGATCGCGCAAGGAATATGGATCGAATGCTCCGAGCATGTCATATGCGCGATACGCATCCTTTACCTCTTGGATCTCTTTCTCCGGACCGATCACGGTTTTGCCGTCTATGACGCTTCTCACCTCGTCGAGTGACAATGAGTTTGCTTCGATCGCAAGAGAGGAATGGATCGAACGGATCCGATTGCTGCGCCTGAGATAAGGCTTCGTCTCGAAGGATCGATAGCTCATGATACGACCGGTTTTTTCGGCGATCTCCGCCGCCAAAGACAGCATCCGGTTCGTGATCGAAAATGGCGGTGTATAAGGTTGCATATTATGTGCCTCACTTTCCGAATGAGTATACCATGTTGCTGCGCATTTTGCAACGTCTTATCTGCTGTCTTGTATGTTATCTTTGCTAAATATCCTATAATTCTGCATCTTATATGTTATCTTGCATGTTATCATGGACTTAAAGAAAACAGCAGCGTACCGGTCGAGATCCGTTTGTTATTCGCGGAGATCATGGGAATAACCGCATTTCCCTGCCCGCCGATATTAACAGCCTTATTCCGTCCTCAGCGCCACCACGGGATCCTTCTTGGCGGCGGAGCGGGAGGGTATGAGCCCGGCGATGAGCGTGAGCAGCATGCTGATTATCAGCAGTATGACCGCGCCCCTCCAGGGCAGTGCGGCAACATTGGCTATGCCGCCCAGATCCTCTATCAGCGCGTTTATGGGGATTATCAGCAGCTCTGTTATCGCAAGGCCCAGTATGCCCGATATGAAGCCGATTATGAGCGTTTCGGCATTGAACACGCGCGAAACGTCCCTCTTGGACGCGCCTATCGAGCGCAGCACGCCTATCTCCTTGGTGCGCTCCAGCACGGAGATATTGGTTATTACGCCTATCATTATCGAGCTTACCACCAGCGATACCGCAACGAACGCGATCAGTATGTAGCTTATCACGTTGATTATGGTGCTTACCGAGCTCATCAGTATGCCCACGTAATCGGTGTAGGTGATGGCCTTTTTGTCCTCGCCCTTTTCCTTCATGGAATCGTTATAGGAATCTATGGCCTGCTTGATCGCGTCCTTGGATTCGAAATCGGTGGGGTAGAGGACTATGGACGAGGGCTCGGAAAGCTCGCTTACGCCAAGCTTTTCAAGGTTGCCGTCATATGTGTTCCCGCCGCCCAGGGACTCCATGCGCTCCTTGAACTGCTCGATCAGCTGTTCGTCGGTCATCATGTCGATATAGGGCATTATCTGCGCCTGCTCCTCCTCGGAAAGCGTCGATACGTACTCCTTTATCTCGTCGCGCGTGGGGATGTAGGAGCTCATGTCGAAGGGATAGCCCGAGAACACGTCCGTATCGGGATCGGCCTTCTGCTCAGCGACTATTTCGCTGGCGTTAACGCCGTTTATCACGTGCTCGGTAAGCTCCTTCGGATAGCACACCGTGCCCGAAAGCGCGGTCGCCGCGGCGTCCTCTTTCGGGCGTATTATGCCCACGATCTTAATGGGAACGCCCTTTTCGTCAAGCAGCGCGTCTATGCCGTCGGTATCCCGGCGGTCGATCCACACGCCGCGCCCGTCCTTTTCATAAAAGTCGGTGGGCAGCAGCAGCTCAAGATCCAGCGCCATCATCTCCTCATAGGTGATGGTCAGCTTTTCCTCAAGCACCGATTCGCCCTCCATCACGCGCTTCATAAGGTCGTCAAGCGCGCTCTGGTCGCGCAGACCCAGCGTGTAAAGCTGATAATCGCCTATCTGGTTGTATTTGTCGACCGATACGATCACCTCGTCAAAGCGCTCGGGCCATCTGCCGGCAAGCATCTCATACTGCGAATCCAGCAGCTCGCGGTTGTCGATCATCTCGGTGAACACGCGCACGTTCTGGGTGTAGCTCATCATGTTGGAAAAGCTCGAGCCGAACATCTTGTCGTATACCTGTCCGGGATTCGCCTGCACGGTGCCGCCCACGCCGTCGCGGTTGTAGATATAGATATCCGCGCCGTAAAGATACTGCACGCCGTTGGTGTTTGCGAGTATGTCCTTTCCATCGCCCTCAAGGTATTGCTTGAAGGCCGCAAGGTCGTTCGTCTGGGTCTTGGAATTCATCAGCTCCACGCCCTCGGCGATATGCCCGTTGGAATAGATCACGCCCTCCTCATAGCCATCCTTAGGGCGCTCGTCGCGATTCGAGCGGTCAAACAGCGCCGACATATCCATCACGCGCTTTTCGATCGTCAGGGGATAGTTCGAAAGCGTATCCTCCTGCACGCGGTCGATATAGTTCTGAAAGCCGTCGGATATCGAAAGTATCAGCGCAATGCCGATTATGCCTATCGAGCCCGCAAAGGCGGTGAGTATCGTGCGCGCCTTCTTGGTCATAAGGTTTTTAAGGCTTAACGAAAGCGCGGTGAAAAAGCTCATCGAAACGCGCTTTTTGCGCTTTGCGGCAGCCGGCTCGTCGGTCGGCGCGGCGTTTTTTTCTATCGCGCCGGCCGTGGGTGAATTCGCCTCGTCCGCCACGATCACGCCGTCAAGCAGGCGTATTATCCTTGTGGCATAGGTCTTTGCAAGCTCGGCGTTGTGAGTCACCATAATTATCAGCTTTTCCGAGGCCACCTCGCGCAAAAGCTCCATTATCTGCACGCTCGTTTCGGAATCGAGCGCGCCGGTGGGCTCGTCGGCAAGTATTATGTCGGGATCGTTGACGAGCGCGCGCGCTATCGCCACGCGCTGCATCTGCCCGCCCGAAAGCTGATTGGGCTTTTTGCGCATCTTGTCCTCAAGGCCCACCTTTTTAAGCACCTCCTCGGCCCTTTTCCTGCGCTCGGCCTTGGAAACGCCCGAAAGCGTCAGCGCAAGCTCAACGTTTGCAAGCACCGTCTGGTGGGGGATGAGGTTATAGCTTTGGAAAACGAAGCCTATCGAGTGGTTGCGGTAGGCGTCCCAGTCGCGGTCGCGATAGGTCTTGGTGGATTTGCCGTTGATTATCAGATCGCCGTCGGAATACCTGTCCAGCCCGCCGATTATGTTCAGCAGGGTGGTCTTGCCGCAGCCCGAAGGCCCCAGCACCGCCGCGAATTCGCTTTCGGCAAACCTTATGTCCACGCCCTTCAAGGCGTGCACCGTCTCGTTGCCCGATTTGTAATCCTTTTTGATACCCTTCAATTCAAGCATATGTCTGATCTCCGTTCGCATATTTTCACAATTATAGTTTACCACCGAATGCGCGGTTTGTGAACAGATAAAAGGAAGAATTTACACTTATTTTACACGAATGAGCCTTGCGGCACAGCCCGAACCGACGGGCGACCGCGGCACATGGAGCGTTAAAAAGGGGCAACAGTGTTGCGCCTTTAGCGGAATGCCGAAGCAGCTATGCTGCGAGGGATAGGCGCGGAACGCGGGCGTAAAAAGGAATGCACGGGGCGGACCCTGCCGCCCGTCCACTAACCATGGGGACAGATCTGATGGTCAGTTAAGTTCCCGCCGCCAAAACGATACTATCGGAACTGACCGGCAGATCTGTCCCCGTGGTTAGTATCGTCACTTAAGAGGCGCGGAACACGATGAGCCAAGCAAGATCTGCCGCTCCTGCGAGACATATCCCGGCTTCTCAAGGAATCGGTGACTAAAAAGGCTAATGAATCACGAAGGGAACAATAATAATGTATCCCTCATCCACCGCTCGTTCCTCGCGGTCCCCCTTCCCCCGAGGGAAGGCTTTTTTCAGTCTTGCGCCGGTCCGGCAAAGCTCCGTTGTTCAAAAAACCGAAGACCGAAGGATCAATATTCATTATTCGATTTTCAGTATTCATTCGCGCAAGCGATCAGCCTCCTGTGCGGGGCATGAACGCGGGGGCATTCGCGTGATACTGCCAAAAAACGGAAGGGGAACTTACCAATCAGAACCGTCCCCATTGGTAAGTTCCCCGTCGGAAATCCGAATCGGTCTCTGTTATCCGATAGTCCTTCTGACCGCCGCCTCTGCCGCAAGGCGCACGGCCCTTGTGATATCCTCAAGCTCCATGAAGGGCGTTTTCTCCCTTCCGGGCACGCCCTCGACCTGTTCGCGTATGAACGGGACGTGTATGAAGCCCGCGGGCACGCTTTCGCAAAGCCCGTAAAGCACGCCGTAAAGCAGTGAATTGCACACGTATTCGCCCGCGCTGTAAGAGATCTGTGCGGGCAGGCCCTCGCGCCGTACGTGAGCGATGATATCCCACACGGGCAGGCGCGAGCGCAGCTTATCGGGCCCGCCGGGCACTATGGGCTCGCCTTTGGGCTGATATCCCGCGTTGTCGGGAATGCGCGCGTCCATCAAATTTTTGCCCCAAAGCTCGGGCGTAACGCTTGCCCTTCCGCCCGCCTGACCCAGGCAGATCACGCAGCCGGGCTCCGTGCGCAAGGCCGCGTCAAGCGTCAGCGCGGCCGCCCTTTTAAACTCCACGGGCAGCAGCAGCTTGTGTATTTGCGCGCCGAAAAGCTCTTCGGGAAGCGTTTCCAGCACGAGCTGAGTCGGGTTTATGCCGTCGCCGCCGAAGGGCTCGAAGGCCGTTAAGAGTATGCTTCTCATATCAGTCGCCGACGTCCAGCGCCTCGAGGCCCTTCTTTGCGGTGGGCTTGTTATCGCCGTGGCGCACGAAGAGCATCGTGACGAAGGCTATCGCAACGAATATCGCCGCGTAGGGGAAGAGTATGCTCATGCCGAAGGCGTCCATCAGGAAGCCCGAAAGTATCGGAGTGAGCACCTGCGCCGCCATCGAGGCGGTGTAATAATAGCCGGTGTATTTGCCTATCGTGCCGCCCTTGGCAAGCTCGACGACCATCGGGAAGGAGTTGACGTTGATGGTCGCCCAGCCGATGCCCGCCAGGGCGAACATCGCGTTCATAAGCATGGCGGGGGAGCCGGCTCTAAGGAACGCCGCAACGAGGAACGCGGTGAAGAGCATCACCACGCCGGCCAGGATCGCCTTCTTGCGGCCTATCTTGGAGGAAATTATGCCCACGGGCAGATAGGAGATTATCGCCGCCGCCTGCGCGATTATCAGAGTCATGTTGTAGTCGAGGTTCAGCACCTTGCCAGCGTAGACCGAATATTTGCTCGTCACCGCGTTATAGCCGAAGAACCACAGTGCGACGGAGGCGAGTATCAGTATGAGCGAGGTGAGCTCGCCCTTTGTGAGCTTCCTTGAACCCTCGGCGCTCTCCTCGGAATCGTCTATGCCGTATTTCTTCGATTCCTCCTGCATTTCCTTGACGAATTTGGGCTCCTTGACCGTGATGAGGAAGGCGATCAGCGCGATCACCATTATCGCGGCTATCACGGTAAAGAACAAGATATAGCTCATCATGGCGTTCTGAGTCTTGCCCGTGCCGAACACCATGCCCAGCCCAAGCACCAGTATGCCGCCGAACGAGCCCATCAGATTGATGACCGCGTTGGCCTTGGACCTGAGCGGCTTCATAGTCACGTCGGGCATCAGCGCCACGGCGGGGGAGCGGAACACGCTCATCGCGACAAGCGTCACGAGCAGCACCGCCATGAACGCAACGAGTATCATCCTGTTGTTCGCGGTGGTCTTTGCGGCATAGGCCTGGCGCGCGGGCACGAAGTATTCCTCCCACTCGGCCGCGGCTTCCGCATCGCCCTGCGAGGCCTTATACACTATGGAGCTGAGCTCCTTCTCCGTGTACTTTTCGGAGAGCACGTACTCCTCGCCCTCGTGGGTCTTGAGGGCAGCGTTCGCGATCTCGGCGTCCGCATAAACGGTATTGACGGCCTTGGAATCGAAATTCGCGGCGGTATCGAGCTTGCCGAGCTGAGCGTTGTCGATGAACGAGAGCGCGATGAACGCGACGACGGCGATTATAGTGCCGACCACTATGAAGGGCGTCCTTTTGCCGTGCTTCGATCTGCACTTATCGGATATCGCGCCGAATATCGGCAGCATGAACAGCGCGAGTATGTTGTCCAGCGCCATTATAACGCCCGACCAGCCCTGCGCCATGCCGAATTTATCGGTGAGTATCTTGGGGATTATGCTGTCATACGCCTGCCAGAAGGCGCAGATGAGGAAGAATGCGAATCCGACGCATATCGTGCGCCAATAATTGAGCTTCATAAACGTCCCTCCGAAAATTTTATATGCCTTATTTTAACATATATTCCGCGTTTTAACAATGCCGAAATGAACGTGATCCGATAAATCTTGACAAAATACGCCTGTCGGTATATAATGTTAAAGTAATAATTTCGGCATTTTGCCGGGGAAGGGGATCATATGAAGAAGACTCATTCAATGCTTGCGATCATACTTGCGGCGATAATGCTCGTTTCGGCGTTTGCGGGCTGTATCAATATCAATCTTCCCGCGGAGGCGGGGAATACCGAAGCGCCCGTGACCAACGCGCCCGCCGCCGATACCTCAGCGCCCGCCGCCGATACCGAAGCGCCCGCATCGGAGGAGCCGACCGAAGCGCCGGCAGACGATACCTCAGCGCCCACGGACGAGCCGGCGATCACGGAAGCCCCCACCGACGAGCCCGTGACGGAAGCGCCCACCGAAGCGCCCACGCAGGCGCCCACGCAGGCGCCCACCGCCGCGCCCGAGGCCATGACGCCCGTGATCTGCGCGGGTTATGACAGGGCTTTCGCGCTCTATCCCAACGGCGAGCTTTACGGCTGGGGCACCAACGGTTCGGGCCAGGTGGGCAACGGCACCACCAAGGACGTAAAGTCCCCCGCGAAGATACTCACCAACGTCAAAAAGGTGTTCGTATGCCCTTACAACACCTATGCGCTCAAAAAGGACGGCACGCTTTGGGGCTGGGGCAGCAACGAGGATATGATACTCGGCATGCGGGAAAAAGAGGTCTACAAGTCCCCCGTCAAGATAAGGGACGACGTAGTTGACGTCATAAGCGCCGGTTACGGGAACTATTTCATCACAAAGGATAACAAACTGCTCGTTACGGGCGGGGCCGAGGATTCATACGACGCGATAGTGATAAGGATGAACGACGTTAAAGCCGTATTCGGCAGCTGCGCGCTTAAGACCAACGGCGATCTTTATTACCTTGGCTGGGAGCATGACGTCAAGATCGATTCCGGCGTAAGCGAGGCATACCCTCAGATGGATCTGGGCGTGTGCGGCTATCTCAAGAAAAACGGCGAGCTGTGGCTGACGCTCGAGCCCGAGGACGGCTCGTCCGCGCAGAGGCACAAGCTCGGCTCGGATATCGCCGAGGTGGTCGACATAAGCAACAAGTATGAATACGAGCGGGATTACCTTGCCGTCAAGAAAAACGGCGAGCTTTGGGAGTTCACTCTAAGCGAATATGTCGGCGTGAAGAGCAAAAAGCTGCTCTCGGGCGTAAAGGAGGTTTGCGCCGCGCTGATCTACGACGGCTATTCCGAAGAAGTGCACGCGTTCGCGCTGCTTGAAAACGGCGACGTGTATTTCCGCGGCGAGCCCGACGCGGCATCGGGCCTTAAAAAGGGCAAGACCGCCAAGGATTTCACCAAGGTGGCTTCGGACGCGGTATTCGTCGATACCAACGGCGTGGGCTCCTACATAATAAAGAGCGACGGAAGCCTTTACGGCTGCGGCGTCGTTAAAAAGGGCGTGCGCACGGGCGGCGTGGGCAACGGCACCTATGAGGACGTGTGGACCTTCAAAAAGATCATGGACGGGGTGCGCTCGTTCACTCAGCTCACCATGCTCTTTGAGGATTACGATCCCGAGGAGGAGGGCGACATGCCCGGCTCCACCATTTCAAGCACCACCCGCTTCGCCGTAAAGAACGACGGCAGCCTGTGGGCTTGGGGCTCCGCTCAGTATTCCACTCTGGGCAACGGCGGCACAAAGCGCGCCGATTCGCCCGTGAAGATAATCGACCCGAAGTATTGATAAAAAACAGTTGACATCGGGGAAGTAATATAGTATAATAATAAAGTTGGAGCCGGTTCAGCCGGCCTCCGCATGAATATTTTCCTGTTTTGATCCGGGAGGAGTAGCGAAAAACCGGCGCCTTAAAGAGAGACGGGCAAGGTGAAAGCCGTCGGCGAAAGGCTTCGTGAAGGTCGCCCGGGGAGCGGGAGCGGGTGCGCCCGGTAAAGCGCGTTTAAGTGGAACGGGCAACCGTTCAACAAAGGTGGTACCACGAGCGTCCCTCTCGTCCTTTGGCGGGAGGGACGTATTATTTTGTTCGGAGGTACAAACCAAATGTGTGAACAGCACAAGGAAGGCATCAATGAAATGCCCAAGACCTACGATCCCTCGATCGTCGAGGATCGTCTTTACAAAAAATGGGAGGAATCCGGCTATTTCCATTCCGCCCCCAATCCCGACAGGAAGCCCTATACGATAGTCATACCGCCGCCCAACATAACCGGTCAGCTCCACATGGGGCATGCGCTTGACGAGACCATGCAGGATATACTCATCCGCTACAAGCGCATGAGCGGCTTTGAAACGCTGTGGCTTCCCGGCACCGATCACGCCTCGATCGCCACCGAGGTCAAGATAGTGCAGCGCATGGCGGCCGAGGGCCTTACCAAGCAGGACGTGGGCCGCGCGGAATTTTTGCGCCGCGCCTGGGCGTGGAAGGACGAATTCGGCGGCAGGATAGTTTCTCAGCTGCGCAAGCTGGGCTCGTCCTGCGATTGGGCCCGCGAAAGGTTCACCATGGACGAGGGCTGCTCGAAGGCGGTGCAGAAGGTGTTCATCGACCTTTACAGGAAGGGCCTTATTTACAGGGGCGACCGCATAGTGAACTGGTGCCCCTGCTGCAAAACGGCCATATCCAACGCCGAGGTGGAATTCGAGGAGCAGCCTTCCAATCTTTGGCACGTTCGCTATGACGCGCCGGATGGAAGCTATTCCATAACCGTTGCCACCACAAGGCCCGAAACGATCCTGGGCGATACGGGCATCGCGGTCAATCCCAATGACGAGCGCTATACCGATATAGTCGGCAAAACGGTCGTCGTGCCGGTGGTGGGCAGGGAGATACCCATAGTCGCCGACGAATACGTCGAAATGGATTTCGGCACGGGCGCCGTTAAAATAACCCCCTCGCACGATCCCAACGATTTCGAGGTCGGCCTGCGCTGCGGCCTGCCCCAAATGTGCGTCTTCACCGAGGACGGGCATATAAACGAGCTGGGCGGCAGATACTGCGGGCTTACCACCAAGGAATGCCGAAAGGTGTTCGTTGACGATCTTAAAGCCGCGGGCAATCTTGTTAAGATAGAGCCCTACACCCATAACGTGGGCACCTGCTATCGCTGCCACACCACCATCGAGCCGATGGTTTCAAAGCAGTGGTTCGTTGCGATAAAGACCCTTGCCGAGCCCGCTATAAAGGCGGTGGAATCCGGCAGGATCAAGTTCGTTCCCGAACGCTATACCCAGACCTATTATAACTGGATGTATAACATCAAGGATTGGTGCATTTCGCGCCAGCTCTGGTGGGGCCACCGCATACCCGCTTATTACTGCGGCGACTGCGGCGAGACAGTCGTTTCGGAATCCGCGCCCGAAAAATGCCCCAAGTGCGGCGGGCATATGCATCAGGATGAGGACGTGCTGGATACCTGGTTCTCCTCGGGCATGTGGCCCTTCTCCACGCTCGGCTGGCCCGAAAAGACAGAGGAGCTCAAGTATTATTACCCCCCCTCCACGCTTGCCACGGGCTATGATCTGATATTCTTCTGGATCGCCCGCATGATAATGTTCGGCCTTTACGCGATGGACGACGTGCCCTTCGATCACGTGTTCATACACGGCATGGTGCGCGACGAGCTGGGCCGCAAGATGTCCAAATCGCTGGGCAACGGCATAGATCCCCTTGAGATAATCAAGGATTACGGCGCCGATTCGTTAAGGTTCTCGCTCACGGCGGGCACCGCGGCGGGCACCGATATGCGCTTCCAGATCAAAAAGGTCGAGGCGGCACGCAATTTCTGCAACAAGGTGTATAACGCGTCGCGCTTCGTTATGATGAACCTGGGCGAGGGCGGGATCGGCGATATCGACATGACTGAGCTCGATATAGCGGACAAATGGATACTCACCCGTCTGAACGCCGTGATAAAGGAGGTCACCTCGAATCTCGATTCGTTCGATCTGAACCTTGCCGTGGAGAAGATCTATTCCTTCATCTGGACGGAGCTGTGCGACTGGTATATCGAGATGGCCAAGCCCCGCCTTTACGGCGAGGACGAGGAGGCCAAGAAGAACGTGCGCGCGATACTCGTACGCGTGCTTGGCGATTCGATGAAGCTGCTGCACCCGTTCATGCCCTTCATCACCGAGGATATCTACACCCGTCTGCCCGGCAGCGGCGAGACGATAATGCTTGAAAGCTGGCCCAAGGCCGGGGAGGGCTTTGAATTCCCCGCCGAGGCCGCGACCATGGACGGCATAATGGAGCTCGTCCGCGCGATAAGGAATGTGCGCGCCGAAATGAACGTGCCGCCCTCCAAGCGCGCGCATATGTTCATCGTGACGAACGCCGAAAACGAGCAGGCCGTGCGCGAGGCCGCGCCCTATTTCAACAAGCTGGCCGGCGCCTCCGAAGTGACGGTGCAGCCCGATAAATCCGGCATCGCGCCCGACGCCGTGTCGGTCGTTTCCGCGATCGGCGATGCGTTCATTCCCCTCAACGAGCTGATCGATATCGAAAAGGAACTCGCCCGCCTTGAAAAGGAAAGGGCAAGGGTCGAGGGCGAGATAAAGCGCGCCGAAGGCAAGCTGAACAATCCCGGCTTCATGGCGAAGGCCCCCGAAAAGGTCGTGGGCGAGGAGCGCGCAAAGCTCGCCGCGAATAAGGAGCTCATGGAGAAGCTGCTCAAGAGGATAGAGGAGCTGAAAAAGTAAATAACCGCAAGCGATCGGGCGGCCCGTGCGGGCCGCCCGATTGCTTGCGCTGATGAATACTGAAAAATGAATAATGAATATTGAATAATTGCGGAACAAATTCCCTCGGGGAATTTGAACATGAATTATCGATCCTTCGGTCTTTGGTTTTTGAGCAACGGAGCTTTGCCGGACCGCAAGGAACGAGCGGTG
>JAFXZJ010000050.1 GCA_017541305.1 Clostridia bacterium | reverse complement strand
GGACTGGGAATAGCCGTAAACGCCCGCGGCGCCCGCAGCCAGCAGCGCGGTGCCGGTGGTGCCCTTGCCGGCCTTCTTCATGCCTTCGCAGATAGCCATCCAGACGAAGCAGTTGGAGAGGGTGCCGGAAACGTGATTCTGAATGTAGCGGCCGTCGATATAGGCGGCGGAACCGGAGGATACCGCCCAGCCGTTGTTATAGTCGGTGGTGGTGATGCCGGAATTGGTGGTAAGGCACAGATAGGAGGAGGTGCCGGACTGCACGCCGTGGGAGTCGTAAATAACAACGCCCTTATTCAGGTAATTCGAAGCGATGGCGGGGCCGGTCGCGTTGGAGTTGGTGAGCTGAGTGCAGGTGCCGCCGGTCGCGTTGGCGATGGAGGTGGACTCGTTCTTATACTGATCGGTGAAGCTGGAATCGGAGCTGTAATAGGGACCTACGAGCAGTACGTTCTTGCTGCCCGCGGTGCCGCAGCTGCTCTTGGTGGCGGCGTCGACGATCTTCTGATTGACGGAAGGGATATGCTCGGTGTTGCGGACACGGTAGCAATATAAGCAGTGCATGCCCTCAACGGTGAAGGCGAACTGATTGTCGTTCTCCCACACGATGCTGCCCTTGTCAACAAGGGGATTGTTCAAGGTCGCACGGTAAGCGGCCATGGTCACTTCGGAAGGAGCGGCCTTAAGCTTGAGCGCTTCCTTCTCAACGGATTCGATGCTCGCCCAAGCGGTATCCAGCTTGGCAAGCTTGCGCGACTCTTCCCTTGCGGCGGCCGCGGACTGTGCGAGGGACGCCACGGGCAGAACCGCAAGCACCATCAGCACGGCTACGAGAGCGCATACGAGCTTCTTCATTTTCATTGTTTTTCCTCCTGAATAAATAATAAAGGGCAGGGCCCTTTTGATTACCGGTATATTATACCAGATGATTTTCGCGTTGTCCACGCCTCACGTTAATTATATATTTAATAAATTTTCAGCGTTCAAACGCGATTTCCCTTGATTTGTCTGGGTTTTCGCTCTATATTCGCAAAAGCGCTTCATAAAAAAGTCATTTTTTGTCCACATTGTTGTGAATTATTTTCCGTTTCGCAGCTGTTTTTCACAACAAATATAACATATTATTCTCCCTGACGGGGTCCCCCAAAGGGCATTCGACCGCATACGACACAAAAGGCCGCGGCGCCGCGCGATTTTTCTGTTGAAAAAAACGTTCCTTATGATATAATAGTATGCGGAGCCGCTTTGAAAAGGGCTCGTGAAAATCTCACTATCCGGCGCGCTGCCGGGAAAGGTAACGGATCATATGAAAAAGACAGTACTGTGCATCGTCACGTTCCTGCTCGCGGCAGCAATGCTGATGAGCTTTGCCGCCTGCGGCGGTCAAAACGCAAACGGGGCGTCCAAGCCCGCCGAGACCGCCAAGGTCAGCAACGGCAAGAACTCCGCTTCCCGAAGCGAAGCGAACAAGGGCTCCGATCTGAACAAACAGAACAAGATCACCTCGTTCGAGATCGAAGCCGCATCCTGCGTCAAGGACGGCTTCCAGGTGCTGCTTGCAAACGCAAATGAGACCGTCGACGTCTCCGCCAAGGCAAAAGGGAGCACCGTTCCCTGGAAGATCTACGTATCCGACAACAAGTATTCCTCGGCTTCCGAGCTCAAGCCCGAGGAGCTCGTGCTTGAAGGCGCGGGCAAGCTCTCCGCCAAAGCCGGTCAGTACATCTACGTGACCTGCGGCACGGACGATATCACAGCCGCCGATGGCGCGGCGCTTACGTTCTCGGGCAAGCACCTCTCCCGCTGATGCGGCTGCCCGCGCGGACAAAAAGCATATTCCCGGCGCTCTGCCTCATCGCCGCAATGCTCATACTCTTCGCTCTCGCCCCTCGTTCGGGCGGGAGCTTTTCCGTTGCGGCGAAACCGCAAAATACGACTTTTTCCGCGGCCGCGGAGGGCGATATCTCCCCCGCCGCCGGCGTTTCGTTGCTCCCGTTCGCAAGCGCCCTCCTGCCTATCTCCGCTTACCGCATCGAGCCGGAGACCGATTTTGCGGCTTACTGTAAGGCGGGCGCCGAGGTAATGCGCACGCTCGCCCTTTACCCCGACGGCTTTTTCGAAACGCTTTCGGGATACGTCGGCGGCATTGTGATAGAACTGTGCGGCGGGATACGCTCCGGCGGCTCAATGCCCGATCGGCCTGCCGCCGTTACCGCCGACTGCCTTAGCTTTCGCCTGATCGCGCTGGAGACCGATCCGCAGACCATAAGCCCCGCGCTTATGCACGAGCTGTGTCACGTGATCGACTGCTGCCTTGACAGCGCCTCGATCGGCGATCCCTCGCGCTGGAACGACGAAGCATGGGGCGCGCTCAACCCTAAGGATTTTCGTTATTACAGCACCTACGATCCCGCCGTTTACGAGAGCGGCGAAACGAAATACGCCGCGGAGGCCCCGTTCGATCCGGAAGACGTTTACTTCATAAACCGCTATGCGATGACATATCCCACGGAGGACCGCGCCGTGGCTTTTGAGACCATGATGCGGCTTAGCCCCGGGGCCGAGTGCATGAAAAGTCCGCATATACGCGCAAAGCTCGCCTATTATTTTGCCGCCATACGGTATTACCTCGATCCCGGCGGCACATGGAACACGCCTTCTTTTTGGGAAAAGGCGTTTTCGGGATCAGGGCAGTCCGGCGTCTGAAGGGCGGCCGCTGCATTTTCGTCCGTCTTCGACCGGTCGCGGTAAACGCGGAGCTGGTGCCGGACGCCGTCCGCGATCGAGGTTGAACATATTCTGCGCATAAAAGAGGAGCGCTCCGATCGGAGCGCTCCGTTTGTTTCAACTATCGGTTATAAGCAATTACACAATGCCCTGAGCCATCATGGCGTCGGCGACCTTCTTGAAGCCGGCAAGGTTGGCGCCCGCTACGAGGTTGTAGCCAAGGCCCGCCTCAGCGGCAGCTTCCATGGAAGCCTTGTGGATGTTGATCATGATGTTGTGGAGCTTGGAATCGACTTCCTCAGCAGACCAGGCAAGACGCTCGGAGTTCTGGCTCATCTCAAGGCCGGAAACGGCAACGCCGCCGGCGTTGACAGCCTTGGAGGGAGCAACGATCATGCCGGGCTGAGCCATCATGTACTGGAGAGCATCGTTGGTGGTGGGCATGTTGGCTACCTCGATGTAGTACTTGACGCCGTTGGCAACGATCTTCTCAGCGGAGGGCATGAGAACGTCATTCTGCATAGCGCAGGGCATGACGATGTCGACCTTGCGGCCGAAGGGCTTCTCGCCGGGGAAGAACTCAACGCCGAACTTGTCGGAGTAATCCTGCACGCGGTTGCGGCGGGAAGCGTTCATCTCGAGCATGTAGTTGATCTTCTCCTCGGAGGTGATTCCCTCGGGATCATAGATGTAACCATCGGGACCGGAGAGGGTGACGACCTTACCGCCGAGCTCGGCGACCTTCTTGGTGACGCCCCATGCGACGTTGCCGAAACCGGAAACGGCGATGGTCTTGCCGACGATGGTGTCATTCTCGTGCTTGAGGACTTCGCAGAGGTAGTAAACCGCGCCGTAGCCGGTTGCCTCGGGACGGATCAGAGAGCCGCCGAAGGAAAGGCCCTTGCCGGTGAGAACGCCGTTCTCATAAGCATTGCGGATCCTCTTATACTGGCCGAACATATAGCCGATCTCACGGCCGCCTACACCCATATCGCCGGCGGGAACGTCGACGTTGGGACCGATGTGACGCTGGAGCTCGGTCATGAAGCTCTGGCAGAAACGCATGATCTCAGCATCGGACTTGCCGGTGGGATCGAAGTCGGAGCCGCCCTTGCCGCCGCCCATGGGGAGGGAGGTAAGGCTGTTCTTGAAGGTCTGCTCGAAGCCCAGGAACTTCATGGTGTCAAGGGAAACGTTCTTATTGAAGCGGATACCTCCCTTGTACGGGCCGATAGCGCTGTTGAACTGTACGCGGAAGCCGCGGTTTACGTTGACCTTGCCCTGATCGTCGACCCAGGGTACACGGAACTCGATGACGCGCTCGGGCTCGACCATGCGCTCGAGAAGGCTGGCAGCCTGATACTCGGGATGCTTTTCTACCATGGGAGCGAGAGAGGTGAGAACTTCTTCAACGGTCTGGATGAAGAGGGGCTCATGGGCGTCGCGGGCCTTGACCTTGGCGATGACTTCTTCAATGTAAGCGTTCATGTATGATATCCTCCATATAAAGATAGTTGGATTTAAATGGGGCTTTTTCCCATCATTCTTATTATAATATCATCGTTCCCGTTGTCAACAGAATAACGAAAATATACTTATGATATAAATAAAAAATACGGCTCGGCGGCGCCGCTTGCCTTTTTCCGCAGGGTATGATAATATATATCCGACGAATAAAATACAGGAGGAACGAAAATGGACAGGACTGTTACCGTCAGGGGCACGGGCAGGCTTTCGCTCAAGCCCGACACGATCGAGGCGTCGATCAATCTCAATTCAAGGCACAAGGAATATTCCGAGGCGATGCGGCTTGCGTCCGCGCGCGCAAACGCGCTGGCCGAGGCGCTGCTGGCGCTGGGCTTTGAAAAGGACGAGCTGAAAACGGGCTTCCTCAACGTGCACACCGAATACGAGGGCTGCCACGACGAGCGGGGCAATTACCGCCAGGTGTTCGTGGGCTATGCGTGCGGGCAGTCGATGACGCTCCGCTTCCCCTTCGATACCGAAAGGCTGTCAAGGGTGCTTGCCGCAATGAGCGCCTGCGATTCGGAGCCCGAGCTGAACATAGCCTTCACCGTCAGGGACAGAGGATCGGCGACAGACGCTCTGCTTGAATCCGCCGCAAAGGACGCCGAGCACCGCGCAAGGGTGCTTGCCAAGGCCCTTGGAGCCGAGCTTGGCCGGATAATGGCCGTGGATCACGGCGTGCAGAACCCCGTGTTCTATTCCCCCACCCGGGTCAACGCCTCGGCCAAGATGACCTTCGGCGAGGAGGCCGCCTGCATGGATATGGGCGTGAGCCCCGAGAATATCGAGCTCACCGAGAACGCGTCCTTCATCTGGGAGCTCAGGTGATCGCGCAAGCGGTAAAAGCGCGGGCAGAGCAATCACAGCAAAAGCTTTCTGCAGCGACCGTATCAAGCGCAAAAAGCTTTTCTTGTAAGGTTGATTCGCGCATGGGATTATACTATAATAATACCGTCCCGGCGGATGCGCCGCGGGGTCCTCAATCAAGCACGATCGGCCATCGGAGGTTTCAATGCACGGCATAGTTATCGCAGCTGCGTCGGCAAATCTTTCGCAGTTTTTTACAAATATGATAGGCACGCTTGCCGTCATACTCGTGATCGCCGCGTTCATAGGCGGGAGCGAGCTGACGTCCAGGTTCATGCACGGCAACAAGAGCTGGCAGTCCTCGGTGATCGCGGGACTGCTGGGCGGCATATTCGGCATTTACGGCACCATATCGGGCCTTGAGCTCAACGGCGCGATAATATCCGTGCGCGATATAGGCCCCATGCTCGCGGGCTTCACCGGAGGGCCCCTGGGCGGCCTGATCGCGGGCGTTATCGCGGGCGTGCACCGGTTCCTTGTGGGCTCCACCGCCACGCAGACCGCGCAGCTCGTTACCGTCGCCTGCATAATCGCCACGGTATGCATTGGCGTCATATGCGGCTTCCTGTCCAAAAAATTCCACGGGATGCTCGAAAAGCCCTGGTGGGCGCTGCTCGTCGGCGTCGTTATGGAGGCGTTCCACCTTGCGCTCGTGCTGCTGATAGTCAAGCCCCTTGAAAGCGCGCTCGACATAGTCAGGATGATCGCTCTGCCCTTCATACTCGTCAACGCCATCGGCTTCACGCTGATGATAACCATGATAAACTATATCGAAAAGCAGCGCGCCATCACGCTCGAGCGCTCGCGGCTCAAGACCGAGCTTGAGGTGGCAACGACCATACAGCGCTCGCTGCTGCCCCCCATCGACGAAACCTATCCCGGCAGGAAGGAGCTTGACTTTGCGGCGCTGATGGATCCCGCAAAGGAGGTCGGCGGCGACTTTTACGATCTGTTCTTTGTGGACAAGGACCGCATCGCGTTCGTTATAGCGGACGTTTCGGGCAAGGGGATACCCGCCGCGCTGTTCATGGCAACGTCCAAGACCACGTTACAGAACTGCGTGCGCGATTTTTCCACGCTGTCCGAAGCCGTCTCCATCGCCAACGCCGGCCTTTGCCGCAACAATACCGCCGAAATGTTCGTCACCGCGTGGATAGGCGTGCTCGATATCCCCACAGGCAGGCTCAATTTCGTGTGCGCGGGGCACAATCCCCCGGTGCTCATTTCAAACGGCAAGCCCGTATTCGTCAAGCTGCGCAGCGGCTTCGTGCTGGGCGGCATGGATGGGATGAAATACCGCGAGCAGAGCATCGACCTGAAGAAGGGCGACCGCCTCTTCCTCTATACCGACGGCGTTACCGAGGCCGAAAACCGCCTGCACGAGCTTTTCGGCGAGGAGCGTCTCTCCTCCTGCCTATCGTTTGCCGACAGCATGAGCTCCTCCGAGATCATCGCCGCGGTCAAGGCGGCCATAGACGAGCACGTCGGCGAATACGATCAATTTGACGATATCACGATGCTTTGTTTGACGTATAACGGTCCCGAAAGCGGGGATTGACACGGCTACTGCCGCGGAGGTGCAGCATGGATCACAGAGTCGATTTGAACGCCGATCTGGGCGAAGGCTTCGGCGCTTACCGATACGGGGCGGACGAGGAGCTGATACCCCTTGTTTCATCCGCCAATATCGCCTGCGGAGCGCACGGCGGGGATCCCTCCGTGATGCGCCGTGCGGCCGCGCTTGCCGCCGGGCACGGCGTTGTGATAGGCGCGCACCCGGGTTATCCCGATATCGCCGGCTTCGGGCGGCGCTATATGGCCCTTTCCCCGCGCGAAGTGACCGACAGTCTTCTTTGGCAGATAGGCGCTCTGGACGGCATATGCCGCGCCGAGGGGACGCGCATCCGGTACGTAAAGCCCCACGGCGCGCTTTACAATGCCGCCGCCCGTGACCAAGCGCCGGCGGAAGCGATCGTCGGCGCGATAAGGCTGTATGACAAAGGGCTTATGCTGCTCTGTCCCGCAGGAAGCGCGCTTGCCGCGGCAGCGGAGGCAAACAGCGTCCGCTGCGCCCGCGAGTTCTTTGCCGACCGCGCCTATAACGAGGACGGGAGCCTTGTTTCAAGAAGCATGCCCGGAGCGGTGATATCCGACGAACGCTCCGTGTGTGAACGCGTTCTCAAGGCCGTGAAGACCGGTCTTGTCACCGCGCAAAGCGGCGCCGATATAAGCGTGCGCTTCGATTCCATATGCCTGCACGGGGATAATCCCGTGGCTGTCGCGCTGGCCCGCGCGGTAAGATCCGCGCTTTCCCGCGAGGGCGTGTCCATAAAGCCCTTTGCGGCAGGCGATAACTGAGCCATGGGCGCGCCTGCTGAAATACTACCCCACGGCGACCACGCCGTGGATATCGTTTTCGAAGACCGTATCTCCATCGAGATAAACAGCCGCGTGCTGGCGCTGGCGGAGGCGGTCTCGGCCCATATGCCCCAAGGCGTTATAGGGTGCATACCCGCTTACAGGACCCTTACGGTCGAATACGATCCTATGCGCATATCCTACGGTCAGATATGCCTTTTTTTGCGCGGTATGCTCGGCGCCGAAAGCGTCCCCGCAAGGGGCCGGCTGATCCGTATCCCCGTGGTGTACGGCGGCGAATTCGGCCCTGATCTTGAAGCCGTCGCCCGCGCGGCGGGGCTTTCCGAGAGGGAGGCCGCCGAAAGGCATTTCATGCGCGAATACCACGTCTATATGATAGGCTTCATGCCCGGCTTCCCCTATCTCGGCGGGCTCGATCCCGCGATAGCCTGCCCCCGCAGGAGCACTCCGCGTCTGCGCGTGGAGGCGGGCAGCGTCGGCATAGCGGGGCTGCAGACGGGCATTTATCCCGAAGCCTCCCCCGGCGGCTGGAACATAATCGGCAGGACCCCATTAAAGCTCTTTGACGACGAGAAGCTTTCGCTGCTTTCGGCCGGCGACAGGGTGAGCTTCGTGCCGATCGACAGGGAGGCTTATGACCGTATCACACAGGCGGAGGCGCTTAAAAAATGATCGAGATACTCAATAAAGGTCTGCTAACGCTGCCCGTCACGGTCAGCCGGCACCTGCTGGAGCGCTTCGGCGTCCCCACGGGCGGTCCCGCCGATCCTTTTTTGTGCATACTCGCAAACCGTCTTGTCGAAAACCCCGACGGCGCGTGCGCGCTCGAAGCATCTCTCATGCTGCCGGGCCTGGTTTTTCACAGGGCGTGCTTCGCCGCGATCGCGGGCTTTTCGGCGGAAGTGTTTTTGAAGCGCGGGCAGGACGCCATCCCCTTTCCGCTCAACCGCACCGTACTCATAGAGGCCGGCGACGAGCTGCTTCCGGCTCCCATAAAGGCCGGCATGCGCGCATACATAGCCGTTTCGGGCGGCATAGAGCGCAAGGGCTTTCGCGCAGGAAAGCTTACCGAGGGCACGGTGCTTGCCATCGGGGAAAGCTCGCCTCGGCGCATCCTGCATATACCCGAGCTGCCGTTCCCCGCGCCAAAAGAAAAAGCGGAGATCAGAGTGATCCCCGGTGTTCAGGAAAGCGCCTTTTCCCGCGAGGGGAAGGAGACTTTCTATGCTTCCGAATATTCTTACACTCCCGAAAGCTCGCGCATGGGCATAAGGCTGAAGGGCGAAGCGGTGAGCTTCCGCCCCGGATGCGACGGAAACATCATATCCGAGGGGATGCTTGCGGGAGATATCCAGATAACCCCCTCCGGTCAGCCCATACTGATGCTTTCGGACTGTCCGACGACGGGCGGCTATACCAAGATCGCCCACGCGATAACCGCCGACATCCCCTTGGCGGCGCAGCTGCGTCCCGGCGCGCGCATCCGTTTCAGGCAGGTGAGCGTGGCGGACGCGCATATCGCGCTGAGAAGGCTGATCATTAAGCTGGATCCATGCGTCCGCGAGGCGCCGCGGCAGGGCGATTGACCCCTTATCCCGCGGAGCCCTCGGGCTCATACAGGAAATAACCCTCTCCGAAATCCTCGTCCACAAGGTGCAGGCATTCGCCCGGCTTGACCGTGATGCTTTCGCCGTGGCGCAGACGCAGGAGATAATCGTTCGCCGTGAACACCTCGGAGCTTACCGTGCCTACGGCGGCATAATACGGCAGCGCGTTCTCGGGCAGCTTCCTTATGGTGAAGCAGAGGGCGCCGTTTTTTTCCGTTATATCAAAGTATTTTTCGGGCTCGGCGCAGGGAGCGCCGCACGGGTAGGCTTCATACGACATGGGGCTGACGCTGTCAAAGAGCGAGAGCTTCAGGCATCTTTCTATCAGCCTGCGCCTTGTCACCGCCGAAGCGCACGCGCCCTTGTCTACGCTGACAAAGCTGCGCTTTAGCTCCGCAGCGGCCGCGGCCGTGGTACCGCTTCCGCCGAAAAGGTCGATCACAAGATCGCCCGGCTCGGAGCAGGCGAGTATCATACGCTTCAAAAGCGCCTCCGGCTTTTGAGTCAGAAAGCCGGTGCGCTCCGGATCGCGCTGGTGCAGATGCTCGATATCATCCCACACGTCCGAAGGATACACGCTGTCGTCCTCAAAATACCTGTACTCTTTGCCGTTCGTGCGGATGGAATAAAACACCCTTCCTTCTTCGTCCACGCCGCGCTTCATGTGATTGCGGCGGTCGGCTCCGCGCCTTGTGCCCACGGCGGCGATATTGAAATACGCCTCGGGCGAGCGGCGATACATATAGATCACGTCATGCTTTTTGGAAAAGCTGTTCACCGCCCTGCCGCCGGACTTGTATGACCAGACGATCTCGTTAACGAACGCGTCCTCGCCGAACACCCCGTCAAGCTCCAGCCTGCAAAGATGGCTGATGCGCGGATCGATGTGCAGGAAGAACGTGCCGTCCCCGCTCAGCAGCTCGTATGACAGCTTTGCCGCATCGCGTATGAGCGCAAGGTATTCCTCCTTCGGAAGCGCGTCGGAATAAGCCACCTGCTTCTTTCCGCGGCGGAAATCGAAGCTCGAGCCCGTGTTGAAGGGCGGATCGAGATAGACGACCCGCGCCGCGCCGCGCCAGCGGCTGAGCAGCTCGTCCGTGATATCCCTGAAGTCGGCGTGGATCACGGTGCCTTCGCCCCCGAAAAGATGGAGCTCACCGTGGCAAGATATGCGCTTAAGCATGTTTCCCCCTGAAAAAAGCGGGCATACGCCCGCAAAAGATCATTCCTTGACCTTGAGTAACCTTTCTGTATTCGCGCTGAAAAGCATGCCCGCCGCAAAGAGCGCGGCATAGATGATGCACTTCCACCACGCGAACACATAGTTGGGATCGGCGGCAAGCGTCAGCACCTCCTGCACGATGCAGCCGATGGTGGTGGCGATCACGACTCCGAAAATAAGGTAATAGGCGGGCCCGTGGTATTTGTCGATCACCTTTCTGATGAGCAGCAGCACCGGCACGGCAACCGCCAGCATGCCCGCAAGGCCGCAGAGCATAAGCAGCAGATTGGGCGCGACGCCGCTGAAGGCTTCGCCGAAGGTGTCGCCCGCCTTTAGCGCGGCGATGAAATTCCTGGGCGTGTCGGTGAACACGTGCAGGAAGTTTTCGTAAACGCCCAGTGTGAGCAGCACGAACGAAATGCTCACGCCCGGCAGCAGCACGCCGCCCATTATTATCGCGCCGCACATGGCGCTGATAAGCGGAGTGATATCCCTTGGCGCGCCGGCGTTGGTGATCAGGCTTAGCGTGATGAGCACGCCCGCGATCACAAAGCCAAGCACAGACCACAGCGGATAGCTCTTCTTATACCCCTGCTCGTTGCATTCGCGCAGCAGCGCGGGGAGCGAGCCCACGACCAGTCCCACGAACGCGCATATGACGTAGGTGCGGAAATCCGCAAAGAGCCAGTCCAGCAGGAACATGAACACTACGAATCCGATCACGCCGCCGAGCCCCAGCGGAAACAGGAAGCGGAAGTTCTTCCTGGGCGCCTTGAAGAAGCCCGTTATCGCGTCCACCGCGGGCTTGTAAAGGCCCATTGAAACGGCGAGTATGCCCCCAGAAAAGCCGGGGATTATTCCGCCGACGCCTATGACGAAGCCGGCTATGAATTTTTTCCAGAATGATGCCATAAAGATCCTTTGTGAGTCGCATTCGGGGCCGATATGATGCGGGAAAAAAGCCCCGTAAATAAGATTATATCATATTAAACGCGATTTGAAAACATATTATTTTTCGTTTGCGGACATTTTTCTTTGCAAGTGAATTCCCAAAGTAACTTTCACAGCGGAAGTTACTTTGGGAAACGATAAGGGGCAGAATTCAGTCCGGGAAATTCATTAAAGGAGGATGCTTGCTTTATAATGATCGTTTATCGGGGTTTGTCGGTAATTTAAAGGGAGCCCGAAGGCTCCCTCATGGCGGCTTTGGCGTTATTCAGCTTATCCCGAGCGCCATCCTCAGTATCATAAGAGCGTCGGTCGTGTCGATGGCCCCATTCCCGTCCATGTCACAGTTCATCATATAATAGGACTCGCTGCCCATAATTCCCAGTGCGCAGCGCAGAATGAGCAGGGCGTCCGTCGTGTCAACGGCGCCGTTCCTGTCCGCGTCGCCGGGAAGGAGCGTGGAACGAACGAGGACGGTGAGCAGCTTGGCGATATCATCGCCGTAAGAGCGGCTGTCATCCTTGGAATAGCGCCATTCAAAATAATAGACGCCGGTGGAAGGGATCAGGTATTCAAAGTACTGGATGCCGATCTCTCCGGAGATGTGCACCTTGCGCGAGCCGTTTACGTAGAAATCGAACCAGTCGTAATTCTCCTCGCTGCTGATGTAGTAGTAGAAGCTCAGCCTGTCGCCCGCGCTGAGCTGCACGGAGGAGGTGAGAGACGAATAACTATCGTCAACGAAGGAGTTCGAGGATTCGGCACAGGGCGAGTATACGTTTTCGCGATTCACGATGAAGGGGTAATCGCCCGTCGAAACGAAGTGCATCCACACGTCGGTAAGCTCATCGTTCAGCACGGAATCAAAGCTCGGCGTCATCTTGACGTGCTCGACGTTATCCAGCTTAACGGTGTCCATATACCTGTTGACGGAGTTGTCCTTCGTATACCGCCACTCGAAGGTATAGCTGCCGGTCGTTTCCGCGTAGAACGTGTAGGTTTTCCAGCTCAGGTTCCCGGACAGATGCATCTCTGTCCCGCCGTTGACAATGAAATCGAACCAGTCGTAGTTCTCCTCGCTGCTGACGTAATACTCGAAGGAGAGCTCGTCGCCCGCCATCATATCGACCTGAGTGCTTATCGTGGCGGTGGTGCTCGGACGGTTAAAGTTGTACGCGGTGACGATCGTATCGTCATACCAGAAGTCGCCGGAGAAGGTAGGCCAGCTGTTCACCGTGAAATGCAGGTTTCCGCCTGTAACGTTCAGGGAGTGATCGATGGTATAGGTCTGCTCCTGTGCGGAAATATAGTGCACGTTGTCAAGCTTTACGCAGTCCTGCCCGGTATGGTTCGACGAATCCTTCGTGTACTGCCACGTGAACGTGTATATGCCAGAGGTGTAGGCGGTATACGTGTACGTTGTCCACGAGCCGGAGCCGGATTTGTGCAGGATCGGTGCGCCGTTGACCATGAAATCGAACCAGTCGTAATTGGTCTCGGTTTCATAGAAGTACTCGAATTCGAGCATGTCGCCGTAATACATGGGCACGCGGCAGGTGACGTACGAGACGGTGCCGTTTGCGTGGGAATTACCCGAAACGGCCACGGAGTCATTCCCGACGTAATCGACCGTAAAGGGATAGTCGCTGCCGGTCGAGAAGGTTAAGTCCCCGCCGGGATAATTGAGGGCCTCGTTGAGGGTAGGCTCTACGTACGGCAGGAATTCGACGTCGTCTATCCACGCGCAGTCCTCCCCGTTGTTGACGGAGCCGTCCTTTTCATAAACAAACCAAATCATCCGAGCGTAATCGGCGCTCGGGAAGGTCAGCTCGTAGTTCTCCCATTGGCCGTTTGTCAAAGCAAGCTGGAACTGAAGGCTCTCGTCGTTCATGTTATCGATATATACCTTCAGCCCGTCGTACACATTGGAGCCGCTGCCCTCTCCCGCGACCTTGGTGCGGAACCTTATTCCGCTTGGACGGCCAAAACAGGAATATACGATCACCGAGCTGGAGTTGGGAACGCCCGCGTTCGAGCTCTTGGCCGCGCCGTTCATTGAGACGAACGGATAGTCGGCCTGATAGATATATGTGTCGATATCGCCGACGACGGTATCGTAATGCAGCTTTTCATTTGTGAATACGCCGACGTAAACAAGACCGTAGTCCGCATTGGAGGGCGGTATGAACCTGCTGTTCTTCGGCTTTACGATTATGGCGTCGCCGCCCTTGAGGTGGTATACCCCGCTGCCCGTGTATACGAGCGGGCAGAGAACTTCATACGGATTTGCAAGGCCGTGATAATCCGAGGAATTGTAACCATCCTGCACAGTGAAACCGTATGATCCAAATGCGTCCGACTGTATGTAATACCCCTGGGCGGGGTTCATCGTGACGCCTATCCAGAAGTTTCGGTTGAAATCCCGCAGGCTTGTCGTTACTCCGTTGGCGGTGAGGGCAGCGCTTATCGCGTCGCCGTTGGTATAAGCGGAATGCGTGGCGTAGGAGTTAAGTATCGAGCGGAATATGCTGTTGCCCGATCCGCCGTGTGAGAAGAGGAACTGGGAGTAGAGCGACGCCCTGCCGTACTGTGTCAGCGTATCCCAGCCGGTAGTGTTAGTGGACCAATCGTAAAGGGAGAGCTCGCCCGATTGACCCGAGTACATGAAATTTTTGCGTTCAAACAGGGGATCCGTAAAATTGACGACGTCCCATTTGGAAAGACACAGCCAGTTTAGACCGCGGTTCGTTACAGAGGAGCCGGGATAGCAGATCTCCTCCGCGGCGGCGCTCATCATCTCCTGCAGCCAGTGATTATCATCCTTGCCGTTTTGATTGCATACGGAGAAATGGATGAGGTGCTGATATTCATGCAGCATCGTTTTGAACATGGCGCTCGCGGGATTCACGTCGCCGGATTCGGTAAGAAGGTTGGGGTAGGTATCAAGGTTCAGCATAGGCAGATTGTTGTTGGTATAGTCGACCTGCCAGAAGAAGCCGTTCGTTATCGTGCCGGAAGCCGGGTCGTCATATATGTTGTAGAAGAGAAGATGTATCTTGCCGTCGCCCTGGGAGCCGTTCCAATGATCGCCGAAGGAGGAACGCATCAGCTCGAACTTCGCGTCGAACTCATTGGCGAATTCAGAAGCATAGCCCGTGTTTATGGTATCAAGAGGGTAGAGAACGGTGGTCGTCTTATTCGTGGGAGTCCAGACGTAGCAGTGCGAACCCACGGCAAGACAGGTGAAGTTTATCACGTTGTTGCTGACGGGGCTGGAATCCTCCTCTATTGTGAAATCACGGGTGGAGCCGACGGAGAACGAGAGCTTCTGACCGCTCTCCTCCGCGGGAAGCCTGTCTTCCGTGATCTTGTCGGAAAGCCTGGGAGTGCCGCAGACGGAGATGGGCCCATCGTCCGGGAGCGCGTCTTCAAGCTCACCCGCGGGACTCTTCGAATCGCCGAGGTGGTCTATGACGCTCGTTTCGATAAGCCCGGTGAGCGTGCCGGTGCTCTTGCCCGTGTTGTCCGTGATGTTGGGGTTGTAGATGACTACGTAATCGCCCTTATAGGCTCCGTCGGGATCGGGGTAAAAGTTGAGTTTGGTACTGCCGTGATCGGCAAGCTGCCTCTCGGGTTCGCCTCCGTCCTTTGGGAGCTTCGCTTCGATAACGGTATAGCCATCCGCGTTGACCGTTCCGCCCTCAACGCGGCCGGTGCCGATCTTGGGATCCGGCTCGGCCTCTTCGCCGCCGAACGCTGCGGAAGGAATAACGGATAACGCCAGAATCGCCGCCAAAAGAACGGCAAGGAACTTTTTGACAGTGCGGTTAGATCTCATAACGACATCCTTCTCCTTGTTCAAATTTTATATAATAGGATTATACCAAACTATCGGGGAAAAAACAACGCTGTCTGAAAAAAAACGCACTTTTGAGCAAGGGGAGCTTTTGTGTCTTTATCGCCCATATAGGGCGAAAAGGCGCATTTGGGGGGGGAGCGAAAGAGCGCTTTTTGGGGAAAAATCAGCGCCGTTTTCAAAAAACCTATTCACAATCCGTCTTAATCGGTGTATAATAGCGTGTTGAAAACAGGCGGAACATTTCCGGTCCCTTCATATAAAGATACAATCGAGGTCAATGATGCACAGCTTGATCAAAAAAACAGTCGCTCTCACACTCGCCGCGCTCACGGCGGCTTCACTCTCGTCCTGCGCCCTGATCGACCGGATCACGGGGAAAGACGGCGAGCCCTCCGGCTCGGCGTCCCCGTCCCACACCTCAGCTCCCGTGATAAACGGGTCAGTGGTGATAAACGAGGCGGTATCGTCAAACGTCCGCAGCGTTTCCGATCCCACTTTCGGCAGTCCCGACTGGGTGGAGCTTTACAACCCCTCGGATAAGGAGGCGGATATTTCCGGCGCCTCCCTTTCGGATACTCCCACCATGCAGAACGCGCTCGTCTTCCCCAACGGCACAAAGCTTGCGCCTCACGGCTTTATCACTGTATTCTGCATCGCGGGCGCCGAAAACGCTTCGGCCGAGGGCAGCTTTGTGGCGCCCTTCGGCATTTCGAGCAGCGGCGAGAAGCTCTATTTCGAAAGCGCGTCCGGGGCCATGGACATTTACGATATCCCCGCGCTCCCTCCCGACGTGTCCTATGCACGCGCGGAGGACGGCAGTTACGGTTTTGCCGCCACCCCCACCTTCGGCGCGGCAAACGGCCCCGTTTACGCAAGCCTTGACGAGCTGCATCAGGCCGATCCCACGGTCGACGCCCTGCGCTTTTCCGAGCTCGTGCCGGGTCAGGAGGGCTGGGTTGAGCTTGAAAACTCCGGCTCCGAGGCCGTTTCGCTTGCCTCATATTATCTTTCCGACGACGAGCGCGATCCCGGCAAATGGCATTTCCCCGATATGAGCCTTGAGCCCGGCGCGCTGGTGGTGGTCGAGCTCAACGAGCTCGCTCCCGAAGATCCCCTCACCGCCTCGTTCAAGCTCGGCAAGGACGAAAACGGCATCTACCTTTTCAACTCTCAGCATAAGCTCGTGGACGAGCTGGAGTTCCAGATCCCGCTTATAAAGGGCCTTTCGGTCATACCCTCCGAGGGCGGCGCGGGCTACTGCGGCATAGTCACAAAGGGCGAGCCGAATTCCGATTCCGTGTTCGCCTATCCCGAATGGATCGATCTCGATCCCTCCGATCCCTCCGTGCGCCTGATCATCAACGAGGTGCTTCCGAGCAACAAATACAGCGCGATCGACTGCTACGGCGACCGCTCCGACTGGGTGGAGCTCCTGAACCCCTCCGACAGCCCCGCGTATCTCGAGAATTATTACCTTTCGGACGATCCCGAGGATCCCCTAAAATACCGTCTCCCGAACGTCTCGCTGCTGCCCCACGGCTACGTGCTGGTGTTCCTCTCCGGAAAGGAGGGAACCCTCGAGGAGATCCACGCCCCCTTCTCCCTGTCGAACGGCGAGTGCATAATCCTTTCCACGCTTGACGGAATGAAGCGCGACGTGATCGAGATACCCGACGATCTGCCCTCGAACGTCTCCATCGGCCGCAATTCGGGCAATGCGCTCCGCTATTATTCCGCGCCGACTCCCGGCGCCTCCAACAGCACCTACGCCTTCGAGGACTATTCCGCCTCGATGTTCGATCCCAATTCGCTATACATAAGCGAGGTATCGGCCGTCGCGCCCGCAAGGAGCGGCGGCGTCGACTGGATCGAGCTCTATAACGGCTCGGGCAGCGCGATAGACCTCACCGGATGGGGGCTGACCAACGACCTCGATCAGCCGGACAAATTCAAGTTCAGCGGCTCGAGCGTTTCCGCAGGCGGCTACGCCACGATATCATGCGAAGAGGGCGCCAAGGCCGGTTCGGGCAGGGCGGCCTTTTCCGTTTCGAACACCGGCGAAACGATATTCCTTCTCGATCCCCGCGGCTTCGTGCGCGACGTTTTCGCCACCGGCGTGACGCGTCCCGGCACCTCCAGCGGCAGGGCGGCGGGATCATCCGACGGCGCGCGCTGCTTCTTCGTGTCGCCCACAAGGGGAGCCAAAAACTCCACCCCCTATTCCGGCGTGACCGCGGAGCCGACCTTTTCAAAGGGCGGGCTCTACTGCACCTCGGCATTCGATCTGACGATCTCCTGCTCAACTCCCGGCGCCGAGATACGCTACACGACCGACGGCTCCGATCCCACCACCTCGTCCAAGCTCTATACCGATCCGATACGCGTCTCCTCGAGCACGGTGATAAAGGCGACCGCGTACCGCGACGGCCTTCTTAAAAGTCCCGTGGGCGTCAAGACTTACGTGTTCGCCGACGAGCACACCGTGCCGGTGATAACGCTTTCGATGAGCAAATCGGATTATTCCCGCATGTATACGGCCACCGCAAAGCCCAACGGCGGCGTTATAAAGGGCGACGAGGTGAGCTGCTATATGGAATACTATATCGACGGCCGCCTGGCCTTCTCCACCGGGGCCGGCGTGAGGGTCAGCGGCGCCTCCACCTCGCTCTATTCGCAGAAGGGCCTGGGCCTGTATTTCAGGGCGGGCTTCGGCAGGTCGAGCGTCGACTTTCCCCTCTTCAAGGGCTGCGACGTCAAAAGCTTCCGTTCGCTCACCCTGCGCAACGCCGGTCAGGACGCCCCCTATGCCCGCATGCGCGATGCGTACATGAGCCGTGTGTGTCAGGGCCTGAACATCGACGTGGCCTATATCCAGCCGGTCGCGGTCTATATCAACGGCGAGTACCGCGGGCTCTATGACATGAAGGAGAATATGAACGAGGATTACCTCGTGTCCCACTTCGGAGTCGACAGGGACAAGGTCGAGATAATCGCCCGCAACGGCAAGGTGCTCTCCGGCGGCAGCACCCGCTGGTATGACGTGCGCCATCTTTGCCAGACCCTTGATTTTTCCAGGAAGGAGAATTACGAAAAGCTCCTAAAGGTGATCGACGAGGACTGCGTGATAGACTACCTCATCGCCCGCTCATATTTCTATGACGGCGATATGTTCAATCAGAAGTATTGGCACACCACCGACAATTCCGTAAAATGGCGTCCCGTGTTCTTCGATTCGGATTACGCGATGAACGGCAATTCCGTTGGCGGCAACATACTCCCCCTCTATTTCAAAAAGGCGGGCTTCACCACCTTCCACGGCTCGGTCATCAATATGGACATATTCTGCGCCTTCAACCAGAACAAGGAATGGCGCGACAAGTTCATCACCCGCTATATCTACGTTGTGAAGCATCAGTTCAAGGCAAGCCGCGCGCTGCCCATATTCGATCAGCTCGTGGCCGAGCTCAAGCCCGAGATGCGCCGCCAGATATCGAGATGGCATATGCCCTCCTCCTATGATAAATGGACGAGCGAGGTGAGCGCCTTCCGCTCCTGCGTCGAGCGCCGCGCCACGTACGCCCTGCGCAACCTCCGCAATTACTACGGCCTTTCCGAAAGCCAGTTCGCCGAATACGAAAGGAAGGCCGGATAACAAGGCATATTAAAAGCGGTCACTCACGTTTTTTGTGAATGACCGCTCTTTTTTTACGGATTGGGCGCTGCGTTGGGATCCGTCGGATCATGCAGCAGACCGTTCCTTGAAGGCACGTCGCTCGAGGTCGTGCCCCTGGGACTGCCGTTCACGATCTTTAGTATCGTACCGCTTGGGCAGTGATCGTAGATGAACTTCGCTCCCTTGACCACCAGCCTGATGCAGCCCTGCGTGTTCTCGCCGCCGATGGCCTTTGTGCCGTCGTAGTAGCGGGGCCAAAGATCGTTGGGATTCTCCGATCGGTACATGGGCCCGTGTATGAACAGGCCCGACCAGCCCTTGGGCTTGGACACGGGGTTATACATCACCGCGTACTGCGCATAGCCGTTGTCGCCCCCCGCAAAGGGGTGCCAGTGCTGCTTTGTATAGAGCACGTAGGTGCCCGCGGGAGTCTTGTTGCCGCCGTGCGAAACGCGGTATCTGGCCACCGCCCTGGTATACTCCCCGTTGTCGTCCCTCTTGTAGATGGTGAGCGTGAACGAGCCCTTTTCAAGGTAGAGCATATACGGCGAGCCCGAGCTCGGCTTGGCCGTGGGCTTTGGCGTGGGCTTGGGAGTTGGCTTGGGAGTTGGCTTGGGAGTGGGCTTGGGCGTGGGCTCCTCCGTGGGGGCCTCGGTGGGTTCTTCCGTGGGCGCTTCGGTCGGCGCTTCGGTCGGCGCTTCCGTGGGCGCTTCGGTGGGAACCTCGATGGGTTCTTCCGTGGGCGCTTCGGTCACGGGCTCTTCAGTCACGGCCTCCGTCCCGTCCGCCGCGGCGTCGGGCTCCGCGGGCTTATCCCCGCAGCCGGGCAGCGCAAAAAGCGACGCTGCAAACAGCATGCACAGTATAAATGAAAGTATCCTTTTGATCATATCGTTCCTCAAAAGCCCCCTTGGGGCGGTCTACATGCCGGATTATAACATCTAATCAGCCCGGTTGCAACAATGAAATGAATTTGCCGCATTTTGACTCGTTGACAATATTATGAGCGCGAATTATAATACATCCGTTCAGTATTATGGGGAGCAGTGCGATGAACGCAAAGGACGAGCCCGGCTTTTTCGCCCGGGTATGGAGCTTCATAAGGGCCAACGCGGTAATGATGACGGCGTTTATCGCCGCAGTCGTCACCTCGTTCATAGTGCCTCCTGACGGGGAATACCTCGGCTATTTCGATCTGCGCACGCTCACCTGCCTTTTCTGCGTGCTTGCGATAGTCGGCGCGCTGCGCAATATCCGCTTCTTCTCCATGCTTGCCCGAAGCATCATCAAGCTGTTCAAGAACACCCGCCTGTGCACGCTCGCGCTCGTTTACATCACCTTCATAGGCTCCATGCTGATAGCAAACGATATGGCGCTTCTTACCTTCCTGCCGCTCGGCTATTTCGTGCTCTCCGCCGCGCACAAGGAAAAGCAGATGGCCTTCACATTCGTGATGCAGAATATCGCGGCGAACCTGGGCGGCATGCTCACCCCCTTCGGCAATCCGCAGAACCTTTATCTTTATTCCAAATTCAACATCCCCACGCCGGAGTTCATGGGCATTATGGCTCCGCCCTTTGCCGTGGCGATAACGCTCATCACGGTATGCTGTCTCTTTGTCAGGCCCGAGCCCATGGAGCTTCCCGACGAGCCCATACGCCTGCCCCGCGCGCGCACGATCGTCTATCTGCTGGCTTTCGCGCTGTCGATCGTGATAGTCTTCCGCGGCATCCCCTATTGGATCGGCCTTATCGTGATACCCATACTGCTCGTATTCATGGACAGGAAGGCCCTGCTCACTGTCGATTATCCCCTGCTTCTGACCTTCGTGTTCTTCTTCATATTCGCGGGGAACATGTCGCGCATACCCGCCGTTTCAAGCCTCTTTTCGGGGCTTCTCGAAAAGGACACGCTCCTTTTCAGCACCTTCTCCTGCCAGATCATTTCAAACGTCCCCTCGGCGATACTCCTGTCTCAGTTCACGCGGAATTACCCCGCGCTGCTCGTGGGCGTCAACATAGGCGGCACGGGCACGCTCATCGCCTCGCTCGCCTCGCTCATCACTTTCCGCGAATACACCTATCACAACCCGGGCAGGAAGCTTTATTACCTGGGCGTATTCTCGGCGTTCAATTTCGGCTTCCTCGCTGTGCTCATTCTGTTCATGAAGCTCGTAATGGGCTATTGAACTCAAAAACATATATTGCGTCGAAGCTCCCGTTTTTTATTGACAACGCGCGGAAAAAGTGGGATAATGATTTTTGTGCCCGCAATTCGCTTTCTGTGGGCAGAGTTTTTTATTTTACCTCAAAAATATGTCGGCCGGCCGGCCGGGAAAGGCGGCCCTTATCGGGGCTCTGGGATCAAAATGGAAAAGATAGTCATCGCATTGGGCGGAAACGCGCTGCAGGAAGCAGGCAAGCCCGCAACAGCCGCAAATCAGCTTGAGGTCGTTGAGAAGACCTCCGAATACATTGCCGACATAATCGAGCAGGGCTACACCGTTGCGCTCGCTCACGGCAACGGTCCCCAGGTAGGCCGCATTGTGCTCCAGAACGAGACGGCGAATTCCGTGACTCCCGCCATGCCCTTTGACGTATGCGGCGCGATGAGCCAGGGCTATATCGGCTATCACATGCAGCAGGGCCTTGAAAAGGTGCTCAGGTCCCGCGGGAACGGCACCCGCGTGGTCACCGTTGTGACTCAGGTCGTGGTCGACCGCGAGGATCCCAAGTTCAAGAACCCCTCCAAGCCCATCGGCCCCTTCTATACCGAGGAAGAAGCCAAGGCTCTTGAGGCCGAGCGCGGCTACGTGATGAAGGAGGACGCCGGCCGCGGCTGGCGCCGCGTGGTCGCATCGCCCATGCCCATCGAGATCGTTGAGCTTGACGCCGTGAAGTGCCTCATAGACGGCGGCTTCGTGCCCGTCACCGTGGGCGGCGGCGGCATCCCCGTCTATAAGGACGAAAACGGCAATTACGTCGGCACTGCCGCCGTTATCGATAAGGACCTTGCCTCCGAGCGCCTCGCCGAGGATATCGACGCCGACGCGCTCGTGATCCTCACCGCCGTTGAGAAGGTCTCCGTCAACTTCAAGAAGCCCGATCAGAAGGATCTGGACGTCCTCACTGTCGACGAGGCCAGGCGCTATATCGCCGAGGGTCACTTCGCTCCCGGTTCCATGCTGCCCAAGGTGGAGGCGGCGATCAAATTCGTCGAATCCAAGCCCGGCAGGCGCGCCATCATCACCAGCCTTGACAAGGCCGCCGACGCGCTCCGCGGAGCCGCCGGAACGACCGTTAAGTAATATGGATCGAGCCGCTTAATAAGAAGTATCCTCAGGAGCGCCGTATGATGACCATACGGCCTCCTTTTTTTTGCGCCGCGGGCGGGAAAAGCCCGTCCGGCCGGAGGGCGGGAAGGCCGAAAAGCCTTATGATCGTCTCACCGCCGCCTATGATCCCGTCCCCGTGATAAGCTTTACCGCGCCGCCCGTCACGGCGCAGCCGAAAACAAATCCGCACAGCGCAAAAAGCCGCGGCTCCCCGCCGTTGGCGTGCACGAGCGTTAGCGCGAATGCCGCTGCGGCGAAAAGCGCGGCGGCGATATCGCACACGGCGATCGCCGCAAGGGGCAGCGGCTTTGCCCTCCTGCCCCTGAGCGCCTTTGCATAGACCTTTCCCGGCAGGCGCAGCAGCGAGCAAACAAGCCCCGCTATCAGCCCTCCCCAAAGCATGCACGCCAGCACCGGCAGCTCGTCAAGCGAATTGCGCATCAGCGGAAAAGCCGCGAGAGCAGCGAGCCGCGCGGCTTGACGGGCTCATCCTCGTAAACGAGCGCGGATATCTCGCCCTCAACGCTCACCTGCCCGTCCTCAAGATCCAGCTTCAATATGTGCAGGTTCGAGCCCTCTATCACCATCGCGCCGCATTCGGTCACGAGCGCCGCCTCGCTTTCGTTAAAGCAGCCCACGTCCGTAACGCCCGTGATGCTGACAAGCCCGCGGTTATCCATGTGCACGCAGTGCGACCGCAGACGCAGCTTAGCGCCGTCATCGTTCAAGGAGTTGTTCATACGCTCCCCCCTTCGTTTTTGATAAGAGCATATGCCTTAAAATGTGATAAAATTCCCCGTTGACAAAATCATTTTTCAAGGCTAAAATATATATGCACAGGAAAATCATATCCTTTTCATCGTTCGCGGGATATTCTTCCAATCAGATCCATATAATAAAACAGCCGAATACATTTGGGAGATTTTTATATGACAAGAGAGATGCTGCTCGAAAAGAGCCTCGACGATCTCAGAGAAGTCGCTAAAGCCATCGGAATCAAAGCTGTAACCAAATACAGAAAGAAGGAGCTTGTCGAGCTTATCCTGAAGCAGGGCGAGCAGCTAAGAGCCGAAAGCGCCGCCAAGGAGGAGCAGCCCGCTTCCCCTAAGAAATCCGCGCCCGTCAAGGAGGAGCAGCCCGCTTCCCCTAAGAAATCCGCGTCCGCCAAGGAGGAGCAGCCCGCTTCCCCCAAGAAGGCCGCGCCCGCGAAAAGGAAGGAGCAGCCCGCCGAGAAAAAGGCCAAGCCCACCGCTTCGGAGCTCCAGGCCGGGGTGGATTATTCCCCGCGCCGGAGGGGTCGGCCAAGGAAGGCCATGAACGATCCCGGCACGCAGGAGCCCGCGCCCGTGCATGACCGCGCGGCGGAAGCCCCCTCGATCCCCGAGCCCGCGCCCGAGGAGCCCGCACCCGCGCCCGAGGAGCGCCGCATGCGCGTGCCTCAGCCAAGCCGCACGCAGGACCGTCAGCGGCAGTATGACAGGCAGGGCGGGCGCAATCAGAATCAGCTCCGCTACAATCAAAACAATCAATCAAGGCCGTATAACGAGCGGCAGGATCCCCCCGCCCCTCGCGATTATCAGCGCGGATATCAGAACCAGAATTATCCGCCCATGCAGGGCTATCCCTCCTATCCGCAGTATCAGCAGGGCTATTATCCGCAGGAGCAGGGCTTTGGCCCCGCGCCCGATGAAAACCGCCCCGTTCAGCAGGGTTATTACAACGCCGAATACGGCACGAGCAATCCCGCCGTGCCCGAAATGCTCGAGGCGGGCGACTGCGGCGACGCGGAGGGCATACTCGAGGCGGTCTCCGAAGGCTTCGGCTTCCTGCGCTGCGAGAACTATCTGCCCGGGCCAAAGGACGTTTACATCTCCAACGCGCAGATACGCCGCTTCCGTTTGAAGACGGGCGACAAGGTGACAGGCAAGACCCGTCCCCAGCGCGAGGGCGACAAATACCCCGCACTGCTCTATATAACCGCGGTGAACGATCTGCCGCCCGAGGAGATCACGGCGCGCCGCCCCTTTGAGGAGCTGGTGCCGATATTCCCCGACGAGCGCCTGACGCTTGAAAGCAGGGACGCCAAGGCGGGCGAGCGCCTTGCCATACGCCTGATCGACCTTATGAGCCCCATAGGCAAGGGTCAGCGCGGGCTGATCGTCAGCCAGCCCAAGGCCGGCAAGACCACCCTTTTAAAGAACATCGCCAACGGCATTTCGAACAATTACCCCGATATCACCCTCATAGTGCTGCTCATAGACGAGCGCCCCGAGGAGGTCACCGATATGCAGCGCTCGATCAAGGGCGAGGTGGTGTATTC
>JAFXZJ010000049.1 GCA_017541305.1 Clostridia bacterium | reverse complement strand
TATTCAGAAGAAAGGCGAATAAGCAGCCGAGCAGGACCGGCAAATGGTACAAGGAAGAGCACCTGTTCGGCAGCGTCACTTACCGCTGTTCAAGATGCGGAGCGAGGTTCCGCAGCTGCCCGGCGGTCTGCCCCAAATGCGACTCGGTAAACTCCAAGACCAAAAACGATCCGGTCTGGGTGGAAGAAATGGGCGATTTTGATTTGGAGTAACAAACGACGGAGCTTCAATTCATTTTGTAATTAAATGGAGGGAACGGCATGAGATTCATTCACCTATCCGACCTGCACCTCGGCAAGCGGCTCAACGAGTTCAGCATGCTTGAGGATCAGGAATACATTCTAAAAGAAATACTCGGAATAATCGACGACGAGAAGCCGCAGGCGGTGATCATCGCGGGCGACGTGTACGATAAGTCGATACCTTCTGCGGAGGCCATGCAGCTATTTGACGATTTCCTTTGCAGCCTCGCAAAAAGAAAGCTGCAGGTGCTCGTCATCAGCGGCAACCACGATTCGCCGGAGAGACTTTCGTTTGCATCAAGACTCATTGACTTGAGCGGCGTTCATATTTCGCAGGTATACAACGGCGCGGTCATGCCGATCGAGCTTCCCGACGAGCACGGCAAGATCTGTTTCTACATGCTTCCGTACATAAAGCCGGTGCACGTGCGTTCCAAATTCCCTGACGAGCAGATCGATTCTTACAACGATGCTGTGCGCGTTACTGTTGAGAAGATGGAGATCGATCCTTCGGAACGAAACGTATTGATAACTCACCAGTTTGTCACCGGCGCGATGCGCTCCGAGTCCGAGGAGATCTCCGTCGGCGGCGCGGACAACATCGACGCGGCGCTGTTCGACGGTTTCGATTACGTCGCTCTCGGTCACATCCACGGCCCGCAGAACATCGGCTCCGAGCGCGTGAGGTACTGCGGCACTCCGCTCAAGTATTCGTTCTCGGAGGCGGGCCACGTTAAATCCGTGACAGTCGTCGATATCGGCGCAAAGGGAGAACTGACCGTACACACTGTTCCACTCGTTCCCCTGCACGATATGCGCGAGCTGCGCGGCAGTTATTGGGAGCTCACGCTGAAGGAGAATTACGAAGGAACGGCGACCGACGACTACGTTCGCATCACATTGACCGACGAGGAGGATATCCCCGACGTGATGGGCAAGCTCCGGGCGATCTATCCGAACATAATGAACGTCGCATATGACAACAAGCGCACCCGCGCGAAAACGGAAATTGAGGAGTTGGAGGACGCCGAGCACAAGTCTCCCCTCGATATCTTCGGCGAGCTTTACGAAAAGCAGAACGGGCAGCCGATGAGCGGGGAGCAGACGGCATTCATGAAGGAGCTTATTGAGCGCATTTGGGAGGAAGAGTTATGAGACCGTTAAGGCTTGAGTTTTCGGCATTCATCACGTATGCGGACAAGACCGTTGTCGACTTTGAAAAGTTTGGAACCAGCGGGCTATATCTCATTACCGGCGTGACCGGCGCGGGCAAGACCACCATATTCGACGCGATAACCTACGCCCTGTTCGGAAGGGCGAGCGGCGACGCGCGCGACAGCAGCATGCTCCGCTCAAAATACGCCTCGCTCGATACGCCCACCTACGTCGAGCTGAAGTTTGAAAACGGCGGCAAGGTCTATACCGCAAGGCGCAATCCCGAATACGAGCGCGCGGCAAAGCGCGGCACGGGCACCACGACGGAAAAGCCCTCCGCCGAGCTGCATTATCCCGACGGCAGAGTGCTGACGAAGACAGCGGAGGTCGACACGGCGATCAAGGAGATAGTCGGCGTTGAATACGAGCGTTTTTCGCAGATCGCGATGCTTGCCCAGGGCGAATTCAAAAAGCTGCTGCTTGCGGATACGACCGAGCGGCAAAAGATATTCCGCGAGATATTCAAAACCAATCGATACTCTTATCTTCAGGACGAGCTGAAGAAGGCCGCCAAGGAACTGGAAGATGAATGCAAAATGCTGAGGCAAAGCACCGATCAGTACGTGAGCGGAATTATCTGCGATGAGGACAGCCCCGTTTCCATAGAGGTTCGCAGGGCAAAAAACGGCGAGATGCCCGCGGCTGAACGGATAGAGCTTGTTTCAAGGCTTATCGAAACCGATAAAGCTTCAGAAAAAGAATATGGGAATACCGTTGCCAAGCTTGAGGAAAGGATCGAAGCGCTCAATAATCTGATAGGCAAGGCGGAAGAGTATTCCAAGCTCGAAGCTTCGCTTGAAAAAGACAAAGCCGACTTGGAGAACGAAAAAGCACGGGCCGCAGCGCTGAAGGCAGAGTATGAAAAGGCCCTCGGCAGGCAGGGTGAGGCGGAGACACTCGCCTCTTCCGCTGCTGCTATCACCGAGCGTTTCTCTGATTATGACGATCGTGACGCAAAGGAGGCCGAGGCGGCAAACTTAAGGCTCCTGATCGGGAATGCAAAAGACACTATTGAACGGAAGCGCGATGCTTTGGAAGCGGCGGCCGAAGAGCTCAAGGATATGCTTGCCGAAAGCAAATCGCTGGAAAACGCCGGCGCAGACAGGGAAAAACTGCACAGGGAGCTCGACAGGATCAAGGAAAGAGAAAAAGCGATCAATTCGCTGGTCGTTCTGTTAAGCGAGTATCGGGAGCTTGAAACCGATACGAAAGAAGCTCAGGAGCGCTATATGGAAAAACGGGACGCTTCCGAAAAGGAAAAGGATGCCTATGACCGTCTTAACAGAGCGTACCTTGATGAGCAGGCGGGTCTGCTGGCAAGCGAGCTTGTTGACGGCCGGCCTTGCCCCGTCTGCGGTTCCACAACGCATCCGGCCCCGGCGGTGCTTTCCGCCGGCGCTCCAACAAAAGCCGCGCTTGACAAAGCCAAAAAGAAGGCTGAAGATGCTCAAAGAGCCACCGAGAACGCTTCGGTGGAAGCGAGCAAGCTTAGTGGTAGCATGAAATCCAAGTTCGATGAGCTTAAGAAGAAAGGTCTCGAGTTGCTCGAAACCGAAGATCCCGACGCCATAGAAAACGGCGCCGCCGACGCTTTGGCTTCCGTCGCGGAATCCAAATCCGCCGTTTCAGAGGCGATAGCCGAGGAGGATAAAAAGATCGCTCGCCGCGCTGAGCTTGCGGAAACCATTCCGGAAGAGGAACAGGAGAAATCCGACCTCGAGTCGGTGATCTCCAACAACGAGACAGAGCTTGCCGCATATCGCGAGCAGCTTAAGGGGCTTGAGGCGGCTCTCAAGCAATACGCCGAAAAGCTCTCTTTCCTCACAAAAAAGGATGCCGAGGCCGAGCGGGACAGGCTCACGGAGGAGAAACAGTCAATACTTGATGCGATCAAGGCAGCAGAAGCTTTGTACAACGATGCCGAAAGTGCTGTGACAGCAACCAAGGGCAAGATAGCGGGGTTAAAAAAGCAGCTTGACGCTTCTGAAAAGCTCGATGGGGACAAGCTTACTGCGGACAGGGATAAGCTGGCTGCACAGAAAACATCGGTGCAGGAAAAGCAGACCGCGGTTGCAGCGCGTCTCACCGCAAACAAGACCGTGCTTGAAAACATCACTGCCAATGCCGAGAAGCTCGATGCGCTCGAAAAAAGATTCTCATGGGTGCGCGCGCTTTCCAACACGGCAAACGGAGCGATCTCCGGCAAGGAAAGGATTATGCTCGAGACCTTCGTTCAGATGACGTTTTTTGACAGGATCATCGCCCGTGCCAACACGAGGTTCATGATAATGTCGGAGGGGCAGTTTGAGCTTGTGCGCAGCAGGACCGCCGATGACAACAGGGCCAAGAGCGGCCTTGAGCTGAACGTCATCGATCATTACAACGGCAGCGAGCGCAGCGTAAAGTCGCTCTCGGGCGGCGAATCCTTCAAGGCGGCGCTCTCGCTTGCTCTTGGCCTTTCGGACGAGATACAGTCCTCCGCGGGCGGCATACGGCTCGACACCATGTTTGTTGACGAGGGCTTCGGCTCTCTGGACGATGAATCGCTCGATCAGGCAATGAAAGCGCTTTTGGGCCTGGCCGAGTCAAACAAGCTCGTTGGCATTATCTCTCATGTGAACGAGCTCAAAGAACGCATTGACAAGCAAATAGTCGTAACCAAGGAAAAGTCCGGCGGCAGCAGGCTGGAAGTGATTGTATAGCATAGTATCAAAGGCATGCTAAAAGGCAGGGACACTGCTGAGCATACAGCAATATGTTGAATGGGGTAAATGGATGATCTATACCAATATGACAAAAAAGGCAATGAAGCTTTGCTTCGAGGCTCACAAGGAACAGGTCGACAAATCCGGTCTGCCGTATGTTTTCCATCCGTTCCATGTAGCGGTGCAGATGCAGGATGAGGTAACGACCACGGTCGCGCTGCTGCACGATGTGGTGGAGGATACTGACTATTCGATAAAGGACTTGATCGACATGGGATTCCCGCAGGCGGTCACCGATGCGCTTTCGCTGCTTACGCATGATAAATCGGTCGGCTATTTCGATTACGTATCTTCGATCAAAAGCAACCCTGTTGCTCGTGCGGTAAAGATCGCCGATCTGAAACACAACAGCGACTTGAGCAGATTGGATATCATTACCGACGATGATATGACGCGCATAGAGAAGTACCGGCGCTCATTAAGCATTTTGCTTGAGCCCGAAAAGCCCGACGATAAGTGAAGGAGCAACGGAGGCAGGTATGAGAGTATTATTCGTAGGCAACAGTCACACGTATTTCAACGACATGCCGGAGCTTTTTGCGCGAATGTGCGAAAGGCTGACCGGCGAAAAACCGGAGGTAACGATGCTTGCCTTCTCGGGCAGGCCGCTTGCGTGGCACAGAAAGGAATACTTCTCGCTGCGGTTCGCACTGCTTCACGGTGGGGTCGATTACTGCGTGCTTCAGCAGCAGGCGCATCCCTTCCCGGGCGAGGAGGAAACGCGCGCGGCTGTCGAACCGATAATACAGCTATGCCGGAAAGCCGGAGCGAAGCCGGTGCTGTTTGCGACCTGGGCAAAGCGGGCGGAGCCTGAAATGGCGGTAACAATGAGCCGCTTCTACCGTGCGCTTTCCGGGGAGACCGGCGCGCTGCTTGCTCCGATCGGCGATCTGTTCTCAAAGGTGCAGGCTGAGCGCCCCGATATAGACCTTTATTGGAAGGACGGAGCGCATGCCTCGCCCTACGGAAGCTGGCTCTGCGCGGCGGCACTTGCAGCCCTGCTCTGCGATTCCCGAGTGATCGAGGACCTGCCCTGCCGCGGATTTGATTTTGATCCGAAGTTCAGCGACGAGGGCGGAACGCCCACGGCGGAAGAGAACGTTGACGCGGAGGCCGTGCAGCTCGATCCCGAGAAGACACGCGTGCTGGGGAAAACGGTCGAGAGCGTTTTATTTGACAAATAAAGGAGGCGGCAAATGGAGCTGTACGACGTTATTTTGAAAAGACGAAGCGTGAGGAGCTATACCGCGGAGGAGATCCCGGAGGAGAAGCTCCGCAAGATCATTGAAGCTGGGCTTCTTGCGCCCACGAGCAGGAACAGGAAGCCGTGCGAATTCTACGTGATCGGGGATAAAGCCATGCTCGAAAGCCTCTCCGAGATCAAGCCGGCAGGCGGCGCGATGCTTAAAGACTGCGCCGCGGCGGTCGTCGTTGCGGGCGACAGCGACAAGGCGGATACATGGATAGAGGATTCTTCCATCGCGCTCTCATACATGCAGCTTATGGCGGCGGATCTGGGCGTCGGCAGCTGCTGGTGCCAGATACGGCTTCGCGGATCGAGCTCCGGCTCCGACGCGGAAGGCTGCGTCCGCGGGCTGATTTCGGCGTCCGATGACTACCGCATCGTCGGCATACTAGCCCTCGGCATGCCCGGAAACGAACCCGAGCCGCATTCCCCCTGTGACGCCGATTGGAGCAAGGTGCACTGTATCCCTGCTGAATAAACAATGCTTCGGAATGAAGTATCGCAGAGCGTGTTCGAAAAAGAGTAACAGTCAAAAATCGGCACCCTGAGCATAATTGTTCAGGGTGTTGATATTAACGGCAAATACAAAAACGCAAAAAAGAAAGTCCTCGATTTGCAAGGACTTTTTACGGCTTTCCCGGGGCGGGCTGTTCACTTCGTTCACAAGGCCGCCCGTTCTCCGCCTTTCGGACCATTCACCGGATGGTCAAAATCGCCTGCGCACTGCGTGGCGCTAGGCGACCGGCTGCTTTCCCGGGGCGGGCTGTTCACTTCGTTCACAAGGCCGCCCGTTCTCCGCCTTTCGGACCATTCACCGGATGGTCCGAATCGCCGTTGGCGACCGGCTCCGAACCCCGGCGCGATTCATCGGATTGCTTGAAAGACGGCCAAAGGAATAGCCCCACCATTGGGCGGGGCTGTTCCTTTGGCCTCCCCGGCGCGATTCGAACGCGCGACCTTTCGCTTAGGAGCACTGAAAAATGCGTTCCAATACAGTATGGATTAGATGATATCATCTCAAAAAAACTAAGAAACGTATAGCTTTTTCAGAAGTCTATTTCCAATCGAAGGAGAAAACGTTAAGTTCATATCAATATTTTCCAAAAAACAGTGTAGTAAATTTGTAGTAATCTCCCCTTGGTGAACGGAATGCCATGTTTTCAAATGTCGTCAGCATTGTCAGCAAAAAGCTAATGCAGTACTCTGTTTTTTGGACGCACGCTTTGTTCCATTATCGTCAAAACCGCCCGTATTTGAACGTAAAAAGTGAACCAAAGTCGAATTTTGCATATTGCATATAGCTTTTTTGTGATTCGTAGAGATCGTTTAAATGTTATGAAAAGGGAGACCGGACGAATATGCGTAACCGGTTTCCCCTTCTTTCCATGACGCTAATCTAATTCTTCAGCAGCCTTTACCATTGATGCTGCAGACAGGTCCTTTTTCCTTGTAGACGACCGGCAGACCGCACTCGGCAAGCCAGCCTTCCCAATCCAGGGTGACAGCTCCATCCTCCGCAAGTATCGCAGGGATTCCTACTGCGCCGGATTCCTTTGCAGGGATGAACTCTGGAAGCTTGTCCCTTAAAGCGAGGAAGCAGTTTGTAATTATTCCTTATTCAGCATCAGCCAGCTGTTGTAATACACGGCAGGCACAAATCTGCAGGTCACTGCGTTTAAGATACTGTCCGCGGTTTGTACCGTGATAGGTGATCGTCCTGGTTCCATCCTTGTTTTCTATGATATCAGCCAGTCCTTTTGCCTCGTACTCAGCCACCTGGTCGTTCAGGGGTTTCTCTGCGGCAACAGTGACCGACACCGTATCAACTCCATTTGCATCCGGAAGGAAGCAGTTCCAGAATTCCATCTTCTGCTTGATGAAACCTCCGAAAACTTTCTTCTCGACCGTACGGACATAACCGTCGTCGCCGAATTCGGGGGCTGTCCCTTTTAGCGCCGCCATCAAAATATCGGTGTCATAGCCTCCCATGACCAGATCGTTTCCGGCATGGTAATCATAGGCCTTGGTGCTTTCGGTTCCCCAGTCGGTCATAACGAGACCGGCAAAGC
>JAFXZJ010000048.1 GCA_017541305.1 Clostridia bacterium | reverse complement strand
TATCAGCGTAATCAAAAATGCGTATCTTTTCATATTCAACACCTCCTTCATAATTATATCAGATGCGGACAGAATATTCAATACTTATCATCGTCCGTATGCTTTTGCTTATTTATTTGGATTTTTGCAGGCATATACAAGAAAAAAGCGATAATGTCATAAGGCGCGGCTCTTTGTTTTCCCAAAGCAGCCTGTTAGCGGGATAGAATGCGTCGTCTGCCGAAAACGCGCCAAATGGTCCGATCCCCTGAAGATCCGATAAAACGAAAGAGGCTGCCGCCTGCGATCGTTCGCATTTGCGGCAGCCCCGTTTGAATGATTTCCGCTGGATTTCGGCGCCTGTCGTTACGGTACGGCGACCGTCATCGTGTCGCTGTATTCGCCGTATTGGTCCATTTCGATCTGCACTATCGTCATCGCCTTAGCGTACGCGCGGATGCGCACCTCATAGGAAACGCCGCCGTCAAGACCTGTGATAGTATGCTCGACCGCGCCTTCGCCGACCTGTTCCGTGATCCAGTCGACGCTTCCGACCTTGAGGTATTCGACTTCATAGCCATCGACGCCGATAGACCAGAGATCCGCAAACGCAAGCCGTATCGAATTATCGGAGCCCTCGGCCTCGGTGATCTCCGCTTTCGGCGGAACGATCACAAATGTCGACCTGACCGGTGCGGGAACGGGATAGTCGGGGCTGTTCATGATCGCCGTGAACACCGCCTCGCCGGTGCCGCAGAGGATATTGTTGAAGTATTCGACGGTGTAATGCACGCCTTCGGTCAATTCGATATTCTCCGACGTGCGTACGGAGAATGCCGGTGTGATAGGTTCGCCGGTATACACGTTAATAGCGCTCAGCGTCATAGCGGACGCGGGCACTGCCGGAAGGATCTCCAGCTGTATGATCGCCGTTCCGAGCGAATCCTGACCCTTAGCATGCGCCGAGAGATATACGGTGCCCGCTTTCTTTGCGGTCAGCTTTACCTGTGTGCCGTCCTTCTGCAGGACGAGATCCGCAAGCGCATCGGATCCGTTTATAAGCTTCCACTCGATCTCCGGGCTGCCGACAGGCACGAACTCGGGCCCTTCGAACTGCAGCGATACCTTTGTCGTTTCATAGCCTTCGACCAACGTCATGATTTTGTTCGTTATGCCGAACGTCATCGAAACGTCTCCGGTGATGCGGTTGCTGTAGCCCTTGATGGGGAAATTGTCATACCAGATATCGACGCCGCCGTATAACATCATCGTTATCAGCTTGTCCGCCTCGGACGCAGTCTTATAATCCTCCCAACCGCCGTTCCGATACAGGAAGCTTTCCTTTGGATTGATAACCGCGCGGGTATTGATTATGCTTCCCATATGATAGGCGACCGATTCGTTATACGCGAACGTTCCGTCAGCCTGCGTTACGGTCAGGATGATCGAGTACGGCTGCCCCTTCTGGATCACAACGCCTTCGTCAAGCGCGATCTTGTGATAGCCGCCGTAAGCAAACGACGCATTTCCGCTTGCGGCAAGCAGGCCCTCGTCCGGGGTCGTGAACTCCTTGCCGAGCAAGTAGATCTCGTATTCCACCGAGGTGTTGAGACCCGAAGTCATGCAGGAGATATCGGTCAGTATCTGGGAATGCTGCGCTGTGAACACGTTCGCCATGCGCGTGATCTCCGGAGAAGTCTTGCAAATGACTTCGGAGATCTGCAGATAATCATGCTGATCAACGTATTCGGGCGCGAAGGAATCCGTAAATACGAAGGATTCCGGATTGACGATGGACATATCGAAGTAGGAAAGCCAGAAATACCCGGAATGCACCATGACCGGCTCGCCGTTTTCATCGAACACGGGTTCACCGTTTTCATCGGTCTTCTGTACTTCGATGCCCCAATCGCCGTCGGAATGATCGGGGAATACGCTTTCGGCGGAGCCCCAGCTGTTACGCACGAGCCACGCGCCGTTATCGGGCGGCTGATGCCCTTCAAGGAAGTTCTCCTTAGGATAGTTATCGTCCCAGCCGATGATCACGACCGCATGATTCGCTATCCTGTTGTCGTCCCAGGTATAATGCGACCAGGTACGGTTATTGAGAAATATGCCGACTTCATCGAGCGACTGATCCGGGCGGGACACGTCCGCAAAGAATCCGATGCTGACGCCGCGCTTCTCGAGAAGCTGTTCCTTGATCAGTTCATTGTATTCCGGATGATAATCATAGACCGCGAGCGAGTCGGTCTTTGCCGGGGAGGGCAGAAGAATTGATTCCTCCAGATAATAGTCCCTTGCAAAACGGTACTCCTCGGGGATCGTCCAGTCGTCGGCGTCGCTGTAGCAGGAATTGTTGAAGGCCCCGTCAAAATAATGCCTGACGGTGGTCTTTTCGTTTCCGTGATATGCAAACAGATCGCCGTATTCATCCGACACCTCGTTGGAAGGACCGATGCCCTGCGCATAGGTCGCCGCGGCAAGGAAGGGCTGACCGCCCGTTCCGTAAAGGCTCTGCGCGTCCATTCCCGCGGGGATCAAGCCTTCTCCGTTCTGCGGGTTGGAAGGATCGGAAAGCGGCGTATGGGAGAAGAATATCATTTGCTTTTCGGAAAGATTGATCGTCTTCCATGCGTCCGGATCGTGCTTCAGTATCGAACCGAGAATGCTGATCTCGGCGGCTCCGGTCGCCGCGAAGCCCCAGCAGCTTCCGAACGGGCGCTGGTTCCTGACAGGGGGCACAAAGCAGCGGTCACCCTCGCCGTCGCCGTCGGTATCGACGCTGCGCAGATCAAATACTTCGGGGATCGGACGTTCGCGCCAGCTTTCGCTGTAATCTGCGACGGGTTCCGTTATCGGCTCGGTCGGCTCCGCAGTGGGGCCGGCGGGTTCATCCGTCTGCGCTCCCGCTTCGGTCGGCTGCGGCGTGTTGTCGGGCTTTTCTTCAACGGGTGTGCAAGCGGCTGACATGATCAAAGCTGACAGCATGATCGCAGTCAGCAGCAGGGCAAGCATTTTTTTCATACAGTTCATTACCTTTCGGATATTTTCGATTATTATATAAAAAACCGTCGTCAAAATCAATATAAGGCAGATAATTTGACGAAAAATGTCCTCCGGATCGGTTCACGGAAGCGCCGATCGGAAACCCCGAACGCTAAGGCGATCCTTGTATCAGGGCAAAGCAAAAGGGCTTATCTTCTGCCGAAGGCAGGAAGCAAGCCCTTGATATTGCCCGGAAAGCATATTATGCATTTGAGATTCAGAATCTGAAATAGATGAACGGGTTATACCCGCTTGCGACGAGCGACGCAAGGCAGAATACCAGCGCGATGAGCACAAGGCCGATATCGAGCCATTCGGCCCATTTTTTGCCGTCGAGCTTATGGCGCAGGTTCGCAAACAGCGGTGTGGAGGCGACGCATGCTGCGATCAGCAGTGGCAGGAACGAGAGTATGAGCGTGAGAGCGTCATGCGAAACGAGCCCGCCGGAGCCCGCGCCGAACATGGAGCCGATAAAGCCGAACAGCTGCGGAAGATCGGTGAAATCGAACAGCATCCAACCGAAGGCCGCGATGAAGAACGCGTAAAGGCTGCGCAGGAAGCCCGGCCATTTCTTGAGCCATTTGCCCAGGAAAAGCTTCTCCATAACGACGAAGAAGCCGTGCCAGAGGCCCCACAGCACGAAGTTCCAGCTTGCGCCGTGCCAAAGGCCGGTGAGCGCCCAAACGATCGAGAGGTTGAGTATCTGCCTTGGCAGGCCCTTGCGGTTGCCGCCGAGGGGGATATAGACGTAATCGCGGAACCATACGCCAAGGGAGATATGCCATCTGCGCCAAAACTCGGTCGCGCTCTTGCTTATGTAGGGATAATCGAAGTTCTTGAGGAACTCAAATCCGAACATGCGCCCGAGGCCTATCGCCATATCGGAATAGCCTGAGAAGTCAAAATAGATCTGCATGGTGTAAGCGATCATGCCCACCCATGACGCGATGGCGCCGTTAGAGGTGAAATCACCGCGCAGGCCGTTCCATAAAAGCGCCACCTGATTGGCGATGAGTATCTTTTTGGCAAGGCCGACCGTGAAGAGCTTTACGCCCGAGGCGAACTGGGTGACGCTTTCGCGCCTGCCCATGAGCTGATCCTCGATATCCTTATAGCGCACTATGGGGCCCGCGATGAGCTGCGGGAACAGCGCCACGTAGGTGCCGAAAAGCATGGGGTTCTTCTGCACGCGCGTGTCGCCCCGATAGACGTCTATGACGTAGCTCATGGCCTGGAAGGTATAGAAGGATATGCCTATCGGAAGCATATTCTCCGTGCCGACCCTGAAGTTCTTGAGCGCGGGTATCAGACCGCCGAGGGATTTATAGAGTATGTCCTTGGCGATGGGCGCAGGCGTGTTCTGCAGCGAGGGGATGAAGCTCTTGAGAGTGTCGAAAACAAGCGGAGTGTATTTGAACACGCCCAGCATAAGCAGGTTGAAAAACACCGCAATGATGAGCGCGGCCCTCGCTCCGCCCTTGCTCCCCCGCCTGCGGCAGCGGCCCATTACAAGGCCGGCGGTATAGTTCATCAATATCGAGAATATCATCAATATGACGCATACCGGTTCGCCCCAGGCGTAGAAGAAGAGACTTGCGATGCACAAAACTATGTTGCGGTAAGTCCGGTTCGGTATTATGTAATACAGAGCCAGTACCGCAACAAGAAATATCGATAGGAAAAGTAAGCTCGAGAATATCATCAGCCGATCTCAGCCCTGAGGACTTCCATCATGGCGGCATTCTCCGCGCCGACGCAGTAATACACCCAATCGCCCGCGGTCACGACCTGAGCGGCCTTGAGCTTTGCGGCTTCATCGGGGCTGTAGGTCTCGGCCACCTGGAGCTGACGGGCGATCCTGTCCCTGAGCAGACCGGCGAGGGTATCGGCATAAGCCGCGTCGTTTACCTTGAAAATGCCGGCCTCGTCGGCATTAAGGGAGGGATTTTCGGACATGTACCAGGCGGATTCGGCGATCTTGGAGGGATCCACGCCGTAAACGTCTTCCATATCGCGGGCGGGCACGGCGGTCATACCGCCGAATTTGCCGGCGGCGGAAACGAGCGCGTAGATGGCTTCCGCGGATTTGGTGACTTCCTTGGGGCCGTCATTGCCGCCGCAGGCGGCGGAAACGAGCACGAAGGCTATGCAGAGAACTGCTATTGCGATTGCGGTAAACTTTTTCATTTTAATTATCCTTTCTTGATGTAAGACTGTTGGAAAAGCCGAAGCCTTTAATATCCCCATTTGATGTTGTGCGCGGCAAGGCTGCGGAGGATATCCGCCCATACCTTATACGCTGCGTTGGTCTGATGGACGTAATTGTCGCTGCAGTATTCGGCTTTGAGATAACCGTCCTCGCCGACGAGGTGACTGCCGATATCGACGAAGCCATAGCCCTTTTCGGCGCAGAGCGCACGGAGCTTGTCGTTGAGCGCGCGCAGGTTCTTGTTGGTGAGCGCCTTCATATTGGAATCGTCGATCAGATACATGGAGCTGATAATGTAGATCTTGACGTCGGGAGAGTTTTCGATTATTTTATCGCAGAGCTTGCGGAAGTTTTCCGCGGTGCCGTCGACGCCGTAGATCGCAACGTCATTGAGACCGAAGCAGATGAAGGCTTTCTTTGCGCCCATCATCTGTATCGAATCCCACAGGAGGTGCTGCTCGCCCCTGTAAAGGGGATGCAGGCTCTTGTCGGATACGGGCTCGAGCGCGTGGCCCGCACCGTAGCTGCCCTCGCAGAGGAAGCGGGTCTGCCCGAAGAAATCGGGGTTGGTGCCGAGCATTGCGTTATTGAAATTCTTCCAGCCGAGCATGATCGAATCGCCCACGAACACGGCGTCGGAGAACCACGCTTCGGCTTCGGAGGCGGGCACGCCGTAAAGATCGAGCGGCATAGTGTTGAGCCAGAGCACCTGGCCTTCGGGCAGCGGGGGCACCGCGGTGGGCTCGGGCGTGAGGTTGGGATCGACCGGCGCGGCGGTTTCGGCCGGAGCCTGGGTCTGCTCGGGAGCGAGCGTATCCTGCGGAGCGTCGGTATCCGCGGGAGCCTGAGTCTGCTCGGGCGCCGTTGTCTGATCGGCGGTGGGGACGTTCACTTCGACGTCGACGATCTCTCCCCCGTTCTTTCCGCAGGCGACTGCGGCGAAAATCATGAGTATCGCGGTCAACGCGGCAAAAATCTTTTTCATTCCGTTAATAATTTGTCCTTTCAGTAAACTATGTCGGGCTCGGCTTCCTCGCTGAACACGTTCCGCAGCATTTCGATATGCCCCTCCTCGGAACCGGTCCTGTAAGCAAGCACAGCCCTTGCGATTATCTCATCCCAGCCGATGGGGATGGTTTCCATTGCCTTCCTGCCCACCTCGCGTATGCGCCCGGAAGCGAAGGCCTCCTCGATACGTGCAGCCATGGCCTCGGCGTTGTGTGCGGCGGTATAGCCGTTGACGCCGTCCTCGACTATTTCGGCCGAATTCGAGCCCTCGGTCAAAAGTGAGGGCAGGCTTGCCGCCGCCGCTTCTCGCAGGACGAGGGGCGCGTTGTCATAAAGCGAGGGGAAGAAGAATATGTCGGAGCTCTCGTAAAGGCCGAAGAGCAGATCGCGCCTTATCACCTTGCCGACGAAGCGGGTATTGTCCCTTATGCCCTTCTTTTCGGCATAGGCGCGTATCGCATCGCCGTTATAGCCCTCGCCCGCGATGACGAGGTAATACGAGGGATCCTTTTCCACGAGCAGCTTGAGCGTGTCGAGGATGAGCCTCAGATCCTTCTGCCATATGAGCTGGCCCACGAACAGGAGCATCTTCCTGCCATGGGGAATGCCGAATTCGTTATTGGCCTCGAGCGAAAGCCCGGGGATATCATCGGGTATCTCGGACGTTTCGATGCCGTTTTCCATGACGTATATCTCGCCGTTGTAGCCATAGCCTCTCAGCGTTTCCGCCGTCTTGCGGCTGCAGGCCCATACGAGATCCGCGCGGACGAAGAAATTCACCACGTAATCCACCATCAGCTTGGACAGCAGGCGGCTGTGGGTGACGTTGAGCGCGTCGTCATAATACTTGCTGTGGAAGGTGCCAACGACCGGGATATGGTATTTGCGGCCCAACCGCGCGGCAAGACGCCCGTTGGAGAAAGGCGAATGGGCATGGATGATATCGGGCGGATCGTTTTTAAACAGCTCCTTGAGCTCCTTGGTCATTTTGCCCGTGGGAATGGCGAACGAGAAGCCGGGTATCCTTACAGCGCCTGTCTGATAAGTCCTGTAAGACACGCTGACCGGCTCCTTGCTCTGCTTGGGATAGACCACGTAGGCCTCATGCCCCTGCGCGTTGAGATGCCGCGCATAGGCGTCCACCGTGCGCACCACTCCGTCAACGGCGGGATAGAACAGGTCGGTAAATAACGCGACCTTGAGCGGTCCCTCCCTGGGAGGCAGCTTTGACCTGTTGACCTTGTGCGAGACCGCGTCGCGCGCGATTATGATGATGCCGCAGATCAGCCAGGAATAATAGACGAGCAGACGCCAGCCTATCATCGCCCAGAAGAGCATATTGCCCTCGAGCGAGGCGAACACCGCATAGAACGAGCCCTCCGCCGCGCCGGCGTTGCCGGGGGTGGGGATTATCGTGATGGCGGCATAGATATAGACGACGAGCGAGAATATCGTCCACCAGTCGCCCGTGCCGCCGAAGGCCCTGAGCATGAAGAAGGGGATCGAGAGTATCGCGGCCTGATAGAGCAGCGAGCAGAACATCAGCTTTATCATGACCATGGGATGCTTGGCAAAGAGCCTTACGCAGCGTACGTATTCATCGATGCCGGCGAACCATTTTTCGCAGGTGGCTTCAACGTCCTTCACTATGTGCAGCTTGCCGAGGAACTTGACGACGCCCCTTACCGCCGACTTGAACGGCTTGGGGATTATCGCAAACGACAGAAGCGCAAGCGGCAACAGCAGGTACATCAGCAGGCCGACGTAAGCGGTGTAATTGAGCAGGGGCACGCTCTGCATAACGCTGCGGTTGGATATGAACACCACAGCGCCCGCTATAACGAAAGCTATTTGCTGAGTGAGGAAGCCCATTGCGGGAGCCGCGGCGCTCGTGCCCGAGGAATAGCCCCTCTTTTTGAGGTAGACGATCTGGAAGGGCTGACCGCCCGCGCCGAATGGGGTGACGTTGTCATAATACTTGCCGAGAAGGGCGACCTCAAGCGAGGATTTGCGGTCAAACCGGCCCTCGGCCATCATGAGCATGCGGCGGTACTTTAAATAATCCGCCAGCACTGCAACGCCGAAGCAGGTTATACCGCAAAAGAGATAGATGAGGTTGATATCGGAAATGGAGACCTTATGTGCTTCGGGATCGTTCTTGCTGAATTCGGATATGGCAATATAGCCAACTATGATCAGGTTGACTATGAGTGTTATTATGATCCCGATGCGCCTCTTTTTCGTTTCCTTATCCTTTGCCAAAACAGTTCCCCCAAGTTATAGCCTTAGTCATACTATTTTACCACAAGAGATTGATGAATGCAAGGGCAAGATAGGTTTATGATAATATAATAAAAGAGGCGCTCATCACAAGCGCCCCGCATCATTTGTGAGCCTCATTACTGCACCTTTGCCGCCAATTTAGCTACCCAGGCGGTGATGAAGGGCACCTCAACGGGCTCGCCCTTCAATGATTTGACCGCGCAGGTGATCTGTATCGCGAGCAGTGCGAACCAAAGTATAAGCATCACGGCGGCGAACATCACCGTGCAGAACACGTAGAACACGCCCTCGCAGTGAGTGATGGCGCGGATTATCAGCCAGAGCACGACCGGCACGAACGCCAATACGTCGCACACAACGCAAACGACTATGGTGTGCAGGCAGGCGACCCTTGCCCTGCCGTTCTTTTCAACAAGGAAGAGTATCACCGAGAGCAGCGGGAACACCAGACAGCACCAGCCCGAAAGCCCGCAGAGTATATGCAGCACGGCGGCGAACACGTTCCCCGTCATGAACGAGAATAATGTGCATCTGTCTTCTTCCATTGGGATACCTCCTTGGATTTCGCTTGATCATCTTATTATACTATATCCCGCACGCGCGTGCAATACCAAATCACGTTTCGATCACGGAATACTCATACCCCATTCCCGAGACGAACCCGAGCAGATCCTGCGTGCGCAGGACGAGCGTGGCGGTATCGTCGTTGGGATGCACGCAGATGCGCTCGTTTTTAAGGAGCGATGAATCGATCGCTATATGCAGCATTCCTTCGTCGTATGCCCTGCGCGCCTTTTGACCCGTCAGCGCCATTATCGAAACGGAGCCCCGCCTTGCCCCGAGCACGGATCCCAGCTGCTCGTCGCTGCCGAAGCTAAGGCGCGTGGAGCCCAGGAGCCTGCTTACCACCGACGTGCGGTAGGGCTTGTCGGGATCCATTAAAAAAAGAAAGAAGTGCGTGCCGTGCTTGTTTGAAAGGAACAGATTCTTGCAGTGACGCGCGCCGAGCTCCGCTCCGATGCCTTCGCAGAGCTCCATCGTTGACGCCGGGGCATGACGAAGCAGGGCGTATGGGATCGCCCTTGCTTCGAGCAATTCAGTTATCCTGCTTATTTCACTCACGTATCGCTCTCACTTCCCGTTCCCGCGCGGGACGCCGTTTAGCCCCGCCGCTTTGCCGCTTTAGAAGATTATACCACATAAAAGCGCGTTTGCAACGAAAAAAGGTTTGCATTTCCGTCCGAACTGTATTATTATGATAGATGAGATAATTTCAGCATATCGGAATGTAACTATGGAAGAACTGCTTAACAACGTTTCCGCCGCGCTCAGCGGCAACATGTGGCTGGCGCCGCTGCTGGCCTTTTTCGGCGGCATACTCACCTCGCTTATGCCCTGCTCCCTTTCCACCGTGCCCCTTGTGATAGGCTGCGTTGGCGGCGGCGAGACAAAGGGCAGGCGCGCATTCGCCCTGTCGCTGCTCTTTGCGGCCGGCTCATCGATCACGTTCATCGCGCTTGGCGTGGTTGCCTCGCTCGCGGGGCTGCTGCTTGAAAAGGCGGAGGTGTGGATGCACCTGATACTCGCTCTGCTGCTCATACTCATGGCGCTGCAGATGTGGGGCGTGATCGACCTGATCCCCTCCGGCTCCGCGCTTGCGGGAAGAAGGCTGAAGGGCAACTGGGGCGCGTTCCTCGCGGGCCTGCTTGCGGGCATATTCGCCGCCCACTGCGCAACGCCCATGATAGTTGCCCTGCTCGCCATCGTGATCGACAGCGGCAGGATACTGTTCGGCATAGTGCTGCTGCTCCTGTTCTCGCTTGGGCACGCGATACTTTCAGTCGTCGCCGGCACCTCGGTGGGGCTTGTGCAGCGCATCACCGAAAGCCCCAAATACGAGCGGATCGGCAAGATCATAAGGATCGTTTTGGGTATAATAATACTTCTCGTGGCGCTGTGGCTGCTTTGGGAGGCCATAAGCGAGGGCCTTTTGGGGCACGAGCACGAGGCAAGGATCATTTCGGGGTTTTTGACCCTGTAAAGGAGTGAAAATGGCTGTTATAAAGATACTGGAAATGAAGCAGAAACGCAGGATGAAGGAGCGCCCCCTGCTGCCCGAGGCGGTCGGCGGAGCGCGCATCAAGCTATGCGCCACAGGCTGCTCGCACTGCAGCGCGATGCGCGAGAACACCAAAGCCGCAGTGAAGGAGCTGGGGCTTGAAAGCGAGCTTGAGTGCATATCCGACCTTGCGGTGATCGCACGGCTCGGCGTCATGGCGACTCCATCGCTGATAGTCGACGGCAGGCTCGTTTCATCGGGCAAGGTGCTGAAGCCCGAGCAGATAAAGGCTTTGCTCAACGAGATAATGAACGGACAGCAAGCCCCAAGCATCGTAAAAGGACTCAGGAACGAAGAATTGAATTGACGAGGTGTAATTATGAAATGCGCATACTGCGGAAAGAACAATAAGGACGGCGCCCTTTACTGTAAGCGCTGCGGGATCGGCCTTCCCCCCTCCCCGCCTCCCGGCGGGCCGGATAAGGCCGCGGGCGATCCGGGAACGGCCATTGCCGAGCCTCTGCCCAACGCATATGACGCGCAGTCCGCTCCTCAGCCGGCTGCGGCCGCCGCCAAGGCCTCCGATAAGAAGCGCGCGAGCAAGGCCAAAAAGCAATTCATCGCCGTTGTGGCGGTGCTGCTGCTCATAGCGGCGGCGGTGCTTGCCATCGTTATCGCCGTTTCCCTCAAGGGCGAGATACTGCCCGGCGGCAACAGCTATACCGTGCGCAGCGAATACGGCGGAATCGCTCACCTCCCCGTAGTTGTCTACCGGGGCGAGCTGATCGAGCCCGACGCCAACGGCATCACCAAGGCCACGTGCTCGCTTGACGGCTCCACCGCGGGCATACTCACGGGCGACAAGCTGCTCTTCTGTTTAAGGGGCGGCAAGCAGTATCTTGCGGCAAGATATGTCACCGATTTTGCCATATCCGTAAGCGGCAGCAATTTCATCTACCGCGATGAGAACGGCTTGCTGTGGAGCTTTGACTGCGGCGAGCCCGACAACGCGCCGGTGTGCATATGCAATGACCTTGTTTCGGATCGCTTCGCCGTCTCGCCCGACGGAAAGACCGTCGTTTTCGGCAAGCAGACCGACAGTATGATGTATCTTTACAGCGACAAGAAGATCTCGACCGTTGCCGACAAGCTCTATCCGCTTGCGGTATCCAATAACGCCAGGCATATCTGGGCCTTCAACGAATCCGAGAACGCCTTCTACCACTGCGACAAACGCGGCAATCCCATCTATATAAGAGACAATCCCGCCGGCGGCGCCAACGCCTCGGCAGCGTTCAACAGCACGCATGAGGAGATGACCTTCTCGTGTCTGGCGGGCGACGGCGTGTGCATCACCATGGTCTGCATGGGCGGCGCACAGCCCATCGAGGTGAAGAACGCAAGCTCCATGCTTTACCCCGTCTGCACCGTTTCGGGCCTGCAGACCGTGCGTGAGGCGGGCAGGTTCCTTGCGGTCACCTATCCCTACAAATCCTTTGAGGGAAGGGTTTTCGCGGGCGGCGAGCTTGTGCGCTTCTCGAAGGAAGGATCCGTAACGCTTGAGCCCAAGCCCTGCCTTGTCGCTCAAGTTTCGGACGATTACAACACCCTCTGCTACGTCTGTGAGCACACGCTCATACGGCGCGACCTTTCGGGCAAGACCGAGCCGGAAAAGCTTGCCGAGAACGTGAGCTATTTCCTGATGGCAAACAACGGCTCCAAGCTGTGGTACAGGACGCAGGACGGCGTGCTCGTGTGCGTCAAGGGCAATACCTCAACGCCCATCGCGCCCGGCGTGGGCACCTTTGTGATCACCCCTAACGGAAACGACGCGCTGTTCATGAGGGATAACTTCGTCTGCCGCAACAACGGCGGCAATCCCAACGCAAGCTATCTTTTCGGCGACGCTCCCTGTGAAAGACTGCTTGCCGACAGCCACGGCCTGTACGCCAACCTTGGCGGACAGTGGAGGAAGATAACCACCGGCGGCGAAAAGGTCAGTTGGGAAATGGGTCAATAAGAAATGCGAAAATCGGCCGGAAGAATGAAGCCTTCCGGCTTTTTTTGCCGATGATGATCGCCTCGGAGCGACTCAATGCTTCGTTGAGAATAAAAGGAAAGGACGCTTCTTTCGAAGCGTCCTTGGTGGTCGCAACAGGACTCGAACCTGTGACCCCATCGATGTGAACGATATGCTCTACCAACTGAGCCATGCGACCAAATATGCTGTTTTCACGGTTCGAAAAACCGAACCCGTTATGTGAACGATATGCTCTGCCAACTGAGCCATGCGACCGATTCTTTTCAGCCTTATTATTATACACCCATCTTAATCGTTTTGCAAGTGTTTTTTTGATATAAAATGAAAAAAAGAGTGTCGGGGAGATCCATTGCCGTTCTTTACACCTACTTTGGACTATGGTATAATCCCTGCGAACACGATCAAAAGGAGTTTTTATGAACAAAACCGAAGTCAAAACGGGCCTTTTATTCATTCTGGCCGCGCTTGCGGCAAATTTCCTTGCGCTGGCGCTTGGGCTCATCGGGATACTGCTCTCGCCCTCACACGGGCAGAGCATGACGGGGGCGGCCTCCCCCTCCTCCGCAGAGGGCGCGCTGCTTTCCGCGGCGGCGATACTGAGCCTGGCGGGGTTGGCACTGTATCTTTATGGGGTCATAAGGGCTTCGCGCGGGCATTACGCATTCCGCACGGCGCTTTACTTTGCGCTGGGCGGAGCCTCGGCGGGGCTTGTGGCCTCGTATTTGCAGAGCGTAGGCAGTGTTTTTTCATCGCTTGCCGCGCTTGTCAGCGTCGGCTGCGATTATTTGGCGATAAGAAGCGTGCTGAGCGCCTGTGAGGACGTCTCCCCCTTCGGCTTGAAGAAGGCGCTCCTGCCCGTCACGGTCATTTACGCTATAATGCTTCTCATCACGCTTGCTTCGGCGATCGTGGAGCTTGCCTTGTCCGATATGCGCACGGTCAATTATCTGAACCTTGCGGTCTCAGTCGTTTCAATGGCCGCGCTCGCGTTCTGTGCCGCGGCGCTGATCAAGGCGAGAAACCGAATAAAATAAAGCATTTTTAAAGATAAAGGCGGTCCCGATCGGGACCGCCTTTTGGGTGCTTGGGATTTTATCATGCAAGCCTGAGGCTGGCACGGAGGATCAGGATAGCATCCTGGGAATCAACGATGCCGTCGCCGTTGAAGTCGGCGCGCTGAGCCTGCTCGGGAGTGAGCTGGATGATATCCAGAGAAGCGCGGAGTATGAGCAGCGCGTCAACGGAATCGGCTGTGCCGTCGCCATTGACGTCGCCCAGTACGTAGGAGGGGATGGAGCCGCTGTACTCCACGTTGTCGACGTAGACGCAGTCATCATAGTTGTTGACGCTGCCGTCCTTGGTATAGCGCCACTCGAACGTGTAGGTGCCGTTGGAGGGTGCGGTGTAGGTGACGGCAGTCCAATCGGTCTGGCCGGTGATGGGGCCCGCGGTCTGCGTGTTGTTCACGTAAAACACGCCCTTGTCCCAGGGGTTGCTGGAACTGCCTTCACAGGAGGCCTTCCACTCAAAGCTTAAGGTTTCGCCCGCTTCCATATCGAGCACGAGCCTGAGGGTGGAGACGACGTTGCTGACGCCCGCGCCGCCGGACTTGGCAGCCGCCCTGCCGTCGATCATCACGACAGTCCAGGGATAGGATTCGGTGGCGTTGGTGAAGCTCAGGGTGCCGCCGGTGACGTTGGCCGCCTCATTGAGATCGGGATAATGTAGCACGGTGACGGAGCAGTATTCCCTGCCGATCACGGCGCCGTCGACCTTGACGTCGCAGTAGATGCGGGTGCTGCCCTCGGCGATACCGTAAACGGTCGCGCCGCTCTTGCCGCCGGAAACGGTGGCTACGGCCTCGTTCTCGCTGCCCCAAACGAGCTCATACATATTGGCGTTGTAAGGCTCGCGGTTGAATGTGACGTTGGCTTCCGCGCCGGGATAGACCGAAACGCTTTCGTCAAGCGCATAGCTCTCGAGCGCGACGGGCTCGTTGGTGGTGTAGATAACGTTATCAACGTAGCCGCAGTCATCGCCCGAGTTAACGCTGGAGTCCTTGGTGTAGCGCCACTCGAAGGTGTAGCTGGCGGAATCGGGAGCGGTGAACACGACGGTGTTCCAATCGCCCGCGCCGCTGATCAGATCGCCCTGCTGAGCGTTGTTTACATAGAAGCCGAGCTTATCATAATTGTTTTCGGAGCTGACCTTCCAATCGAAGGTGAGGGTCTCCTCCGCCTGCATGTCGAGCACGAGTCTTAACGTGGAGGTGGAGCTGCTGACGCTGCCGTTGCCGGATTTGGCCGCGGCCCTGCCGTCCACGATGGCGGCGCCCCAGGGATAGTTGGCGGTGGCGGAGATGAAGTTCAGCCCGCCGCCCTCGACGTTAGCAGCCTCGTTCAGGTCGGGGAAATGCAGCACGTTGACGTCGCAGTAGGCGCGGCCGATGGCGGCGCCGTCTACCATAACGTCGCAGTAGATGCGGGTGGTGCCGTCGCCGACGCCGGTAATCTGGACCCTGCGGTTATTGCCGTTTACGGTCGCGATAGCGGCGTTCTCGGTGCCCCATACGAGCTCGTAAGCATTCGCGTTGTCGGGGATGCGGTTGAAGGTGACGTTGACGGTGGAGGTGCGATAGACCTCAACTGCCTCGTCGCTCAAGGACCAGCTCTCAAGAGCTACGGGCTCC
>JAFXZJ010000047.1 GCA_017541305.1 Clostridia bacterium | reverse complement strand
GCCCACCGAAGCGCCCACTCAGGCGCCGACCGAAGCGCCCACTCATGCGCCCACACAGGCGCCCACGGCCATCCCCACGGCCGTTCCCACGGCGATACCCACCGCCGCGCCCACGCAGGCGCCCACTCAAGCGCCCGCGCAGACGCCCGCGCCCTCCACGCCCATGCCCTCGGTAACGCCATGGCATCCCACCAACGTTCCCACTCAGGAGCCCAGCTACGTGGCGTATTCGCTTTGGCAGAAGGCGGCCGACACCATACAGACGGTAAAGCCCGGGCAGATGTTCGACATATACCTTGTGGAGGGCATTTCCGAATACGTGAGCTTTTCCGAGCTTTACGGCAATCTTCCCGCAAGCGTGAGCTTTGTGAACGAGCTTGATTCCATAGGCTCGTGCAGGATCACCGGCAGCATCGTCTCCCCCGGCGCCTTCCCCTTTGCGATCGAATTCGTTTTAAGGACGGGCAGCAAGCTTCAGCTCAACTTCAACCTGCGCGTTGAGGAAGACGCCGTTGTGACGCCCGCGCCCGCGCCCGTTGGCGGCTTCCCGGCGGCCAACCCGCTGGTGCCCTTCGGCGGCTCTCCCGCCGCCTGTCTTCCCATGGACTTAAGGAAGGAGGATGCGTGATATGAATAAAAAGCTTCGCATTGCCGCGGTGATACTGCTGATCTGCCTTGTCTGCCCGGTCATAAGCGGCTGCGGCCTTTTCGGCAGGAACGAGCCCTCCTCCCCCATCGACATACCCACCGCCGAGCCCACCGGCGTGCCCGGCGTGCTGGATAAGGCCGCCATTGAAGGCTTTGTGGGCGACTGGTACGGCATATTCAACGTTGCCGAGGCCAGGGGCATTTACGCCCGCAATTCAAAGGTGCGCAACGACTGCGCCATGCGAGTGGCGATAGACGATTACGGCCGCGGAAGCTGCTATATGCAGGTGAACGGCATGGGGCGCGATTCCGTGAGCGGCAGCTCGAACATATTCGCGCTGTGCACCGCGCAGGTATCGGGCTCCAAGCTCAACATCGAGGGCATGATAAACCGTCAGCCCGTTGAATGGAGCTTTGAGCTTGAAAACGGCCGCCTGAGCCTGACCGAGGTGTATGGCGACGTGAACGACCATATGCGCATAGAGATCGTGCTGCTCCGGCCCGATTCGTTTGCCGGCAGCGGCATAATGCCCGATGCGATGGATTACATGATCGAGCACGGCTGCGCCGATGTTATCGACCGCCTTGGCGGCTCCACCGCCGAGCTTCCCGCGATAAACGTGCCCGAGGGCGTGGATCCCCACGTATTCTTCACGGGCGACGGCAGCACCTCGCCCGCGATCAACACCCCCGCTCCCACCGAGGAGGCGGGCACGGTTTTGAGCACCGACGGGCATTTCCGTATCAAGCTGCCCGAGGGCTATGAGCTTTTGAGCAACACCGTGCTGGATCTTTCCGCCGCGTGCCCGCAGAAGGGTATACTGCGCGTGAACTTTGCTTTCTCCAACTGGGGCACCGATTCGCTTTCGTTCCTGATGGCCAACACCCCCAACGTGACCGAGCTGTATCATTACACCATATCGGGCTATGACTTTTACGGCACGTTCCTGCCCGCCGTGACCGAGGATCCCATGGCGACCCCGTTCGGCAGCACGGTGTTCAAGCTCTGCGGCACCAACGGCACGGGGAACCTGGTCATAATCACCGTCACCACCGCCATGGACGCGTATTCCGCCTATAACTACGTCAACGTGGACAACGCGGATTTCTGCGGGCTGATATTGGGCGCGGAGATATTCGATTGATTTGCAAACAAATCAAAAAGCAAAAGCCGAGGGCATCGAGCGTGCCCTCGGCTTTATTGTGCAATGACGATCGAATACCGCAAGATCAGTCGACTCGAAGAATATCGATCTTCTTTTTCTTAAGAAGGAACAGATATGCGCAAAAGGATACGACGGCGTCGAACGCGTTGCCTATGCCGAAAAGGAGCGCTATGCCGATCAGCGTGGGAGTCCAAACGCCGGTCAGGTAAAGCACAAACGCGGCGCCGTAGTAGACCGTGTTGGTCACGACCGATTCGAACAGCATGTAATTCGTTTTGCCCAGGCCGTAGAAGGTCGCGTCGAATACGTTCTGAAAAGCAAACAGCACGTAGAATCCAAGCAGCACAAGCACCAGCTCAAACAGCTTGTCCACGTCCGAAAACTGCAGGATATGCCTCATAAACGGCTTCCACAGCGGTATCGTCGCGCACCAGATAACGCATACGATGAACGTGATCGCAAAGTATCCGAGCGTGTTCCTGCGAACGTTGTCTTCGCTTTCGGCCGTCTCCTTTTTTATCAGCTCGCCGAGCTGAAGTATCGGCAGCAGCAGCCAGCCCCATATAAAATTGTTGGCGACCCAGTACGTCCCCTGCTCGCCGACGACGTTCACCATGCGCGCCACCATGAGCATATATGCGGCGTTGCGTACAAGCGATTCCAGGTCGGAAACGCCCCCGATCCTGACGAAGTCCTTCATCCAGCCGAAATCAAGCTTATCGCCGGTAAACACCCTTACGCCCTCTTTATGCAGGAGCAGGAGCGAAACTGCAAGAAGAAGCAGGTTTACGATGACGTTCGTATAACCGACGCCGTTCACCCCAAGTTTCATCGACACCGGCAGGGAGGATACCAGGAAGGTATCTAAAACAAGCGAAAGCACCAGTCTTGCGCCGGTCAGTATATAGACGAAGCGGCTTCTGTTAACGGATACGAGCGCCACGAGCGCGAACTGTGCGAGTATGGAGAACACGTTTGCGACGCTCTCTATGCGGATATATGCCGCCGAAGCTTCGATCAGCGTTTCGTCGGCGGCCATAAGCGCGAGCAGCTGCTCCGCGAAGATGAAAACAACGGCTGACAGAACGGCATACACGCCGAGGGACACGAGCATTCCCGTGCGTACGCGGTTTGAAAACGCCCTTCTGTCATCCTTTACCCTGCCGATGAAGAAGAACAGCGGAAGTATGATCGCTTCGCTGAGCACCTCGTACAGAAGGTTCACCCACGAAAGCTGACCGGCGATCGAAAACGACCAGTCGCCCGGCAGCTGCCCCAAAAAGAACACCCGCACCGTCGTGTAGATCGAAGGACACAGACCGAGCACGAGCAGTGCGAAAAAGAGCTTGTGATTTATACTGGCAAACGACTTTTTGAGCTTTTCCATTTTGATCTCCCGGGTTTTATCGGATCCGATAATGATTTATACCATATGAAGCCGCTGCTGTCAAATTTGCCGGGCCGAAGCGCGGCAGGGGCGGATGAGGCGATCTGAGCGGGTTATTTGGCAAAAAGAGGGATGATTTACAGTTCCGCATGGATGTGTAACAATGAAAAAACCTCTTCGTGTGGCGCGTTGGAAGGGGAGGGCTTGAAAGGGTTCGGGCGGACGGGGCGCTTATTCTTTTTTGTTGATATTTTCTTTAGTCGTGTTTATGGAGGCGATAAGCATACGGCGGATGGTGCCGCAATCATGAAGGAGAGATTTTACCGATCCCTCCGAAACGATCCCCGCCCGCACGGCGATTTCAAGCCAGTATTCGGTCTCGTAGCATTCTTTGAGGCTGATCTGCAGCTTTGCAATAAAATCTGCTTTTCCGTGGGCATATTTGGCTTCACGTATATTGGCTCCTATACTTGTCCCGCTGCGTTCAAGCTGATTTGAAAGAGAACGGTGTCCCACAACGTCATCGGTCAGCTTCAGGATCTTTACTGCAAAATCAGTCGAGAGGTCGGCAAGCTTGTTTTCGGTCATACTATTAACTCCTTGTTTTAATGAAATCGCGGCGCCGCCGCGATGAAATCCTCGGGTTTTGCCCTCGGATGAAATCTGCCTTGCGGCAGATGATATTAAATCCGTCCTTCCAGCCCGGCGAAGCCGGATTTCATCGCACAGCGATTTCATCCATGAAGTGGATTTATCCCGTCCGTAAGGACGGATTTAGTTGAAAAAACCTCGCTATAGCAAAGAGAACGGTGTCCCACAACGTCGCCGGTCAGCTTCAGGATCTTTACTGCAAAATCAGTCGAGAGGTAGGCAAGCTTGTTCTCGGTCATACTGTTAACTCCTTGTTTTAATGAAATCGCGGCGCCGCCGCGATGAAATCCTCGGGTTTTGCCCTCGGATGAAATCTGCCTTGCGGCAGATGATATTAAATCCGTCCTTCCAGCCCGGCGAAGCCGGATTTCATCGCGCAGCGATTTCATCCATGAAGTGGATTTATCCCGTCCGTAAGGACGGATTTAGTTGAAAAAACCTCGCTATAGCGAGGTTTTTTCTGGAGGCACCATCCAGAATCGAACTGGAGAATGGCGATTTTGCAGACCGCTGCCTTACCGCTTGGCTATGGTGCCATTCGTTATTATGTTGTAAACGGGTTTTTTACCCGGGAATAAGGGGGAATGTGATCTATATTAACGGATCAGATCCGAATTTTTCACGATCGAGCTGATGGGCTCGGCATCCTTCTCCGTTTATTAAATCCCCGTGAAGGGGAAACGGAGCAGTCCACGGGGCGGGCTGCTGTTCCTTCGGAACAGACGGCCGCCCGTTCGCTTCCTTTTTGAATACCCACCGGGTATTCAAAATTGCCTTTGGCAACCGGAATCGAACCTCAAACCCGCATTTGCGGAGCAAATGCGAGCCAATGGGCTCAGTATCCTTTTCCATTTATTAAATCCCCTTGAAGGGGATTTAATAAATGGAGCGGGAAACGGGGCTCGAACCCGCCACCTCCGCCTTGGCAAGGCGGCGCTCTACCAAATGAGCTATTCCCGCGGATGGTGCCTCAGAGTGGAGTTGAACCACCGACACAGGGATTTTCAGTCCCTTGCTCTACCTACTGAGCTACCGAGGCAAATATGGCGACCCGAAGGGGGCTCGAACCCCTGACCTCCAGCGTGACAGGCTGGCATTCTAACCAACTGAACTACCGGGCCACAATGGTGGAAACAATAGGGCTCGAACCTATGACCCTCTGCTTGTAAGGCAGATGCTCTCCCAGCTGAGCTATGCTTCCACGAAGCCGCTTTTCGACGGCTAGGATATTCTACACGATGGAAGCCCGCTTGTCAAGCCCCAAAATAATATTTTTTAAAATATTTTTTATGGTCCCCTTACCCGCCCTCGCCCCGCGGTCAGCGTCATGGTAATGCGTCATATTATTCTCAAACGAGATAACGATGCATGTATGCCCTGTTGGGGAATAACGATCGCCCGCGCCTCCCCCGGCGCCATACAAGTGAGTCCGTTTAGCCTCAGTCTCATGGAGGTTTGACGCTCGCCCCGCGAGGTTACCGCATATATTTTAAATCAGTTCCACGGTCCAGTTGGCCTGCTGCAGCGCGTTGTCGGTAAGGCGCAGATCGCGGCTCATGTCGTCGACCTTTTTCTGCAGGCTGCGCACGTTGACGGTGCTTAATATCTTGATCTCGTTCCTGGTCGCGCGGCTTGAAAGATTGGACGCCTCGTTAAGGAAGCTGCGATAGACCGACACCTTGACGTTGAGCGCGTCGCGCTTGGCGATCAGCTCGGTGAGCGACTTGCCCTCGATATAGGTGAGCGAATTGGTTTTGTTGATATGCGCCATAAGGTATTCAAGACGGGCGGTGCAGGAATCCAGCTCCTTTACGAGCTCGTTGGGATCCTCGGCGGGCTGCTCGCCCTCCTGCACGGTCGCGTTCCTTGAAAGGCGAAAGCGGAGCTGATCGATCCTGCGGTTGATATCCGCGCGCTCCTGCAAGGCTTCTGCGAGTTTCATGATAATGCTCCTTTCCGTATCGTATCTTCAATGCAATTATAGCCCATTCCGCGAACATTTTCAATAGGGTGTTCACTAATGCGCGCGAATATGGTATAATATCCGCGAATCCAACTGCTTTACGCGGAAAGGAGTATGAATGGATCTTGTTAAGGTATTGAACAGGCTTATCACGGCCCGGGGCGTGACGGGCTTTGAGCACGAAGGCGTAAAGGACGCCGTGCTTGGGCTCTTCCGCGAGTTCACCGGCGGCTTTGAAGGGGCAAGGGTTTACTCGGACGTGAACGGAAACTGCTTTGCCGAGGTGGGCGATCGCGGCCCCGTGATACTCGTTATGGCGCATATGGACGAAATAGGCATGTGCGTGACGGGCATTGAGGACAACGGCATGCTGCGCCTTGCCTCGGTTGCGGGAGTGGATCCGAGGGTGCTTCCCGGCTCTAAGGTGAAGGTTTGCGGAAGGGAGGAGCTGACGGGCGTTGTGGGCGCGATACCCCCGCACCTGACCGCCTCGAAGGACAAGGCTTATAAATGGGACGAGCTGAGGGTGGATATCGGCTTTCCCAAGGAGGATGCGGAAAAGCTCGTTTCCGTGGGCGACCGCATAACCTTCTGGCCCGACGAGGTGCTTGAGCTTAAAAACGGCTTCGTTTCGTCGAAGACTTTGGACGACCGCGCGCTGATAGCCGCCGAGCTTTACTGCCTGGAGCTTTTGAAAAAGCGCCGCTTCGACTGCCGCGTGATAATGTGCGCATCGGTGGACGAGGAGCATTCGGGCCTTGGCGCGCGCACGGCCTCGTATTCGAAAAAGCCCGATATGGGCATAGTGATGGACGTTTCGTTCGGAAAGTCCGCGTGCTGTCCCGACTGCGCCGACATGGGCAAGGTGCTGCTTGCGCTGGGGCCCAACATTCACCCCGGCATTTACAGGCAGCTTAAGGAGGCCGCAGACGCCGCCAAGATCGCCTGGGAACCCGAGCCCTGCATGGGCGAGACGGGCACCGACGCCACCGATATGCAGATAGCCGGCATGGGCATACCCTGCGGCCTTATATCGCCGCCGCTGCGCTATATGCACACCGTTGCCGAGACGATCAGCTCGGAAACGCTTTTGAACTGCGGCAGGCTGCTTGCCGATTTCATTACCGCCATCGGCGATGACTGGGAGGAAAAGCTATGTCTCGACTGAATGAATTAGCGCTGCGCGACACCCTTTTGCCCGAGCTTTCTCAGCTGCGCGCCGTCAGCGGGAACGAAGGCCCCGTGCGCCGCTTCCTTAAGGAAAAGCTTGCCGCATACTGCGGCGAGGTGAAGACCGACACGATGGGCAGCCTTTATATGCACAAGAGGAAGGAAGGCGCGCCCGTTATCGCGCTGACCGCGCATATGGACGAGGTGGGCATGCTGATCTCGAAGATACGCGACGACGGCGAGCTGGAATATCAGCCCGCCGGCCTGGACTGCCGCGTGATGCCCGGAAGGCGCGTGCTGATAGGCGCGGACGGGATACCCGGCGTGATAGGCACGAAGCCCATACACCTGCAAAGCGAGGATGATTACGCCTCGTCGGTGAAGCACAGGGATCTGACCATCGACATCGGCGCAAAGGACAAGGCCGACGCCGAAAAATACGTTTCCGTGGGCGATTACGCCTGCTTCAGCACCGGATTCGAGGAATTCGGGCGCGGCCTTTTCACCGGCAAGGCGCTGGACGACCGGGTGGGCTGCACGGTGCTTTCGGAGCTGATAAAGGAGGAATACGACTGCGACCTGTGGTTCTGCTTTACCGTGCAGGAGGAGGTGGGCCTGCGGGGCGCAAACCTTATCGCCGATCACGTGCATCCCGATCTGGTTTTGAATTTTGAAGGCACCACCGCCAACGACATGCCCGAGGCAAAGGGGCATCAGAGCGTGACGAGGGTGGGCCGCGGCCCCGCGATCACATTTATGGACGGCGGCACGGTGGTGGCCCCCGGGGTGTTCAACGCCCTGCGCGAGACCGCAAAGGCGCACGGGATACCCTTTCAGCTGCGCTGCGGCGTGAACGGGCGCACCGACATAGGGCGCATCCACACGGACTTAGGCGGCTGCCTTGCGGGGGGCATATCCCTTCCCTGCCGCTACATACACTCGGCTCAAAGCGTTGCCTCATGGGAGGATCTGCACAATATGATACTCCTTGCCGACGCATTCCTAAAGGACAAAAAGTATAACGAGGTGCTTGGTTTATGAACAGAATTAGTGAATTCAAGGAATTGACGAAGGCGCTTTGCGAGGTCTACGGACCCACCGGGCGCGAATATAAGGCGGCCGCGCTTATAAAGGAAAAGCTTGCCCCCTATGCCGACGAGTTCAGGACGGATCCCATGGGGAACCTGATTGCGATCAAGCGCGGCACGAGCGGCAAGAAGGTGATGCTTTCGGCGCACATGGATCAGATAGGGCTGATAGTGCTGGATATAGACGACAAGGGCTTTATAAGGTTTGCCCCCGTTGGCGGTATCGATCCCGCGGCCACGGTGCTGCGCGAGGTGGTGTTTGAAAACGGCGTGCGCGGCGTGATCTATCACGAGGAAAGGACCTTGAAGGGCGAAAACCCCAAGCTTGCTCAGATGTTCATAGACATAGGCGCAAGGACCCGCGAGGAGGCCGAGGCGCACGTTTCGGTGGGCGATATATGCACCTATGCTCCGCATTTTGTGGACATGGGCAGCCGCGTTTCCTGCGGGGCGCTGGACGACCGCATATGCTGCGCGGTGGTGATAGAGGCGATGAAGAGCATCTCTTCGCCCCATGATATCTATGCGGTGTTCACCGTGCAGGAGGAGGTTGGCCTGAGGGGCGCGACGGCCGCGGCCTATTCCGTGCATCCCGATTTTTCGATCAACCTTGACGTGACCGCCTCCTGCGACACGCCCGAGTGCGAGTATATGCCCATGCGCATGGGCGAGGGGCCCACGATCAAGTTCATGGACCGCTCGGCTGTGTTCACAAGGCCCGTTATCGATTTCATGAAGCGCGTTGCCGAAAAATGCGGCGTGAAGGTGCAGAACGAAGTGCTGCGCTATGGCGGCACCGATTCCGGAGCGATACAGCCCATGCTGGGCGGCATACCCGCGGCCTGCGTTTCCGTGCCCACGCGCTATATCCACTCCCCCGTTGAGACCGCCGATATAGAGGACTGCCTTGGCGCGGCGGAATTCGTAAAGGCCATGGCCGAGGAAAGCGAGCTGCCCACGGCCTGAGACTGCGATCATTAAGGCTCCGCCGAACGCGGAGCCTTTTTTTGCCGGCCGCCCAACTATTTACACAGAATTTACATTAAAAGGTTTGAACATTCGGGTGTTTTATGGTAATATAATGGGGTATTATAATAGAATGGGGTATAATATCCGGAGCGGCGCTCCAAAGGATATGATACAGGAAGGATAATTCGTTTGAAAAAATACGGTACTCTGATAATCTACGCCCTGATAATAGGCGTATTGCTGTTCCTGATTATAGGCGGGCAGCGCGCGCAGCGTGTGGAGCCCACCGAATACAGCTATGGCGAATTCTACAACGTCGTGCGCGAGGGCATGAAGACGGAAGACGGCGCCGAGTATTCGCAGAATACGCGCGTTGCGGCGGTGAGGGTGACGGGCACGGAGCTGTTCGGCCTTTATACCGACGATTATTATAAAGAGGTATTCAAGCAGGAGCTGACCCAGAAGGAGATAAGCTCGAGGCTCGATAATTTCAAGAAGGGCCGCATTTACGACTTCCACACCACCGTCTCCTCCTCCGAGAATTTCCAGGATGAGATGACCCGCCTTGTCAGCTCCGTCACGGGAGCCGATAAGGATTCCGTCACCACCAACGATTACGGCTTCTTTTACACCATCACCATCGAGCAGACCTCGTGGCTGATGCTCCTTCTGCCCTATCTTCTTATGGGCTTAGTGCTCATCGGCACCATGCTGATAATCGTGCGCGCCTCCGGGCGTGACAGCCGTCAGGCGATGAGCTTTGGCAAATCCCGCGCGCGCCTGGCCGACGGCAAGGACAGGAAGACCTTCCGCGACGTGCAGGGCTGCGAGGAGGAAAAGGAGCAGATCCGGGAGATAGTCGATTTCCTTAAGGATCCCACCGCCTTTACCAAGATGGGCGCGCGCATACCCAAGGGTGTGCTGCTGGTGGGCCCTCCCGGCACCGGTAAGACCCTGCTTGCAAAGGCCGTTGCGGGCGAGGCGAACGTGCCCTTCCTTTCCATATCGGGTTCGGATTTTGTAGAGATGTTCGTGGGCGTGGGCGCCAGCCGCGTGCGCGACCTGTTTGCCACCGCAAAGCGCCTTGCCCCCTCGCTGGTGTTCATTGACGAGATCGACGCGGTGGGCCGTCAGCGCGGCGCCGGCCTTGGCGG
>JAFXZJ010000046.1 GCA_017541305.1 Clostridia bacterium | reverse complement strand
TTCCTGCCGTCGATGAAGGTGACCGTGCCGCCAACGCAGACGGAATTGCCGATGGCCTCGTTAAGCGCTTCGGCGATCGAAATGGTCACAAAGGGCGGATCCGTGGGTACCGTCGTGGGAACGGGGGTGGGATCCGTGCCGCCCTCGGCCGTGCCGGTGATGGTAAGATCGTCCATGCGGAGCGTGCCGCCGCTCTGAACGGCGCTGCCGTTCACGCCCGCGGTGTCGTTGACGACCATGCGGATCTCTAAGGATTCGGCGCCGTCACAGGCAGCGGGAAGAGTTCCGGCTGCCGTGCCCCAATAAGAGCTTGAGGTAAGCGTGGTCGTCGCGCCGTCAACGGCTATGAAATCGGCGCCGTTCACGCTGTAATACAGCGCAACGTTCTTGGGGCCGGTGTTCGATGCGCGGAACTTGGCCGAGACGCCTATGCCGGAATAGCCGACGGCGTTGACCGTCACAGTATAGTATTTGGGAGCAGCTTCGGAAGCCCCGTCCCAGCCGTTAGAGCTGATGGCTGAGGTGCCGGTGCCGCCGCTGCCCTGCGTATAGCTGAATGCGATCGAGCTGTCATTCCTTGCAACGACCGCGCCGGTGTTATTGGCGCTTGCAGTCGTTACGTTCGGCGTCTGGGCTTCGAAATCCCAGGCGGCGATCGTTTCCGCTTCCCTGACGAATACCTTCGCAAGGGCGGAACCGGGAATGAGCGAAACCGCCATCAGCACCGCAAGCAGCACAGCGGAGATTCGTTTCATACTGTTCATTGGTTTCCTCCTGTATTTAATATTTCACGCTTGAAGTAAGCGCAATTATACATAATAATGATACCACAGATATGTATTTTTCGCCACAGGAAATTTAATATATAAAATGAAAAGAGCCGCCGAAGCGGCTCATGATAAGCGGGTTTTCGATCGTCAGTTTTCGGCGGTGCTCCTTGCGGCGTCGCGCCCTGCGGTGATTATCGCGTTCCACAGCTCGATCGGCTCGGAATAGGCGTCCATGGAAAGCATCGTATCCTGCGGGTGATCGGATTGAAGATCGACCGACACCTCGGCCGTGCCGTCATACAGCACCACGCCGACCTGACGCTCCTTGCGTATGAATATGAATTCGATCGAATCATCCAGCCGCTCGACGTAGCCCAGCTTCCAGCCGCGCAGCGAAACGTAATTGACGAAATCGGCCAGGCCGTCCCTGTCATACTGATCGGATATGCGTTTGAAGAGCGGATGCTTTATCACATAGGGCTCCTCCGGGGCGTCCCCGGCCCCGGGCTCGTCGATGCGGCGCGAAACCTTGAAGAGTATGGCGCACGAGGCGATTATGTAGGCAAGCGTGATGGCGCAGGCGGCATAGACCAGCGCGGGATAGCGCTCGCGCAGTATGAAGCCCGTTACGATCAGCGCGGCAAACAGCAGCAGCCCCGCCACGAAAAGCACCGTTGCGGTGATTATCCTCTTTTTTCTTGCCTTGTATGGATCGTTCATGCCGTTCATATTATCATCCTTTCACGATATTCGTTATATCAAGCGGGGTTTCGGCGATATAAGCCGCCCCCGCGCTTTCCAGTTCCTCCCTGCTGCCGAAGCCGAACAGCACTCCCGCGGAAGCTATGCCGTTTGCTTTTGCGCCCTCGATATCATGGCGGCGGTCGCCCACCATCAGCACCCGGCGCTTATCGGTCACTCCCATTCCGGCCAGCGCATAGGCGATCACGTCCGCCTTTGCCGAGCGCAGAGGGCGCTTTCGCCCCTCCTTATCGTCCAGCTCGGCGCCGAACACGCGCCTGATATAGGGGCGCAGCCCCATATCGTCTATCACGATATTCGCGAAGACCTCGGGCTTGGACGTGGCAAGACAGCACTCCGCCCCAAGCGCCTCAAGCTCCTTCAAAAGCTCGAAAATGCCCGGATAGACCTTGTTTTCATAGACGCCCAGCCTGCGGTAGCGGTCGCGGTAAAGATCCACCGCCTCCCCCGCCTTCTCCCGCGTGAAGCCGCAGAAGCTCATGAACGAATCGATCAGCGGCGGGCCAATGAAGCAGTTGAGCTGCGAGCGGTCGCCCACGGTCAGGCCGAGCCTTGTGAGCGCATATTCGACGGAGCGGGTTATCCCCTCGCCGGAATCGACGAGGGTGCCGTCAAGATCGAAAAAAACGATTGGGTATTTCAGCATATCAGCTCCAAATCTCAAGCAGTCCCGGATCTTTTTTGAGTGAAAGCTCATCCGTCTCGATATCCGCCTCAAGCCCCGGAACGGGACCTCCCGAGGACTCGGTGCGAATGAAAACGCTGTCCATGCCGAACGCCTTTGCAATGGCGATATCGGTCGTGCGGTCGTTGCCCGTCATCACGCAGGAGGCCGGATCGAGGCCGTTTTCCTCAAGCAGAGCGCGCATAATGCCCGGATGGGGCTTTTTAAGGCCGAGATCGGACGAGATCGCAATGCCGTCGAAAGCGTCGGCAAGCCCCAGCGCGCGCAGCTCGGGCAGCGTGAAGCAGCTTTGCGCGTTGCTCAAAAGGTATATCCCCTTCCCCGCCGCGCGCAGGCGCCCTATCAGCGGGAGCGTCCAAGGATAAAGGCGCAGCTTTTTGACCGAGGCAAGGCGGAAAAACAAAGCCGTTTCCGCAACCAGCCTGCCGTCGGGCTCGACGCCCTTATCGCAGTAGAGCGAGGCGAAAACCTCGGAAAGCTCTATCTCGTAATACGGATCGGGGCTCTTCCTCTGCTCCGCATCGCATAGGGCGAGATAGCGTTCTTTAAGCTCCGCGGGAAGATACGCCGCGCCGTGCGCGCCGAAATACAGCGCCGCCTTGCGCCACAGCGCGGGCGAGGCCTCATCCGTGCGGATATCGGCAAGAGTACCGTACAGGTCGAATATGAAATCCGAATGCTCCTTCATCATGCATGGATTATAACCCATTTTGCGCTCAAGGTCAACCGCGGCCGCGCAAAAGGGCTTGACAACCGGCGGCGGTGGAATTATGATTCTGGCATGAAGCATTTTCCCGCAATTGAATATCGGCACAGGCGCTTGCTTGCGCGCCTGCTTGCCGCCATGCTCGTTCTGCTCATGCCCATCGGTATATCGGGCTGTGAAAAAGCGGATGAGCGGGAGTTTTTCGCCATGGACGCCTATATGCGCATACGCGTTTTCGGCGCCCCCGAAGGAGCGCTTGACGAGGCGGCGGACGAGATCGAAGCGCTTTCGGCGCTGCTTTCGGCGACGGATGAAAAGAGCGAGATCTATGCGCTGAACCATGCCGAAGGCAAAGCGATGACCGTTTCGCCCGACGCATTCGATATAATCGAGCGCGGGCTGGAGCTTTCGCGCGAATTGGGAGGCTGCTTTGAGCTGAGCTTAAGGCCCGTTTCGCGCGCGTGGGGCTTTACCGAGGATGAGAACCGCGTCCCCCCCGAAAGCGAGCTGCGCGAATTGCTGAAGCTGGTAGGCGACGAGCGCATCGTGACCGACAGAGCCGCGCGCACGGTCGCTCTGCCCGCGGGCTTCGAGCTCGATCTCGGCGCGCTTGCCAAGGGCTATGCCGCCGACAGGGCGAAGGAGAGGCTTTCGGACGCGGGCGTGAGCGCCGCGCTGATCGACCTGGGCTCGAGCACCATACTCGCCTTCGGCAAAAAACCCGACGGGAGCAAATGGAAGATCGCCGTGAGGGATCCCATGGGCGGCGATACGCCCGCGGGAACGATCGAATTCGACGGCGGCGCGATAAGCACCTCGGGCGGATGGGAGCGGTATTTCGAAGGTCCCGACGGGCAGGTTTACTGGCACATAATCGATCCCCGAACCGGGGCTCCCGCAAGGACGGGCGCATATTCGGTCACGGTGCTGACCGACGACGCCCTTTACGGCGACGCGCTGAGCACCGCGCTTTTCGTGATGGGGCCCGATGGGGCGAAGGAGTATTATGAGGCGCACGGGGATTTCGAATATCTGATGTTTTCGGAGGACGGCGGCATGCTCATGTCCCCCGGGATGAAAGGGCTGTTCACTCCCGCCGGATAAATAACGGGATACAGTAAGGCCGCGGGCATTGCCCGCGGCCGTTTGTCGTTTGATTTATACTCGTATGGGATCAACGGCCGAACTGGCAGTCGTTGTTGCCGGATACGGTGGTCCACATCTCGAGCATGTTGATGGGATCGTTAAAGTCGGCGATCCAGCCCTCACGAGCGAAGTCGAAGTTACCGGCCTTGCGCTCCTCGAGGAAGACGTTCCACTCCTGCTGCTGGATGGTGAGCTCGATGCCGAGCTCGGCAAGGTCCTGCATGATGGTCTCGGCGATGGCGACGTGACCGGAGGTGGGGTTGGTCAGATACTCAAGCTGGATGGGGGTCTCGGCGGTGAGCTTACCGTCGTCGCCGAACTGATAGCCGGCGGCCTTGAGCAGGGTGCGAGCCCTCTCAACGGTCTCCTCGTGCTTGGTGTTGATGGCGTTGGTGTCATAGTAGCCTTCCTCGGCGCTCTTCTTGAAGATGCCGCCGTTACCGTCGGCCATGCCGAGGGGGATGAAGGCGTTGGCCGCGACCTGACCGGTCTGGCCGATGTTCTTGCAGATGTAGTCACGGTCGATCATGATCGTGAAGGCCTCACGCATGCAGGCGGCCTGCTGGGGAGTCTTGCCCTCGAAGATCTTGGACTTCGCGTTGAAGGCTACGTAGTAGGTGCCGAGCTCGTCAACGATGTGGAACTCGGGGTTGGTGAGGAGGTTGGCGACCTCGTCGGTGGGAACGGAGTCGGCAAAGTCGAGGTTGCCCGCGTTGTATGCCGCATAGATGGCAGTATCATCGGAGGAGAGCATGTACTCGAGCTTGGTAACGGTGACCTTATCGGCGTCATACCAATAGGGGTTCTTCTCGTAGGTCATGGAGGTGTCGTGGCTCCAGCCAGTGCAGACGTAAGCGCCGTTGGAAACGAAGCCCGCATCCTTGCACCATCCGCCGGGGTTGGTCAGCCAATCGGGATTGGCCTCGACGACGGACTGCTTGACGGGGAAGAAGGTGGGGAACGCCATGAGGTCTTCCATATAGGCGCAGGGAGCGTTGAGCTCGAATACGAAGGTGGTCGCATCGGGAGCGGAGACCGCGAGCTCATTGGGATAACCCTTGAAGTTATCGAACATATAGGAGTAGTCGGCTGCGGTCTGCTCGCTGGCGGCGCGCTTCCAGGAATAGACGAAGTCGTCCGCAGTGAGGTCGGAGCCGTCGGACCACTTGAGGCCCTGCTTGAGGGTGACGGTGTATACGAGGCCGTCATCGCTCATGGTGTAGCTCTCGGCGCAGGCGGGAACGGGCTTGCCGGACGCATCATAGGTGTAGAGGCCGGAGAAGGAGTTCGCCGCGAGGCAGGCGCCGTCAACGGAGCTGTTCAGAGCGGGATCGAGGTAATCGGGCTCGGAAGAGAGGTTGAGGCGGAGAGTATCGGAACCGTTGGACATAGTGGTGTACATGAAGAACTTGGTGGCATAGGGGTTGGAGTAGATGCCGTCAACGTAGTCCTTCTGGAGATAGATGTCGTTGTAGTAGTAGATGGGGATGACGCAGTTGGTGGCCATGAGGATATCCTCGGCCTGATGCATCAGCTCGGTACGCTTTGCGAAGTCGGTCTCGGCCTTGATCTGAGCGATCAGCTCGTCATACTTGCTCCACTCCTTGAGGGGATCGATGAAAGCCTTGCTTACGAGATCGTTCGCATTGGTGCTGTCCTTATTGCCGTCGTCGGGCTTGTTGGGCTCGCTGGTGCCGCAGGCCGCGAGAGCCGCGATCATCAGGACCGCCAGGAACAGTGCTAAAAACTTCTTCATTCTTGTGCCTCCTAAATGAATTTATGTATAGCCCTTTATGGGGAGCTATCGGGTTTTATTTGACCCAGCAGGCGACCATGTGATCGCCGCCGCGGTCGGTGAGCTCGGGGCATTCCTCGGCGCACCTCTCGGTCGCATAGCGGCACCTGGTGCGGAAGGGACAGCCCGTGGGACGCTTGAGGGGACTGGGAACGTCGCCCTCGAGGATGATCCTGTGCCTCGCCCTGGTCACGTCGGGATCGGGGATCGGGACAGCGGAGAGCAGGGACTCGGTATAGGGGTGGATGGGGTGCTCGTTGAGCTCGTCGGAATCGGCGATCTCGACGATCTTGCCCAGGTACATGACCGCGATGCGCTTGGAGATATGATGCACGACGAGCAGATCGTGAGCGATGAAGAGATACGCAACGCCCAGCTTTTCCTGCAGCTCCTCGAACATATTGATGACCTGCGCCTGAATCGAAACGTCGAGCGCGGAAACGGGCTCGTCGCAGACGATGAACTCGGGATTGACGGCCAAGGCCCTTGCTATGCCTATCCTCTGGCGCTGACCGCCGGAGAATTCGTGCGCGTATCTTCTTGCGTGCTCGGCGTTGAGGCCGACGGTCTCCATCAGATCGAGTATCTTCTCGCGGCGCTCCTTCTTATTGGAGCAGAGCTTGTGCACATCGAGAGGCTCGCCTATTATGTCCTCGACCGTCATGCGCGGATCGAGCGAGGAATAGGGATCCTGGAACACCATCTGCATCTTCTTGCGCATATGCATGATGTTCTTGTCGGTCACGGGCTCGCCGTCGAATATCACCTCGCCCCCGGTGGGCTTATAGAGCCTCAGTATCGAGCGGCCCGCGGTCGTCTTGCCGCAGCCGGATTCGCCGACGAGGCCGAGCGTTTCGCCCCTGCCGATCGTGAACGAGATATCGTCCACCGCCTTGAGGGGGATCTTTTTGAACCCCACCTTGACGGGGAAATACTGCTTGAGGTTTTTTACTTCAACAAGTATGTCACTCATTTCCCTTCGCCTCCTCGTACGCGGCCTTGACGTTCATCCAGCAGGCAGCCTTATGGTCGTCGTTTATGGTGATCTCCTCGGGGATCTCGGAAAGGCAGATCTTCATCGCCGCGTCGCAGCGCGGGCAGAAGGCGCAGCCCTCGGGCAGATTGAGCATGTTGATGGGCGTGCCTGCGATGGGCACGAGCTTTTTCTTCATGTTGCTTGCGTTCGGGATCGAACGGAGCAGGCCCTTAGTGTATTCGTGCTTGGGATTGTAGAATATCTCCCTCGCGGTGCCGCGCTCGCAGATGCGGCCGCCGTACATGACGATTATGTTGTCGCACATATCGGCTATGACGCCGAGGTCGTGGGTAACGAGTATGACCGCCATGCCGAGCTTCTTCTGAAGCGACTGTATGAGCTCGAGTATCTGCGCCTGGATCGTAACGTCGAGAGCCGTGGTGGGCTCGTCGGCGATCAGGATATCGGGCTCGCAGGCCAGTGCCATAGCTATCATGACGCGCTGACGCATGCCGCCGGAATGCTCGAAGGGGTACTGCTTCATACGCTTGCGCGGCTCGTTGATGCCGACGAGCTCGAGGAGCTCCTCAACGCGGTCGTCGGCTTCCTTGCCGCGGCGGTTGGTGTGAAGCACCACGGCCTCGCGCATCTGATTGCCTATCGTGAACACGGGGTTCAGGCTCGTCATGGGATCCTGGAATATGATCGAGCAGTTCTTCCCGCGGAAGCTCTGCATCTTCTTTTCGCTCCAGGTGGAGAGATCCTCGCCCTTGAAGAGTATCCTGCCGCCGGTGATCCTGCCGGTATCCGCAAGTATCTGCATGATGGAATACGCGGTGACGGATTTGCCGGAGCCGGACTCGCCGACGATACCGAGTATCTCGCCGCGGTCGAGGTCGAAATTCACGCCGTTTACGGCCTTGACCTCGCCGTTGTCGGTGAAGAAGGAGGTGTGAAGATCCTGTACGCTCAAAAGTTTCTCGCTCATAGCCGTCACCTCTTCAATTTGGGATCGAACGCGTCGCGCATGCCGTCGCCGATGAGGTTGAGGCTGAGCACGATTATGCAAATGACGATCGCCGGGAACACAAGCTTATACGGATAGCTCTGCAGGCCGGCCCTTGCGGCGTTGGCAAGGGACCCGAGGCTGGGCATTGGCGCCTTTACGCCGATGCCGACGAAGCTTAAGAAGCTTTCCGTGAATATCGCGGAGGGGATCTGCAGCGCGGTGGATATGATTATGACCGAGAGGCAGTTGGGGAGTATGTGCTTGCGGATTATGCGTCTGGGCTTTGCGCCGATCGACCTTGCCGCGAGCACGTACTCGTTCTCCTTGATGGAGAGTATCTGACCGCGGATCAGGCGCGCCATGCCGACCCAATAGAGCAGGCCGAACACGATGAACAGGCTGACCATATTGGTGCCGAGCTTGGCAAGGAAGCTTCCGCTCTTGAACTTAAGCACCTCGTTCAGAACGACCGAGAGCAGTATTATCATCAGCATGTCGGGCAGGGAGTAGATGATATCGACTATACGCATCATTATAAGGTCGACCTTGCCGCCGAGATAGCCCGATATGCTGCCGTAGAGCATACCTATTATCAGAACGATTATCGAGGCGAAGAAGCCTATGAACAGCGATATCCTCGTGCCGTAGACCACGCGGATGAAGTAATCGCGGCACTGCTCGTCGGTGCCGAAGATATGCGGGAACCTCGTGCCGCCGTTATCTATGAATTCCTGCTCCAGCTCGCTGTAGGTGAAGGGAGCGAGGTTCTTCGCGCCCTTGTCCCTCACGCCGTTCACGGAGAGTATCTCCTCATACCTGTACGGCACGACGAGGGGTGCGAATATGATGACCAGCAGGATTATCCCGAGCATTATTATGCTCGCCACTGCAAGCGGGTTTTTGAAGAGCTTGCGCATACCGTCCTTGAAGAAGGTGGTGCTCTCGCTCATAACGTCCTGCTGACGCTTTTCGTCATCCGTCGCGGGAGCGAAGGACTCCTGCGAGAACTTCGAAAGGTCGAGCTGCATGCTCAAGGGGTTTTTCTTGAAATTATCGTTTTCTTTCATTCCGTTCACCCCCTTAATCGTACTTGATCCTGGGATCGACGAGCTTATACAGCAGGTCGCAGATCAGGTTCGCTATTACCATGAGCGTGGCAAGGAATATCGTTGTGGCCATTATCATGGTGTAGTCGCGGTTGGTTATCGCCGTGACGAATTTGCTGCCGAGGCCGCCTATCGTGAATATGGTCTCGATGACCATGGAGCCGGTGATTATGTATGCGATCTGCGGGCCGGCATAGGTGATGACGGGGATCAGCGAGTTGCGCAGGGCATGCTTGAATATCATCTTGAACTTCGATACGCCCTTTGCCCTTGCGGTGCGGATGTAGTCCTGGCTCAATGCGTCGAGCATGCTGGTCTTTGAAAGCCTCGTTATATAGGCCATCGGGTACGCCGAAAGCGCCAATACCGGCAGGAGGTAATTCTGCGAATTGGCGTCCCAGACCGGCACCCACTGCAGCTTGATGCAGAACACGAGAAGCAGGAGCGTCGCCAATATGAAGCTCGGGACTGCGGTGAAGAGAGTGGAGAAGAACACGATAAGGCGGTCGGGCAGCTTATTGCGCATGAGCGCCGCGGTGCTGCCGAAAACCGTTCCCAGCACCAGCGCCACGAGCATTGCGGAAACGCCGAGCTTCGCCGATATCGGGAAGGATTCTCCTATTATCGCGGAAATATCTCGTCCGTTTTTCAGAGATACGCCGAAATCGCCTTTGAATATGTTCCCCATATAAATAAGGAACTGTACTCCCACCGGCTTATCGAGGTTATACCTTTCGTTCAGAGCGTCGATCGTCGCCTGGCTCAATGCTTTTTCCCTGTTGAACGGGCCGCCGGGAACGGCGTGCATCAGGAAGAACGTGATCGCGCAGATGATGAATACCGTGAGTACAGCCAGAAGGATACGCTTGATTATGTACTTGGCCACATCATCAACTCCTTTCCCTTAATTTAATTGCCCCTTGAAAAAAGGGGCTCCGCCCGAACGGCGGCGCAAAACGCATGCCCGTCCGTTCGATTATATCTAATATAGCATAAACGAAATGAAATTGCAACGAGTATTTTTGTTGATTTGCCAAGTTGGAGCGTTTTCGCGGCCGGGCCTGCCTTCGGCCTTATTTCAGCGCACATTTTTCGCGTTTTCGTATTCCATATGCGCATCCGGTATGGTATAATAAATTGTTATATTCACGTTTATGGAGGATGTAATGAAGAAGCTTGTTTCGTTGCTGCTTGCAGCCGTGATGCTTATCGCGCCGTGCGCTTTTGCGGGAATGCCGGGCGTCATGGCCGCGGATCCCGTCGGCGCGGATCTTTCGGCGGTGAACGCCCCTCTGCTTACCGCGGGAGGAGTTCCCAGCACCACCGATTTTTTCACTATAGAGGACATCGCCTCGCACGAGCTCACGATAATCAACGTGTGGTCGGACGGCTGCGGCCCCTGCGTGAGCGAGATGCCCGTTTTCGAGCGCGCCTATCACGAGCTTGCCGAAAGGGGCGTGCTGGTGGTGGGCTGCTGTTCCACCTGGCTGGGAGGCACCTATGCCGCCGAATGGAACATACTGAGCAGCAACGGCTATACCTATCCCAATTACATACAGGATTCCGTGCTTTACGGCCTCTATTCCGGCAACGGCGTGCTTCCGCAGACGTTCATCGTCAACAGCGACGGCTTCGTGCTGGAATACATCGACGGGACGATCTCGTACAGCCGCCTTACCCAAAAGGTGGATTATTGGTTCGGCGTGATGGCGGACGTTCATTATGACGTTGATTTCGTCGACGGCGTAACGGGCGAGGTTTTCGAAACGCAGACCGTTGCAATAGGCGGCCGCCCGGTTTATCCCGAGCCCCCCGTGCACGAAGGCTACACCTTTATAAGCTGGTTCCCCGCCGAGCCGCCCGTGATACTTGGGCCCACGACCGTCACGGCCAATTACATCGTGCGCAACTGGACCGTCAAATTCTATGACAGCCTTACGGGGCAAAAGATCGCCTCGCAGTTCGTTCCGCACGGCTCCGCCGCGCAGGCTCCCGAGCCCCCCGAGCACGAGGGCTACGTGTTTGCCGGCTGGGACGCCGATTTCAGCTGCGTGACCTCCAACCTCACCGTGAACGCGCTTTACGGGCCCGCCGGCGTATCGCCCGCCCTGCCCGGCGACGTTGACGGCGACGGCTCCGTTTCCTCGGTAGACGCGCTGACGGTGCTGCGCCACGCTTTGGGCATAATCACGCTCGGTCAGGATGGCCTTGCAGCCGCGGATCTCAACGGCGACGGCGCCGTCGATTCCTCCGACGCGCTGCTGATACTGAGGGCGGCGCTGGGCATATGACCGCCGCAATGTAAATATCCGGTAAAAAATCGCCCAAGGCGGCTGCAAGCCGATTTTTCGGGCGTTATGATCTATCCGTAAATAATTATAAGGGGGACTTATCCGAAATGAACAAAAAAGGTCTTGTCGCACTGTTCATGGCAATAGTCATGGTATTCGCAGCGGCGCCCGTCTACTCGGTCGGAGCGGGATACGGAGCCGCCGACTACACCGGCGCCTATTATTTCTCGAACGGCTATGACGTGAACGAGCTGCTCGCAAAGAGCGGCACGGCGCTGTTTGACGATCTGCAGGAGCTTATGACCGATACGCATACGCATATCACGACCTATACAGAGCTCAGCGAAAAAATTAAATATTCCGACGCCGATCCCAACGTTTCCGGCAACATACTCCTCTGCTACTCCGGCGCTTCGGTAAACGGCGAATGGGATCAGGGCGTCACGTTCAACCGCGAGCACGTTTGGCCGAAGTCCCTCGGCGGGTTCGGCACCTCCAACGCGGGCGCCGATCTGCACCATATCCATCCCGAAAGCCCTTCCGTCAACTCTCCCCGTGGAAATCTGCTCATGAGCTGGGTGGATACCGCAACCAAGGAGCTTGCCTATAACAATCAGGGCATACAGAGCTATATCCATTCGGGCGAGCGCACCTTTGAGCCCTGCGACGATTTCAAGGGCAACACCGCAAGGATCTATTTCTACGTTGCGTGCCGCTGGGGCATCCCCTTTGCCGATTCCGCCACGCCCCCCGTGGCCGACACCACGCTTCAGACCATGCTGGAATGGAACCTGCTCGATCCCGTTGACGCGCGCGAGGAAGCAAGGAACGATTACGTCCAGTCCGTTCAGGGCGACAGGAACGTGTTCGTCGATTATCCCGAGTTCGGCCGCCTCATTTACGGCGACGACGCGAACGGCTTTGGCTACTCCCCCGTCACCTCGGGCGATTATACCTATTATGTTAAGAACGGGAACGCCGTGCTGATCTCGTATAACGGCAGCGCCGCTTCCGTTGAGATACCCTCCTCGATCGACGGCTATACCGTGACCGAGATAGGCTGTGCGGCATTCGCCAACCGGCCCGGCCTTGTCTCCGTTTCGATACCCGCCTGCGTGACAAAGACAGGCTCCTACGCCTTCTATAACGACGGCGCGCTCACAAGCGTTACCGTGGGCTCCGGGGCAAAGACCTTCGAGCGCCGCGCCTTCCGCAGCTGCCCGAACCTGAGGGCGATATACTTCAACGGCCAGGCTCCCGTATTCCACGACGAGGGCGCCGATCAGATCATGATCTCCGGCGCAGACAACGGCACGGCGCCAAACGGCCTCAAGCTCTACTACGTCGATGGTCAGTCCGGCTGGACGGCAGGCAGCTGGAATTCCGGCAAATACTCCTACACGACCGCGCTTTGGGACGGCGTTACCGAGCCCTCGATCGAGCCCATCGTTACCGATGAGCCCGTCGTTACCGACGAGCCCACTCCCGCGCCCACGGCGGCGCCCGGCGAGGGCGGCTATGTGCTGGTGACCGACGCGGCCGATATCACCACCGGCGATTACGTCATTTACGGCGTCAACGGCGGCTATTCCGGCGCGATGAACAACACGATCTCAAGCGGCAAGATGGGCGCGAGCTCCGTTGCGATAAGCGGCGATAAGGTCGTAAACCCCGACGCTTCCGTCATTTGGCATATGGAGCGGCAGGAGGACGGCTCGTTCACGCTCTATAACGCCGCCGTTGGGAAATACTGCATGATCTCCGGCGCCTCGAACTCTTCATCGGGCTTCAGCCTGAACACCGAGGCTTCCTCCGGCTTCAATATCACCGCCAAGGAGGAAGGCTCCGGGCTTTGGTGCATACAGTCCGACAGGTCGGATAACGACCGTATGATCTGCCTCTATCAGACCGACTTCCGCACTTACCTCCTTTCGAATTACAAGAATACCTACCTTTATAAATATACCGGTGAGACCGCCGAGCCCACCGACACGCCCGCTCCCACCGACACGCCCGCTCCCACCGACACGCCCGAGCCCACCGACACCCCGGAGCCCGGCGAGGGCAGCTACGTGCTGGTGACCGACGCGGCCGATTTCACCACGGGCGATTACGTGCTCTACGGCGTGAGCACCGTCAGCGGCGAGACGTTTTCCGGCGCGATGAGCTCCGCCATCTCGTCCGGCAAGATGCAGGCTTCCCCGGTCACGGTCTTAAGCAACACCGTCGTAGATCCCGACGCCTCGGTCATCTGGCACATGGAGCAGCAGGAGGACGGCTCGTTCACGCTTTACAACGCGCAAAGCTCGCAGTACTGCATGATCACCGATAACAGTACTTCCGGCTTCACCGTGGGCAGCCAGCCGGATGCCGCATTCACCGTTGCGTCGGCTTCCGCAAAGGCCGAGAACGCGTGGTATCTGTGGACCACCGCCGCAGGGATAACAAGATCGATCAGCATTTACAAGACCGATTTCCGTGCCTATAACAGCAGCAACTATTATCCGCTCTACCTTTACAAGTACGTGCAGGGCGCCGTGCCCGATCCCACTCCCGAGCCCACCGACACGCCCGAGCCCACCGTTGAGCCCACGCAGGAGCCCACTCCCGAGCCCACCGCCGAGCCCGAGGTATTCGAGGGCAGGTTCGAGCAGATAAGTCTTGTTTCCGAGATCACCGAGGGCGATTACGTGCTTTACGGTGAGAACGTCACCTCCGCGCAGACGTTCGAGGGCGCCATGAGCAGCCTTGTAAGCAGCGGTCACATGCAGGCCGTTCCCGCCGTGATAGAGGACGGCGCGGTGATCGATCCCTATGCAATATCCGTGTGGCATATCGCGCCCCTGGGCAGCGACGGCGCGATCTCGCTCTATAACGCGGCGGCGGGCGCTTACTGCGTGATAGACGGCGATACGACCGGAAGCTTTGCCCTGAGCGAAAGCCCCGCCTATGGCTATACCGCAGAGCTGAAGAACGACGAGGAGGGCAATTTCTTCCTCAAGTCCACGAATCCGCTGACCGAAAGGGGCATATCGATATTCGAGAACGATTTCCGCCCGTATAAGCTTGACAACGCAAAAACGCTCCGCCTCTACAAGCTTGTCCAGAGCGCGCCTGCGAATCTTGTGGGCGACGTGGACTGCGACGGGGACGTGGATTTTGACGACGTGTCGCTGCTGTCGGCATATCTTCTCAACAGCAACACCGTGCCCATAACCGCGCAGGGGCTGATAAACGCCGACTGCAACGGCGACGGAAAAGTCGACGTGCTGGATATGCCCGCGATATGCGGCATTGCGATGAGCGTATAACGCATTTGATACCCAAGAGGCTCCGGGGCTTGCCGTCCCGGGGCCTCTTTTCTGTATAAAAACGTAAAAACACCTTGACGAGCGGCTCTTTCGGATAGTATAATCAATCAACGTATCATGCCGAAAGGCCAAGCGGCAAATAATCAGGACGAGGTGAGAATGTGAACTGTTTCAAGAGGATCGCAGCCCTGCTGCTGACGCTTGCGTTTGTGCTTATGCCGACCCTTGCCGGCGCCGTGAGGAGCCGCGGCTTCATTGCCGAAGCCGACGACGATTCCGACTATGACGGCATTCCCGACGCATACGACGTCGACCCGAACAGCAACCTGTTCACGGGGCAGATGCGCAGCAGTCATGACAACAACCAGACCACGAGCGTTTCATTCACGGTGGATTTCCGCAATTTCTTTGAGGACAACACCGTTTATCAGCCCGATCTTGCAAGCTTTTCGGTGATCGGCGCGGCGCTTGCATATTACAACGTCGATCCCGGCGATTCCGATCCCACCTATATCCGTTTCGATGATTATCAGGCCTGGGCAGACGGCACCGGGATACAGTTCGACGGCCCCGCGCTGATGCCGGTATTCGGCTTTGAGGATATCGTGAACTACACCCTTGACCATTACGGGGACGACGACATATGCGAGGTGACCCTGGGCCACCGCCTTTACACGTTCGGCGGCGTCACCAAGGAGATCGTGGCGGTTTGGGTGCGCGGCACCGAGCCCAAATCGGGCAAGGAGTGGAGCTCCAACTTCCACGTGGGCGATCTTGTGCGCTTCTTTGACGAATACGATTCCGTCGAGGGCAAAACTCCCCGCCAGAGTAACGACGACTGGACCCGCAAGACAAATCACCGCGGCTTTGACGTGTGCGCCACAAGGCTTTTGAACTACCTGAGGACCTATTATCTTGACGACTGCGTGTTCCCCGAGCTTGAATCCGCACCCGGCGCTTCGCTTGCCTGGTGGCTGACCGGCCATTCCAGAGGCGCGGCAGTGGCGGGCATAATGGCCTCCTACCTGATCGACGAAGGGAACGAGGTTTACGCCTATACCTATGCGGCCCCCAACAACACCGCGAACACCGAAGCCTCGGCCGAGAAATACGACTGCATATTCAACCTTGTCAACTCCAACGACTTCGTTCCCATGCTGCCCATGACCGCATGGGGCTTCACCCGCTACGGCAAGACGGCCGAAGTAGACGCCTCGCAGTGGAAGAGCGAGATCCAGACCCTTACCGGCGTAAAATACGACGGCAATTATATCGCGGCCTCCGATATGGACTCGCTGCTTGCCAAGTTCACCTGCATAACCGGTGAAAACGCCGACCGCAACAACCCCGGCAAGATACTCGGCTGGCGCGAGGTGTACGTGTATCACTGCGGGCACGATCACCCGGGCGAGACGGTTGGCAATTATCAGTCCACCACGTTCCGCGCATGGGGCGTCTTCGGGCCCTATGAGAACGATTACTACAACAAATATCCCATCCGTCTGCAGAAGTACAGCTATTGGAACGGCGGCATCTGCCAGACCCCCGCTTACTGCATGCAGGTGCTCGTAGAGCTTCTCGCAAGGGTGGGCAGCGGCGAGACCCTCGGCGGAGGCTGGGATTATCTCACCAGCAACAAGCTTGCCGACAAATTCGATTTTGACAAGACGAGTCTTATATCCTATGCCACCAAGCTCACCGAGCCGCATTTCATGGACACCTATTCCGTTATCCAGAAAAAGATAAACGAGGCGGGCGATCCCGGCGCGCTGTTCCACACGCTTGCAAGCTATACCGCTCAAAACGCCGACGGCGGCCGCCCCGCGCACACCCACACCTATACCTACGTGCCCTACGAGGGGCATGAGCCCACCGCCGAAAGCGACGGCTTGGGCTACCGCTACTGCCTGTGCAGCGAGGAGGATCCCGATTTTTACGACGATTATCAGAAGAACGTCGTGATCCCCCACCTTGTCGGCGGCCCCCTTTACGGCGACGTTGACTGTGACGGCGACGTGGATTTCGACGACGTGTCGCTCTTCTCGAGCTACCTTATCAATATCCGCACCATCAGCGAAAACGGCTATATCAACGCCGACGCGAACCGCGACGGATCGGTGGATCTTCTTGATATCATCGCCATCTGCGCCATCGCGATAAGCTCGATGTGATCATTTGAACCGCAAAGCGCCGGAGCAAACGCTCCGGCGCTTTATCGTTTTTCCGTTTCATATTTTGCAGACGTCCACCCATTCGGCGTCCGGGCAGGCCGCTTCAAGATCGGCTATGGAAAGGCGCACGGCGCTGTGATCGGTGCCCGCGGCGGGATAGACCGTTTCGTGCAGCTTAAGGCTTTCGTCAAGATACACCTTAACGCCCGCGTTCACTCCAAAGGGGCACACGCCGCCAATGCCGTGGCCGATCAGCTCCTCCACCCTCTCCTGCGGGATCATCCTTGCCTTGCAGGAAAAGCGCGCGCGGTACCTTGCGTTGTCGATGCGCGCCGTGCCCTCCGCAAGTATCAGCACGGGCCGCTCGCCCTGCATGAACGAAAGCGTCTTTGCGATCATGCCCGGCTCCACGCCCAGGGCCTCGGCGGCCTCAATGACCGTTGCGCTGCTGCGCTCGGGTATTATTATGCGGTCGGCAAATCCCCTGCCCTCAAGATATTCCCTTGCTCTTTCAAACGACATGCTTAATGCCTCCGTTAAATTGCTTCCGCTATTATAGCACAGAAAAGGCGCCCTGTCTGCCCCGCAGCGTGAAAAATAAATATATTTATGTTTATCGTTAATTTATGCTTGACAAGCGTTAACGCGTGGTTTATAATGCAGTCGTCGATTAACGATAATCGTTAAATTATTAACGACAACGAAAGGAGAAAACAATATGAAAAACAATGGGATCAATATCGCCGCCGAAGAGATCGAAGAGGTCACGGTCATCGAGAACGCCGGCATGAGGCGCACGGCAAGCGTGATCGACCGCATACTCAAGGTGTTCCAGGTCGCGGCAATCGTCGGAGCCATAGTCACCGCGGTGTTCATACCCCTCACGCTGATATTCGGCGAAAAGGTGATCGCCGACGCGTCGGTGCTTGATATCGGCTGTCTCACCATACGCTTCAAGGGCGGCTTTGCCGACTATCTTGACATGGGCAGCCTTAAGCTCAACATAGTCATGACGCTCGTTTCCGCCATCATCGCGCTTGGCGCGGGCTGGTACTGCATCAAGGTGCTTCGCGAGATACTCGCCCCCATGAAGGAGGGCCGTGCGTTTGCCGAGGGCATTTCGAAGAAGATCAAAAAGCTCGGCTGGACGGTGCTTATCGGCGGCGGCATAGTGGAGATCGGCAGGATGGCCGAGGATCTGTTCACGGTGAGGGCATATAAGCTTGCCGAGATCATATCCCACCCCGCGGTGGAATCCGTCGGGGTCGCGGCAAAAACCGGCTCCATCCACCCCTGGTTCATAATCGCCGCACTGCTGATGTTCTTTTTAAGCTTCGTGTTCGGCTGCGGCGAAAAGCTCCAGCGCGAATCCGACGAGACACTGTGAGGCGCTTATGGGCAGGATCATTTTAAGACTCGACCGCGTCATGGCCGACCGCAAGATGAGCTTAAAGGAGCTGTCGCTAAAGGTGGGCGTGTCCAACGTCAACCTTTCCAAAATGAAGACCGGCAGGATCAGCGCCATACGCTTTTCCACACTGGAGGCCATCTGCGAAGCGCTCTCCTGCCAGCCCGGGGACATACTGGAATACGATCCCAACGCCCCGGACGATTGAAAAAACCGATCCGCGATCTGCGCCCGTCCCGGGGCCGAGGCCCACGCGGGCCGGTAAAGTTACCGCGATATCACCACCACCGACGCGCTTTTGATACTCCGCTTCGCAATGGGCATAAGGTAACCGGATATAAAAAAACGGGGGTCCCGCGCAGGGATCCCTCATTTTTCATTGTTAGGATTCAATATTCCTTATTCATTGATCTTAAGCCCGTTCCCGTCCGCGTCCACTGTGAGCGTGGAATACGGCGCGGGATCGTCGGCAAGTATCTTCCTTGCAAGCATGGTCTCCACGTTCTGCGCGATATACCTCTTTAACGGCCTTGCGCCGAACTGCGCGTCGGAGCCGTTGCGCACGATGCAGGCAAGCGCGGCGTCGGTGATATCAAGGTTCAGCGTGCGCTCCTTCAGGCGTGCGGCAAGCTTCTTCACCATCAGCTTGACTATCTCGGTCATATCGGAGGCGGAAAGCGGCTTGAACATGACGGTCTCGTCAAGACGGTTTATGAACTCGGGGCGGAAGTGCGCGCGCAGCAGCCGGTTCACGGCGGCCTTTGTCTCGTCCGAGATGCCGCCCAGGCTCATATCCTCGAGCAGCAGATCGGAGCCCAGATTGCTGGTCATTATTATGATGGTGTTCTTGAAATCCACCGTGCGGCCCTGGCCGTCGGTAGCGCGGCCGTCGTCCAGCACCTGCAGCAGCACGTTGAGCACGTCGGGATGCGCCTTT
>JAFXZJ010000045.1 GCA_017541305.1 Clostridia bacterium | reverse complement strand
CGGAGATGACCTTATCCTCGGCGGTAAGGGTCTCGTGGTTTACGTTGTAAACGATGGTGGGGATCTTGTCCTTCGCGGGAGCGGAAAGGACGACCTTCTTGGCGCCCGCCTTGATGTGCTTCTCAAGGTCGGACTTCTTGGTGAAGAAGCCGGTGCACTCGAGCACGACGTCTACGCCGAGCTCAGCCCAGGGGAGCTGCTCGGGATCGGGGTTCTTGTAGATGCGGATCGCAGTGCCGTCTACGTAGATGCAGTCCTCGCCGGCGCGGACGGTATCGGCGTACTCATAACGCTTCTGGGAGGAATCGTACTTGAGAAGATGAGCGAGCATGGTGGGATCGGTAAGGTCGTTGATGGCGACTACCTCATAACCCTCCGCGCGGAACATCTGCCTGAACGCCAAGCGTCCGATCCTGCCGAAACCGTTGATAGCAACTTTTACTGACATAATTTTGATCCTTTCTTTCAGCCTTCGCTGTATTTGGTATTTATGATCAGCTGGCTTTGAACTGCAAAGCCAATCGTTCATACAAAGCTTATTTGCGGGCTTCCCATTCCTCGCGCAGCACGGCAAACCCGAACTGATCGAAATAGGGCTCGTCCGCCCCGGGGCGTGATTTGCCGCGCTTTATCATGCGGCCTTCGCATCTGAGGCCGAGCTTTTCGAAAATATGTATCATGGCGGGATTGCAAACGTCCACCACGGCGTGCACGCGGTGCAGGCCAAGATCGCGAAAGGCGTGATCGATCACTCCGCGCAGCGCTTCGGTCGAATAGCCCATGCCGGCATAGCGCCTGCTTATTATAACGCCCAGTATCCCGTCGTCCCTGCGCCAGTTGAGGTGGATGGATATGCCGCCTATGACCTTGTGAAGCAGGGCTTCCTCAACGGCAATGTTGTAATGCATGCGGGGGATCGCTTCGCGCTCCTCCCTGCACTGCACCTCAAGATACCGGCGGGTATCCTCGGGCGTGTTGGGGCCGAATGCCATGTGCTTCACGTTTTCGTAATCGGAGGCGTATTCATGCACGCCTTCAAAATCGTCGGGACTGAATTCCCTTAGGAGCAGCCGTTCTGTTTTGAAAAGCATTTTTCACCCTCCGGATATACGCTCTTATAATTATAATATAAAGCAAACCGGTTTGCAACCTCTGACGATCAAAAATATAATCTCATTTATGCAACCTTTTATCGGATTCCTGCGTTATAATACTATGAGGCTGCGGAAGGCTTTGCAAAAAGCATTTCCGCGCATGAAAGGAGAATCATATGAAACGTATATTTTCGCTGATAATCGTTCTGGCGTTCGTGCTTGCGTTCGCCGCCTGCGGCAATATCAAGCCCGCCGATCCCGCTGTGAATGATCCCACCGGGGCGCCTGCCGAAACCTCCGCTCCCGAGGAAACCTCCGCACCCGAGGAAACGGCCGCTCCCGCGGTCACCGACGAGCCCGCCGTCACCGCCGAGCCCACCGAGGTACCCGGCCCCACCGAAGTGCCCGCCATGAGCAACCCCACCTGCGCGCTTGCTGAATATCCCAGGGTGGATGGCTCCACCGCCAATATCCCCCTTGCGATGGGCCTTGTGAAGATAGCCACCGGCTGCACCGATGAGGAGGCCGAAAACTCCATCCACTTCACCACCACCGATCCTTCCTATCAGGCGCTTTACAACGGCAATTGCGATATGCTGCTCGTTTACGAGGCAAGCAAGCCCACCAAAAAGAAATACGATCCCGCCTATAACATGGATATGCGCCCCATCGGCCTTGACGCGCTGGTGTTCATCACCAATGCGGGCAACCCCGTGGAGGAGCTCACCATAGAGCAGATCCAGGGCATATTCTCGGGCGAGATCACCAACTGGAAGGAGGTCGGCGGCCTCGATCAGCAGATCAAGGCTTTCCAGCGTCCCACGCTTTCCGGCTCGCAGACGCTCATGCTCGATCTTTGCATGAAGAAGACGCCCATGGCCGATCCCGAGGTGATCACCGTTTCCGATACCATGGCGGACGTGATCGACGATATCGAGGCGTTCGACAACAGCGCCAACGCGATAGGCTATTCGGTCTATTACTACGCGCAGAATATGTATAATTTCCCCAACCTCAAGTTCATCAGGATCGCAGGAGTCACTCCCACCAACGAGACCATCAATTCCGGCGAGTACCCCTTCATCAATCCCTTCTACGCCATCCTTCCCAAGGACGGCGTGAATCCCGTGGCCGCCTCCATCGTCGGCTGGCTGGAGACCGAGGAGGGCCAGCGCTTCGTCGCCGCCTGCGGCTACGTGCCCTATATGAAGGGCATTTACAACTGATAACGTTCATGGGCGGCGGGCTTATACTGCCGTCCGCATTTTTGCGATATGAAAAGACCTTTGGCATTTATTCTGCTTCTTTGCCTTGCCTCGTGCTGTGCGTGCGTGGGGCAGGGCGTTTCACCCTCCGGCTTCGATCCGTTCGGAAGGAGCACCCACGCGCCCTTCTTCACACCGGAAGCAACCGCCGCGCCCGAAACCGAGGCTCCCGCGACGGAGGCTCCCGCGACGGAGGCTCCCGCGACGGAGGCTCCCGCGACCGAGGCTCCCGCCGAGCTCACGCCCAATCCCTTCCTGCCCCGCATAGGCAGGCTGTGCGACGGGCCCATTTTCCCCGAGCCCGCGAAGTATCTGGTCATATCGGGCGAGAGCGATAATTTCTACGTCTATGATAATATGGGCGAGCTGATCGAGACCTTCCATGCCGTCGAGGACGACTTTGCGTGGGGCTATGCGGGCTTCTTCGGGCCCGAGGGCATCTGCGAGAACGTGCGCATAGCGACGGGGGAGAGAGTGGAGCCCTTCGATATTTTCGACGATATGGTGCTGCGCACGTCTTGGTACAGCGATGATAACAGCTGGGGCTATAAGCTCACCGGCCTTTACAACGAGGATTTCGGGGAGGTCTTTTCCGCGGAAAGCCTCGGCCGCGAGCTCGAGCTGGGCGAGGCCGGCGGCGTGCTCCACGTCGACGGGAAATACCTTGTGATAGGCAGGCGGATGGATTGGGACGCGGACGACGATTCCGACGGGCTGCATTACGTGGCCGAGCCCCTGCTTATCGACGCCGAAGGCAGGCTTACAGGCACGGTCGATCCGGCGCCCTTCGGCAGGATGTTCGGCGTGCTGGGCGGCAAATACTTGATATGCTCCCACAGCGAGCGCTTTGAGCCGTGGGAGCTTCTTGACGGATACCTGTGCGAAATATTCACGCTTGACGGGCAGCTCGTCAGGCAGGGCGTGAAGCCCATAGCTTACAGCACTTATTCCGCCGATGAAGAGCTCAGCGCCGGCATGCTCATCGCGGCGAATTACGTGGAGGACGAGCAGGGCAATTTTTATGACGCCGATCTTGAGCCGGTCTCCGAGCTGCCCGCGGACGCGGCCGTTAACCCCGTGCGCGAACGCTACGGCAACCTGCAGTTCGACGATCGCGATTACTACGGCTGGGGGAATGTGTACGTGGGCGTCAAGGACTCCGAAGGAAACTGGCTCTTCCGCATCTACAACCCCAAGCTTGCGTCCGACGCTCCCGGCGAGGATGAATATTGGATGTTCGACGATTAAAAAAAACTCCCCGGCGCGCGGCCGGGGAGATCCTTTTATTTACCTGTCAGATCCCCATAGCAAGCCTGAGGATCGCAAGCGCGTCGGCGGAATCGATGGCGCCGTCGTTGTTGACGTCGGCGTCGTTGAGCTCGACTTCGGGAGCCAGGCCCATGGCGGCGCGCAGGAGGAGGAGCGCGTCGGTGGAATCGATCACGCCGTTGCTGTCGGCGTCGCCGCCGAAGTAGGCCACGATCTCCGCGCCCTCTTCGCAGGTGAATACCGCGTCGGCGGAAACGCATTCGCCGTCAACGTACCAGCCGATGAACCTGCCGATCTCGGGGTAGGCATACAGCTTTACTGTGCCGGTCAAATACTCCGCGCCGATTGCGCCAAGCCCCAGAGTGTCGGCAGCGACGGGCGCCTCAAACTCCCTGGGGGAGAAGGCGATGTGCGTGCAGGCGCAGTTCTGGGCGTTGAGGTATTCAAGGTTGGGGCAGTTCACCGCGTCGATGCTGCGGCAGAAATGCTGACCGTTGAAGTAGACGTAGTTAAGGCTCGGGCAGTCGTCAAGCTCAAGGGCGCTGATATGCGTCTGACCGTCCATTATGCCTTCACCGCGCGCGATGGACTGGATCCCGGTCCCCGCAAGGTCAAGCTCGCCGTAAAGATCGGGGAATACTTCCTCCTCGCCGTCCACAAACAGGGGATCGCCGTCGCTGTAGTCCACGATATAATAGGGCACCGAGTATCCGAAACGGAGAAAGAATTCACCGGGATCCGTCATGGTCAGAAGCTCGGTATCATATCCGCCCTCATAGTGCATCGTGTTGGGATCGAATCCGAAGTAGTAGTTGACTTCGGGCCACTCGTGGTCATAGACCGCTTCGCCGTTGGTCAGCCCGTTATAGGCTTCCTGATTCCAGAACGCCGTCAGCTTTTCCGCGTCATGGTCGCTTATCGCAAGGGCGGAATGGTTTCCGGCGGCAGCGGGCAGCGCGGCAAGCACCAGCATCAGCAGCGCAACTCCGATCGCCGCAAGCTTGTTCAGTCGTTTCGTTTTCATTGTTCTGTCCTCCTTAATATTGTTATTTATTTAATCAGCTGTTGTCAGAATCGCTGTCTGCGCCAACTGTGATTAACTGCATATCTGCAAGCTGTTCCGTTATACTTATAGGAACGTTTATTGCACTGTAGGTGTATTGGATAATATTATCCCAGTTAATGGCAACCGTCTGTCTGCCTACCAGAACGGGGATAAAGGAGTGGTCCGTCTGCTCAACATTCATCACAACGTCGCCCAAATAAACATCGGTAAAACCGGAAACGGGGGGCGCTTCAATTGCGGCTGCAAGTCTTGATAAATAGAGCGATTTATTCGTTATGCTGTTGATATAGTAATTGGAATCATAATATTTGATCCTTGAAATGCTTACCAACTCGCTTATCGCGTCGTCGTCTTGGTAAATGTCGAATACAGGATCTCTTGTAATACAGCCGCTCATGTCAAAAGTGAAGATAGTCCCTTCATCCGTTATTTCAACACTCATCAGTGAAACACCCTCAGGAATAATGCGGGGATAGTAGTAGTGTATCGAAGCGCTTCCCAAGCGGTTCGGTGAAGCGTTGAATTCCTCGCCGGTAACGTAGCTTACGTAATCATCGAGATCATAGAAGATCACAGAGAAATCTTCATTATAGGTCTGAACATCAAAATCCGGCTCGCCCCTATCAATGGAGGCAGAAACAGCATCAGTATGTCCTTTTGAAAGGAAAACTGCTCCGGCGGCCAAAGCAACCGTTATAATAAAACACAGGACAAGGAGTATTATCTTTGTTTTCATATTGCTTCGCCTCCTCAATCGAATTTGCCGCTGTCAAAATAGTTTGTGCTGCAGTCCGTGCACCAAATGTTGTTGGCATAGACTATGCCGTCAAAGCCTCCGGACATTATACACGGATAATTGCTTGTGCAGCACCCGTCCAAGCATTCGAACACATGGCTGAACTCGTGCTGGAATATCCTTACGGTGCTTGAAAAATTGGGAGACCCGTGTAAGAAAACGGGGTTGTTGACGCAGTAGCTCTGATCCGTGCTGCCATGTACTCCTGATACAACGCAATTGTTCCAAGAGCGTTTCGTCATTCCGCCGCAGTATCCGTGATTTTGTGTGCTTGAATTGTAATAGCATGTTCTGTAACCGACGAATGCGATGACCGCGTCATACTGGTTTGAAAAAGTTGCAGCATTATGCATTTCCGCAAGCACTCTGTAAGCGCTGTTGTGATGCCCGGGGGTTTGAAGGTTCACAAAGCAGTTGCTGTTCTTTAAGATACAGTGGCATTGCCCGGAAGTATGGTTCCAAACCCTTTCCGCCATGATCGTGCCGCCTATCCCGGAGCCGCTTGACTCCCAGTCCCAAAGGTCATCACAGGGGGTGAGCATGTTCGCATAAGAGTATGGAATTCCGATCGAAGATTCAAAGCTGAGGATCGTATAGTTGATGTCAACGTCATACGTGTTAAGGAAAGATACAGCCGCATATCTCATTATCTGGTCCAGCCGCTCTTCCACGTCATCACCTATCCCGTCCTCGACGAATTTTTGATAGCTCTCATCATAGAGCACCGCAATGCTGACCTCGTGCGTCTCCTCGACTTCGTCGACGTTTTCCGCATTGGATCGGACCGGGATCCCAAATGGAATAAGGAATACCGCAGCCAACATCACGGCAAGCAGGGGCTTAAAAAGGGATTTTCGTTTCAACATGATATTTCCTCCGTTATATCAGTCGTGAATTGGTTACTATAGCTCGGGATCCGATCCCATTGAGCTGCAGCTTTTATGCATCGACTCCTTTCTGCCCGCGCAGTCCCGACCTTCAAGCTGTCTGTAAGGAGGAAAAATATCCCTCTACTTATAAAGACAACTTTTTTGGCAAAATCTTACAGGTTTTTGAAAATATATTTTTCAAAACGGGTCTTAAACCCGATTTTGAGCGTTATTTAGCCTCAATGGCAGTTGATCACGCTCGACGTGACCGTCATGCTCTGCGCCTCGCCTATGGCCCGCCTTGCGAATAACGTCACCTTTACGCGGTACAGCGCGCCGCTGTAAAGTCCGGAGAAGGTATCGGTATAACTAAATGTTTTTGTGGTATAAGAATACTGATTGGTGACCTCGGCGTCCGTTACCCAAGTGCTTCCATTCCACCTTTGAACCTTCAAGCTTGAAAAACCGAGTTTTTCCACAGTATCATATGTTTTCACGAGCAGAGAAACACTGATCTGACCGGATGCATTACTCTCGACCTCAAGATCGGTCGATTTTATCAGATCATAAACGGCATCTATTTTGTCGGTAATTGTGTACTGATCAGTATAGTAGGTTTTGACAGCTGTTTCATTATCTGCTAACGCACCGTCAACAAATATCGCAGAGAGTATGAGAACAAGCAATACAGTTATAAGCTTTTTCATATTAAAATCCTTTCATATATGTCCTATTATTCTGCAAACATCGATCCAGCCACCGTTTCAAGAACGGCCATTTCGACCTCGCCGGAAATCAGATAGCTTTCATTTCCGATCACAAAAGAGATATAGTTCCATGGTGCGGCATAAGCCAAAGTACACTCGATACCTGCGATCTCCTTATTTTCATACCTTGATACACCGTTGATAAGCAAAGTTCGTGAGCTGTATTCATCGCCTAGCATAACGGAGTGATACGTGAAATCGATATCGATCTCCTTTCCTTCAAGGGTATAGAAGGCGCTTATAACTCCGGTCTCTTTACCTAAGCTGCCCTCCGCCGAAACGAATTCCAGCCCCAATTCCTCTCCGGGAAGGCGTATCATATTTCCCACGCGGGCCTTGAATTCTTCTTCGGAAGTAAATCTGACGCGCTCGGAAGGGATGCTTGAAACGACCGGCTTATGAGAGGGATCCGCCGTGATCTCCGGCGCGTCCTCGTGCTGATCGAGCCCGGCGGAATAATCGAGGCGGAGGGTGGAGCCCGTCCAACTGACGAAGGGCGTGACTACCCGCACGCCGGCGGCCTCGGCGGCAGTGGTCGATATGAACAGCGCGAGCACCGCCGCGGCGGCGACGGAGGCGGCGCGGGAAAGGAAGCGCGGCAAGGTGCGCTTCCCGCTGTGCTTACGATCCTTGAACGGGAGCACGATCAGGCTTTCATCGGTTATGCTGCCGATCAGCTCGGCAAGCTCTTCGGCTTTCATACGTAAAACTCCTTTTCCTTCAATTTTATCTTCAATTCCTCGCGCATGCGGTGAAGCTGCACGCGCACGTTGTTGGAAGTTATGCCCAGCCGATCGGCTATTTCGGGCACCTCCCTTTGATACCAATAGCGCAGAATGAATATCTGCTGCCGCTCGGGCGGCTGTGAAAGCACGAAATCCCTTATCAGCTCCTTAAGCTCGTTCGCGCGGGCGGCGGAGAAGGGATCGTCCAGATGGGAAGCGATCCGCTCCAGCTCGCTTATCGGGGAATCCAGCTGCCCGCGGCGCTTTTTGCCGCGGCGCCTGTCGCGCAGGGAGTTGAGCGCCGTCCTTCGCGCGATGCTGATGATATAGGGATAGAGCGCGGAAGCGTCGTCCGGCGGGGAGTTCCAAAGCTTCAAAAAGGTATCGTTAACACACTCCTCAACGTCCCTCTTATCGTCAAGGAAGCTGCCCGCCACACTGCGGATGGTATCGGAATAGATCTCCATGGCCTTTTCGACCGCCGCGGGATCACGCGCACGGAGCAAGGCCATAAGCTCAAGCGCCTGTTCCAAACGACCCTCCCGTCACTCAAACGGCTTTCACCTGTATAGACACCGTTTTTCGCTCAAAATTACAGAAAAATCAAAAATAATTAAAATATATTTTATTCTATGACTTGTACGCAATAAAGTCAACAGTATTTTTTGATTTCTCTTTTTTTCGCTCCCGCAATGTGATATAATCAAGGCATGAACAAGAACAACAAAAGCTTATCCGATGCTCGCATACGCTCGCTTGTGACGCATGCGATACTCACGGCGATAATCGCTCTGCTCACCCTGTTTGCCTCGGTGCCTTTGCCGGTGGGCAGCGGGGGAGCTTATTTGAACGCGGGCGACGCGGCGGTTTACGCCTCGGCATACATACTGGGCCCCTGGGGCGGGGCGCTGGTTTCGGCGCTGGGCTCGGCGCTGGCCGATCTGCTGCACGGCGCGGTGATATATGCGCCGGCCACGCTTGCGATAAAGGGCCTGATGGCGCTTTGCTGCGGGCTTATGCTTAAAAAGCTCAGGTGGCTGCCCCCCTTTATCGCGGGGCTCATAATGCCCGCGGGGTATTTCGCTTTCGAGATGCTGCTTTACGGGGCCGAAACGGCGCTCTTCGGCCTGTGGACCAACGCGATCCAGTATGCCTTCGGCTCTATCGCGGGCATGCTGCTCTTCCGCGCGTTCGAATCGGCGGGGATAGTCAAATTCGGCAAGGGTGCGGTCAAAAACCGCGTGAAATAAAGCTTTACGGAGAACGATATGGAAACGTGGCAGTTTATTATACTGATCGCCGCGATAGTGCTTTCCGGCGGCGGGGCGATGCTGTGCGTGCTGCTGACCCGCAGGAGCGAAAAGGAGGGCGCGGCGCAGCTTGGGGATATGCTCATCACCTACAAGAACGAGAACGAACGCAGCCTTGACCGCGCAAGGAAGGATATCTCGGACGACATGGAGCAGCAGATACGCTTCCTCGGCGAAAATATGAAGCTGATCCAGACGGGGCAGGCGGAAAAGCTTTCGGAAAAGCAGGAGGCCTTCTTCGGCCTGATGACCGAGAAGCAGACCGCGATAAACGTGAGCCTTGAGGCCGGCGCAAAGAGCACCGAGGAGCGCTTCCGCACTTTCGAAAGCAAGAACGCCGCCGACCTGAGCGAGATACGCGAAACGGTGGAGCGGCGGCTTTCGGCAATGCAGGCCGAAAACGACAGGCACATGGACGAGGTGCGCGAAACCATGCAGAAGAGCCTTGCCGAGGTGAGGAACACGGTGGACGAAAAGCTGCAGGAGACGCTTGACAAGCGCATAACCGAAAGCTTCAAGCTGGTGAACGACAGGCTGACCGAGGTCTATCGCGGCCTGGGCGAGATGAAGACCCTTGCCGTGGGCGTGGGCGACCTTAAAAAGGTGCTGACCAACGTGAAGACCCGCGGCACCCTGGGCGAGGTGCAGCTTGGCGCGATACTTGAGGAGATATTGACGCCCGAACAGTATGAGAAGAATTTCGACGCCAAGCGCCGCAGTCAGGAGCGCGTGGAATATGCCGTTAAGCTGCCGGGGGCGGGGGATGAGCCCGTGTATTTGCCCATCGATTCCAAGTTCCCATCGGACGCCTACGTGCAGCTTGCCGACGCCTACGATTCGGGCGATCCCGCGGCGGTTGCCGCCGCGCAGAGACGCCTTTGCGACGTGATAATGAAATTCGCCCGCGATATACGCGATAAGTACGTCGACCCGCCCAGGACGACTGAATTCGCGATAATGTTCCTGCCCACCGAGGGCATCTATGCCGAAGTCGTGCGGCTTGGCATGGTGGAAAAGCTTCAGCGCGAGGCGCGCGTGAATATCGCGGGGCCCTCCACCATGGCGGCGCTGCTCAATTCGCTGCGCATGGGATTCTCGATAGTCGCCATGCAGCAGCGCTCCACCGAGGCGTGGCAGGTGCTTGGCGCGGTGAAGAACGAATTCATGAATTTCGAAAAGGTGCTCGCCACCGCTCAAAGCCGCATATCCAGCGCCAACGACGAGCTTGAAAAGCTGATAGGCACCCGCACCAGGGCGATACTGCGCAAGCTGCGCGACGTGGAATCGCTGCCTGCGGAGAATGCCGCTCAGATAAACGACGCGGCGGAATAACAGCCTGACGATACTGACTGTAAGATCCCATCCCCGCGGTCACGGTTTAGGGAATCCGGCCGGAATTGGTTTACAAAGCATTATTTTAAAAGGGTATTGACATAAAACTGGTACTTTGGCGATTAAGGAGGGATGCTTAAATGAGAGCTAAGTCTATTTCATTTCTGATCGTCCTGATGGCATTATTGATGCTGTTCCCGCAGAGCGCCGCAGCGGATTCACTGAGCATTTCGGAAGCGGACAAGGATAAATACATACCCGAAAGATATGGATATGATTCGATGATCAGGATGTATTCATGCGCTTTCATCGAGGATGTTGCGGCCGGCAGGACCGTCGACAGCGTGAATTCATGGCGGTACTGCGACCCGTATTATATTTGCTGGCTTGGCAGTGATCATGCTTCGCCTATTTATACCCGTGACGCGGATGGAATTGTCCGGGAATACCCGGCAGAACGTGCTGTGGTCGAATTCTTTCTGCAATATGCCGAAAACGGTGCGGAGATACTGAAAAAAGCTTCGGTCAACGCTTCTGTCGTGGAGGTGTATTGCTTCTGCCAAATGGGGGAAAGCCGGGATCAGCTGATCTGGTACGTTACGGACAATGGCGATTATATGCTTTTCAAGGAAAGCTGCTATGATGGGGAGACGTATCTTCTTCCGTACGAAGCTTTCAAGGATTATTGTGACGTCAGATATAAAAGAATACTCGATGCCCGGGAGGGGAAGACGCCGCATTTGTACGGCTCAGGGGATCACGATCCCGAAAGTCTTTACGATCTTTCTCCGTATGAGCTTAACGGATTGACCGGGAAAGGATACCTGGCGTTCATTATCATAACCGTGGTCTGTGTATTGACTGTGACAGGAGCGGCGGTGTGGCTTATTTCTGGAAGGAAGAATAACTCTCGGATGAACGACGCGGCGGAATGATGCGGACCGGATCAAATGCAGGCCGAAGGAAGCGCTTCGGCCTTTTTCATGCTCGTTCGATATTGACAAATCGTGTTTTCGGATATAAAATAAGATGTTAAATTGGGTGCATATGTGCGCCCCTGTAATTTCGGTAATACAGGAGGAAATTTCAAATGGGGAGTTGCATGAAATTTTAGACCTTGTCGAGAGCCGTTCCTTTTCACAGCTCAGGAATGAGCTCGTCGACATGAACCCCGCGGATATCGCTGAGGAAATGGCGCTTATCGAGGAAGACAAGGCGCTGATCGTTGTGTTCAGGCTCCTGCCCAAGGAGCAGGCGGCAGAGGTGTTCTCTTACCTCGAGCCCGAGGATCAGCAGCGCATAGTGGAGGGCATAAGCGATAAGGAGCTTGCCTCCATCGTGAACGACATGTTCGTTGACGACGCGGCGGACTTTACCGAGGAAATGCCCGCGAACATAGTGCGCCGCGTGCTTGCCACGGCCGATCCCGAAACGCGCAAGGCGATCAACCAGATACTGAAATACCCCGACAATTCCGCGGGCAGCCTTATGACCACCGAGCTTTTGCGGCTCAAGGGCGAATGGAACGTCGCCGCGGCGATACAATACGTGCGCCACACCTGCGACGAGCTGGCCTCGATCACATACGCCTTCGTTACCGACGAATCCAGGCATCTGACCGGCGTGGTTTCGATGAAGGACGTGCTTGCGGCCAAGGACGATCAGCTGATAAGCGAGATCATGGACGACGACGTGATCTATGCCAAAACGCTTGACGATCAGGCCGAGGTTGCCGAGACCTTCAAGAAATACGACATAGTGAGTATGCCCGTTGTGGACGGCGAGGACAGGCTGGTGGGCCTTATCACGATCGACGACGTGGTCGACGTTATCGAAGAAGAGACCACCGAGGACATCTATAAGATGGCGGCTATGGCGCCTATCGAGGACAGCTATATGTCCACCTCCGTATTCACGCTGGCAAGAAAGCGCGTTGTGTGGCTGCTGGTGCTTATGATCTCGGCCACGTTCACGGGGCTCATAATAACCAAGTTCGAAAGCATGCTCACGGCCGTTGCGATACTCACCTCGTTCATACCCATGCTGATGGACACCTGCGGCAACGCGGGCTCGCAGGCTTCGGTATCGGTCATTCGTGCGCTCGTGCTGGGCGAGGTGAAATTCAGCAGCATGCTCAAGGTCATATGGAAGGAATTCCGCGTTAGCATAATCGTGGGCCTCTGCGTTGCGATCGTGAACTTCCTTCGTATCATCGTGTTTTATTACATGGGCATGTATCAGCTCGAAGCGGGGCAGAACATCTATCTTATCGCAGGCGTCGTATCGGCAACTCTGGTGCTGGCGGTGATCTGCGCAAAGTTCGTCGGCTGCACGCTTCCCCTGCTTGCGGATAAATGCAAGCTTGACCCGGCGCTTATGGCAAGCCCCATGATAACCACCATCGTCGACGCGGTATCGCTGCTGGTTTACTTCGGTATCGCATCGATAGTGCTCTTATAAATAAGCTTAAGGAAACGAAAAAGAATGGGATTTATTGACAAGATACTGGGCAGGACCTCCGAACAGCAGGTCAAAAAGATGATGCCCCTGGTGAACAAAATAAACGCTCTTGAGCCCGCGATGAAAAAGCTTTCGGACGCGGAGCTGCGCGCCAAAACGCAGGAGTTCCGCGAAAGGCTTAAAAAGGGCGAAACGCTTGACGATCTGCTGCCCGAGGCATTCGCCGTCGTGCGCGAGGCCGCGGTCAGGACCGTGGGCATGAGGCATTTCGACGTGCAGCTCATAGGCGGCATAGTGCTGCATCAGGGCCGCATTGCCGAGATGAAGACGGGCGAGGGCAAAACGCTTGTCGCCACGCTGCCCGCTTACTTAAACGCGCTGCCCGGCGAGGGCGTGCACGTCGTCACGGTCAACGATTACCTTGCCTCCCGCGACGCGTCATGGATGGGCAAGATCTATACCTTCCTGGGCCTCACCGTGGGCTGCATCGTGCACGATCTGGATTCTCAGCAGCGCAGGGACGCCTATAATGCCGATATCACTTACGGCACCAATACCGAATTCGGCTTCGATTATCTGCGCGATAATATGGCCGTCTATTCTCAAAGCCTTGTGCAGCGCAAGCTCAATTACGCGATAGTCGACGAGGTGGACTCCATCCTTATCGACGAGGCAAGGACGCCGCTTATCATTTCGGGCCGCGGCGACAAGTCCACCGATATGTATATCCGCGCGGACAGGTTCGTGCGCAGGCTCGAGCGCGGCGCCGACGTTGAAAAGAAGTCCAAGGCCGAACTGATGCGCGGCGAGATTCAGGAGGAAAGCGGCGATTACATGTGCGATATCAAGGCGCGCACAGTCGCCCTTACCGAGCGCGGCATGGAGAAGGCGGAGGAGTATTTCAATATCGACGATATCTCCGCAACGGATAATTCCGAGCTGAACCACTATATCATCCAGGCGTTAAAGGCCAACGCGCTCTTCACGCGCGACAAGGATTACATCGTAAACGACGGCGAAGTGCTGATCGTCGATGAATTCACGGGCCGCATAATGCACGGCCGCCGCTATTCCGACGGGCTCCATCAGGCGCTGGAGGCCAAGGAGGGCGTCAAGGTGCAGAATGAAAACCGCACCGTTGCCACCATCACCTATCAGAACTACTTCCGCATGTTCGCAAAGCTTGCGGGCATGACGGGCACCGCCAAGACCGAGGAGGACGAATTCCAGGGCATTTACGATCTTGACGTCGTGGAGATACCCACCAACCGTCCCCTCAAGCGAATCGACTTAAACGACGAGATATTCATGAACGAGGCGGCGAAATTCCGCGCCGTGGTCGAAAAGATAATCGAGGTCAACAAGACCGGTCAGCCCATGCTGGTGGGCACGATATCCGTTGAAAAGAGCGAGATGCTTTCCGAGCTTTTAAAGCGCCGCGGCATAAAGCACGAGGTGCTCAACGCCAAGCAGCACGCCCGCGAGGCCGAGATAGTCGCCCAGGCGGGCAAATACGGCTGCGTGACCATCGCCACCAACATGGCGGGCCGAGGCACGGACATTCTGCTGGGCGGCAACCCCGATTTCCTTGCCCGCCGCTCCATGCGCAACGACGGCTATGAGGACGCGATGATAGAGGCCGCAACGAGCCATCAGGATACCGACAACGAGGAGATACTGGAAGCAAGGCGCGTTTACAACGAGCTTCTGCAGAAATTCAAGAAGGTCACCGACGAGGAGCACGAAAAGGTCGTTGCCGCGGGAGGCCTGTTCATAATCGGCACCGAGCGCCACGAATCAAGGCGTATCGACAATCAGCTTCGCGGCCGCGCCGGCCGTCAGGGCGATCCCGGCACCACCTGCTTCTACGTCTCTATGGAGGACGACCTGATGAAGCGCTTCGGCGCCGACAGGATGAACGGCATGCTCGACCGTCTCTCCGGCGGCGAGGATATCAATTTCAATTTCAAGTTCTTCAGCCGCAATATCGAGACCGCGCAGAAGCGCGTCGAGGCGCATAACTTCGATATCCGCAAGAGCGTGCTGCAGTATGACGACGTTATGAACCGCATGCGCGAGATCATTTACGGGCAGCGCCGCCGGGTGCTCATGGGCGAGGATATCCACGATTCCGTTTCCACCATGATCGACGAGGCGATCGATTCCCGCGTGGACCTTTACTGCCCGCCTTCCGAAAAGGCGGATAACTGGGATCTTGGCGGGCTCGTTCATTCCGTGCACGAGCTGATAGGAGTTGAGATACCCCGCGGCGCGTTCGAAACAAAGGATCAGGGCGCTTTGAAGGAGGTCATCCACAAGGCCGCCGACGCCGTGTACTCCGCCAAGGAGAAGGAATTCGCCGAGCACGAGGTGGACATGCGCGAGGTCGAGCGCGTTATGCTGCTGCGCTCCGTGGATGAACGCTGGATGGATCATATCGACGCGATGGATCAGCTGCGCCAGGGCATAGGTCTTCGCGCAATGGGCTCCAAGGATCCCGTCGTCGAATACCGCAACGAGGGCTTCGATATGTTCGACGAGATGGTCGCTCAGATCCGCGACGACACCGCAAGGCGCATCTATCACACCGTGCTGCGCACCAACAACCAGCCCATCAAGCGCGAGCAGGTTGCCAAGCCCATCACCCCCGCGGGCGACAGCAAGCCCCGGTCCAAAAAGGCGGGCGCCAAGATAGGCCCGAACGATCCCTGCCCCTGCGGCAGCGGCAAGAAATACAAGAAATGCTGCGGAAGAACAGCCGAGTAAAAAAGATTTTTCTTTAAGGAGTTTGTTATATGTTAGACATCAAACGCATTCGCAGGAATCCCGAGGAGCTTGTCGAGGCCATGCGCAAGCGCCGCAACAAGGGCGCCGACGTGACCGAGCTGCTTGCCACCGACGAAAAGCGCCGCAAGGCGCTGGGCGAGGTCGAGGCGTTAAAGGCCGAGCGCAACGCCGTTTCCGCCGAGATACCCAAGCTCAAGAAGGCGGGCGCGGACGTGACCGATAAGCTTGCCGAGATGAAGCAGGTGGCCGAACGCATAAAGGAGCTTGACGCGCTCGTGGCAGAATACGACGCCGGGCTCGAGGAAATGCTTTATGCCGTGCCCAATATCCCCCACGAGTCCGTTCCCGAAGGCGCGGACGACAAGGAGAACGTCGAGGTAAGGCGCTGGAGCGAGCCGCGCGATTTCGGCTTTGAGCCCAAGGCGCACTGGGATATAGGCGAAAGCCTTAACATACTCGATTTCGCCTCCGCCGGCAAGATCACCGGCGCAAGGTTCACCGTTTACCGTTCGCTCGGCGCAAGGCTTGAAAGGGCGATAATCAGCTATTACCTTGACGTGCACACCGAAAACGGCTATACCGAGATACTGCCCCCCTACATGGTCAACCGCGCCTCCATGACCGGCACCGGTCAGCTCCCCAAGTTCGAGGAGGACGCCTTCAAGGTTGCAAACACCGATTATTTCCTCATCCCCACCGCCGAGGTGCCCGTCACCAACCTGCACAGGGGCGATATACTGGATGGCGATCAGCTGCCCATCAAATACTGCGCGTATTCCGCCTGCTTCCGCTCCGAGGCGGGCTCCGCCGGGCGCGACACAAGGGGCCTTATCCGCCAGCATCAGTTCAACAAGGTGGAGCTTGTGAAGTTCGTTAAGCCCGAAACCAGCTATGACGAGCTTGAATCCCTCACCCGTGACGCCGAAAAGGTGCTGCAGGGCCTTGGCCTGCCCTATCGCGTCGTATGCCTCTCCACGGGCGATCTGGGCTTCTCCTCCGCAAAGACATATGATATCGAGGTCTGGATGCCCAGCTACGGCAGATACGTTGAAATAAGCTCCTGCTCCAATTTCGAGGATTTCCAGGCGCGCAGAGCGCAGATCCGCTTCCGCCGCGACAAGAAATCCAAGCCCGAGCTCGTGCACACGCTTAACGGCTCCGGCGTTGCGATAGGCCGCACCGTTGCCGCCATACTCGAAAACTATCAGAACGAGGACGGCAGCGTGACAGTGCCCGAGGTGCTAAGGCCCTATATGCACTGCGACGTGATCAAATAATCGAGCGTATCTTCACAGCAGCATAACAAAACAAAGCATGGTATCGGGTCGTTTCCCAATACCATGCTTTTTTTATTCATTACGCTTTCATTGCCCTTATCGCGTTAAGTATCGCAAGCACCGCCACGCCCACGTCGGCGAACACGGCGATCCACATATCGGCGAATCCAAGCGCGCCCAGCACGAGCACGGCAAGCTTCACCGCCAGCGCGAACACGATATTTTGCCTGACGATGCGCATGGTCTTCTTGGATATGCGCAGTGCAAGGGGGATCTTTGCGGGATCGTCGTCGGTCAGCACCACGTCGGCGGCCTCTATGGCCGCATCCGAACCGAGAGCGCCCATCGCTATGCCAACGTCCGCGCGCGAGAGCACGGGGGCGTCGTTTATGCCGTCGCCCGCAAAGGCAAGCGTGCCGCCGCGCTTTTTGGCAAGAAGCCCTTCGACTATGCTCACCTTATCCTCGGGCAGCAGCTCGGAATGCACCTCGTCGATGCGCAGCCTTGCGCCGACGTTCTCGGCTGCGGTGCGCGAATCGCCCGTCAGCATAACGGTCAGCACGCCCGATCTTTTCAGCTCCGCAATGGCTTTTTCGGAGCCGGGCTTTACAAGATCGGATATCATTATGTGGCCAAGATATTTTCCCCCGGAGGCGATATGCACGCAGGTGCCGTTCACGCAGTCCCCGCAGCCGTGACGGCAGACGGGGGTGACGCCAATGCGCTCCATAAGGCGCGCGTTGCCCGCGCAAACGGTCCTGCCGTCGATCTCGGCCTCAAGCCCCTGGCCGGCAAGCTCGGTCACGCGGCCGATCCTTGCGGGGTCGATATGCCCGCCGTGCGCGCGCACTATCGAGCGGGCGACGGGGTGATCGGAATAGCTTTCGGCAAGCGCCGCGATATCCAGCAGCTCTGCCTTGGACACGCCGTTTTCATGTATCGCCGAAACCTCGAAGCTGCCGCTCGTAAGGGTGCCGGTCTTGTCGAAAACGATGGTTTCGGCCTTTGAAAGCGCTTCGAGATACGTCGAGCCCTTTATCAGAACGCCCTTTTTCGAAGCGCCGCCCATGCCGCAGAAGAACGAGAGCGGCACGGATATCACAAGCGCGCAGGGGCAGGAAACAACAAGGAATATGAGCGCGCGGTGGATCCATTCGGCCCATTCGCCGCTAAAGAGCAGGGGAGGCAGCACCGCAAGCAGCACCGCCGATATGACCACGGCGGGGGTGTAATATTTGGCAAAGCGGGTGATGAAGTTTTCGGCCCGCGCCTTTCGCGAGGACGCGGATTCCACAAGCTCCAGTATTCGGGCAACGGTGCTTTCGGAATAAACGCCCGTCGTGCGCACCTTGATCACGCTGCCTATATTCACCGCGCCCGAGATCGCGTTTTCGCCCGCCGTCACGTCTCGCGGGATGGATTCGCCCGTCAGCGCGGCGGTATCGAGGCTTGTCGAGCCCTCGATTATAACTCCGTCCAGGGGTATGCGCTCGCCGGCCTTGACGAGTATTATCTCGCCCGTTTTCACCTCGTCGGGCGAAACCTCCGTTTCGCACCCGTCCCTTATAACGTTGGCGTGATCGGGGCGTATGTCCATCAGCGCGGCGATCGATCTGCGGCTCCTGCCCACGGCAACGCTCTGGAACAGCTCGCCCACCTGGTAAAACAGCATAACCGCCGCGGCCTCGGGAAATTCGCGCACGGCGAATGCGCCAAGGGTCGCGATGCTCATGAGGAAGCATTCGTCGAATACCTGCCCGTGCACGATGTTGCGCGCGGCCTTCCACAGCACGTCCCAGCCGACTATAAGATAGGAGGGGAGGAACGTCAAAAGCTCCGCCCACCACGGCAGCTCCGCGGCGTGCGAAATTATAAGCGCCGCCGCAAAAAGCACGCTTGATACGATTATGCGCACGAGCGTTTTTTTCTGCCTGCGGGTCATAGCTTTATGCGCATGTCGGGCTCGACCTTGCGGCAGAGCTTGACGACCCTCTTCATAAGCTCGTCGAGATCGACGCCATCCTCGGCCTCGACCGTCATCCTCTGAGTCATAAAGCTTACCGAGCAGTCCTTCACGCCGTCAAGCTTCTTTATGCCGTTTTCCATCTTGGCGGCGCAGTTGGCGCAGTCGAGATCCTCAAGAGCAAACGTCTTTTTCATAATACCCTCCATATTATTCGTCGGTCTCGGTCAGGTGCTCAAAGCCCTGATCGATTATCGTGCGAACGTGATCGTCCGCAAGGAAATAGATGTTCTGGCGGCCCTGCCTGCGGCAGCCCACCAGCTTGGCGTCCTTCAGGATCTTGAGCTGATGCGATATCGCCGACTGCTCCATCTTCAAAAGCTCGGATATCGCGCAGACGCACAGCTCGGATTCAAACAGCGAATAGAGTATCTTGATGCGCGTTGTGTCGCCGAACAGCTTAAAAAGGTCGCCAAGGTCGCAAAGCAGCTCGTCGGAAGGGAGCTGCGATACCACCTCGCGTATCACTTCGGAATGATCGTGCTTCTGTGCCATAGGTGAACGTCCTTTCATATGAATTACCATACATATGATACAACATTCATATGTTAAAAACAAGAGGGAAGAAGAATATATTTTTAGGCGCGCCCGACGCGCATGACGCAAAAAAGCCCCCGATCGGGGCTTCCTGACAAGGAAGTCCCGATGCGAGCTGAGCGAGCCGCAGGGCCGACGAGGAATGCATGCAAATTCCGAGGAGGAACGCGCCGCGCCGCGATAGGCGCGGAACGCGGGCGTCAGGCATCTGAGGCCGCTCCCGCGAGACATATCCGAATAACTATATGAAAAAAAGCCGCTGTGGAGTAATAAAGATACTCCATAACGGCTTTCGTTTTAGTGTTATTTGAGGCCGACGGGTGATGAAACTTCCTAACTAGGATGCCGGAATCGGGGCTTTTTTGATCGTTCTATCATTTATCTGCGGCCTGCCGCCGCGGCCCTTCGGCCTATCGCCGCGGTCACGGCCTTATAGACCCCCACGACGAGCGCCGCGATGGGTATATGGGTGATCAGCATTATGAGCGTGTAGATGGGGCGAAGGCCCTTTTCGGCAAGGCTCGAAGCCAGATCCTCATAGATGGGCACGCCGCCGCCGCTGTAAATGAGCATATAGTCGGAGCCGATGGCGTAATTGATGGGAATGGCAACGAGCGCAAGCAGCACGATGGGTATGAACGAGAGGAGTACGTCCCTTGCTCCAAGCGTGTAATAGCCCGAAACAAGCAGGTACATGCCCGTCAGGAACATTGCGGAGTGGAAGAAGAGGGAATAGAACGCGCCGAAGGTCCAGAACGGGTAGAAATTCAGCCCGTTGCAGTAGACGACGCCTATCGCGCCGTAGATAAGGCCCACGGTGGTGATGAACGCCAGGCAGGCTTCGCGCACCCTGCCCCGGCCCCAGGCGGCGCCGAGCAGCGTGTAAATGAACAGCGAGCAGGTATAGACGGGCAGCAGGCCGAAATAATTGAAGCCGCGCCCGGTGGTGATATCGTAATAGCTTTCCCACGAGATCTTGGTGAGCTCGAACAGCACCATCAGTATCGAGAACACCTTGATGAATCGCGTCGTCTTGGCGTGATCCGCGCGCTTATAAAAGGCAAAGCCGACAAAGCCCGTAAGATAGACGAGCACGATATAGATTATGTGCTCGGCACAGAACATATCCGAGCTGAAATCGGGGATATTGTATTTATAATCAAAGAAGCCGTAGCCGAAAAGCCTTGCAAAAGAAAACATATCCATCTCCGTAAAAAAGAGGCGTCTCACAGGGGACGCCTCGATATTCACTTAATGCTTATTTCTTGCCCTTCTTGCTCTTATGACGGAGGAAGGAGGGAACTTCAAGACCGCCGCGGGGGTTATAGCCGCTGTCGCCGTCATCCTCGCCTGCCATGGGCCTGCGGGGAACGGGCTTTTCCTTGATCTGCTCGGAATAATAGGCGGGCTCGGCGGAATCGCGGCGGGCGCCCCTTGCGGAGCCGGGCACGGTCACGGGCTCGTCGTCCTCGGCATAGCGGGGACGGTAAGCGGGAGCGGGTTTTTCCTCGGCGGGCTTTTCATCATAGCCGCGGAAGTTCCTGGGGCGGGAATAGCCGGACTGTGCGGGCTCGGCCGCCTTGCGTATCGCGGGCTCGCGGTATTCGGGCTCGGCGGGCTGAGCGGGCTCGTTATAGACGGGCTGATAGCTCTGCTCGCCGGTCTGATCGGAATAGACGGGGCGATAGGTGGGACGGTAAACGGGCTCGGGCTGGGCCTGAACGGGCTGGGCAGCGGGCTCGGTATAAGCAGGCTCGGGCTGGGCCTGAACGGGCTGGGGAGCGGGCTCGGTGTAAACGGGCTGAGGCTCGGGCTTGATGGTGGGAGCGGTGGCTGCCGCGAATACGGAGGCGGCGTTGGGCCTTTCCTCGGACTTAGAGGCGGGAGCGGGATTCTGACCGGAAAGATCGTATTCGCCCCAACCGAAGCCGGTGGCAATGACCGTCGCGCGGACGGTATCGCCCATGTCTTCTTCATTGCTCATTGCAACGATAATTATGGCGTCGGGATCGACGACCTCCTGCACGGGCATGCAGCCCTCGTTGAACTCGTTAAGGGTGAAGCGGTTGCCGCCCACGATGTGGATCAGCACGCCCTTGGCGCCGTCGATGGTGGTCTCAAGCAGGGGGGATTCAACGGCCTGCTTAACGGCCTCGATGCAGCCCTTGTCGCCCTTGGCAACGCCGATGCCCATGTGCGCCATGCCGCTGTTCTGCATGATGGTGCGGATATCCTCAAAGTCGCAGTTGATGAGCGAGGGCTTTGTGATGACGTCGGAAATGCCCTGCACGCCCTGGCGGAGTATGTCGTCCGCAACCTTGAATGCGTCGTTGGCGGGCATATCGCCGGCCACCTTCAGCACGCGGTCGTTGGGGATGACGATAAGCGCGTCAACACAGCCGCGCAGCTTGTCGATGCCGTTCATGGCGTTCTTCATGCGAGCGCGTCCCTCAAAGAAGAAGGGCTTGGTTACCACGCCGAACGTGAGTATGCCCATATCCTTTGCCGCCTTGGCAACTATGGGAGCCGCGCCGGTGCCGGTGCCGCCGCCCATGCCGCAGGTGATGAACACAAGGTCGGCCCCGCGCATGAGCTCCGCGATCTCCTCAACGGATTCCTCCGCGGCGGACTGGCCCTTTTCGGGCTTTGCGCCCGCGCCGAGGCCCTTGGTGACCTTTTCACCGATCTGGAGCTTGACATCTGCTTTCGAGTTGTTCAGCGCCTGTTTATCGGTATTGATAGAGATGAATTCCACGTTGTCAAGACCGGCTTCGATCATGCGGTTGACAGCATTGCCGCCCGCGCCGCCGACGCCGATGACCTTGAGCTGCGCAAGATTACCGGATTCGTTATCCAATTCAAAATCAAATGCCATATTCTTTTCCTCCATAAATATTTAAAGTGGCTGAATGTTTTTTGTTACGTGCGCCAATCGAAAGTGCGCCTTAAATATCTTTCGGTCTTTTTTATCGCGCTGGATCTTCCCGTGCGGAACAGCGCGAAATCGGCCAGGCCGAATGCCGCGGCAAAGCTGACTGAGCTGTTGCGGCTGACCGAGGGCATAGAGACCGCCACCTTGCGGCCTATCCTGCCTTCAACGAATTCCTTCGCGCCGCGCATCAGCACAAGGCCCGAGCCCACAAGCCACACGGGCGTGTCGCGGCCGGCCATGTTGTCCATCGCTTCGATCATCATATCGCAAAGCTCGTCCGCCCTGGATTCGAGTATAAGCTGGATATAGCTGTGCTCGATATCGAACACGCCCTCGCCGGGAATGCGCACCCTTTCGCAGGTGTCGCCGTAATCGAGCGAGAACACGTAGCGGCGCTTGAGATCCTCGGCCACGCCCTCGGGAAGCCTTAGGCCATAGCACAGATCGGAGGTGAAATGCCTGCCGCCGATGCCGATGGATTCGGTATCCGCCACCGCGTTGCCGCGGATAAGGGTGACGTCGGTATGCGTGCCGCCGCAGTCCACCATGAACACGGAGCCCGCGCGGATATCCTCGGGCACGGTAAAGCAGGCGGCTGCCAGATCGGACGAAACGTATGCGTCCGCCGTGACGCCTATCGCCTCAAGCGCGCGATCCACGCTCGATTTGAATTCGTTGTCCACGTAGCAGTGCGAAACGTCCGCCGAGAGCTTTGCGCAGGGAAGACCAACGGGCGAGCCCTGTATCTCGGTCCTGTCGGCAAAGTAGGAAACGGGCGTGGAATGGATGAGCGAATATCCCTCGGGCGCTTCGAACCCGAAGGAGTTTTCTATAAGATAGTCAACGTCGGCGGCGGTCACTCGCCCCGCGCGCGAGGCGATCCTGGCGGAGCCGCTGCAGCCGATAACTTCCATAAAGGGGGCCGGCACGCCGACTAATATGTTGCGGATATGCAGCTTGGACGCCTTTTCCGCCGCGTCGACGGCTTCCCTTATCGTTTTTGACAGTTCCTTCTTATTGGGCAGCTCCCCCAAACGGTAACCGGAATATTCTCTTATCCCCGTCCCATGGACTATTATGGCCCCGTCGACGTCCGCGCTGACTACCATGCAGACTATCTTGGTGCTGCCTATATCAAGAATGGCACAATGACGCATTTTATGCCCTCCGAAAATTGCGAATCGTAAATGTCGACCCGATACGACCGACATGAATACAGCTATACTATAAGCCGTATAAATTATATCACAGCTTTAGCCGATAGCGCAACCCAAAAAGAGGGTATATATGACCAAAATTATGAACAAATTATTAAACCTCCCAAAGAGGCGCTCCGGGCTTGCCGCTTTCCTGCGTCTTGGAAAGGGCTCCGGAGCCTTCATAGGGAGGCTACGGTTCATCGGTTGTTTCAACGGAAGCTTCGGGGGTGTCCGCGGGCGTCTCCGCCGCGTCGGGATCGGTCGTTTCGGCGGGCTCGTCGGTGTTGGCGGGAGCCGTCGGCTGCGGCGTGGGATAGGCGATATCCGCGGTGCCGTTGGAGTTGATATAGATCACCGTGCCCGAAAGCTTATCGGGATCGGCCTTGGTTATCGCGCGGAACATGTATTCGGTCTTTTCGGCAACGTCCTTGGAATCGCCGAACAAAACCGTCACGCCGCTGCGCATGCCTATCTTTACGCTTGCGGCATTTGAAACGTCGATGTATTCAACGGAATCCACACGGTCGCCCATGCAGTTTATAAGCTCCATAACGGTATAGGGGCGAAGCTTTGATCTGTCGGATATTATGCTCGTGCCGGTGGTGAAGCCCATCGAGGCAAGGCCGCGTATGGAGAGCATATCCGAAGTATCGCCCCTGCGGCTGACGTCCAGCACGTAGCCCTGGCGGTCGATTATGCATGACAGCCCGCTCGATGCGGTTATCGCGGCGAATTCCTCGCGCTCGCGCACCTCTATCGCAATGGTGTGGGGCAGCACGCGCCGCACGCCCATGCAGTCGATATAAGGATTCTTTTCAATGCCGTCACGCGCGCCGGCAAGGTCATACAGCAGTATGTTCCTGCCCGTGTAAAGGCCCGAAAGATTGACTATCTCCTGCTCGGAAAAGCGTGAATTGCCCGTTACGGTGATGGTATCGACGCTTGCGACGAAATAGAAGGCGACGAACGCCGCGCCGATCAGCACCAGCGCGGTTACGATCAGTATCGCGGCAAGGCTGCGCCTGCGCGGTTCGCCTTCGGCCCTTTCGGGCTTTCTGTGCACCACGTAAGTGGTCCGTCTTGCGCGCACGTCGGACTTGCGCTGCTTCCTGCGCTTTATCTCATAGTGACGGGAGTGATCTGCGCCTTCGGACGCGGGCTTGTTCAAGCGCACGGAAGAGATCGAAGCCCTGTTCTGCTTGGCTTCGGTCATGCGCTGACCAACTGTTTTATTCGTCCGATCGTTTGGCATTTTTCGATACGACCTCTGTATAGCGTGAAACGTTGAGCAATATGCCGAATGCGGATAGGAACACGATCATCGAAGTGCCCCCATAGCTTATGAACGGCAGCGTCTGACCGGTGGAAGGAAGGGCGCCCGATGCAACGCCTATGTTCAGCACCACCTGTATCGCAAGCACCGATGTGATGCCTCCCGCAAGGAGCTTGCCGAATTTGTCGGGGCAGCGGGCGGCTATCGTGATGCCGCGCCAGACGAGGAAGAAATAGGCCGCAAGCAGGCCCAGCATGCCCACAAAGCCCAGCTCCTCGCCGATAATCGCCGAGATATAGTCGTTCTCCCTTTCGGGAAGGAAATTAAGCTTTTGACGGCTGAAATTCAGCCCCTGCCCGAACAGGCCGCCGTTGCCGAAGGCAATGCGCGACTGTATGCTCTGATAGGACGAGCCGGTGGGATCGGACTCGGGGTTTATGAACGAGGTTATCCTGCCCGAACGGTAGCCCTTGAGCATTATCAGGGCGGCAAGCACCACCGCGCCCAGCACGATCAGCAGCAGCCTGTGCGAACGCTTGGTGCCGCCCAGATAGAGCATAACGTATGTCGTCAGCGCATACAGCACCACCATTGAAAGGTTCGGCTGCATTATCGTGGGGATGCAGAGCACCACAAGCACTATCAGGCAGGGCACTATGCCCACGATGAGGTTCTGCATGTTCACCCTGCGGCTCATAATATTCGCAAGGCTTATGACCAGCACGAATTTGCCCAGCTCGGTGGGCTGAAGATTGAAGAAGCCCAGGGGGATCCAGCGCTTTGCCTCGTTAACGGGCGGGAAGGCGAGCGTGAGGAACGTGAGCCCCAGCACGCCCAGATAGGCGAGTATGTTTATCACGCCGTTTTTATAGAACGTGAATTTAACGAAGGAAAGAAGGAACAGCCCAACCATGCCTATACCGAAGAATATGGCCTGGCGCTTTAAGAAATAGAGACCGTCGCCGTGGCTCGTGATGCCGTAATAATAGCTTGCGGAATACATCATTACAAGCCCGAAGGCGCAGATGGCGACCACCGCTATGAAGAGCGGAAAATCAAAGCCGTGACGGGTTAGCGTAACGGTCCTCTTTGCGGTTTTGCGAACGGCAGTCTCCATTGTTTCTCCTTGAGGATCAGAGCGAGTTGACTATCTCCTTGAATATGCGGCCGCGCTGCTCGTAATCGGTGAACATGCCCCAGCTTGCGCAGGCGGGGGAGAGCAGCACCGCGTCGCCTTCGGAGGCAAGCCCTCTGGCGGTGAGTATCATCTCGCGGAAATCGTCGCCCACGGCCACGATCTCGGTGAAGCCCTCGTCCACGGCGGCCTTCATGATGGCCTCGGTGTTCGAGCCGTTTACCACGGCGGCCTTTACCTTGCCGATCGCCGCGCGGAAAACGGGGCGGTAATCGGATTGCTTATCGTAATTGCCGGCGCCCAGAAGCAGCACGGTGGGCTTTGTCATGGCCTCGATGGCCTTTATGGTGGATTCGGGATTGGTGCCCTTGGAATCATTATAGTAGGTCACGCCGTCCAATATGCGGGTGAACTCTATGCGGTGCTCAACGCCCTTGAATTCGCGCAGCACCCTGCGCAGCGCCTTTACGCTCACACCCATGCTCAGGCTCAGGCACACCGCGCACAGCGCGTTTTCAAGGTTGTGTGCGCCTATTATGCCAAGCTCCGAGGCTTGTATCACGGGCACCTCTATGCAGCCGCGGCGATAGATTATCATGCCGCCTCGCACGAAAGCGCCGTTTTTGACCTCGTGCAGACGCGAGAAGGTGAGCACCTTTGCCCTGGTCTTTGCCCGCATCACGATGGGGTCGTCCTCGTTGAGCACGGCGATATCGTCCTCGGTCTGGTTCTCGAACATGCGCATCTTGGCGGCGATATAGGCCTCCATTGAACCGAAGCGGTTGACGTGATCCTCGGTGATATTGAGCAGTCCCGCGGCGTTGCAGCGGAAATCGACTATGCTTTCGAACTGCAGCGAGGCGGTCTCGGCAACCACCGTGTCGCCGTCGCGGGTCTCAAGCGCGTGCTCGGTTATGGGAATGCCTATGTTGCCCAGCACGAAGGTCCTGCGGCCGTCGTTTTTCAGCTCGTCGTCGGCCTTGAATATCTCGCCGGTCAGGGCCGTGGTGGTGGTCTTGCCGTTGGTGCCGCCTATGCATACGAATCTTGCGCCGCGCGCGCAGTAGCGCCAGCCCAGCTCGATCTCGCCTATAACCTCAATGCCCTTTGCGATGGCGGTCTTTACGAAGGGCTTGAATATGGGGATGACGGGGGAGATCACCATCAGATCCACGCCGTCAAGCAGCGCCTCGGGCGCAACGCCCAGGCGATTTTCATACTCAACGCCCGAAAGGGCCTCCTCAAGGCCTTCGATCTCGGGCTTGAGATCGTTTATTATAACGCGGTAGCCCGCGCTGTAAAGCAGCTTTGCGGAGGATATGCCGCTCTTTGCCATTCCGACTATGAGAGCTGTTTTTTGTTCCATGATAAACCTCCCGTTATTATGCGCAAAAGCGCTTCGTTGCTGTAAAAAGAGCCGTTCGGTCGGGCCGGGGAGCTTGCAAAAGGAGAGCCGACCTCTTGCAAGCGCCCTTTTTAATGGCAGCCTTGCAAGATAGCCGCAACCCGGCATCCCTTATCCCGCGCCAAGTGCCAACAGGAAACACGGTTTCGGAACGCTCAGACCGAACGGCTTGAAATTCGAAATGATCACATGAACAGCATCAGCGCGACAAGGCACGCAAGCGCCGTTACTATCATATAGCCCGTCACTATCTTCGTCTCGGGATGCCCCAGAAGCTCGAAATGATGGTGAAGGGGAGCCATCTTGAATATCCTCTTGCCGTGGCGGAGCTTGAACGAGCCCACCTGCAGCACCACGCTCACCGCCGATGCGACTATGCAGCAGCCCATGAGCAGGAAGAGGAATATATGCCTTGAATAGATCACCATCGCGCACATCGCGCCGCCCAGCGCCATTGAGCCGGTATCGCCCATGAAAACCTTTGCGGGATAGCTGTTCTTGGAAAGAAAGCCCATGCAGCCGCCCGCCACGGCAAACGCGAACACCGCCATGGAATTCATGCCGTCGGCTTCGGCGGTCATGATGGGAGCGTTGGCAAAGCCGCTGCCGAAAGCGCCGGCAAGATAAAGGAATATCACGCCCATCGCGATGGAATAGATAAGGGTCACGCCCGAGGCAAGGCCGTCGAGACCGTCGGTAAGGTTTGCGCTGTTGATTATGGCGATCATGGTGAACATCACAAGGGGGATGTACCAGAAGCCCAGATCGACCTTGGCGTTGAGCGAGGCGAACCACACCTCGGAGCCCAAATACTTATAGGCAAACAGCGCCGCCGCAAGCGAAAGCAGGAACTGCGCGATCACCTTTTGATAGGCCTTCAGGCCCAGGTTCCTTTTGTGGCGCACCTTGAGGAAATCGTCCACAAAGCCCACAAGGCCGCAGCAGATCATTATTATGACCGCGGGCAGGGTATAGCGCAGGGCGATGTTCCAGATGGAGAATACGAGCGAAGCGGCCGTGATGGAGATTATGAACATTATGCCGCCCATCGCGGGGGTGCCTTCCTTGGCGGTGTGGGCGTGCGGGCCCTCCTCGCGCTCCACCTGACCGTATTTCAAACGGCGAAGGAAGGGTATGAAGAAGGGGGCGATAAGCATCACTATCCCCGCCGAAACTATAAAGGCGAGTATTATCCGCATGTATTCCTGCATAGCTTTTGTTCCTCTGTTTTATTAGGAATTCTTTATTTCCTTGAGAAGCTCCGCAACGACTACCTTTTCGTCGAAGGGATACTTCACGTTCATTATCTCCTGATAGGTCTCGTGACCCTTGCCGGCAAGCACCACAACGTCGTCGGGCCTCGCGTGGGTGAGGGCGTATTTTATCGCCTCGCGGCGGTTCTGTATGACCACGTATTCGACCGCCGTCTTGTTCACGCCGTCGAGCACGTTGCCGATTATAGACATGGGATCCTCCGTGCGGGGGTTATCCGAGGTGACGACGCAGAAATCGGAGTAGCGGCCCGCCGCCTCGCCCATGATGGGGCGCTTGGCGTGATCGCGGTCGCCGCCGCAGCCGAACACGGTCATAACGCGGCCCTTGGCGAATTCGCGCACCGAGGTGAGCAGGTTGATCAGCCCGTCGGGGGTGTGCGCAAAGTCGAGTATCACCGAGAAGGGGAAGCCCGTTGTGTCAAGGGATTCCATCCTGCCGTTCACGCCCGAAACGTCGGCCAGGCCTTCCGCGATCTTATCCAGGGGGAAGCCCAGCTTTTCGCATATGCCCGCGGCAAGCATGGCGTTGAACACGTTGAAAAGGCCGGGAATGGGCACGGCGATATGGGCGGCGCCTAAGGGGCAGGTCATGTCGAATTCCACGTCGCGCACGCAGATCTCGATATTGTTGGCATAGATATCGGCAGGCTCGCGCACGCCATAGGTCATGCGGGGGATATCCAGCCCCTCAAGCAGTCTTGCGGAATAGGCGTCGTCGGCGTTGACCACGGCAAAGCCGCTCCGCTCAAACAGCTTTCTCTTGGCGGCAAGATAGTTTTCGAATGTCTTGTGATAATCCAGATGATCCTGAGTGAGGTTGGTAAAGCCGCCTATCTCGAATTCGATGCCGTAAACGCGCTCCTGATCGAGCGAATGGGAGCTGACCTCCATCACCACCAGATCGACTCCCTCGTCGGCCATCATGCGCAGTATCTCCTGCAGCTCGGTGGATTCGGGGGTGGTGCGCTGAGTGGATATCACGCGGTCGCCTATGATGTTGCGGATGGTGCCTATCAAGCCCACCTTAAGGCCGCATTTCTCGGCGACGGATTTTATCATATAGGTGGTGGTCGTCTTGCCGTTGGTGCCGGTGACGCCGATTATGCGAAGCTGCTTTGCGGGATAATCATAAAGCTTCATGGCAAGTATCGCCATTGCGCGTCTGGAATTGGGAGCGATTATCTGGGGAACGGGAAGGGGCAGCTCGCGCTCGACGATAAGCGCCTCCGCGCCGTTCTTATAGGCGCCCTCGGCAAAATCGTGACCGTCCTTGAACGTGCCCACCACGCAGGCGAATATGCTCCCCGGCTTGACCCTGCGCGAATCGTATTCGATCCTGCATATCTCGCGGTCGCCGTCACAGTTTATCAGCCTGAAATCGGTGTTTTCTATCAGTTTGGAAAGCAGCATATTCCCCCATATCCCCGCCGTGCGGGGTCTCCTTTCGGTTTATTCGTCCTGTCCCTCGAAGCGGAAGAAGGCCTTTATCTCCCTTCCGACCTCGACTACGTTATTGGGCGAGATGTCCTGCTTATAGCAGAATCCCGCGGGGTCGTCGGTCTCGGTAACAAGCACCAGACCCAGCTTTCGAAGCATATCGTATGCCTCAAGAGGCGTTTTGCCCTTAAGATCGGGCACCTTGACGTAGCTCTTCTGCTCCGTTTCCTCGTCCTCGGGATCGATCCCGGTAAAGAGCATAACCTGATAGCCCTTTACCACCGTCTCGCCCGCGGCGGGAAGCTGAGATATGATCTCGTCATTCGACTGGCAGACGGCGCTGAGCCCAAGCTCCTCAAGAGCGGCCCTTGCATCCTCGGCGCTCATGCCGGAAACGTCGGGTATCTCGACCGTTTCGCCGCCCTCGGTGGGCTTGACTCCGCTGTAACGCAGCACGTCCTCAAGCACTTCCTTCACAAAGGGCGCGGCCACGGTGCTTCCGTATATGGAGCTTACCTGAGGCTCGTCGACCAGTATCAGGCAGACGAATCGGGGATCGTTCACCGGCGCGAAGCCTATGAACGAGCAGATATAGCGGCCCTGATCCACTCTGCCGTATTCATCGTATTTCTGAGCCGTGCCGGTCTTTCCGCCCACGGCGTAACCTTCTATCTTACAATTCCTGCCGGTGCCGTTGTCCACCACCGACTGCAGTATCTCGCGCACCTGCTTCGATGCGCTTTCGGATATCACCCTGCGGATGGGGGTGGTATCGGCGCTGAACACGGTCGCCCCCTTGTCGTCCACTATGCGGTCGATTATATAGGGCCGGTGCAGCTCGCCGCCGTTCACGGCTGCGCACACCGCCGAGCACAGCTGCAGAGGAGTCACGGCAATGCTTTGACCGAAGCCGATCCTTGCAAGATCGTTATCGGTTATGTATTTCTCGTGAGTGACGATGCCCGAAGCCTCGCCTATCAGCCCGCTTCCGGTGGAGCTGCCCAGGCCGAAGGCGTAAAGGTAATCGTAAAACTTCTCCTTGCCCATCGAAAGCGCCATGTTCATAAAGGCGCAGTTGCAGGAATTTTCGGCGGCCTCGGTAAGGTCCTGGCTGCCGTGGCCGGCGTGGCGCCAGCAGTGGATGCTTTCGCCGTTGACGTTGCTGCTGCCCGGGCAGAAGAACGAGCTGTTCTTCGTCACCGCGCCCGAATCGAGGGCGGCGGAAAGGGTGATTATTTTGAACGTGGAGCCGGGCTCATACACGTCCGCGGCGATGCGGTTGCGCGAGAGCTGATTCAAAAGCTCCATATCCGATCTGGGCGGATCGTTGGGATCGTAGCCGGGCTGCGAGGATATCGCGAGTATCGCGCCCGTGCGGCAGTCCATTATTATGCCCTGGGCGGATTTTGCATTGTTGACCTCCACGGCCTCCTTCAGCGCTCTTTCAAGATAGCTTTCCATCACGCTGGAGCAGGTGAGTATCAGCTTGTCGCCGTTGATGGGCTCGATGTATTCCCTGGTGCCATAGGCCAAAAGGTTTCCCGAGCTGTCGGTTTCGGCGATCTGCTTGCCGTCGGTGCCGGAAAGGTATTCGTCATAGGAAAGCTCAAGCCCCGCCTGACCGCGGTTGTCGACGTTGGTAAAGCCGATCACCTGCGATAAAAGACTGCCCATGGGGTAATAGCGCTTGCTGTCGGAAACGGTGCCGACTCCCGCGCCAAGCTTCAGCGCGTCCACCGCGTCGCGCGTGGCGGCGTCGATCTGGCGCTTTAAAACTATCTCCTGATACTGCTCGGAGGTGCAGCGCTTGAGCACGGTCGTGTAATCGAGATTCAGGAGCCTCGAAAGCTCCGCGGCGATCCTTTCGCGGTCGCTGTCGCCCATCTGCTTGGGCCATATGACGACCTTGAAAACGTTGCCGTTGGTCGCCAAAACCTCGCCCTCGCAGTCCAATATCTCACCACGCGAAGCCGAGATCGTCGTTGTCCTCGTCCATTGGCTCAGCGCTCTGCGCTGTATGTCGGGACCCATTATTACCTGAATAACAAATAAAAATCCTGCAAGCAACAGGAATAAGCTTCCGTAGACTAAAAGCGTGCTTTTGAGCCGCGCCTTCAAAGGTCTTTTCGGCTTTGATGTGGTTGTAGCGATCTTCAAGCGACGCTTTTTGGTGCGCTTTTCAGCCAAATGAAACCACCTCCGCTCAGTTGCCGGCGCCTCCCGTAACGGGGTAGGTCATACCCGCAATGTTCGCTGCTTCGTGGGAGGATGCGGCGTCGATGGAGAAGAGGTATTCGACGTTGGTCTTTTCAACCATGCTCTCCATGCCGGCAACACGCCTCGAGAGCTCGTTCAGCTCCCTCTGTGCAGCGGAAATACTGTTGTAGCCCGAGAGCATTACTATGAGCGCCAGAGCGACGGCGAGCACGCAGGCCACCGCGACCAGCTTGTAGAATACGTTGTTTTCCTTTGCGGCCTGGGCAATGGAGCGCTTCTTGGATGCGGGCTTCTTCTTTGCGGGAACAAGCGCCGGACGGCGGCGGGGCTTCACCTCGTGGGTGGGCTCCGCAACGCGGGTATAGGGAAGCGCCTCGGAATCGATGGCAAGATTGCCGCGGCTGGGCGCATAGACTCTCAGTGCATCAAGGTTCTTTCTCTTATTCGTCTCGGGCATACTCATAATATTCATCCTCTGTACTCGTTATTCGTTCTTTTTATCGCTCTCAGCTTTGCGCTTCTTGCTCTTGGGTTGGATTCAAGTTCTTCTTCGCTTGCCGTTATGGGCTTTCCCGTAAGTATCTCGGCCAAAGGCTTTTTGCCGCAGATGCATATGGGGGCGGATGGGGGACAGGTGCAGGGATCCTTAAGGTCGCGGAACACGTTCTTTACTATCCTGTCCTCAAGGGAGTGGAACGTGATCACGCACAGCACTCCGCCGGGATTCAAAAGCAGCGCCGCGTTCTTCACGGCTTCGGCCAAGCCGTCAAGCTCGGAATTGACCTCGATCCTTATCGCCTGGAAGGTGCGCCTTGCGGGATGCGGGCCTTCGCGCCTTGCGGCGGCGGGTATGGCGCCCTTGATCACCTCGGCAAGCCTTGTAGTGGTCCCGATGGGAGCCGATTCCCTTTCCCTTGCGATGGCCCGGGCGATCCTCATTGCGAATCGCTCCTCGCCGTAATCCCTTATTATCTCGAATAATCGTCTTTCGGGGTATCCGTTCACCACCTCGTAAGCCGAAAGCGGTGCGGTGCGGTCCATCCTCATGTCAAGCGGCGCGTCGGCTCCGTAAGAGAAGCCCCTGCCGCCGTCGTCGAGTTGATGGGAGCTGACGCCGAGGTCAAGTATTATCCCGTCCGCGCCGTCAGCCCCATACTCTTTCAGGGGGAGTATACCCTTCATGACGAAGAAGTTTCCGTGTATGGGGTGAAAATTGTCAAATCTCGCGAGGCGTTTCGAAGCCGCCTCTATCGCGTCAAGATCGCGGTCTATGCCGAAATGCTGCGCTCCCTTGGGAAGCCTTTCCAATATGCCCTCACTGTGCCCGCCTCCGCCCAGCGTCCCGTCGACCGTTATCATGCAGGTCTCGGGGTGCATCAGCTCGAGCACCTCGCGAAGCATTATCGGAGTGTGATACGAGCTTTCGGTCATTTCAGATTCCTGACTTCCTCGGCGTTCGCCTTGAGCTCCTCCTGGAGCTGCCATTCGTCATACGCCTTGTTGTTCCTGTCAAGCGCATCGGGCGCCCAGATCTCGAATACGGGGTTATTGGAGCGGATGTTCGCAGTGAGCATCGCAGTGCCCGTTATGCCGGCGTAATCGAGGTTGGCGGAATCGACCGATATGCGGCGCTTCTGATCGAAGCGGCAGTTGCACGCATACTGCAGCAGGTTCCTCGTCGCGTCCGCCTTGCGCCCGCCGTAGGAGGAGGGGTTGTGAGCGAAATCGTTGATGGTGCTTTCGTATGCCTGCGCGGGCAGCGCGGTCAGGAAATGCTCTCCGGAAGGGGATAAGTCTCGCACGATCACAACGCCTTCGCCAAGATCGGGATGCCAGCCCGAAGGAACTATCAATCTGCCCTGAGCGTCTACCGTTACCTGAAAGCTTCCGACGATCAACTTATCCACCTCCTTTGACCATATTTTGCAAATTGCTTACCCATTTACCGACACTACTGTGAGGGTAGCTATATTGTAACATCGCTATGGTCCAATGTCAACCCTATTTGTCACTATTTTAAGAAAAAATTTCCCAAACCTGTCCTATTTGACCCTAAGCCGGGCTTGCATAAACCTGCGCGAAAGGGTATAATCGGGAGGAAGGAAAAGGAGACGTGAAGCTATGGAACTGATACTTGCAAGCGGGTCCCCGAGAAGGGCCGAACTGATGCGAAACTGCGGTTATGAATTCACCGTGCTGCCCAGCGCTGCGGACGAGAGCGGCGTCGCGGCCGAAGCTCCCGACGAGCTTGTGAAGCAGCTTTCTCTGATGAAGGCGCGCAGCGTGTTCCTTTCGCTGCCCGAGGAGCGCAGGGCCGAAGCGGTCGTCATGGGTTCCGATACCGTGGTGGTGCTTGGGAATGAGATACTGGGCAAGCCCCGCTCAAGGGATGAGGCGGCCGAGATGCTGCGCCGCGAAAGCGGGCGCGTGAACACCGTCTATACCGGCCTTGCGATCGTGCGCGACCGGGGCGACGGCGAGCTTGAGATATCGCTTTGCGACAGCACGGACGTGCATTTCCGCGCGCTTTCCGAGGAGGAGATCGAGGCCTACGTTGCGACGGGCGAGCCCCTGGATAAGGCGGGAGCTTATGGCATACAGGGCATTTCGTCCATGTTCATCGAGCGCATCGAGGGCAGCTTTTTCACCGTCGTAGGTCTGCCCGTGCACCTGGTCTACAGCGAGCTGAAAAGGCTGGGCATAAGCCCGCTCGGCATGCGGCCCGCGGTAAAAGATCAATAAACGCCAATCATTTCATACCAAAACGAGTAAAACTCCGTTCCCTTTTGGAATACTAATCAGTATCCGAAAGGAACGGAGGCGTTTTTATGAGCGAATATCTGGCTGTGGATCAGGGCTCCTCGCGCACCAAGCTTATGGCGCGCTCGGGCGGGTTTTCCGACGAGACCCGCGCGGCGCTCGATCCCCAAAACTCACTTCGCGTGATAGCCGCGGGGGAGGAGGGGCGGCGCATTTTGGGAGCGGGCGCCGCTTATCCCGTGCGCGGCGGTATCGCGGATATCCCCCTTGCGGCGCTGCTTTTAAGGCGGTTCGCGCTGAGGGCGCTTAAGCGCCGCACCCTCGTGGGAGTCGGCGCGTTTATCGCGGCGCGCGGCGGCGTTCCCGAGCATGACCGCGAAGCGCTCTTAGAGGTCGGCCGCGAGGCGGGCTTCAAGCGCGTGCGCCTCGTTTCCGCACTGCTTGCCGGGGCGGTCGGCGCGGGGATGGATATAGACGGAGAGCGCGCGTTCATGGCGGCGGATATCGGGCGCGAAAGCCTGACCTGCGGGCTCATATCCAACGGCGGCCTGCTGTGCGAGCGCACGGAGCGCATGGGTTCGGTGATATTCGACAGGCGCATCATGGCGTATTTTGCCGAAGAGCAGGGGCTTTTGATATCCTCGCGCACTGCCGAAGGGCTCAAAAAAAGCCTTGCCGGGCCAATGCTGCGCGTGAGCTGCCGCGACGCCGCTTCGGGGCGCGCCAAAACGGTCGAGCTGCGCTCCTCCGCGCTGCAAAGCGAGCTTGCCCCCTGCGTGAACAGGCTGAGCGGGGCGATACTCCGCGCAATCGATTCCGCGCCGGCGGAGGCCGCGGGCGACCTTGTGGACACGGGCATACTGCTCTTCGGCGGAGGGGCGGAGCAATACGGCCTTGCGGAAGCGCTTGCCGGCCGCCTTGGGATACCCGTCGTGACGGCGCCTTCGCCCGAATTCGCGGCGGTATCGGGGATCAGGGAGCTGACAGAGGGAAGAGGCGGCAAACGCCGGAAATTCGTTGAGCTGTAACAAAAAAAGGTGGGTTTTCCCACCTTTTTATTCGATCCTTACTTATTCTTCCTCGTCCTCTTCTTCCTCTTCGTCTCCGTCCATCAGCTCACAGAAGACCTCGAACAGCTCGTCAAGCAGCACCTCGTTCTCAACGGGCTCAAGGGCGTCCTCGCCCTTGGCTTTGGTCAGGTGCATGAACACGATCTCTTCCTCTTCCTCGTCGATGAAGTCGGCGGGGGCAAGCGCCATATAGCGCTCGTCCTCATACATGAATGTGAGGATATGCTCGAATATTATGGGCTGACCGTCGTCGCCGATCAGCGTTATCTCCATGGTTTCGTCAACGTTTTCCATATGTTTCTCCTTGATCATAGTTTAACGGGATGAAGGGTCATGTAACCCTCCAGAATCACCTGCGCGGCGATCTTGTCCACCACCTTGCGGCGCTTCTGCCACTTCAGCTCGGCCTCGTAAAGATAGCGCTCGGCGGCCATGGTGGAAAGGCGCTCGTCATAGAAATCATGCTCGCCGTCCCAGCCGTCAAGCACGAGCTCGGCAAAGGCCTTTACCTTGTCGCAGGCAAACCCATATGAGCCGTCCATATTGCGGGGCAGGCCGAAAACAATGCGGCAGGGAGCCCATTTCTTTGCCGCTTCGCGGATATACGCCGCGTCGCGCTCATCGTCGCCCGTGCGGGCATAGGTCTCAAGCCCCTGCGCGGTATAGCCCAGGGCGTCCGTCACGGCAAGGCCTATTCTTTTATCACCGACGTCCACGCCGAAATATCTGTACATATCAGATCACCTTTATATTGAATTCGGGGCACGCTCTTGCGCAGTACCCGCATGTTGCGCATTTATCGTAATCGATCCGCGCTATGCCGTCCACCATGGTTATGGCGTGATTGCGGCATGCGTCCACGCACGTGCCGCAGCCCTGGCACCAATCCTGTATGAGCATGCGCCTGCGCACCTGCCCCAGCCGCTCGGCTATCGCCGGGTCGGGCGTTTCGCCGGCGAACCTCGCACAGTTGTAATCCACCTCGTCGATCGACTGCATGCCTATGGCGATGGTATCGATGCAGGAGATATCCAGTATGAAATCCAGCGCCTCCTCGCGCTCGGCGATCAGGTGCCCGCCGCCAAGGGGCTTCATGGCGATTATCCCGCGCCCGTCGTCATGCGCGCGCTCTATCACGGAAAGCATTTCGGCGGGAGTCCCGTCCGCAATGCCCACTCCCTTCTTATTTATAAGGGGGAACAGCACGTCAAGCTCCGGGTGCATAAGCGCCGCCTCCATGCAGCGGACGTAATGGGTGGACAGCCCTATCGCGCCGATATAGCCCTGCTCCTTCCTTTTGAGGAAGTATTCAAGCGCCTCCCTGTGCCCGCGTATGGTATGCGCGCTTTCCTGCTCGTGCAGCAAAAACACGTCTATGTATTCGCGCCCGATCCCCTCCACGGCCTTTCTGAACGAGGCCTCGGCAGTGACGGCGTCGTAAGAATAGCTCTTGGTGCACACGACCACGTCGGGCTTTATCCTCACCGCCTCGCGCACGTGGGGATAGGTCTCGTATATTTCGGCGGTGTCAAGAAAATTTACGCCGTGCTCAAAGGCGCGCTCCAAAAGCGCCGCGCCCTCCGAAACGGAAAGACCCCTTTGGAACGGGCCCATCGTGAGCGTGCCAAAGCAAAGGCGCGATACGAACTTGCCTGTTTTTCCCAGTTTTCTGTAGATCACGCGTCTTCTTCCGTGCTGTTGACCTCGATATAGGATTTAACAAGCTCCTCTATGAGCTCGTCGCGCTCGAGGGTGCTGATCAGATAGCGGGCGTTGTTATAGCTCGTTATATAGGTGGGATCTCCGGAGAGCAGGTAGCCGACGATTTGGTTAACGGGATCGTAGCCCTTTTCCCTCATGGAGGAGTATGCCTGCATGAGCACCTCGTGGGCGGTCTGCTTGTCCTTCGGCATTTTGAATTTGATGGTGTCCATATTGCCGCTCATTTATTCGATCCTTCGCCTTTGCGCCGCAAAGGCATCCTTTCCTGTGATATTCTTCGTTCTTGCTTTGTATTATCGGAAGGGTCGGCTTGACCGTCCTTCCGGCAGGGCCGAAAAAGCCCGCAAACGATACAAATCCCGTGAAGCCACATATAACCTCACTTTATTTTAGCATATACGCAGGCAAGGCTCAATACCCAAAAAAGGGATTTTTGCAAAAAACGGGCCGCATGCCGGCCCGAATGCTTATAAACCGTTCGTCACGTTCTTCCACAGCTTCCTGCCGTCGCGCTTCATCCTTTTGCCCACGGCCGGATAGATCACCGTCACCGCCGCGACTCCCGCGGCCATCCCCGCGGCAAGCCCCGCCGCCATGCCCGAAACAAAACCGATCGTCTTCATTTTTTCAGTGCCTCCCTTCATAAAGCTTTTGCCCGCTTAGTTTTTGCCGAAAAGCGCGCTTCGATGTGAGGTATGTTTCGGAAAAATGCTGTTTACAATCAAGGAAAAATCTGGTATATTTAACTCAAATAAAAAGCAAAGGAGCATTACAATGGGCAATCTGATTCTTAATACGATACTTTCAAGGAGCAGCATCCGCGCATATCAGGACGAGAAGCTTTGCGAAGGCGAGCTTGAATTTTTGAAGAAGGCCGCGCTGGCTTCGCCCACCGCCATGAACAGGCAGGAGCAGCGCTTCATATTCGTTACCTCCGACGAAAAGCGCGAGCGCCTGGAGCAGGCGATAGTCGAGGGCGTTATCGCCTCCGGCAACGAGGCCTTCATCGAGCGCATGAGATCGCGCGGCGGCAAGGTGACCTATAACGCGCCCCTGGTCGTGATCATCTGCGCCAAGCCCTCGCATTTCGCGCCCGTCGACGCGGGCATAGCGGTGGAAAATATCGCCATCGCCGCAAAATCCATAGGCCTGGGCAGCGTGATACTTGGCATGCCCGCCTCGGCCTTCAACCGCCCCGGCGCGGAGGAGGTCAAGCGCGAATTCGGCTTCCCCGAGGGATACGAATTCCAGATCGCCATCTCGGTCGGAAGAAGCGCAGCGAGCAAGGAGCCCCATACCTGGGACGAATCGCACGTGATCGACCTGTGATGCTCGGATGACAAAAGGGACGGTTCTTTTATGACAAAAGGGACGGTTCTTTTTGTCATCTTTTTCATTTGAAACCGAAGGTTGCGCAAAAGAAACCGATAGTTGGTGGAAAAAACTCCTTTGCAACCGCATAATGAGGGACAGAAAAACCAAAGGAGCTACCCCATGACCAAGAAAGAAATCAAGGCCCTGCGCCGCCCCTTCCTTCGGGAGCTGTTCCGAAAGAACAAATTCAGCCTGTTTATGACCGTTATCGCCGCGGTGCTCGGCGCCATAGGCGCGATCGTGATCTCGTGGCTTATAAAGGAGGTCATAGACCTTATCGCGGGCGTGAGCAAATACACCTTCGGCACGCTGCTGATCGTTGCGGGATGCGGATTCGCCGTGCTGCTCATTGCCGGCGCGATCGACTACGTGTTCCTTTCCAAATTCCGCGCCAGGGCGATGAAGCAGTACCGCGAATACGCCTTCGGGCAGCTTATGAAGAAGGGCATACAGGCCTTCTCCGGCGAGAACTCATCCCTTTATATCTCCGCGCTGTCAAACGACGTGAACACCATCGAGCGGGATTTCGTCACCCCGATCCAGGGCACGATAGAGGTCGCGCTTTCGTTCATAGGCGCGCTGGGGCTGATGCTGTGGTACAGCCCGCTTCTGACGCTCATATCGATAGGCTTCTCGCTGCTCCCGATAGTCGTTTCGATCGTATTCGGCAACAGGGTCGCCAAGGCGGAGAAGGTCGTTTCGGACAGGAAGGAGAGCTACACGGGCCTTTTGAAGGACGCGCTCATGGGCTTCCCCGTGATAAAGAGCTTCAAGGCGGAGCGGAGCATCTCCCGCATGCATGACGAGAACAACGGCGAGGTCGCTTCCGCAACGAATAAGCGCACCAAGGCGAACGTGCTCGTCAACTACTCGTCCATGATCGCCGGCGGCGTCGTGCAGTTCGGCGTGTTCCTCGTCGCAGCCGCGCTCGTGCTTTCGGGCAGGAGCATCACCGGCGGTACCGTATTGGTATTCGTGCAGCTTCTGAACTACGTGCTCGCGCCGATACAGTCGTTCCCGACATTCTATGCGGGCATGAAGTCCTCGTTCGCGCTCATCGACAAGCTCGCTTCGGCGCTCAGCAAGAACGTGCCCGACGAGGGCGAAAGCATCCCCGCTGAGCTTCGCGAGGGTATCTCGCTGCGCGGCGTTGCGTTCTCCTATGAGGAGGGCAAGCCCGTGCTTTGCGGCGTGGACATGGAGCTCAGGGCGGGCGGCTGCTACGCGCTGGTAGGCGGCTCGGGCAGCGGCAAATCGACCATACTCAACCTGCTCATGGCGTCCTCCCGGAACTATTCGGGCGGGATATTCTACGACGGCAATGAGCTTAAAAGTATCTCCGCAGGCTCGCTCTACGAGCTCGTTTCGATCATACAGCAGAACGTGTTCGTGTTCAACAGCACCATCCGCGACAACATCACCATGTTCTCGGATTTCCCCGAGGAGGAGATCGAGCGCGCGGTGCGCCTCTCCGGTCTTGAAAAGCTGATCGCCGAAAGAGGCTCCGACTACCTCTGCGGCGAGAACGGCTCCGGGCTCTCCGGCGGCGAGCGCCAGAGGATATCCATCGCAAGGGCGCTCCTGCGCAAGACCCCCGTGCTGCTCGTCGACGAGGCGACGGCTTCCCTCGACGCGCAGACCTCCTTCGACGTGCTCGACGCGATCCTGGAGCTCGAGGGCTACACCCGCGTGATCGTCACTCACGACCTCGACGAGAACGTACTCCGCCGCTGCGACGGGCTGTTCACGCTGAAAAACGGCGTGCTCTCCGAGCAGGGCACTTTCGACGAGCTGATGGAAAGACGGGGGTATTTCTACTCGCTGTTCACGGTCTCGCAGAGGTGATCCGAATAATAATGAAAGATCCCGCTTTGGGCGCATTCACTTAAGGATACACAGCCTCAAAAGGTATCTTTTTGCGCCGTACTGCGTCTAAAATGCTCATAAGACTTTCCAAGTATTATTCCGCTTTTCTCCTTGTCCGGCACAAAAATCTCCTCTTTTGAGACGCTTCGCGGTTTTCAGCCGTCAAGATGAAAACAGATCCGAGGACCGTTCCGTCTCCGGATCTGCTGTTGTTTTGGCGGCGGTCCTCGGCTGAAAACCTGCATCTCCTTAAGTGAATGCACCCTTACGGCGGGATCTTTTTATTCCCAAAAAGCGACAGGCCGCTCCGGGAAGGTGATGAAAGGAGGTCGATCACCGGAGCGGCCTGACGCCGGGCGACCGAAGGGAGCCGCACGGGTCAGTGCGTCCGCGCCACATGGAGCGTTAAAAAGGGGCAACAGTGTTGCGCCTTTAGCGGAATGCCGAAGCAGCTATGCTGCGAGGGACAGGCG
>JAFXZJ010000044.1 GCA_017541305.1 Clostridia bacterium | reverse complement strand
GCGACCACCAGCATCGATCCCGACCAGCTTTACAGCGGCGAAGTCACCTTCACCGTTGACTGCGGCCTTGTCTGCGTGGTATTCGTCGACAACGGCGACGGCACCTACACCCGTCTCGTCTGCAACGACGCCGACGACGCGCACAGCTACACCGTGACCGTCACCGACGCCGACGTTGACATCGTGATCGTCGTGCGCGGCGACACCAACCTCAACGGTAAGCTCGAGACTGCCGACTCCACTCTCGTCAAGAGGGCGGTTGCCGGCCTCACCCCGCTTTCCGGCGATACCGCGGCGATCAAGCTGCTTGCCGCCGACGTCAACTTCACCGGCACTCTCCAGACTGCCGACTCCACGTTGATCCTCAGGGCGGTCGCCGGTCTTGCACCCTTCGCCTGGTGATCCCAACCTGCAAACCGACAAAAGGGCTGCTCCGCAAACGCGGAGCAGCCCTTGTTTTTTATTATGATTACAGCTTTTTCACTCTCACTCTCAGCTTGCCCTTCTTGGTCTCGCGGTCAAGCCCGACATAGATGAAACGGCCTCTGCCTCTGACAGAAACCGCCGCGCCCTCGTCGATCCTGTCGCCCGCCCTTTCGCGAAGGCGGGAATCGACGTAGACGAGGCCCTTTTCGCAGAGTGCCTTTGCCTCCTCGCGCGGGAGCTTCCAAACGGCGGCGATAAGCGCGTCGAGCCTTTCGGAGGCGATAACGATCGATATCTCCTCCCCGCTCTCGGAGGTGCTCTCGGGGGGATCCGACAGCTCCGCTTTGACGCTCGTGCGGCCGACCTCGTGAAGCTCGTCGATCATGTAGGCGGCGATCTGATCGAGGCAGAAGAGATACGCCTCGCTGCCCGAAACGATTATGTCGCCCATCACATCGCGCGTGACGCCCAGCGCCATGAGCGCGCCGAGGTAATCGCGGTGGGCGAGCTCGCCCGAGAAGCGCGGATTCAGCGGACTTATCCTTACGCATTCAATAGGCGGCTCGGGCTCACAGCCCATGAGCGCTTCGCTCCCGAAGCATGCTATCCGCCTTTCGGCGCCGTCTATGCCGCCGCACAGCGTCACCGGAACGGGCAGACGCAGCTTTAAAAGCTCGGCCTGTTCGGCGATCGTGAGGAATCTGGAATACTGCCAGATCGAGCTCCTGTCCGCCCGCTCGGCCAGCTCGGCAAATCTTTTTTTCAGTCTTCCGATATCATCCTCTGCCATAGATGCAGCACCGTTTTTCCTTCCGTTTCAAGCTTTTTCATTATCTCAGACAGGCGCTCGTTAGAGAGCTGAACTTCCTTTTCGAAGGCTTTTGCGGGCACACGCAGGGCGCCGCGCCCCATTACGATGAGCTGTTCGAGCCCGTCCGAGGTCACAACGCGCACGTTTCGTCTGGCGCTCGTCAGCTTCTGTACAGCGCGCTCGATGAACACGTCGGCTATCTCGCTTTCACGCGTGTATACCGTGTATATGCCGCCCTCGTGCTCCACCTTCTCCTGACCGCCCGTGACCTTATAGGCGTCGAAGACCAGTATGAGGGTCGTCTTTTTGGTGGCGGCAAAGTTTATCATCATGCGTTTGAGCGCCTCCCTTGCCGAATCGATCGATTGCTTGGCCAGGCGCGAGAGGCTTTCCCACGCGAATATCACGTTATAGCCGTCTATCAGTATGTATTCGTCCCCCGCCTCGCGCGCGGCCTCCTCGGGCTCGGGCGCTTTTTTGCGCAGAGGATCGAGCCTTGTCCCCTCGATCTTGCCGTAGGTGCGTTCGAATATGCTCATTAGCTCCGCCTCCTCATCCTTGAAGACGGGCTTTTTCGATGGCATCTTCTCGTTGGGAACGCTCTTCTGCCGTTTAAGATACGCGGCGACGTCATGCCACTTGACCGTCAGTGCGGCGCCCGCGGCACAGAAAACCGAATCGGGCGAATTGCGCAGATCGCTTTCGGGATCGTAGCCGATCGACCTTATCACCTCGAGCGCGTTGTGGCAGGGACGGTATTCCGCGGGAGTGAGCGACAGTCTTCCCCTGCCCCGGGTATAGGCGGTGAGCGTCTCGGCGTAATCGCGCATCTCGGAAACCGGCGCAAGCCCTTCCAGCACAGCCTTATCCATCACGCGCGCGGGCGGCGAAAATTCGCCCTCCATTCGCTTTATATCCATCATCGCGCGGCCTACGTTCTCTTCGGGCAGCTCGATCCTGAAGCTGTAATAGGGCTCGAGCAGCACGTTCTGCGCATACATGAGCGCATGCCGTATCGCACGGTAAGTCGCCTGGCGGAAATCGCCGCCCTCGGTATGCTTCAGATGCGCCCTGCCGTCCGTGAGCACGATCTTAACGTCGGTCAGCGGCGAGCCGGTCAGCACGCCCCTGTGCCTTTTTTCGGCCATATGCGTGAATATCAGCCTCTGCCAGCTGCGCGAAAGGTCGTTCAATGACAGCTCCGACTCATACTGCATCCCGCTGCCGCGGGGAAGAGGCTCCAGACGCAGCTCCACGTGCGCGTAATGCCTGAGCGGTTCGAAATGCCCTATGCCGAAGGACGGCGCGGCAATCGTCTCCTTATACATCACGGAGCCCACGTCGAATTCCGCCTCGAGCCCGTAGCGCTCGCGGATGAGCCTCTGCAGCACCTCGCACTGCACCTCGCCCATGAGCCGCGCCTTTATCTCCCTGTGCTGTTCATCCCAGAACAGGCCGAGCTGCGGATCCTCCTCGTTGAGGGGAGCTATGCGGCGGTAGATATCGAACGGATCCCCGCCGGAAAAGCTAAGGGTATATGAGAGCACCGGCTTGAGCTCCGCGCCTGCGTCGCCCGCGTCAGCGCCAAGCCCCTGCCCGGCATACGTTTTAGTCAGCCCCGTGACCGCCACGACGTCACCGGGGAACGCTTCGCTCACCGAGGTGAACCTTGCGCCGGAGTAAAGGCGCAGCTGATCGGCCTTCTCCTCCCACACCTTGTCCTCGGGCGTTATCGCGCTGCGGTTGTTCAAGAGCTGCTTTGCGGAAAGCGAGCCGCCGGTCACCTTCATAAACGTGAGGCGCACGCCCTCCGACCAGCTTATCTTGATCACCCTTGCGCCGAATTCATTTGGATATTCGGGACTTTTTGTGAATCTGACCAGCGCGTCCTTCAGCTCGTCAACTCCCGTGACCCTGAGCGCGGAGCCGAAGAATACGGGGAACACCTGCCTTCCCGCAACCGCTTCGGCGATATCCCCGTCGGAAAGCCCGCCGTTTTCAAGGAACCGCTCCATCAGCTCCTCGGAGCAGGAGGCGGCGTCCTCGTCGCGCTCCGGCTCGGGCTCCGTGAAATCGACGCACGCTCCGTCGAGCTCGCGCTTTAAGTCCTCCATCATCGCCCCGCGCGAGAGCCCCGGAAGGTCGGTCTTGTTCACGAAAATGATAACCGGCACGTGATGCCGCTTAAGCAGCTGCCACAGCGTGAGCGTGTGGGTCTGCACGCCGTCGGTGGAGCTTACCACCAGCACGCACAGATCGAGCACCTTGAGCACCCGCTCCGCCTCGGCGGAAAAATCCACGTGCCCGGGGGTGTCCATGAGCGTTATGCGCTTGCCGCCCGTCTCGAGCACCGCCTGCTTGGAGAATATCGTTATGCCGCGCTCGCGCTCGATGTGATGCGTATCCAAAAAAGCGTCCCCGTGATCCACGCGGCCGAGACGCCGAACTGCGCCCGCCCTGAAGAGCAGCGCTTCCGATAGAGTTGTTTTGCCGGCGTCAACGTGCGCCAGCATGCCGATCACGAGCCGTTCCAAAGCCTTTTCTCACCGATCCTCATCCGTTCCGCAAAAGCGTTCCCATCTTTTCCGGGCAGTTTTGTATTTCGCCTTGGCTATGGACTGCGCGCTTATACTGCTTATGAGCGGGAACGACAGCCCTGCCGCGGCGGCTATGGCGAATACGACGGCCCCTATGGAGCCATACAGTCCGCTGCCCTTCATACATATCCTTGCGACAAAGTATATCGCCAGCAGAAAGAACGCCGTAAACAGGACCGTCAGGAGCGTCTTCAAGCGATAGTTCTTCCTGCACTTTACATATTCCTCAAAGGGGTCTCCTGCAGGTTCGGCTGCTTCGGGCTCCTCACGCGGGGTTTCGCGCACGGCGGGAGCGGCCTTCCGGGCTTTCTGCGGCGCATACGCTGTCACCCGATTGAAGAGAGGATCGGCCTCATCGGCCTCATCGGCCTCATCCTGTTCTTCATTCATGAGCTCATCAAGCATCATGAATCCCGCCGCTTCCTCGAACACGTCCGTATTGCCGTCGCCGTCCAAATCGAACAGCGAATCAAAGAACCCGTCATCCTTTCCGGGCATTCCGATCCCTCCTTCCCCGCTTTATCGGGCTAAGTCTATCATATTTCACCGTTCAAATCAACCGCCGCGGGCTTACATAAAAAAGGATATGCACGGTCTGCATATCCCGGTAGCCTTTTCAGCGTTTGGCGTCATTGGCGGGAAGCCTTTTTTTGACTCTGAAATACATCTGTATCGATACGGCGACAGCAAAAAACGAGGTGACCACGAGCGCCGACGGCGCCGTGACCGACTCGGCAAAGGTCGACTTGGAGAAAAGCGAAATCAGCCAGCAGGCCAGAACGTAGCCCGCGGCAAATGTCAGGAACGTGGATATCGACGCAGCGATGGGCAGAAGCTTGTATCCATTCATCATCTTCGGTGCTCCTTAAACTAACTGCTTATACTATATGCCTTTGACGCGCCGTTGTCAAGCGAAAAGGCCCGTTCCGTCACAGATCTCGATATTGCCGCACTCGTTGAACGCGGCAAAGCGGCGAACCGTGCCTTCAAGGGCGTTTTTAAGCTTCGCCGTCGGCCGCACGCCCGGCTCGAGCCACACGTTTTTGACTCGGAGCGTGGACGTTTTCCGGTCGGCAGCCGCCTCGACGCGCCCGATGAACTCCTCGCCCCACAGTATCGGCAAGGTGTAATGACCGTACTGCCGTTTGGAGGCAGGTGTGTAGATCTCCCAGGAATAGCGGAAATCCCACAGCGCGGTTATCAGCGCCTTGTCCCAAAGCAGGGGATCGAGCGGCGCGATGAATTCCATGCGGCGTTTGCGGTCGACCGTCCCGTCAAGCACCGCCCGCATCAGCGCATCGTCCCCCGCAAGGTAAAAGAACGGCGTTTTAATCCCTTCTACCATGGCGCTGAGTATCATGCCCGATCCTTCGAGCTCTGTAAATATCCGCCTGCGCTTTTCTGCGTTCATACCCGTTCCGAGGAACGCGGGAGAGCTTTTGTTCCAAAGCAGCCCCACCGCGCCGATGCGCCTGAGCGCGCGCCAGCAAAGCGGCTCGTCATCATCGGCGCAGGGGTTCGGGGCCGAAAGCAGCGCGAGATCGAGATGACGCTCGGCCAGATCATAGAACTTGCGCGAGCCGTTCTTGTGATGTATCACAAGCGTTCCGTCGGTGTAAAGCTGCTCCAGCACCGAACGCGCGGCCTGAGAGCTTCGGTGCCAATTCCCACTCCAATGCATCGAGGAATGCCAGAATATCTCGCCTTCGACGGGCAGCGTGTCGCTTGACACGGGGCCGTTTTTCCGCACGTATTCCAGCGCTTCCCGCTCGAGCTCGTCAAGCCCGGCAAAGCTTTTTCCGAGCGCCCTGCTGCGCTCACGATACGGGGCGAAATAGGGCCAATCCTCCACAGGCCATATGGAAAGCTCCTTGTCGGCATAGTCGACAAGGCGGCGGTCCTCGTATAAAAGCTCCGCAAGCATGGACTTTTTAAAGCCCTTTACGCGCGATTGGAGCGTGAGCTCGGCATTTTTGCCGCACACGTCCACCGGATCGAACTGGATGCACCCCGCCTGCCGAATATAGGCGTACGCGCCCTCCTTGCCCTTGAACCGACAGCCGCCAAGCAAGCCCTGCTTGGCAAGCAAGAATTCCCGCGCCTGCGGTTTTGTCAACCCGATCATAATATAACCTCACAGGATCATCCCGCCGCGCGGGTCATTTTGAAACGGCTTAAGGACCGTTTCTACGTGGGCTTCAAGATATCTGCCCCTTGGGCGGCTTAAGCCCGCCTTGACCAGCATATCCTCCAATTCACACGCGATCTCCTCTGAAAGGGAAACGATCCTGTCCTTGTAATTAAGCCGGTTGGGATGATATCTCGTCCCCTCCCACGCTTCCGTTCCGATGCGCTCAAGCGAGAGCTCGCGAAGCTTTCCCGATACCGTCCCTTCCTTATCCAGCTCGCTAAGCGCGCGGAAGGTCCATTTATAATAGGGCGGATACTCCCTTTTAAGCAGGAAAAACAGCTCCATCGCGGAGCTTATGCCCCTTGCCCTGCACAGCTCGGCGGCCACGGTATCGCCGCGCGTCATGCAGCGCGCGTAATTCACCTGGAACGCAGAAGCGTATTCGTGCAGCTGCTCCGCGATCCTCGCCCTCCAGACGCGGTCGGGATAATAGCCCATGAGGTAATTGCGGAAGGCGGTGAAAACGCCCGCGTCATCGCGGAACACCTCTCCGTTGGTTGCCGTTTTAAGGCAGGAATGATCCAGCCGATACCAGTCGTCGTCCGATAAAGCGCCTTTTTCGGGATCGCATTCGATATTCAGGATATTGGAATAAAACCTGCGGATGGTCATAACGCCCCTGCGCTCACGGAGCCGCTCGGTAAAATAGGCTCTTTCAACGCTGTCGACCAGCTCGTTATACGCGATGGAGAGCAGATTCCCGAACCGCGCCATATCCTCGTCCGTCACCCACAGGCATACGCCCGTGCCGAAATCGTGATCGCGCGAGATCTCGTCGTCGAACCCGAAGCAGTCCGAGCCCTCGCCGGCTATCCCGACCGCGATGCGGTCCTCGTAGTCGGGGAATTTCGAGTGTATCATATCGGCGACGAAGCGATCGTAAAACCGTCTGTTTTTGTCGATTGCGCTGTTCATACCATGCCCCCGCGCTTTCTGCGCCCGATCAGTCCGCGGCGTCCACGTCGGGAACGATCAGGATATCGTAATCGGGATACAGCCGGGCGACCTCGTTATACAGGGTCGTCAGCGCTTCCTTTTTGTCGATATCAAAGCTGAGCACCGTGTCGAAGCGCAGCGTCTTTTTTTCGGTATCGGCATAGAAGCCGTGCATCTGCAGCACCCAATCGTGACTCATTACCGTCCTTTGGATCGTGTTGCGCATCTGCGCCGCCTCGTTGTCGGAGGTGTTGAAGGAGTAAATGCCTATGCCGGTCAGTATGATGCCCGTTTTATTGTAAACGTCGGTCTGTATCCTGCGCGTGATTCGGTCGGCCTCGTCCACGCTCATGGTGTCCGGCAGCTCGATATGCACCGAGCCGTAATTCTTGTTGGGGCCGTAATTGAACAGCGTGACGTCATATGCGCCGAGCACGTTTTCCTCGGCGCAGATGATCTCCTTGAGCCCCTTGGTGGTCTCGGCGTCCTCGCGCTTGCCGATGATATCGTTGAGCGTTTCAATCATCATTTCGATGCCGGCTTTGATTATGAAGCCCGCGATCACCACGCCCACATACGCTTCGAGCGAGACGCCCCATATAAGGTAAACGACCGCGGAGGCGAGCACCGAGGACGAGAGTATCGCGTCGAAAAGCGCGTCGGAGCCCGAAGCCTCGAGCGCGCCGGAGCTGACCTTTTTGCCCTGCTTCTTTACGTAGAGCCCGAGCACGAGCTTGACTATGACCGCAACGCCTATGATTATTAGCGATACAGTGCTGTAATCGGCGGCTTCGGGATGGATGATCTTTTTGACGGATTCGACCAGCGACGTGATGCCCGCATACAGCACCAGCGCGGCGACGATCATGGAGCTTAAATACTCGATCCTGCCGTAGCCGAGCGGATGCTTCTTGTCGGGCTGCTTGGCTCCGAGCTTTGCTCCGATTATCGTCACAACGGACGAGAGCGCGTCGGAGAGGTTGTTGACCGCGTCGAGTATGACGGCGATCGAATTCGAAACGAGCCCGACGAACGCCTTGAAGCCGACGAGCAGCAGATTCGCGACAATGCCTATGACGCTCGTCTTTACTATGACCTTTTCCCTGTTTGCGGCAAGGAGTGCGATATCTCCGCTTTGCTTTTCCATTTTCGCTTACCTCTTTCGTTTGATTTGACGTCCATATCAGTTTATCATATCGGAACCCCGATTTCAATTGCGCGAAGCATAAAAAACGGCGCTCCCGGGATCATGCCGGGAGCGCTGCCGCTCATTCGATCATCTGTTTTCGGATCCGCCGTGCCCGCGGCCCGCGCCTGCCTCGGATACCGTTTTATCAAGCACCCCGCCCGTAAGCGGGTCGATTTTGTAGGAATACTTCTGCCCCTCGCATCTGAAGCTGACCTTATAGACGGTCGTGCCGTCCTTATCGGACACTCTCGCTCTGAGCTTTTCGACTTGATCGGAGCTGAGCCCCGCGTCGCCGAGCGCCGCTTCCTTTGCCGCGTCCCTGCCTATGGCGTTTTCGGGCT
>JAFXZJ010000043.1 GCA_017541305.1 Clostridia bacterium | reverse complement strand
CTCCAGAGTGGGCTCGGGAGTGGGCTCTAAAGTGGGCTCGGGAGTGGGCTCTAAAGTGGGCTCGGGCGTGGGCTCCAGCGTGGGCTCGGGAGTGGGCTCCAGAGTGGGTTCGGGAGTGGGCTCCAAAGTGGGCTCGGGAGTGGGCTCCAAAGTGGGCTCGGGCGTGGGATCAACACCCTCCTGGCGATAGATGGTGTAAACGTCCATAGCGCTTGAAACAAAGCTCAGATCCTGATCCCAACCTTCGAAGATATAGCCCTCGTGCTCGGGCGCTTCGGGCGGTTCAACGGGGTTGCCGTACTGAGCGTACTTGGTGGCAATCTTTTCGCCCGTGATGCTGTCATAGAAGCGTACGCGGTAGGTGCGGATGGTGTAGTTTGCGGTGATGGTGGTGGGCCCGAGTATCACGGGAGGAGTCGAGGGAGTCCAGCCGGTGAAGTTATAGCCCTCATGCACGGGGGGCTCGGGGAATACGGGGGTGTGACCGGAATGGATATTCTGCGTCTCGAAGATCTCGCCGGTAACGCCGTCAACGAAGTCGACGTCATAGTATTCGTCGGAGAGGGCGCCAAGCCACTGGCCGATCTTGTTAACAAGGTTGTTATAGGTGGTGCCGCCGCCGATGAAGTCAACGACTATGCCTTCGCTGCTGACGATGAAGGTCTGGGGAACGTAGTTGTTGTGAGTGTAAAGGCCCTGAAGCACACTATCCTGAATTACGTTCATGTAGGTATAGCCGTGGCTCTGCAGATGGTTCCACTCGCCCGCGTACGAACCGTTGATCCACAGCGAGCAGCAGCCGACGATCAGGACGCCCCTGTCGCCGTATTCTTCATGGACCTGCTGGAAATAGGGCATTTCCGCAATGCAGGGGCCGCAGCCGTCGGACCAGACATTGATGATGGTGATGGTGTGAGCAGCGAAATCCTCAGCGGTGAGGAAGTCGGTGGTGCTGGGGTTGCCGCCCGCGGTAAGGTAAGCCGCGTGGACGTTGGAGATGTCATATCCGACAGGATCCCAGTCCTGAACTTCGACAGCTGCCGCGGGGAAGCAAAGCACAAGCATTGCAGCCGCAAGCAGTAAAGCCAATAACTTTTTCATAAGTTTTCCTCCTGATTTCTGGTATTAAGCCATAAGCTCAATATACATTATATCATCACCTTTACGAATAATCAACAGCCAATTGAAGATTTGTTTACTTTTTGCGGACGGTATGATATAATAGCCAAGGCATTATTTGTCTTTATCGGAGGCATCATGGAAAGGATCAAATCGAGCCGCATGGCAAGCTTTATCGCCGCCCTGCTCATCTACGTTGCCGCCGCCTGCGCGGGCGTCGCCGTCTATATGGCGCTGCCGCTGGTTTTCTGGCTCAGGCTGCTGATCGCGGACGCCGCGGCAACGGTCATCGTATTCGCATTCAGCCTTATCTTTAAGAACGCATCGGTCTACGATCCCTATTGGAGCGTGCAGCCGATAGTGATCCTCGCGCTCTTCTCCGTGCGTGACGGGGTCGATCTCACCACGCTCTTCCCGCTGATCGCGGTGTGCTTCTGGGGGGTGCGCCTGACCGCTAACTGGGCGTATTCCTTCCGCGGCTTCAAATATGAGGATTGGCGCTACGTGAAGCTGCACGAGCGCACGGGCAAGCTTTATCCCATCGTGAATTTCATCGGCATACACATGGTGCCCACGCTGATCGTCTATGCGTGCACGCTTCCCGCGGTGTTCCTTTACAAAACGCCCACCGCCGCCGTGCGCCCGATCTGCTTCATATTCATTGCGATATCGCTTGGAGCGGTGGTGCTCCAGCTCGTTTCGGACACGCAGATGCACAGATACCACAATTCAGGCATGCGCGGCATACTCGATACCGGCCTTTGGGGAAGGGCGCGCCATCCCAATTATCTGGGCGAGATACTCATGTGGTGGGGGATAGGGCTCTATTCCGTGTTCGCAATGATGGATAAATGGTATCTGCTCATAGGCGCCCTTATAAACACCGTGCTTTTCTTCACCGTCAGCATACCCATGATGGAGGAGCGGCAGTCGCGCAAGACGGGCTATTTCGAGTACAAGAAGCGCACGCACCTGCTGTTCCCATTCAAAAAACACAGCTGAAAGGCATAAAACGGAACTGAAACCGCGCTTATTTCGGTCATATCCTATTGCGTAAAAGCGTCTGAAAACGGCGTAACGGAGGAAAGCGTATTCCGACACGCTCCCGGAGCGGCGAACGCCTGACATTTCCGAAAAACCATTTTGATCCCGACGGCAGTAATAATGCCCAAAAACGGAGGTTCGGACGTGGCCGAAAGCATCTTCGGATCCCCGATCGCGGATCGGCTTGCAGCCGTTACCGCATCTGCGGAAAATCTTCGAAAATGTATAATACATTTACTCCGGTGCGGTCTTAACAACGATTATAATAAAACGATTATAATAACAGGAGGAAAATAATATGTTCTCATTCAAAGGTCCGGGTTTGAAGATCTTCGCGGCGATCCTTGCCGTGATCGCGCTCGGCGCAGGCGTCTATCTCACGTTCTTCCAGTCGAAGGGCTATGAAAAGACCGAAGCGACCATTGTCTCCATCGAAAACGATCCCGATTACATCCCCGATCCCGACACCGCAAACGACGTCAGCCGGATCGTGACCGTGAAGTATACGGTGGACGGCAAGGAGTATACGACAAAGCTCGATTCCGACGCCCCTTCTTACGAGGTAGGCAAGAAAGTCAATATCATGTACGACCCGCAGAATCCTGAGAAGATCACTTCCGGCAAGGGCATCGGCATCTATTTCATGATCGCCGGCGCGGTCATACTTCTCCTGCTGATCGGACTGACGATCAAGAAGAAGCTTGCCGTCAAGAATCTCAAGGAGACCCAGGGCGAGACCGTCTATGCGCCGTCCGAACAGGGCGCGCAGCGTGAGCTGTACTTCCTGACCGATCTCGGCACGCCGAAGTACGGCCACCGCATCGAGGACAAGGACCGCAAGGTGCTCTACGAGGCGAAGATGACGAAGTTCACATTGGCGGGTCCGTTCGGCTTCGACTTTATCGACCATGAGCACGGCACGACCAAGGCGCATCTTATCGGGCACCAGGAGGAGACCGATTGGAATTCCTTCATTCTCGATAACCACTATACCTTCTCGTTTGACGGCGAGGACATCTGGAAGCACCTTAAGCGCAGCGGCGTCAAGGTGGAATCCCGCTTTGCGCAGGACAAGGTGCTGTTCCCGTCCTACACGGTCCTGAGGGACGGCGCGGAGATCGGCTATATCGAGGCTTCGAGCCAGTACGTCCACGAGGAGGACGCCGAGGAGCACGCGGTCGCGAACAAGATGCCGATCCAGGGCTTCTATCGCATATTCACGAACGAAAAGAATCTCGACCTGCTGTTTGTCGTCGCGCTCGCGTTCGCGCGCAGCGGAGCAACCGACGACAAGGGCGGTTCCCGCAAGATCCTCTTCAACACTCTGAAGGGCTGAGATCCCGCGGAACGCAGGGGAAAGAGCATTACAGTAAAAAACCGTTGCGGCGAGCGTTATCTCCGGCGCAGAATGCCAAACGCCGAAGATACCTTTTGAGGCCGTCCGGATACCGTGACAACGGAACGGGCTTTCAGAGCCGCTTTCCGACATACCGGCGATCATAGCATGATCGATCGGTCGTACACGCAAAAAAAGCACCGAAAGGGGATGCGACAGCCCTGTCGGTGCTTGTTGTTTATGAGCCTTGAACTGCTTTGCTTCCGCGGCGCTGTTTTCTTCAGCTCAGCGCCATCTGGCATAAAGCGTGTGATCGAAGAGCAGCTCTATCGGCGTGCCGGGGGCGATGATATCGTCGCCGTTTTCATAAAGGCCCCAGCCGATGAATTCCGCGCCGGCCCTGGTGGGGGCAAAGGATATCACCTCGTCATACAAGGCGATATTGCCCTGCGCGTCGCGCGCGAATACAAGCTTTACGCTCTCCGATTCCGGAATGGGATCGCCGCCCGCGGGATCCAGCGTGATCTCAAGCTCCAGCTTTAAGTGGCTTTTTGAAATAAGGCGGTAGAATTTGTAATAAGCGCCGCTGGAAGGAAGCTTGTTGGCATATTTCAGGAATTCCTCGGCGGTGCGGTGCTTGGCTATCGCGCGGGGAGCGATCTCCTCAACGGTGTCGACGAAAATGGGCTTTCCGTTTGCGTCCAGAGTGATATCGGTGATTATCACGCAGTGACCGCGGTAAAGGGGGTTGCCGTGCTCGTCCCTGCCGCTTACGTTGGCGCAGACCATGGCGTCGCCGGGCTCAAGAGCCAGCAGATCGGAATTGGAATAGCGGCTCTCATGCCCCTTTGTGGCGGGCACGATTCGGCAGATGTTCCAATCCACCGCGTCCGATGTGAACATGAAAGTGGTCATATGCGGGATCTGCCAGGCATAGGAAAGGAAAGCGGAGCAATCCGAGCCAAGCAGCGCGCCCCATTTCGCGTTCGCGGCGACGGCCGCCCTGGCAGCGCGGTCGAACGCGGAGCCGGGAGTGTTCGCACAGCGCAGGAAGTTCGCGATCGTATAGGCATAGGAAGGGGTCGCGCCCGAATCGGCGTCCACCCAGCCTATGTACTGCTGCTGACCGACGAATTCGGTGGTGTTGAACAGCGCGCTGCGCGAATAGGGCATACTGAATTCAGCCTGTCCCGCGGAATAGCTCTTGTCCGAATTGCAGGCCAAAAAGCTGTAGCGCGGCGTCCATGACGCCCGTCCCTGCTCCTGACCCAGAAATGCCAGCCTCAGCGCGCGCTGAACGATTATGCGGTCGGCGTCCAGCGTGACGGGCGCGGCCTGATCCTGAATCTGTCCGTCGTCGGGCTCGGACGAGGGCTCGGCATATGCCGCCCGCAGGCTCACAGAGCCCGCCGCAAGCATCAAAAGCGCAAGCGCGGCGGCGGCAGTTCGTTTTAAAAGACCCTTTATCGACATGGGGCTCCTTTCGGTAACACTTAGATCTGCACCTTACTATAACATTTTTTGCGCCCCTTGTCCATATGGGGCCGAAAAAAACCCCGCGGCACTCTCTCCGCGGGGTTTTCCCATCATACCTTATTTGCCCGCGCCGCCCATTGCGATGGAGCAGATCGCGGCAAGATCCAGCACGTCAACGACTCCGTCAAGGTTCGCGTCGGCATTCGCAAGGCCGTGTCCTGCAAGCGTTCCGCTGTTCATCAGATAGGCGGAAAGCAGCGAAACGTCGTCGGGCGTGACCTTATTGTCAAGGTTGGTATCGCCTATACGGTAATAGGTCACGCGCACGGTCACGTCCTCGTCGGGCATGGTGCCGGTCACGATAAGCGCATCGGGGATGCAGCCCGTCACCTCGGGGCTGTTCACGCTGTAATTCTCCTCGAAGCCGACCGTGCTAACAAACGTTTCCGCGGCGGGGGTATCGTCGATAAAGCAATACTCGATCGTGAGCGTGTGAGGATTGCCCGTAAGCGAGGCGTTGAGCGTCAGATCGCAGGCGGGCATCGCGTCGGGAAGATCCCAGCCGGAGAATATATATCCCGCGGGGACCTCAAACGCGGGGGCTTCGGGCGGCGTGCCGTAAGCAAAGCTCAGCTCGGCATAGGGATTGCCGTTGATCAGGAACGTGATCGTGTAGACGTTTGCCGCGGAGCTGAACACGGCGGTGTAGACCGCGTCGCCGGTGACAGACTCAATTTCGGGATTCCAACCGGCGAAGGCGTAGGAATACTGAGCGTCAGCCGCTTTCTCGGGAGGTTCACCATCATACGCGGGCGTCGCGCCGTAGGGGACCTCGGAATCGGTCTCGAGCACGGAGCCGTCCCAGTTCTTCCAGACGACTGTATAGGTATTGACCGTCTCGGTGAATACGGCGGTGTAGACCGCGTCACCGGTGACGGACGTTATTTCGGGATTCCAACCGGCGAAGGCGTAGGAATACTGAGCGTCAGCCGCCTTCTCGGGAGGTTCACCGTCATACGCGGGCGTCGCGCCGTAAGGCACGTTCTCGTCCGTCTCGAGCACCGTACCGTCCCAATTCTTCCAAACGACGGTATAGGTATTGACCGTCTCGGTGAACACTGCGGTGTAAACCGCGTCGCCGGTGACGGCAGTTATTTCGGGCTCCCAACCGGCGAAGGCGTAGGAATACTGAGCGGTGCCGGCCTTCTCGGGAGCGGCGCTGTCATACGCGGGCGTCGCGCCGTAGGGCACGTTCTCATCCGTTTCAAGCACCGTACCGTCCCAGTTCTTCCAGACGACGGTATAGGTATTGACCGTCTCAGTAAATACGGCGGTGTAGACCGCGTCGCCTGTGACGGACGCGATCTCCGGCTCCCAACCGGCGAAGGCGTAGGAATACTGAGCGGTGCCGGCCTTCTCGGGAGCGGCGCTGTCATACGCGGGCGTCGCGCCATAGGGGACCTCGGAATCGGTCTCGAGCACGGAGCCGTCCCAGTTCTTCCAAACGACGGTGTAGGTCCTGAGCGTCTCGGTGAACACGGCCTTATATGTCGCCTCGCCTGTGACTGCGGTTATCACGGGCTCCCAACCCGCGAAAGTATAGGCATACTGCGCGGTGGAAGGCCTTTCGGGAGCCGCGCCTTCATAGACGGGCGTCGCGCCGTATTCGTATTCGGCTTCAAAGAGCAGCTCGTCGTTGTAATTTACGAACCTTATCGTATAGCTTCTGACCGACGCGGCATAGGTCGCGGTGTAGGCGGTGCTGCAAGTGACGGGCGCAAGCTCGGGCGTCCAGCCGGAGAAGGCAAAGCTGTACTGAGCGGTCGGGGCCTTTGCGGGGGTCTCGCCGTCATAGGAGGGAGCGGCGCCGTAGGGCACGTTTTCATCCGTCTCGAGCACAGAGCCGTCGTCGTTCAGCCACGTGACGGTGAACGTATTGGTCGCCTCGGTGAACACAGCGGTGTAGACCGCGTCGCCCGTGACGGCGGCGATATTGGGCGTCCAGCCGGCAAAGGCATAGGAATACTGAGCGTCAGCCGCCTTTTCGGGAGTCGGGCCGTCATAGGTGGGAACAGCGCCGTAGGGCACGTTGGCGTCGGTCTCGAGCACCGTGCCGTCCCAGTTCTTCCAAACGACGGTATAGGAGTTTACCACGGAGGTGAATACCGCGGTATAGGTCGCCTCGCCGCTTACGGGGACTATTTCGGGCGACCATTCGCTGAAAGTGAAAGTGGCTTCGGCGGTGGCGGGCCTTGTGGGCGCGGCGCCGGAATAGACGGGCGTCGTGCCGTAATCGAATTCAGAGCTCTGCAGCACCGCGCCGTCATAGTTCACGAAGGTGATGGTGTAAGCCCTCGTCGTTTCGGTGAATACGGCGGTATAGACCGCGTCGCCCGTCACGGGGGCCACCGCGGGAGTCCAGCCCGAGAACGTATAGGCATACTGAGCTGTGGCGGGGCGCGCGGGAGTCGTGCTGTTGTATTCGGGAATCGCGCCCTCGGGCACGTTCTCATCGGTCTCAAGCACCGTGCCGTCCCAGTTCTTCCAAATCACTGTATAGCCCTTTAGCGTGCGGCTGAAGGCGGCGTAATAGGTGACGTCGGCGGTCACGGGCGGCAGCTCGGAATCGGGAACGCCCTCCTCCAGGCCGGGCGCCGCGGCCCAGCCGGCGAACGTGTAGGTATAGGCGTCGTCATCGGGCTTTTCGGGAACCGCGCCGTCATAGGAGGGGATGGTGCCGGAGCCGGCCTCGTCGACCTCCAGAGGATCGTTTTCGTCGTCGATGCGCCAAGTGACGGTGAAGGTGCTGCCGACGTAGTAATAACCGTCCGCCGTGCTGCCGTCGTGCAGGGTGACGGGCCTTGTGCCGACCAGATCCTTGCCCTCGGGATAAGTCTGACGGTCGGTGTTGTCGGGCTCGAACACGGCGTTCGCGCGGGTGTTCGCCGCGCCCCTGAAATCGCCGCCGGAGATCAGCGTTGCCTGCTCGGCAACGGTATTGTTGTTCTTATATGCGTTGGTCGTTGCCTTTGCCGCCGTGTAGATACCGCCGGAGATCTCGGTGATCTTGGCATACGCGGTGTTATAGACTGTGTGATAGCCCGCCGTGGTGCAGTTGGCGGCTGCCTCAAGCCCCTCGCCCAGCTCGTCGATAACGGGCAGATAGGCGGCGTTCGCCGCGCCGTTCTGTATGCCCACGCCGTTCGAGGTTATCACGGTGTTCCTGACGGAGCCTATGTGCGCGCTGAAATACACGTCGTCATTGACTGCGGTGCCCGCCGTGCCCTCGGTATAGGGCGTCGAGGCGGTGCGGGAATCGAGCGTGCCGTTATAGTTATAGACGGCGATCTGCTTCTGCGTGGAGGAGGTGATCGTCACGGGGTCCTCTCCGCCGTCGATCTCGGTGATCTCGCCGAGATTGACTATCACCTGATAAGTGCCGCTGAAATGATTCCCCGGGCCTATCAGATCGATAACGGGCGCGTCATAATCGGTGGTTATGATCTTCGTCTCGTTGTTCAGCCCATAGGAGACGGTGCACGCGGAATCGGTCGCCGTCACGGTGATGATATCCTTAAGGTTGTAATCATACTTGCGGATGGACGCGCCGCCGTTATACAGTACGGTCGTATTGGTGGAGGAGACAGTGTTGTTCGTCAGCGTGCCGAGATGACCGCCGTTGTAGAGCGCATAGGTGGACGTGCCCCTTACCGTACAGTTATCCATCGCGCCGATCTCCGTGGCGATCTTCTCATAATAATATGTAAGCTCGCTGCCGTTGTTCTTCGTGGTCGCGAACTTGGTCGCGCCGGAGTAGTAGCGCACGGAATCACGATTGACATAAGGTCCGCCCGCGGCGTTCACAAGCACGTACTGCGTGCCGGTGAACGTGCTGTTCTTCAGCGTGTTGATAACGCCGAGATTGCGGAACGCGAAGGTCGCGTTCTTTGTGAGAGTAACGTTGTCGATTTCGTTTATGGCCGCAGCGTCGTAATCGTAATGATACTCATAGGGGGTGATAAAGAGGCTCTCGTATGCGTAGGGCTCCCTCGTCAGCGTATAGCCGGACTGGCGGCTGTCGCCGTTAAGGAACATCGCGTAGCCCTCGCCCGCTCTGGGGGAGGCGGCGGAGAAGTCGGAATCCTTCAGCGTGCCGATCTTGCCCTGATTCTGGAGCAGATAATAGCTGTTCGAGCCGGTGCCGACGAAGTGAACGCCGCTGATCGTACCGATGACGCCGCCCCTCTCGAGGTTGCGGACGTAGGTCTCAGTGCGTTTGGTCTCAGTCGTCGCATCGGTGTTGCTCGTATAGGTGCGGACATATTCATAGCTTGAAAGAGCACCCGCGCCGGAGTTGAGCAATGCATTATAGTTTGCGGAAAGCGTGAGGTCGGTCGAATCGATGCTTCCGATATAACCGTTGGTGTAGATGGCGTAATAGCTGCCTGCGGAGATCGTACCTGTCGCGGTGATGCTCGTGATCTCGGAGGGCTGACCGTAGGTGGTGTTGTTGGAAAGCTGAATGCCGCCGATCTTGTCACCGTAGGTGTTGACCGTCTTCGTCGTGAACTGACCGTCGTTGTAGAGGGCGGAATACCCGCTTGCCGATATGGTCACGCTGCCCGAAATGCTGTTAATGACGCCGCCCGCGGTGTTGCGCAGAGCGTAGTTGGATGCGATGCTCTTGGGATTGTCCGGATGCTTATAGGTCTTGATCACGGTGCTGCCCGTGATGGCGCCTATGATACCCGATGTGTTATACAGCGCGCAGCCGTGATCGGCGCTGGTGGAGGTGTTTTCGGCGTAAATGCGGCAGTCGGTTATCGTTCCTATCGTGGGACGGAACGCCGCGTCCTCCTTGTATTCGTCGGTGCGCCGATAAGTGCCGCTCGTCACGTCCGTGCGCTTCCACACGGCCGTGTCATACCACCAGTTGCCGCTGTTGTACACGGTGTAGCACTGCACGTTGCCCTGCACGTTCGCCTCCGCGGTACCGTATGTGTTGACCTGGGCCGAATCGGGATGCGCGGTGAACGTGCAGTTGTTGAGCTCGGTTATCACCGCGGAGTTATGCACCGCGTATTGGCCGACCGTCACGGTCGAATCCTTTATCAGGTCGATCGTGCCGTAGTTTGCGATATTATAACCCTGAGCGATCGTGTTCGTGCCGCGCATGTTGCGGTTGTAGATACCGTAGGCGCAGTCGATATTACACGAATCGATCAGCGCGATATGTCCGCCATGGTTCCAGACCGCATAGCCGCGCGGGGAAACGATGGTCACTCCGCTCATGCTCGCTATCGAGGAGCGGTCGTTGAGCACCGCCGAGAAATAGCCGTTGACGTCCTCAAGGTTTTCAAGCGTCACGCCGGAGATATCGAGCGTGCCTCCGGCCATGTTCCTCACGATCGCCGCGTGGTCGGGAATGCCCGAGTTGCTGATCGCGTCCGCGGTGATGCGGCCGCCTCCCGCGGTATCGGTTATCACAAGACTGCCGCCGTTATTGGTGACAGCAGCCAAGCCCTTATGGGCGGCGGAGGCGGCGGAAGCGCCCGTTGCGAGAGCCCATTCGCCCCCGTTGACTTCAAGATGCAGCGCGCCCCTGTTGACAAGCCTGCCCAGGGCGCGGTGACCGTCAAGATCTATCGTCAGGTCCACGGCGGCGGGCACGGTGTAAGCGGCGGTGCCGGATTCCTCCTCAAAGCTGCCGCAGTCGGCGATCAGCCTTACCGTACCCGTGCCGGACGTGGGCACGGCCTCCATTGCGGCGGCAAGGGTGGGATAGTAAGCGTCGGTAAAGCTGTTATAGGCGACAGCGCCGGAATAGAAGCCGAATATGAACACCTCGCCGTCGGGTGTGCCGCCAACGGGAACGAAGCCGTTATAGGGCGAGCCGCTCGATGCCGACACGCCCGAAAGGTTCCAGGTGACGGCGTTGTGATTTTCGGGTGAAACGCCCATCTCCTGATCGGTTGGCGCGGCGTATTCCGTGCCCACAGTCATCGCGGAGGGCGCCTTTTTCACAACGTAGCAGAGCGCGCCGTCTATGGTGACCGTTTCCGAAAGGGTGTTCCCCGTGAAGGTCACGTAATTGGCATACTGCGCTTCGTTGAGCACAAAGGTCGGTATGTATTTCGCGGCGGCGCCGGAAAGCGTGACGACGGCGTCGGAGGTTACGTTCGAGATATTGACGTCGGTCCCGCTGACCGAGACCGTGGCGGAGCCCGAGGTGACCGAGGCCGAAAGCCCGCTCAGCCAGGACGCGTCATAGGTCAGCGCGGGATCCTCGCAGTGATACAGTCGGCCAACCGTTTGACCGTTATACACTATGCTTATGAGGTGGCGATACCAGTGCTCGCCCGTCTTATCGTAATACCAGGTGCTCGCTCCGGTGCCGGCGGTGGCGGAATGGGTATCGTCGCCGTTGTGAAGCTTGGGAGCGGTGAAGACGACGGGGGTCTTGTCGCTGTTGTTCAGCGTCTCGTATATGGTCGATGACGCGGCAGGGGGATTGACGAGCACGATCCTGCCGTTATTGCCCTCGGTACCCATGGAGCTGGTTATGTTCGCGCCGCCTTCCGACGTGAAAAGCGAGCCCTGCACGGTCAGTGTGCCGTCGATATCGAGCGCCACGTCCTTGAGCGATTCGGCGCTGCGGATGGCGGCGGTGCCGTTGGCCACCGAGTAGCCTATCGGATACATCCTTGCGGAGCCCGAGAAATTCAGCCAGTCGTCGTTATCGTAAACGTAGATCTTTTTGCCGCTGTTTATCCTGAATTCGGCGTTCCGGCCTATCCTTATCTCAACGCCGGGAAGCATTTCAAGATCCTGCGTCACGCTTGAAGTGCCGCTGACGAAATCGATGCTCAAATTGCTCGTTATCGGAAGTATGTAATCGGTCGTGGATATGCTTCCTATTATGGGAAGGCCCGAAAGCGTCATGGGCGAAACGGAAACGTCGCCGTTGACCTCAACGTGCAGGCGGTCTGCGGATTCCCGATAATCCTTCACCACGTAGCCCGATGCGATATTGAACAGGCCCCCCTGGCCTATAAGCGACGAATTCATGGGATAGGCGGTGCTGGAGGCGTTTACGGCGGAATATAGCTTTTCGGAAGCTCCCGCATACACCTTCAGCGGCACCTCGATGTTCTGTATATAATACTGATTGAATATGAATGCGTATACGTACACGTTGGACGTGGCCGTGCCGCCGCGCCAGTCCTTGATCTGGAAGGCCTCGTAAACGGTGGAGCCCGATTCGGCGATGACCTCGCCGTCGCCGTGGATATAGCCCCAGCAGTACAGGTTGGAATTGTTTTTCAGCGTGATGCTGCTGCCGCCCAGCATATTGATGCGCCCATCGGGGCCGGTGGGGGTGCCGTTATAGCCGCCCATCTGGCCCTTGGAGGAGAGCTTGCCCGAAAGGCAGAGCGAACCGCCGCTCTGCACGGTCATCCTGACGCCGGAGGGCATCGTGAGCGTGCGGAAAGCGGTGGGCGTGGCGTAATCATTATAGGTTATGGCCGGCGCCGTGGTGTAGACCGTGCCGGCGCTGTCAAAAGGTACAAGCAGCGTTACGCCCGAGGGCACTATGTATTCAACGCCGCCGTCAGAAGCGGGCTTGACGTAGGTGCTGCCCGCGGGGGTGAGCAGGTTGCCCTCGAGGGTGTCGGGCAGTGTGACGGAGGGAAGATCGACTATGACCTTTTTGTTGCTGCCGTTGACCGCGGCGGAGATCGCCTCATCCCAGAATGTGTAGGTATTGGAGCCGACTCTGAAATTGGGGGCTTCGGAATATTCGCCGCTTATGATCACCGGGAACACGGAGCATTCGGAGACGACCGTAAAGCTCGAAACCATCGCTATGGGGTTGCTGCCTATCCTCCAGCCCTTGAAGGTATAGCCCTCGGGCGCGGTGATCGCGGAAAGCGCAACGTTCGAGCCGATATCGGCGGTAAAACTCACGTTGCCGCCGTTCTGCGCAACGGCGTGCCCACCCACCGTGTAGCTCACATAGGGCGAGGCGATCGCGGTGATGGTGACGGTGCGCTCCTCCGTGACGGATATAGTCACGGTGCCGGTGGCGGTGCGGGAGGACGTGTCTTCGGCGCTGTTGGGGTTTGCGGTGATCCTTATAATAAATGAAGCTCCGGACGCGATCATCTCACCGGCTGAAAGCGAGGTGAGGCTTTCGGGGTTCGCCGTGATGCTGTTGACCCTGAGCGGATACTGCGAGGCGTTGGTGACCGTGACCGTGGTGGTGGTGGGATAAGCGCTTTCGCTGCTGCAGCCCGAGGTTGCCTTGCTTGATACCGCCTTAACGGTCATCGTGCTGCCGCTGACGGAAACGGAGCCCGAAGCGCCGTTGGACGATGAACCCTCGGACATTGCGACGTATGTGTACGCGAGCTTGCCGCTTATCCATGTGCCGCTGCCGCTGCTTACCTGAGACTCCTCGGCCAGGGCGGAGCGAATAAGGCCGCTTTCTGCAAGGATGCCAAGCGAGGGCAGCAGCCCCAGCAGCATCGCCGCGGCAAGCAGCAGACTGAACATGCGCCTGAAAACATTTCTGGTCATTTTGTTTTCCTCCAATGTTTTGTATGATGAGAGACTTGCGCGGAACCCATTCGGTTGTTTATTTCAAGCAAAAGGCTTATGCCCGCAATGAATGCAAGCGCGGCCCAAAGATGAGCGATGTGAAAAACGCCCCCGGCTTTCGATTCGCGAAAGAATTCGCAGACGAAGCGGAACACGCCGTAAGCGGTAAGGAATATGGGATACGCCGTGCCCCGGCGGGTGTTTTTTATTACGCGCGGGATCAGTATTATAAGCAGCACGGCATAAAAGATCAGCTCCGCCTCGCGGGTGGGATAGCTCATGGAAGAGCCCGGTATCTGCCTGCCAAGGCAGCAGCCGGTGATAAGACAGCTTATCCTTGCGCAAAAAAGCGTGAATATCATCGGCACGGCAAAGCAATCGAACACGTCCGCGGGCTTTCGCCTGAAAAGCTTCGCGCCCAAATAATAAAACAGCGGCAGGAAGAACACAGCCCCGAAAAGGCTCTGGCCGCTGAATTGGGAAAAATCAAAGCCCGCCTCCGCAACGGCAAATAGCTTAACGCACAGCACGCCGCACAGCACGTGCAGCACGGCGATGAGCGCCGCCGCATACCATTTTATTTCAAGGCGCCTTCTTGCGAGCATCAGCCATATGAACGTCGCGATCGACGCGCCGGCAAGCAGCATCAGGAGCGGATGCGCGCTTATCCATTCAAGCATTGTTATTCACATTCCTTTCAGAAACAAAAACGGTACTTCCCTCATCGGGGCTTAAAGAATGCCGATGCAGAAAATACCGATGCTTTATATCCCCCGAGCCGAACAACATCGGGTTTATTGATGATCATTGTAAAGCGAAGCCGGGGTCTCGCCGTCATAAGCGGGAACGAGACAGGCGAAAACCTCCGCTTCAGCGGAAGCCTCGTATGAAACGCGCACGCAAAGCGCGCCGTCCGCATTCACGATAATTCCGCCGTCCTCGCCGGGATCGACTATCACGGGCAGACCGCCGTTCGCATAGACGTACACGCTGCTGCCGTGCCTGCCCCGGGCGCCCTCAACGGGCAGCCATTCCGCGCCGGGCACAGCGTCGCCGCCAAGCTCGATATAAAGATAGCAGTCGAAATCCTCCCCGCCGACTGGGGCAAGCTCCGCGCGGGCCTCGAACGATATGATCTCGGGAACGGCTTCGGGCTCTTCGGTGATCACGGGCTCGTCGGTAACTTCGGGCTCGTCGGTAACTTCGGGCTCGTCGGTGATCACGGGTCCTTCGGTGACTTCGGGCGCTTCGGTCTCGTCAAGTCCCTTGCCGGTATCGTCGGGCGCTTCGGTATCGGCCGCGGCGCCGTCGACTTTCAGCGTGCCCTTGACCCGCACCCCGCGAACGTATTTGGCATAAATGCCCGCGCTCGTGCCCAGCACCAGCAGCGTCAGCAATATCGCGCCTATGCGGAACAGGGCGTGCTTTGAGATCGTTTTTCCGAATATCTTCATAGCTTTATACCTCAGTCGATCTGGGTGAAGGTGACGTTGGCGGTGAAATCGAAGGTCTCCTCGCCGCCCGCGTATTCGCCGCGGGATACGGTTATGCCAACGGTAACGTTCGTCCTGCCGGGAGCCATCGTGCCGACCCTTTCGAACGTGACCGTGCCGTTATCATCCACGGATGCGATCTTGCTGCCTATTCTGACCGCAAGCCCCTTTGCCGAAGGGCCGAAGTCCAGCGTGACGGAATAATACACGGCCGCCTCCGAATTGTTGCCGAGCGTCAGCTCGTATTCGGCGGCCCCGCCGTCTATGGAAGCGGAAGCGTTCCTGAGCACCGCGCTCACGTTGAACGAAGCGATCTGTGCGGAATCCTTGAGCCTGTCGGCGCGGGTGGCGAATTTTGCGAACATACCGGATGAGAGGCATGAGGTAATAATGGCAAGGCAAACGATGAGCACGCCCACGTCGAGCCATATCCCCTTAGTCGATCTTTTATGCTTCATAAAGCCACCTCCAAACCGGAAAACCGGATACTACTGTTTATCCTCGCTGTTTTCTGAGCCCTGCGCCGCCTTTTCGAGCATCGCGCGAAGCTCCTCGATCTCCGCCTTGATATCGGAGGAGCCAACGTCCTCCTGCTGTTCCTGCTCCCTCGTCCTGACGGACAGGAAGAAGAGCACGAATAATACTATCAGCACCATTATGAGCCCGGGCGTGGTCTGTATGAACCTTGCGGCAAGGCCCAGATAGGGTATCGCGAAAGCCACCTTTCCCTTGATCTTCGAAAACGTCACGGGATCGTCGGGCGCGTTGTTCGCGTCGCCCTGCGCGGTGAAGGTGCCTGCCGATTCGTCTATATCGATCACGCGGTGCACCACCGGGGTGCCCCCCGTCTGGTAAACGATCACGTCGCCCACCTTCACGTTTGAAGCGCCGGTCACGATTATCAGCGAGTTTTCGTGCAGCGCGGGCTCCATGCTTCCGGTAAGCACCACGCCCACGCCAAAGCCAAGGGGCTTCGGGATCGATTCCCCGGCGATCATCTTGGCGGCAAGGCTGTAAACACAGCAGTATGCCACCAGCACGACCAGTATTACGGCGATCGCCTTTCCCGCTTTGGAACCTGCCTTTTCGCGGGCCCTTCTTTTAGCCAAGCCCATGCCCGACGCTCCTTCGGATCAAAGTCTCAATGCAGGTCGTCCTGCTCTTTCTTTTCCTGCCTGCGCTCCATAACGCGCCTTATTATGGCGAATATAAGCACCACCGCGCTTATGCCGATCAGCACAAGGCCCCAGGTCAGCATGGATTCGGTGCCGGTCTTGGGCGGCTTCGGGCCGGGTCCGGGGCCGGGGCCGGGGGGAGGCGTTATGCCGCCCTCGTCGCCCTCGACGATTATGAGAAAGCCTATCGTCGCGTCGTCCGCAACGTCCCACGCGGCCTTATTTCCAAGATAGGTGTCGATATAGTCGGATTCGTAAATGCCGGGCTCGATCTCGTCGCCCCGCTCGAAAATCCAATGCCAGTCAACGTCAAAATCGTGTATGCCGCCGCCCTCGACCGAGCCGGTCACGGCGCCGTCGCCAAGCAGATCGTCCACGGTCACGCCCTCGGGCAGATAGCCGTGATAATCGGATATGGGTGAAGCGCCGTTGCCGTGGAAATCGCCGTACAGGGCAAGGTCGTCACAGTCCTTTATCATCCACGCCAGCGCGATATAGGTGATGGTATCCGAGCTCGAGTTTTTCAGGCGTATGGTCGTGTCAAGCTCGGTGCCGGGTGCGAACACGTTATCCTCGTTCTCCGAGTTCACGTTCTGATAGGTGCGCTCAAAGAAATTCAGGTGCGCAACGCCGTTTTCTCCAACAACGGTGTCCTCGTCCCAGGTGAGCTGCTTGTTGGCAAAGGTGACGATATGTTGCGGCGCCTCAGCCCTGCCCGCATAGGTCAGGAACAGTATGAGGGGCAGCGTGATCACCTCAAGCAGGAACAGTATGAGTATCGTCGGCAAAAGCCAACTGTTTTTTCGCTTTGTTTTGCTCGTTTCGCTCATGGGTACTCCCTTCTCGGCCGCGGCCGCGGCGGACGGTTATTTCGGAACACATCGATGAGACCGCGCTTTGGACGCATCGATCTGCTTCGAAACGGGTCATCCGGCCCGCCCGCCACGTGGGCAGGCCGGAAATCGTTAGATCAAAGAATTGCCTGCAGTGCAATCAGTCGATCTGTACAGCGGTTGCGGTGAGGGTAGCGGAGATCTCGGTGCTGGCGGGAGCGGCGGGCTCAACAAAGCCCTCGATCTCCTGACCGAGCTTGACAGCCGCCCAGTTGCCCAGGAAGGTGTCGGCAGCATCGAACTCATAGATGCCGTCCTCGATCTCTTCGCCGTTCTCGAATGCCCATTCCCAGGAAAGCTCGAAGGTGTAATCCATCTCCTTGTTGGGATCGAAATCATAGGACATCGTGAAGCTGTCGTCAGTAGCCTCAAGCTGGAAGTTGCGGCCGCCGCTGACAACATTGCTGAGAGCGGTCTCGACGATGTTCTGATAGCCTTCGTTGCCGGCAACCTTCTTTAGGATCTGGATGGCGCTGAAGATGGAGCAGCCGTCGGGAGTAAGGCCGTAAGCCTCGGCCTGAGCGAGGTTTTCAGCGGGAAGATTGTTATACAGCTCTTCCGCAACGTCAAAGGTCTGGCCCTTGCCGGTGATGACGAGGTTCCACTTAACGGGGGAATAGGCCTTGTCAAGGGTGAAGGTGTCGGTATAGCCGTAGGTGCCGTCGTCGGCCTTTACAAGGTGGGTGTAATCGGTGTAGGTGCCGGCGGGAAGAACGACGTCCTTGACCGCTTTGCCCTCAAGGATATAGCGGGCGGCAACTTCGGGGGTGCCCTTTACGGAAGCAACGAGTTTATCGCCGACTTCTTCGGAGTTGGTGCCGGGAGCGACTACCTGATCTTCATTGGAAGCTTTAACAGCGAGAGTGCCGCCGTCTTCGAGGTAAGCCTCGTCTTCGGCTTCATACTCGGTTGCAAAGGCGTTGCCCTCAACGGAAACCAGCACGCCCCACTTTGCTACGCGGGCATTATCCTGACCCTCGGCGCGGGTGACGTACTTTGCGAAGGTGCTGCCAACGAAGCAGCTGGTGACCATAACAAGGGCCAGCATCAGGACAGCGACCTTGGTGATCCAATTCTTTTTCATTGAATTGTTCCTCCTGATATGTTTTTATTTGGGCATTCCTTGCCCGGGGTGATTGTTCCTCCGGGCAGCTGCCCTTGGAGCAACGCAGGCTGCGCGTCAACGTGGCTCTGACGCCCGCCCGCAGTTATATTTGCTGCTGCACCGCCGTGGCAACGACGCATGCAGAAATATACTTAATCGTTATCTTTTTTCGCTTCGGCGGCCTTCTTTTCCTCAAGCTCCCTGGCCATCGCGCGCAGGCGCGCAAGCTCCTCCTCAAGCGATTCCTCCTTTTCGGCCTTGCGCTTCGAGGCGCGGGAGCGGCGGATGATATCATAGATAAGGAAGGTCAGCACGGGCACGCCTATGAATATCGCCATGCCCAGGGGCTGCTGCAGGAAATAGATGAAATCGCCCAGCGCGGGTATGCGCGATGAGAATACGCCCACCACCTTGTCGGCCGGCACGGGATCGCCTGTATCGGCGGAATTGTTCGCGTCGCCCTTTGTGATGAAGGAGCGGCCGTTTGCTTCGTTAATACCGATGACCCTATGCGTGACGACGGAGCTGTTTTCCATAAACGAGATCACGTCGCCCACCTTGATCGTGTTCGTATCGGCGGACTTGACCAGTATCAGATCGCCCACCTCGATATGATCGGCGGCGGGACGCTCTACAAGGAAGAAGGGCTCGTCGGAATCCGCGCCGTTTACCGATACGATCACGTTCTCTATCCTATAATCGCCGGCCATGGTATAGACCTTGTCGCCGGGCTTAAGCGCCTTCACGGCTTCGGGCGTGATATCGACCAGCTCATTCGCATAAACCGAATGCTGCACGTCGCTGCTCATTGAGCCGGATTTTACGACCAGGGGAGTGACGCCGAAAACGGACGGCGGCACGCTGCTGTTGATCAGCCCCTTTACGATGATGGTTATGTTGAAAAGCAGCAGCAGGCCGAACAGAACGATGAGCAGAATGCCTATCGCCGATGCGAGCTTATGCAGAAAACCAGACCCTTTCTTCATCTAATAAAATATCCTCCGGGGAAAATGCGTATTTCCATACCGACGGTATGGAGAGTATAAAGATACCTTTACGCCTATATTATATAAACCAATAGGCTGCGTGTCAACAGTTATTTACGATAATTTTAAAAAACATATGAATTTTGTGACAAATCGGAGGCCGTGGCCGTTCCCGCCGCAGGCTTCGACGGCGGGATCGCGCCGCGAAAAAACGGCTGTGCGGCTCATTCAAAAAAAGCTTGACAACAATGCGGTGTTGTGATACATTAGCATCATGGAAAAAAGCGCCGTTTTATAAGCATTTAAGGCGCATATGCCGCATGGAACACGGCAAAATATCAAGAAAGGGCTCCCTCCCTTCGGGGGCAAGGTGTTTAATTATGAAAAAGTATTGTCTGGCGATCATCGCTGTGCTCACCGCTTTCGTATTCGTTTTCGCGGGCTGCGGCGGTCAGAACGGAGGCAAGAATAACGGCGGAGCGTCCGTCACGGTTGCTCCCACGCCCCAGATTGCCGACGGAACGGGCTATGATAATTCCGTCACCATAACCGACGGCGCCGTCAACGGCACCTCCTTTAACTGGCAGTTCTTCCTTGGCAAGAGCGGCGCCGGCCGTTCCGCCGAGATCAAGCTGATCGTCGAAAACGGCGGCTCCAAGGAGGAAATGGATCTTAAGGGCGGCAACGGCTCCTTCACCTTAAAGCGCGGCGATAACGAAAGCACCTATACCTATCTTCTCAGCTTCACCGCCGATTTCCCCGCAAGCACCGAGCATTCGATGGCCGAGATCAGCGTGCTCACCAATAACCCCGATATCACCATCGAGGAGTTCTTCGGCGGCGCTGTGCCCGAGGACGCAAGGGTGGGCGACGTGAACGGCAACGGCGTAGTCGTATTCACCGATTACAAGGCAAAATGATCATGTGCGGTTCAAACGGTCGGAAACGGCCGTTTTTTATACCGCATCAGCGATGATCGGATAAGGTCCCGAAAGCGTGCCGAAAGCAGCCGGGGGACCGCACGGAAAGGGATGGGATATGAGCTTTTATAATTCCTTCGGGATGCTGTGGATATTCGGGCTGCTGATATTCCTGGGGGTGCTCACGGCGGTGATCATAATCCTCGTTAAGAATATCGTAAGCCGCAGCGGCGTTGAGACCGTATCAAGGGCGGTCGTCCGCGCCAAGCGCACTCGGGTCACGGGCGGCGAGTACGTAGGGACTTATTATTACGCAACCTTCGAGCTCGAAGGCGGCGAAAGGGTCGAGCTCAGCGTAGACGGCACGGTTTACGGCTCGCTTGCCGAGGGCGATATTGGCCTGCTCAAAAGAAAGGGAGGGGCCTTCGTCGATTTCACGCGCGATCCGGGAGCGGTGTTCGATCCTGACGGCGCACATAAATGCCCCGCCTGCGGCGCGGTGTACGAGGGCAGGGTGTGCCCCTATTGCGATACGCCCTATATGAATGAATAAATAACGCTTTACATATTAAAGGAGCTGCTTTTTCGGAGCAGCTCCTTTTGAATCACGTTCAGTTTGCCTTTGTCTCGCAGTAGATGCAGCGATAGACCTTATGCTCGCGGTCGGTAAGCTTGAAAATATGCTCTATCTCCTGCTCGCACGAGGTGATGCAGCGGGGATTCTTGCACTTGATAACGTTGACCAGCCTTTCGGGCATCTCGATGTTGCGCTTTTCAACCAGCACGCCGTCCTTTATTATGTTGATGGTGGCGCCGGGATCGACGAAGCCGATCACGTCCAGATCCACGGGGATGTCCGCGTCGACCTTGATTATGTCCTTGCGGCCCATCTTGTGGCTTACGACGTTCTTGATTATGGCTACGGAGCAGTCAAGCTCGCCAAGGCCCAAAAGATCATAGAGCTTCATGCCGTTGCCGGCGGAAATATGATCGATAACTATGCCGTTGTTGATGGAATCGATATTCATAGCTGTTTTCCTTTCTTTGATCCTTTAGTTGAGTTTTCCGGCCTCTTTGAGCAGCTTGAGTATAAGCGCCATGCGCATATACTTGCCGTTCAGCACCTGCTTGAAATAGCATGCGCGGGGATCGTCGTCCACGGCCACGCTTATCTCGTTCACGCGGGGCAGGGGGTGGAGTATCGCAAGGTCGGGCTTGGCGGTCTTAAGCTTGTCAACGGTGAGTATATAGCTGTCCTTCAGCCTCAGATAATCCTCTTCGTTGAAGAAGCGCTCGCGCTGCACGCGGGTCATATAGAGTATGTCAAGCTCGGGCATCACGGCCATCAGATCGGTGGTCTGCACGTAGGGGATGTGCTTCTGCTGGAGCACGTCCTTCTTCACGTAGGAGGGCACCTTGAGCTCTTCGGGAGAGATGAGCACGAACTTGTTGCCCTCATAGCGGCTCATGGCGTTTATGAGGGAATGCACGGTGCGGCCGAATTTCAGGTCGCCGCACACGCCTATGGTGAGGTTGGTAAAGCGGCCCTTCTCGCGCCAGATGGTGAGCAGATCGGCAAGAGTCTGGGTGGGATGGCAGTGACCGCCGTCTCCCGCGTTGATCACGGGAATGGTGGCGTTCTTGGCCGTCACGTAGGCGGCGCCTTCCTTGGGATGGCGTATGGCGATTATGTCGGTATAGCAGGATACGGTCTTGGCGGTGTCGGCCACGCTCTCGCCCTTGGCCGCGGATGAGGTGCCCGCGCCGGTCACGGAGATCACGTTGCCGCCCAGCTCGTACATGGCGGCCTCAAAGCTCATGCGGGTCCTCGTGGAGGGCTCGAAGAACAGGGAGGCAAGCTTTAAGCCGCGGCAGGCTTCCGCATACTTTTGGGGGTTGGCGATGATGTCCTGAGCGGTGGCGATAAGCTCGTCCAGCTCCTCCACGGTCAGGTCAAGGATGTCAATAAGGCTCTTCATAAATTTTATATCCCTTTCGTGAAATATTATTTGATCCAGCTCTCATCCGAGGGGTCGTTGCGGAACGCGATCAGGCGTTCAACGTCTTCGGGGGCAATATAGCCCTCCTCGGCCGCGACGCGCGCTATCACGTCAAAGTTCGTAAGGCTCGTGTTCTCGACGTTTGCGGCGGCAAGGCGTTCAAGGCCCTTCTTCATGCCGTATGTGAATATCGAAACCACGCCCAGCACGTCCGCACCCGCTTCGCGCAGCACGTTTACGACCTCTATCACGCTGCCGCCGGTGGATATCAGATCCTCCACCACGACCGTCTTCTGACCGGGCTCAAGCCGGCCCTCTATCTGATTCTGCCTGCCGTGATCCTTGGCTCCCGAGCGAACGTAGCCCATGGGCAGCCCCATTATGTGAGCGGTGATCGCGGCGTGCGCTATGCCCGCGGTGGAAGTGCCCATCAGCACCTCGGCTTCGGGATACTTTTCGCGGATGACGGCGGCAAGTGAATTTTCAACGTCGTTCCTGACCTCGGGCGCGGTGAGGGTAAGGCGGTTGTCGCAATAGACGGGGCTCTTTATGCCGCTTGCCCAGGTAAAGGGCTCGTCCGGACGGAAGAATACGGCGCGGATCTTAAGCAGATCCTTTGCGATGAGTTCGTTGATTTCCATATTTATCTCCATTCTGTATTAGTCCACAAATTCGTTAACGCAGCGCATATATGCGGCAACGGGGTCCTCGGCCTTGGTGATGGGGCGGCCCACCACGATGTAATCCGAGCCGGCTTCCTTTGCGGCGGCGGGGGTCATCACGCGCTTCTGATCGCCCTTGTCACCATCGGCAAAGCGTATGCCGGGGGTGACTGTCAAAAAGCTGTTTCCGCAAACGGAATGCACCTTTCCGGCTTCCAGCGGCGAGCACACCACGCCGTCCAGCCCGCATTCGGCGGCGGTCTTCGCATAATGCATCACGACCTCGGCTATGGGCTTTTCGATCAGCAGATCGCGCTCCATGCTCTCCTGATCGGTGGAGGTGAGCTGAGTGACGGCTATCAGCAGCGGCCTCGTGCCGTCCTCGCGGGTCAGGCCCTCAAGCGCGGCTTCCATCATGGCGCGCGTGCCGGCGGCGTGCAGATTGACTATGTCGGCGTCAAGCTTCGAAACCACCGCCATGGCCTTTCTGACCGTGTTGGGTATGTCGTGCAGCTTGAGATCCAGGAATATTTTGTGCCCGCGGCGCTTTATCTCGCGCACTATCCCGGGGCCTTCGGCGTAATACAGCTCCATGCCGATCTTCACAAAGGGCTTCCTTTCCGCCTCCGCGAAACGGTCGAGGAACTCAAAAGTGGCTTCCGCGCTTGAAAAATCACAAGCGACTATAACGTCTTTACCCATAAGCTTTACTCCTTTTGTCTGCCTGTTAATGTGCTTTGCCGATTATATCGTTCAGATCGCTTATGCCGTATTTCTCCATCGCCGCGGGCAGCGCCTCAACGATCTTCTTCGATGCATAAGGATCAACAAGGTTCGCCGCGCCGATCTCCACGGCGGTCGCTCCCGCCATCATCATCTCGATCGCGTCCTCGGCGCTTGAGATCCCGCCCATGCCTATGACCGGCACGCGCACGGCCTTTGAGACCTGATAAACCATCCGCAGCGCAACCGGGAATATCGCCGGGCCCGAAAACCCGCCCATGGTGTTTGCTATCACGGGACGGCCCTTCTTCAGGTCTATCCGCATCCCAAGCAGGGTGTTGATCAGGCTTATGCCGTCGGCGCCCGCGTCCTCGCAGGCACCGGCGATGAACGCGATATCCGTCACGTTGGGCGAAAGCTTTATTATGACGGGCTTTTTTGTCACGGCCTTTACCGCCCGCGTTACCTCCGCGGCGGCCTTGGGCTCCGTGCCGAAGCTCATACCGCCGCCGTGCACGTTGGGACAGCTTACGTTCACCTCAAGCCAGCCGACCTGCTCCTCCCTGTCGAGAAGGGCGCAGGTGTGGGCGTAATCCTCCACCGAAAAGCCGGATACGTTTGCCATCACCGGCTTGTGAAACACCTTTTTCAGTCTGGGCAGCTCCTCCGCTATCACCCGTTCGACTCCGGGGTTCTGCAGCCCGACGGCGTTGATCATGCCCGCGGTGCATTCCGCTATGCGCGGCGTGGGGTTGCCAAAGCGCGGCTCGCGCGTGGTGCCCTTGAACGAGAACGTGCCAAGGCAGTTGATATCGTATAGCTCGGCGAATTCATAGCCGAAGCCGAAGGTGCCGGAGGCGGGTATCACGGGATTGGAAAGCTCTATCCCGCACAGCGTGACGGAGGTCTTCACCATAACAGCTCCTCCTTTTTGAATACCGGCCCTTCCTTGCAGATGCGCTTGGGGCCGTTTTTAGTCTGCATCGAGCAGCCCATGCACGCGCCAAAGCCGCACCCCATGCGCTCCTCAAAGCTCATTTCGCCGGGGATGGGCGCGGCGCTGTAAAGCGCCTTCAGCATGGGCATCGGGCCGCAGGCGTAGTAATAATCACAAAAGTCGGGCAGCGCGTCCGTCACAAAGCCCTTCACGCCATAGCTGCCGTCGGCCGTCGCCACGGTCACGGCGCAGCCCCGCGCGCGGAACTCGTTCTCATAGAATACTTCGTCCGCGGTGTTGAAGCCCAGCACGACGGATACTTTTTTTCCTTGTTTTATAAGCTCTTTTGCCAGGTAATAAAGCGGCGGCACGCCCACGCCCCCGCCGACGAGCAGCGGAGCTTCGCAGGGCGCGGCAAGGTCATAGCCGTTGCCCAGCCCGCACAGCGCGTCCAGCTTTTCCCCCGCCCGCATGCGGCTTAATGCGTCGGTCCCGCGGCCTACGACCTTATAGATGACGGTAAGCTCGCCGTCCGCATAATCGCACACGGAAATTGGCCGTCTCAAAAACAGCCCGGGCACGGCAAGGTTCACGAACCCGCCCGGCCTCTCGCCGGGATCCCCCTCAAGCCGCATCCTGAAAACCGATGCGGTCAGGGCCTCGTTCTCTTTTATTGTCAGTATTGCCTGTTTCATGCTTTATAAACTATCTGCCCGTTATAGGCGGTCAAAAGGCATTTTGCGTTCACTTTCCAGCCGGCAAAGGGAGTCGCCCTGCCCTTTGACAGGAACTCGTTTGGATCCACGGCATATTCCGCGTCCAGATCCCAAAGGGACCAATCCCCGTTTGAAAGCGTTAATCCAAAGCGCGCGCGCGGGCGATAAACGATCAGCTCCATAAGCCTTTCCTGCGTTATCACGCCCTTTTTAACAAGATGCGTGTAAAGCAGGGGGAAGGCGGTCTCTATGCCCACTATGCCAAAGGGGCTTTTTTCAAGGCCGCGCGCCTTTTCCTCGGCGGAATGCGGGGCGTGATCGGTGGCGATCATATCCACCGTGCCGTCGATCGCCGCCTCCAAAAGCGCCTCGCGGTCCTCCCTCGACCTAAGCGGCGGGTTCATCTTGAAGCGGCCGTCCTCTTCCAGGTCGTTTTCATCCAGCAGCAGGTAATGCGGCGCCGTTTCACAGGTCACGTCAACGCCGCTTTTTTTCGCTTCGCGTATTATTTCTATGCTCTCCCTGCAGGATACGTGGCAAACGTGGTATTTCACACCCGTTTCGGCGGCAAGGCGCACGTCCCTTTCAATGGGGCGCCACTCGGATTCCGGGCAGATCCCCCGGTGCGAATGCGCCTTGGCATAGCTCCCTTTGTGGATGTAGCCGCCGAAAAGCAGGCGCTCGTCCTCGCAGTGCGCGGCAAGCACCTTGCCCGCTTCCCTGCAGCGCGTCATCACGTCGCGCATCATCACGGGATCCTGCACTCCCTTGCCGTCGTCCGAAAAGGCGGCGACGAAAGGCGCCATGCCTTCTATATCCGCGGGCAAACGGCCCTTTTCGCCGACGGTCAGCGCGCCGTATGGCCGCACGGATATCACCGCGCCGCGGCGTATCAGCTCAAGCTCCTTTTCAAGATGCTCGACCGAATCCGGCACGGGATCCAGATTCGGCATTGCGAATATCTCCGTATAGCCGCCGCGCGCCGCCGCCCGTGAGCCCGAGGCGATGGTTTCTTTATAAGAAAAACCCGGCTCACGAAGGTGCACGTGCACGTCGCAGAAGCCGGGGAATATAACAAAACGGGATTTTTCGAAAACAGGAAGAATATCGTACCCCTTGGGGATAACGGGGGTAAAATCGGGATGGAATTCGGATTTGAAAACGTTCGCTCTTATCATCGCTGCCTCCATTCCTCAAAAAAAGCTCCGCCGATCACGGCAGAGCGAGCTTTCATAATGACGGTATTGCAACATACCCAAGCGCGATCCAGCCGATATCACGGTATCGCCCTAAGACCGTAGCTTATTATACCATACCATATGCTCTGTGTCAATTCCAATTGGAAGGGAATGAATAATATACAAAAATACGATCATTTTTCCCCGTCCCTCTGCAAAAAGTTCACCGCTTCCCTGCTCAGCTTGCCGTGCCCGGTAAAGTTCTTGCCCACGAGCAAGCGCGCCTGCTTTGCGTCGCCCGAGGCAAGACGGCCAAGCTCGAATGCCCCGGCGATATCCTCTGGCGGCTCCACGGGAAGTACATGCGCGTTTCGCGGACATACGGCCTGGCATACCTCGCAGCCCATGTGCGTGCGCTGTATGCGATACACCCAGTCGGGGTAATCCGCGCCGTCCATATAATAGCGCATGCACTTTTTCACGTCGAGCGAATCACCTATGGCATGGGCGGGGCAGGCGGCGGCGCAGGCCCCGCATGAGGCGCACAGGCCGTCGTCCTGCTCAAAATGTTCCTCTGCTTTAAAGGGGTTTTCGGGGCTTGACTCAAGCAGCAGGGCTTGAAACACCACCCTCGTGCCCAGACCGGGCAGGGCGACGAGCGAATTGCGGCAGAGCGTGCCGAAGCGGTATTTTGCGCAGAGCGCCTTTATGGGCACCTCGCAGCGCTTCAGCCGCACGCCCTCTGATTCGAGCCGCTTTGCCAAAGCGACGCTCGCGTGATACGAGGCGTTGCTCGCGATATAATAGGCGGGTATGCGGCAGCCCTCGGGATAGGGCGAATAGCGCCAAACGAGCAGGCATGAAACGGCCGCCCACGGATATTCGGCGGTATTCCAAACTATATGCGGCTCGTCGTCATGCGGCGCAAAATCGGGCGCCGGAATAAACAGCACCCGGCAAAAGCCCGCCTCGTATGCGATTTTCTCAAGCTCCGCGTTGTTCATACCGCGATTATACCAGTAAACCCGCTCCGCGTCAAATGAAACGAGGCCCTCCTTTGATGCGGATGCTTATTCGATCCCCAGCGCAAGCCTCAGTATGATCAGCGCGTCGGTGGTGTCGATAACGCCGTTTTGATCCATATCGCAGTTTGCAAGCAGGGCTTCGGGATCGCCTTCGATGCCCAGCGCGGCGCGGAGCACTATCAGCGCGTCGGCGGTGTCGATCATGCCGTTCGCATCGGCGTCGCCGGGAAGGAGCTCGGCGGGACCGAACCTTGCAGTGAGCTCGGTTTCCGTGCAGGAGCCGAGAGCCAGCTCGGGAACTGCGGAAAGCAGAGCGCCGTCTGCGCCGTACCAGCCAATGAAGTGCTCATCCCCGAGAGGACGGGCCTTGGCAAGCTCATAGACAGCCGTCGTATTGCCGTCCTCATCATACTGTTCGGTATACAGATAGCCGACTGTACCGTTTCCGGCGGCCTTTATCGTGTTTCGGGGGATCAGCGGGCAATTGGAAAGATCGATCTCGCCGAGCGGGTTGTCAAGCAGGCCTATGGCCATAAGCTCGGCGTTGGCGGAGAGATCGACGGCGGACAGCGCATTATTGTTGAGATCAAGATACTTGAGCCCTGTGAAACGCGATACGTCCATGCTTGTCAGAAGATTGTTTTCTGCGGACAGGTAAAGGAGCGAATCGGATCCCGAAATTCTGACGGAAACCAGCTCGTTGCTGTCTGCGGAAAGCTGCAGGAGAGAGGGACAATTGTTTACCGTCAGCCGTTCGAGAGCGCAGGCGTCACAGAACAGATACTGCAGTGCGGAGGAATTCGATACGGTCAACGCGCCCAGAAAGTTTTCGGACACGTCAAGATAGATCAGCGAGCTGTTGTTGGACACATCGGGGTTTGACAGACAGTTATAGCTGCAGTCCAAAAACTGCAGGGAGCTGCAGCCGGATATACGGAGAACATCTATCCAGTTGTGGGAGCACCAGATCTCGGTCAAATTATCACATCCGGACACGTTAAGATCGCCGATATAGTTGCTCTCACAGCTTAAGAACTCAAGGTGATCGCAGTCTTGCAGATCCAGTTGACCGTAAAGATCAAGGCTGTTGATATTGCACCAGTCGAGATACCAGCAGCCGTTCTCCTCATACCAGAAGGTGAAGCCCTGATACACATAATATGCTTGTTCTTCCTCGTCATATTCGACGGCGTACCAGGTGTCGGGATCCACAGGATCGTAATCGGGGTTGATCTTTTGCCCGTTTGTGATTCCGGACCCGTCGTCGAACAGAAGGAAATAGTAAACTTTGTAAATATCATGCTCGCTGTAATGATCCGTTATGGACATACCCGGACCCTTGAAATTCGGGACGTCGGTTTTAAGCTCACGACGCACGCTGTGAGCAGCGGCCGACGGTGCTGCCTCCTCAGCCAGCGCCAGCGGCGCGAGCGCGGAAAGCATGAACAGAATGACAGCCAATGAGATAATTCGTTTCAGCATGGTAAGATCCCTCCTATACAATACTATTTTTTATTCTATCCCCAGCGACATGCGCAGTATGATCAGCGCGTCGGTGGTGTCGATAACGCCGTTTGCGTCCGCGTCGCAGACGGTGAGCAGAGCTTGGGGATCGCCCTCGATGCCCAGCGCGGCTCTCAGCACGATCAGCGCGTCGGTGGTGTCGACAGCGCCGTTGCAGTCGGCGTCGCAGGAGCCCGGAGCGGCCCCGCCGATCATCACTATGGGGCGGCCCTGCCAGGTCGTTTCGCCGTTGGGCGACCAACCGGATACGCAGTTTTCGTAATAATAGAGCGTGAGCGCGGAATTGCAGTCAGCGAACGGTTCAAGCCCGACCTCTGCCGGGGGCATGCCATCAAATATGATGGAGGTGAGCTTAGTGCAGTTTTTGAACACAGAATGCTCAATGGTCGTCAGGGCCGCGGGCAGAGTGATCGATTTGAGCGCGGTGCAGTTCATGAACGCGTCCTGTCTTAAAATGCGGACGCTCTTGGGTACGGTTATCGACTCAAGCGAGGTGCAGCCGAAGAACGCCGTCATACCGATTATCTCAAGGTTATCCGGCAGTGTGACGGAAGTAAGGGACGTGCAGTATTTGAATATCCCGTCGGGCAGCCAAACGATCCCGTTGCCAACGAGCGCCCCGCGGCCTACGACCGCCGAGGTCAGGGAGGTGCAGCCGCAGTACGCATAGCTTCCGCAATCGGTCACGCTGTCGGGTATCACGACCGAAGTGAGAGAAGTGCAGTCCCTGAAAACGGATACGCCCAGACTTAGAAGACCCTCGGGAAGAGTGATGCTGCTTAAGCGGGAGCATCCCTGAAAGGCGCCGTCGCTGATCGACTTGAAGCCGTCGTGCAGCTTGACCTCAGTTAATTTTGTGAAATCCTGGAATACGTACTGGCCGACGCCGGTCACGCCCTTGCCGAAAACCATTTCGGTCACATTGTCCTTTTGATTCTGCCAGGGCATCACGAAGCCCGGACGCTGGGATATATTACAGTCATATCCATCGGTATATACGGTCATGACGCCGGTGGAGCGGTTTATGACGTAGCTTGCGCCTCCATCGCTGTCGCCATAGGAGAGCATGCTCTCACTGACGAGGCCGCAGCCCTGCCAGGCGCTTCCGAATGAGCTCCATGCCGAGGCGTTCCCGGGCTTGTAAACCGCCGAAAGCTTGGGGTATGCTCCTGCGAAGACGCCGCTGCCCACTGAGGACGGCGGACCGCCTGCAAACACAAGAGTTGTGAGCCAGGGGCAATCGGCAAACGCACCGGACGCAATGGAGGCAACACCGGAGGGGATCTCGACGACGCTCAGCGCGGTTCGCGCGAATGCGCGGGTCCCTATGCGGGTCACACCGCTGCCGAAATTGATCCGGCGCAGCTCGGGGCAGTCTTCAAAGGCAGAATCGGGGATGACGGTCAATGCGTCCCCTATCGTGATCATCTCCAACGAGGCGCAGTCCTTGAATACGCCGACGCCGAGGGACGTCACGCTGTCCTTGCCGAAGCCCGTGATACTGTCACATCCGCTGAAGGCATAATCGCCGATCGATGTGAGCTCGCCGAAGCTCGTGCTTGAAAGGGCGGAACAGCCGCGGAAGGCGTGATCGCCTATCAACGTGACGCCCGGGGCCCGGCAGCTGTCGAGCTTGACGCAATCCCTGAACGCGGAATCGCCTATCGAAACGACGCTTGCGGGAGCGGTCAGGGCCGTGAGCACGGGCAGGCCGCGGAAGGCGGAATCCGATATGCTCGTGACCCCCTGGCCTATGATCACGTTGATAATGCTGTCCGAAAAGCTTTCCCACGGAGCGTGATCGAACCCGGCCATCTCGCCATCGCCGGTGATCGAGAGGACGCCGGTCGCAGCATTCAAATTCCAGAAGAGGTTATCGCCCAGGGCTCCTCCGGTGATGCTTTCGACCGTGACGAGGGGATATCCGTTCCATTCGGTCTCTCCGTTCGGAGCCCATGAAGAAGCAAAAGCAGGATCGTAAACGATCGCAAAACCCTCGCCGCAGAGCTCGAATACGTTATTGCCGAACGACGTCGGAGGCTCGCCGCGAAACTCGGCGGAGGTCAGCGTGCTGCAGCAGCGGAACGCCGTGTCGCCTATCGCCGTGACCGACGCGGGTATCGTGACCGAGCTGAGCGAGCGGCAGAAGCTGAACGCGTTCCGCTTGATCGAAAGGAGGTTTTCGCTGAGCCTGAGAGCCCGAAGAGCATTGCAGCTGTGAAAAGCGTCGGTCCCTATTTCCGTAACGCTGTCCGGCAGCTCAATACCGGTCAAGGATTCGCAGCTGTAGAAGACCCACCTTTCCATGGTCGTAACGCCATCGGGTATGTTTACGGAAGCAAGCGAGGAGCAGTATGCGAAGCAGGAATCGCCGATCCTGGTCACGCCAGCGCCTATCACGGCGGATCTGAGCGACGAGCATTCGTAGAACGCGCATTTCCCAATGCTCGAAACACCTTCTTCCACCGTCAGGGATGTGATGCTGCTCATATAGCTTCCCCAGGGTTGGTTATAGCCGCTGTAATTGTCCATTTCGCCCGTGCCGGATACGGTGAGCGCGCCGGTATCGGTATTGAGCGTCCAGGTCAGGTTTTCTCCGCAGACGCCGGAAACGACTTCGCTCGGAGACCAGCCGAAAGCAAGCGCGGGCACAGCCGCTAGCATGAGCATCATCGCCGCGATCAGCACGGCGGAAAAGCGTTTGAACATAAGTATTATTCTCCTTTGTTATCGTGTGTTTTATGATATCCCGAGCGCAAGCCTTAATATCAGCAGCGCGTCGGTGGTGTCTATGATCCCGTTCCCGTCCATGTCGCAGTTCGAAAGCAGCGCGGCCGGGTCGCCGTCGATATTGAGCGCGGCTCTCAGCACCAGCAGCGCGTCGGTGGTGTCCACTATGCCGTTGCCGTCCGCGTCGCCGGGGATCGATCCGGGTTCGCCGAACCTTGCCGTCAACTGCGCTTCGCCGCATTCGCTTAAGTCGAACTCGGGATCGAAGTACAGCGGCGTGCCGTCTTCGCCGTACCAACCCGCGAATCGCTCTCCGTCTCCGGGATAAGCGGCGGCAAGCTCCACGACGTTCGCGACGTCGCCGTTTTCGTTATATTCCTGATAATACAGGTATCCGACGGTCCCGTTACCCTCGCTCTTTATCATGTCCCGGGGGATCAAAGGGCAGTTCGAAAGATCGATCTCGGTGAGCGGATTGTCAAGGAGCCCTACTTCTTCAAGCTCGGTATTTGCAGATAGATCCATCTCGGTCAGCTCATTGCCGATGAGATCGAGCGATTGAAGCGAAGCAAGGCTTGATAAGTTAATGTGCGTCAAAGCATTATCTCTTAGATCAAGGAACCGTATCGCTGTGGTGTATGAGAACGACACGTCGGTCAGTTCGTTTCCGCCGGCAGATACCAGCATCAGTGCGGGGCAGTCATGAAATCTCAGCGATCTAAGCGCGTTATTATCACAGAACAGGTATTTGAGCGCCTTAAAAAAGCTGTAAACATCCAGCTCTTCCAAGTTGTTGTTCGAGAGGTCCATATAAACCAGCTTGAATTTCGCGCCGAAGTTTATCGGTCCCGTAATATTGCAGTTGCTGCAGTCCAAATAAGTAAGCTCAGAGCATCCGGAGAGGCCTTCAATGGAGGTGATGCGATTGCAGGAGCAATCGAGCTGGGATAGCTTTTGGCAATTCGATATTTTGACAGAAGTCAAGTCGTTATCGGAACAATCCAAGAACTCAAGGAACTCGCAGTCCTTGAGGTTAAGCGTGCCTTCAAAGCCCATTCCTTTGATATTACACCAATCGAGATGCCAGTATCCTCCGCTTTGAGCCCAAAGAGTGAAGCCTTTGGTCACATAATACTCGTCCTCTTCCTCGTTATACTCTATCGAGTACCATGTTTCGGGATCGTCGCTGTCATAGTCGGGATTGATCTTGTAACCGTGCTTCACTCCGTCCGAGTCGCGGGATTCAAGGAAGCTCAATACGGTATAGTAATCGCCCCCGAAGTACGCATCCCTTACGGTCATCCCATTATCTTTATTTTCATGCGCGGCGCGGGCCTCGACGGAACGGCGCTCCCCGATATGCACAGCCTGCGGCGTTTCCGTTTTTGCAAGCGCGGGCGCGGCCGCGAGCAGGAGCATCATCGCCGCGATCAGCACGGCGGAAAAACGTTTGAACATAGGTAGTATCCTCCTTATATTATCGTGAGTTTTATGATATCCCCAGCGCGCGTCTCAGTATCATCAGCGCGTCGGCGGTTTCGATCATGTTGTTTCGATCCATGTCGCAGGTCTCAAGCAAAGCGGCCTGATCCCCCTCGATACCCATTGCGGCTCTCAGCACGAGCAGCGCGTCGGTGGTATCGACCGCGCCGTTTTCATCGGCGTCGCCGGGCGTAAAGCCCGCGGGCTCGAACACGGCGGTCAGCGTCTTGGGGGCGGGATCGTTCACCCAGATATCGCTCTCCTCATAGAAATACGCCCAATAGCCGTTCTCGTCTGTCCACGCGTCAAGCTGCCAGCCGTATTCGGGGCGTGCATATACGGTAAGGGTCAGGTCCTCGCCGTGATCCTCCTCAAAAGTCCACGGCACGTCCCTCAAGTATGCGCCGATCGTGCCGTGCCCCGCGCTTTTAAGATCTACGGCGCAGCCAAACGCCTTCAGCTTAAGCTCGGTCAGGGGGCAGTTCCTTATATCGAAGTACCCAAGATCGGTGCCGGAAAGATCGAGCTTCGTTAAGGGATTGTTCGAGCAGGTTATTGTGCCCGTCGTTTCGATCTCACAGTTAAGCTCGGTGAGCGCGTTGCCGTCGCAGCTGAATCCGTTCAGATATTCGCACTCCGGGGGAACGGTGAGCGAGGTGAGCAGATTGTTCCTGCAGGCGAAACCGTCCAGATACTCCATGCCGGTCAGATCCAGCTCGGTCAAAAGATTGTCGGAAAGATCAAAGTAGTTCAGCCCGTGCCCGAAGCCGGCAAAATCTATCGAAGTCAGCCGGTTGTCGTTGAGCATAAGATAGAATACGTGCACCGGCCCGTTAAGATCGACGCTTGTCAGCTCGTTGTGCTGAGCCTTGATATAGGTCAGCTCCCCGCAGCCGCGCACGCTCAGGCGGGTGAGACGGTTGTTATGGCAGTGCAGCACCTCAAGCGCTTCACAGCCGTCAAGCTCCAGCTCGCCCACGGCGTCGGCAAACAGCACGTTGACAGCCCGCAGCGAGCCGTCCTCATTCCATTCGATCACGTCGCAAACTTCTCCATACTCACCCACGCATTTGCCTTCCCACGAGGCGGGATCGAGAGGGTCGTAATCCACAAAGAGCTTTTCACCGTTCTTGACGCCGTTCTCATCCTCCTGTTCGAAGAAGGCGGCAAGCTTCTGCACGTCGTGCCCGTTGTATAAGGTGCGCGTTCCGCTTTTTCTGCCTATCCCCATCGCCATTCGCAGTATCAGCAGGGCGTCGGTGGTATCGATCTCTTCATTGCCGTCCATATCGCAGTATTCGCATGCGTTCGCGGGCATATCCTCCAAATAAAGCGCCCAGCGGAGCACCATAAGTGCGTCGGCGGTGTCGATCGAGTCGTTCCCGTCGGCGTCGCCGGCAAGGTGAGTCTTTTCGAATACGGCGGTCAGCTCGCCCGTCATGTTCGGGCCCGAATAATACTCGTTGTGTGAAAAAATCTGTCCCGCGCCGTTGATCCAGCAAGACATCTGCCAGCCCTCCGCGGGAGTCGCCTGAACCGCCCGCGTGCCGTATGAATAGATGCTTGAAGCACAGCCCGCAAAGCCCATGCCTTCGACGTTTATCACGCGAGGCATAAGCATGGTCCCGGAAAAATCGACGCCGGGCAGCCTGTTGTACGTGCAGTTCACCGTCTCGATGCACGAATCCTCACGGTATATCTCAAGCGATTCAAGCTCGTTATGGCTGCAGTCAAGATATTTCAGCGCGCGGCAGGCGGCGGTATCGAGGCAGGCAAGCTTGTTGCCCGCGCATTCCAGCCTCTGCAGCACGGGGCATCCCGAAACGTCGATCGAAGCGATATCGTTATAGCCGAAACTGAGCTTTTCAAGCAGGGGATGACTGCCGAGCGTCAGCCCGCTCAGGCAGTGAGGGCTTATTTCAACGATCCTCAGGCGCCTGTAAGGCGTAAGGTCCAGGCTCCCCGCTCCGGCAAAGCCGTATCGCAGCACTTCCAGCTTCGCGCAGTCCTCGAATCCGCAGGAAACCAGGCTGTCGCACTGCGCCTCGAGCACCTTGAGCGATACGCAGCCGTTCACGTTCACGCCGCTTATGGGATTGCCGCTGCAGCGCAGCTCGGTAAGCTCCGTGCAGTCCTCAAGGTCGATGACGCCAAGCAGCCCGCCCCAATTGCCAACGTTGAACGAGGCAAGCTTTTTGGGCTCCTCCTCCGTCCACTCGGCGCAGGTCCAGGTGAGAGGATCGAGAGGGTCGTAATTTTCGCACAGATCCTCGCCGTTCTTTATTCCGTCATAACAGGGCGTCTCCATAAAGGCCAGCAGCTTTGAATAATCGTGCGCGTCATAGCCGTCGGGAACGTCTGCGGGCACAAGCTCCGCAAGGGCGGGAATGCAGGCCAGCGCCATAAGCGCCGCAAGCATCAGTGCAGTAAATCTTTTCATAATTTGCTCCATTCGGTGGTTTATAGGTCAACTTCAATGCTTATTTCCATCATGCCCGCTCCGGTATCGAAGCAATACCTAAGGCTTAAGGGGATCTCCTCAAATCTCGCGATGCCCTTTCGTCCGTGATAATTGGCCCTGACCTCCGAGCCGTCGGCCATCACGCCCCACACCTCGGTGATATTCGCGTGCAGGCCGCCGCCGATGAAGGAGGCAAGGTCGAATTCGCAGTACCCTTCGCCTTCGGTAAAGGCGATGGATCCGGCGCTCTGCGGGGAAAGGCGGTAATAGCGCTGGATCCCGTCATAGTTTTCACCGCCCAAAGGATACAGGGTGAGGGCCTTTATGCGGTTGAAGCGGATATCCAGCCTGTCAAAGCGCGAGGTGAGCTTGACGGAAAGCACCTCGATCATGTTGTTCGAGCAGTCCAGCTCGTCGAGACCTGCCGAAAGCGCCGTAAGCGAGGTCAGGCGGCAGTCCGAGCAGTCGAGCAGGGTGAGCGAATCGGTCTCGGGCAGGATCAGGCGCTTCAGGGGATTGTGCGAGCAGGTGAGCAAGTCAAGCTTCCGCTGCACCCGCAGATCGAGCCTTGTGATCGCGCAGTTGTCGCAGTGCAGCACGCGCAGCTCGCTCAGGGATTTCAGGTCGATGGAATCAATGGGGTTGCCGCCGCAGCTTAAATGCGAAAGCTTTGTGAAGAAGCCGACGCCCTTAAGTGATGAGATGCCTTGGTTTTCAACGATAAGATCGGTGATATCGTCAAGCTCCGCCCTGCCAAGCGCGCCGTCGTGATCCGCATCGCATAACAAGGCGATATGGGCCCTGAATGCGGCGTCGGGGAAGTTCGCTTCGCAGATATGCAGCGCGCCTCCGATCATGCAGCAGGGATATCCGCCGCTCGTTCCGTCCGTGCAGCCGGGCTCGCCGCAGGTGTGCGAGGGCTTGGGCGTGGGCGCCGATGTGGGCTCGGGTGTGGGCTCGGGTGTCGGCGCGGCTGTCGGCTCGGCTGTGGGCGCGGCTGTGGGCGCGGCTGTCGGCGCTTCGGTAAGCGCGGGCTCGGGCGTAGGCGCTTTTGTGGGCTCGGGAGTGGCAGCGGCCGTGGGCGCCGCGGATGCGGGCTCGGGCGTTGTCGCCGGCGTGGGCTCAAGCGGGAACAGCGATCCCGAAACGGGATCCTCGGTGTGAACGGGCTTTCGGGCGTCGACGATCCTGTTTATGGCGTGATAAGTCTTTTCGGCGGTCTGTATGGCGGCTTCGGCAAGCGCTCTGCCGGGAGGCGTGAATACCAGAAACAGCATAAAGGCAAGCGCGGCCGTGATCGCCCCCGTCCAAACCTTTGCCGCCGGCGGAAAAGCAAATGATCCGCGGCGCGGTCTTGCGCTCACGCGTTCGACGGGCGCCCAGGCCTCGTCGGGG
>JAFXZJ010000042.1 GCA_017541305.1 Clostridia bacterium | reverse complement strand
TTAAGCTGAGGGGTTCCACCTGTTCCCATCCCGAACACAGAAGTTAAGCCCTCATACACCGAAAGTACTGTGCTGGCGACGGCATGGAAGGATAGGCAGCTGCCGGATCCCAAAGGAAAAGCAGAGACGCAAGCGTCTCTGCTTTTTCTTTCCTTTGGTCCCGCCATCTGCCTACCCTCGCCATTAGCCGTCGCGTAAAAAGCGAAGCTTTTTACCTGCGACGCGAGAAAAGCTCAAGGCCCCGTCCGCAGAGCTTTTCTCGGTGAACAAACCTCGGTATGCTCAACATACCGAGGTTTGCGACGCATGGAGAGGATAGGCAGCTGCCCTGTCTAAAAGAACTCCAAAAACATCCTTATTATCAAAAGCAACTTGCCTCACGCCACCATCGCTTTTTTCTTGATAAGCAAAAAGGTGAAGCCTTTTTGCGGCGGCGACGTGAGAATATCCGAACACCGTGAGGATATTCTCAATGAGCAAACCAAAGGTTTGCGACGCATGGAGAGGACAGGCAGCTGCCGGATCCCCTTATTGATCCGCCCTCAGCGCCTTCAATGTTTTTGTTGTCAGCCCGCGGGAGTATATGCTATAATACAAAAAAACATCACAGGAGACAAATATGAGCTTTTACGGACACGACGCCGTTCCCGATCACATTCGTGAGCTGTACGACACTTTCCTTTCCGTCTGGTGCGCCGAGACCTGCGCGCCGCGCATGAGGCCGCACTGGTCAAAAGCCAATCCCACGCTGGGGCAATGCTCGATAACTTCGTTCCTCGTGCAGGATCTTTTAGGCGGCGAGGTTTGGGGGATACTCCTGCCCGACGGCGCGTATCACTGCTTCAACAGGATCGACGGATATGAGTTCGATCTGACGAGCGAGCAGTTCGGCGATGAAAAACTCGATTATTCGACCGCCGTCCCGCAGATGCGCGGGGAGCACTTTGCAAACGAGGATAAGTATTCGCGCTATCTGCTTTTGAAGAAAAGGTATGAGGCATGCGTGAGGAAGTGACTCCCATGATCCGACCCGCCGCGCAGGAGGACGCCGCCAGACTTGCCGAGATCGAGATCTTCAACTACCGCCTGTATTTTTACCCCATATTCAGGACGGATCGTTACTTCTTTTCAGAGCTGACCGTGCCGACGCTCATCGGCGAGTACCGCGCTTTTCCCGAAAAGCTCGCGCACACGCTCGTGTTTGACGACGGGGTCGTGAAGGGCTTCGTGCGCGTGAACGGCGATGAGATCGAGAAGCTCTTCGTTGAGCCGAGCTTCCATGGGCTGGGCATAGGCGGCGCGCTTATGGAGCGCGCGGTCGAGCGCGGCGGCAGGCGGCTGCTCGTGCTGGAAAAGAACCCGGGCGCGATTCGGCTTTATGAAAGGCACGGCTTCGTCTGCACGGATGAGCGGCAGAGGGTGGACGATACGAACGAGTTCTTTATAATAATGAAGCATGAGCGATAACTTTATCACTGCCATACGCATCGAATGGGAAAAGGTCCCTGAAAGCAGCTACGTTCGGAATATCGAAGCGCTGCGTTCCGCGGACGAGATAGCGCTTGAAAGCCCCGTGACGTTCCTTGTGGGCGAGAACGGCAGCGGCAAGAGCACCCTTCTGGAGGCTGTTGCCATAGCCGCTGGGTTCAATCCCGAGGGCGGAACAAGGGCCAATTCGTTCTCGACCTATGATTCCCATTCGGAGCTCTGCCGGGCGATAAGCCTGACAAAGAGCTTCCGCAGGGCGAGAGGCGGGTATTTTCTTCGCGCGGAAAGCTTTTATAACGTGGCCTCGATGGAGGCTGAGGCGAACAAGCTGATGGGAGGAAGACCGCAGCATCTTCACGAGAGGTCACATGGCGAAAGCTTCCTTTATATAGCGCAGAACCTCTTTGGCGCGAACGGGCTTTATATGCTCGACGAGCCGGAGGCCGCGCTCAGCCCGCAAAGACAGCTTGCGCTGCTCGTTGAGCTTGACCGCTGTGTGAAGGCGGGCGCGCAGTTTATCATCGCCACCCATTCGCCCATCATACTGGGCTTCCCGAACGCCTCGATACTCTCGTTCGACGGCGGCAGGATACATCGCTGCGAATATGAGGATACGGAGAGCGTGAGCATAACGCGGCTCTTCCTTTCCGACCGGGAGAGGATACTGCACAGGCTGCTGTGCGAGGAATAAAAAAGGCGCATATCCGCGCCTTTTATGTTTTATGTTTTTTTACCTCTTCAAGCACCTTGACGAAACGGGAAATTCGAAATAGGTATCGGGGAAGGGCTCGTTTTCAAGCGTGAAATGCCACCATTCGCAGTCGAGCGGGCGGAAGCCGCCGCGCACCATCGCGCTCTGCAGCAGCATGCGGTTTGAATACTGCTCGTCGGTGACGCTTCGGTTGTCGGGATGCGATATTTCACTGAACAGGTCGAAGGGGCTGCCCATGTCAAGCTCCCGGCCGGTGCGCATATCGAGCAGGGTGAGATCGACGGTGCTTCCGCGGCTGTGAGAGGAGAGCTTGGCGATATAGCCCTTGGCGAAGAGCTCCTGCTTTTCGAGCTCGGGGTAGAAATAAGGCTTCATGCGGATATCCGTGTCCTCGATGCCCCAGAATATGAACTGCTTTACCGCGCACACGGGGCGATAGGCGTCGAATATCTTGAGCCGATATCCCATCACGTTCATTTCGGCGGCAACGGCCTTTAGCGCCCGCGCCGCCTCCAGCGTGATTATCGCGCAGGGCTCCTCATAGCCGTCGATGCGGTCTCCTATGAAATTGAAAGTCGAATGATAGCGGATCTCCTGCACAGCGCCCGGCACATAGTCCGAAAGCAGTATGAAATCCGAAGTATCCATCGTCACCCTTGATCTGAAGTCCCTTTCCATAAGCGCGCCCCCATAAGAGTGTTTCAGTTAAGACAATCGGTGTAGATCCGGATTATATCCTCGTCGTCAAGCGCAACGAAGGAGTTTTTCAGCAAGCCGCCGCGGTTGGCGTGGGCGGCCATTTTTGCGAAATGCTCCGTGCCTATGCCCAGCTCGGAAAGCGTCATGGGTATGCCGGATTCGCGGAAGAAGCTTTCAAGCCTGTCTATGCCGGCAAATGCAAGCGCCGTTTCGTCGTCGCCGTCAAGGCCCCACACGTTTCTCGCAAATCGCACAAAGCGCCACGCGCAGGTGGGATCCTTCTTTAAAATATGGCGCATCCAGCGCGGGGTGAGTATGGCAAGGCCCACGCCGTGGGTGATGTCATAGAACGCGGAAAGCTCGTGCTCCATCGAATGGCAGGGCCAGCAGGAGCCCTGCTTGCCATAGGAGGGTATGCCCGAGCAGGCGATGGACGATATGGACATAAGGTTGGCGCGGGCTTCGTAATTGTCGGGCTCGGCAAGCGCTATGGGCAGATTGCGTATCGCGGACTTGAACACCGTTTCGCAGATCCCGTCGGCAAGGTCGCTGTCGGGCGTGCGGGAGAAATATTCCTCGCAGATATGGCTGATTATATCGGCCGTGCCCGCGGCGGTCTGATACTTAGAAACCGTAAAGGTGTACGTGGGATCGCAGATCGAAACGGCGGGGAAGGTATAGCCGTTGCCCAGCTTTTGATTCAGCTTCATATTCGATATCACTCCGCCGCCGTCATATTCCGAGCCGGTGGCGCTCAGCGTAAGTATGTCCACGAGCGGGAGCGCCTTTAAAACGCCGTGACGGGTGGCAACCATATCCCACAGGTCGTCGCCCTCAAAGTAAACGCCCGCGGCTATCGCCTTGGAACAGTCGATGGTGGAGCCGCCGCCCACGGCAAGTATCACGTCGATATCATGCTCTTTGCACAGCGCCACGCCGCGCTCGACCGACTCGATGCGGGGATTGGGCTCGATGCCGCCGCATTCGATCACGGTGAAGCCCTCGTCGCTCAAAATGTCCATCACGCGGTCATAAAGCCCCGTCTTTATGATGGAGCCGCCTCCATAGGTGAGCAGCACGCGCGTGCCGAATTCGCGCAGGGACTCGGCAAGATGCGATATCTGGCCCCTGCCGAAATAGATCCTGGTGGGAATATTGTGAGTGAAATTGAGCATTCTGCATCCTTTCTGTGCGGCTGCCGTGCCGCCGGGTTATTGTTTAAAAATATTATCACATTTCAGGTCCGTTTTCAAGCGCCGCGATCATTCGCTCAGCGCCGCGTCGAGCGCCGCGATATCCTCGCTTGCAGTCGACCAGCCTGCGGCAAACCTCACCACGGTGTGGGCTTCGTCCGCCTTCTCCCAAAAGCTGAACGCGATATTCTTCGAAAGCCGCTCCATACGCTCGTTTTCCAGCACCACGAACTGCTGATTGGTGGGGGAGGGGGCGTAAAACTCAATGCCGTGCGCGGCAAACACCTCCTTAAGCCTTTCGGCCATGCTTATGGCGTGCGCGCCGAGCTTGAAATAAAGCCCGTCGGTGAAGAGCGTGTCAAACTGCACGCCCAGCAAACGCCCCTTGGCAAGCAGCGCGCCGCGCTTTTTTACGGAGGTCATAAAGTGCGTGGGCCTGCAGCCGCGCATGAACACCGCGGCCTCGCCGCAGAGCGCGCCCACCTTGGTGCCGCCGATATAGAATACGTCGCAAAGGCGGGCGATATCGGCAAGCGTAACGTCGGTCTCAAGGCTCATCAGGCCATAGGCCAGCCTTGCTCCGTCGAGAAAGAGCGGAAGCGAATATTCGCGGCAGATATCCGAAAGCGCGGTGAGCTCCGCCTTTGAATAAAGCGTGCCGTACTCGGTGGGGTGGGATATGTAAACCATCCCGGGAAACACCATGTGATCGTGATTCGCGTCTGAAAAGAAGGTGCAAAGGTATTTTTCAAGCGTCTCCGGCGCGATCTTGCCGTCCTTCTGCGGCAGGGCAAGCACCTTGTGCCCGGTGTATTCGATCGCTCCCGCCTCGTGCGAGCTGACGTGCCCGGTCTCGGCGGCGACCACGCCCTCGTGATCGGCCAGCATGGTGGAAATAATAACGGAATTGGTCTGAGTGCCGCCCACAAGGAATTCGATCTCGGCGGTCTCGTCGCCTATCGCTTCCCGTATCTTTCGTTTGGCGCTCTCACAGAAGGCGTCCGTGCCGTAGCCGGGCATGGGCTCAAGATTCGTTTCGGCAAGCCGCTTCAATATTTCGGGATGCGCCCCCGTGGTGTAGTCGCTTTCAAATGAGATCATGTTCGGCTCCTTTCTCACTGCCTTTTAATGGAACATCACACACAAGCTTGCCCGCCTTCGAAACGGGATCCGCCGCCGGGCCCTCCGCGCGGCCGGAAGTGTCAAGCCTGTATAGCCGCTGTACGTGCGGCTCAAGGAAGGTCTCGATCTCGCCTGCGAATTCCCATCCGAATTTTTCGTAAAGCCCCCGGTGCGCGGTGAAAAGGAAAAGCTCGTCAAGCCCCGCGGCGCGGGCGTTCTGCTTTACCGATCCAAGCAGCAGCCTTCCCAGGCCCCGCCCGCGGTAAGCGGGATCGAGATACACGTTTGCCAGCCACGGATAGATATCGGGCCTCACGAACAGATCGGAGTAAGTGAATTGATACATCCCCGTCAGCCTGCCGCAAAGCAGCATGCCGTAAGTGCGCGGCAGCCGGTCGGTATTCAGGCTGTGCGCAAGCGCGCGCTCCACGGCCCCGCGCGAATAATTCTCCTTCCGGCCCCACCAATCATACATCCATTCGGTCATGATATCGATATAGCGGCCGTCGGTCAGCGGCACAATGCGAATATCCTCCGTCATCCGGGCCTCCCTCAGCCGATCACGCCGCTGTATCGGGCAACCGTTTCGGCGCGCTTCACGGCCTGCTCAAGAGTCATCCCGCAAAAATCCTGCGCGCAGAAGCAGCGCCCGGAGCGCCTGTCGTCAACGAGTGCGCCTATTATCACGCCCGGTATCGCGCTCTCGGGCGAGTTGGGCGCGTTGGGGCCGCCAAGGTCGGTGCGGCACCAGCCGGGATCGGTAAGGCTTATTATAACGTCCGTGCCGTCATAGACCGAAGCCAGGTCCATCGTCACCTTGTCCAGCGCCGCCTTGCTTGCGGAATAGCCCGCCTGCTGGGGATCGCGCCGAATGCCGCTCGTGGTGTTCACGATGCGCCCAAAGCCCCGCTCGGTCATACCGGGCAGAAAGTGATATGCGATCATCATGGGAGATATGGTGTTTATCAAAAAGCTGCGCTCATAATCCGATGCGGGGGTATTAAGGTAATCGGTGCGATAGGCCACCTGCACGCCCGCGTTATTCAGCACGATATCCACGTCAAGCCCAAGGGAATCGATCCCTTTAAGCATGCGTTCCACGTCTGCGGGGTCTGAAAGCTCGCAGGCGGCGGCGTGCGCCCTCACGCCAAGCGCGCGCACCTCTGAAAGCACCCTTTCCAGATGCGCCTCGGTCCTTCCGTGAAGTATCAGCTCGCAGCCCTGCGCGGCAAGCGCCTTTGCCGCAAGATACCCTATCCCGCGGCTCGCGCCGGTTATCAGCGCCACCCTTCCTTTTGCGTCGATCATGTTATTTTCCTTTACTCTGTTATGAATTCCGCAAGCGCCTTCAGCGTCGCGTCGTTATAGTGCAGGCCGTCGTCTATAAAGCCCGTGCTGTGGTTCGTGATCTCGGGAACGCTGGTGAAGCGGGGGACGCAGGCAAAGCCGCGGCTCTGCGCCGCCGCGCTTTCAAGCGCCTCGTTATAGCTCCCGACGAACGCGTTGAAATCCTCGGGGATATAGCGCGAAAGCGTCCCTCCCTCGATGCCGATCACGGTCATGGAAGGGCGCACCGTGCGCCCGCTGCGCTCACAGCTCATTTGCGAGAGCGCTTCGGCACAGCGCAGAGCGGCGGCGATATTGCCGGAGTTGTCGTTCCCAACGTGATCGTAATCGTTTACGGTGGCAAAAAAGAATATCTCGCAGCGGCCCCTGGAGGCGATCTGCGCGCGGAAGCATTCCTCAACGGCTTTGAAGAATCCCTCGGTGGGGATACGCGGCTCGCGGTCGGTGTAATGCCCTCCCCACACGGCGAACACGGCAAAATCACCCGCGTGCGCGCGCAGCTGATACATCCCCAGCTGGCAGCAGCGGCTGTCGCCTATCACTATGCGGCCCGAATCATAGCCCGGCTGTCCCGGAAGAGTGGCAAAACGGTCCTGACTCAGTCCCAAAAAGCCCTCGTCGGTCAGCGCGCCGTCCCTATAGCCCTCGTTCTCCGCCCACGAAGCGTAATCGGCTATGGTATCGAATTCCGTTTCGGGCTCGGGCATGCGGCGCTTAGCGCAGCAAGCGCACGAGGCAAGCGTCAGCACGGCAAGCATCAGCGCGGCAAGCTTTATTCTCATCGCGGTCGGATCCTCCTTTTTCACGGCTGAAATACATTATACCCGCTCTTTTCGCAAATTACAAGGAAAACAGCGGATTTTTCAGCACTAAAAGAATTTTCGAAATCGATTAAGATTTTTCTTGACAAGAGTATGCCGCGGTCGTTATAATATAAAAGAGCCCTGAGGGCGTCAGTTCGTCAATCGGCTCCGCACCCGGCCACTCCACTCATTGGGCGGGCGAGGGCTGAATATAAGGAGGAAATTTTCACCCCCGGCTTGGGGTGCGGCAGTGTGGAGACCTGCCGCAATGCGAAGGAGACGCAAGCGCTCCCTTGCGAGGCCGCTCGTTGAAGGATTTCGGGGCGGTCAAGGTCAAATCTATGGCAAGTCTTGAACTCAAGAACATCAGGAAGGTCTACGACAACAAGTTCACCGCCGTTGACGATTTCAATCTCGTCGTCAACGACAAGGAATTCATCGTGTTCGTCGGCCCCTCCGGCTGCGGCAAATCGACCACGCTGCGAATGATCGCGGGCCTCGAGGAGATCTCCTCGGGCGAGCTCTATATCGGCGGCAGGCTGGTCAACAGCATCGCGCCCAAGGACCGCGATATCGCGATGGTATTCCAGAATTACGCGCTCTATCCGCACATGACCGTGTATGAGAACATGGCGTTCGCGCTGAAGCTCAGGAAGCTTCCCAAGGCGGAGATCGAAAGGCGCGTGCTCGAGGCGGCGGAAATACTCGGCATCACCGAGTATCTGCAAAGAAAGCCCAAGGCGCTCTCCGGCGGTCAGCGTCAGCGCGTGGCGATAGGCCGCGCGATCGTGCGCGAGCCCAAGGTGTTCCTCATGGACGAGCCGCTGTCAAACCTCGACGCCAAGCTGCGCAATCAGATGCGCGCCGAGATAATCAAGCTCCGTCACCGCATCGACACCACCTTCATCTACGTCACGCATGACCAGACCGAGGCCATGACCCTGGGCGACAGGATAGTGATAATGAAGGACGGCTTCATTCAGCAGATCGGCACCCCGCAGGAGGTGTTCAATCATCCCGTCAATCTCTTCGTCGCGGGCTTCATAGGCTCGCCGCAGATGAACTTCTTCGACGCCGAGCTTGTCAAAAACGGCGGCAAATACACCGCGCGCATAGGTGGTGCGGATTTTGCGCTCAGCGCCGCTCAGCAGGATGCGCTCTCCTCGGCTGATGCCGGGGAGCAAAAGATGATCCTGGGCATCCGTCCCGAGCATATCTCGCTCTGCCGGGCGGACTCCGATGAGCCGCATATCAACGCCGCGGTCGACGTGTGCGAGATGATGGGCTCGTCCATGCACCTGCACGTCACTGCCGGGGATAAGGACGTCGTGCTCGTGCTCCAGACGGTCGATCTTCCCGTTGAAAAGCGCGCGGGCTTCGATTACGGCGAGCAGATCAGCTTCACGTTCGATCCCGAGCTTGCGCACCTGTTCTCCTCCGAAACCGAAAACAACCTCATCTGACCGATATAAATCAAAACGGCCGCCCGCAAAACGCGAACGGCCGTATTCTTTTTGCTTTCAGATCACCAGCTCCACGCGGCACAGGGCGGCTTCCGTCAGCGGCGCGGTATTGCCCGAAACGGGCTTGCCGTCCACGGTCATGCCCTTGTTTTCGCCCCGGGTGACGCTGATCTCATAGCGGGTGCCGCGGAACATGCGCGTGACGCGGAAGCCCTCCATATGATCGGGCAGGCAGGGATCCACGGTGAGCCCATCGAATTCGGGACGGATGCCCAGTATGCCCTGCGATACCGCTGCGAACGACCAGGCGGCGGTGCCGGTCAGCCATGAATTCTTGGCTTCGCCGTAATTCCGTGCGGCGCGGCCCGCAATGGTCTGGCTGTAACAGTAGGGCTCGGTGCGGTGGATCTCGCTCTTGTCCTCGATATAGGCGGGGGCGTTGCGCGTGTAAAGGCGGAACGCGCCGTTGCCGTCCCCGACCGTGCAGTAGGCCAGCGTGATCCACGGATTGTTGTGGCAGAAAACGGAGCCGTTCTCCTTATAGCCCGGGGGATATGAGGATATCTCGCCCAGATAATCGTGATACTCCTTATAGCAGGGCGAGAGCACCTCTATGCCGTAATCGTTGCCGAGGTATTTTTCGGCGGAGGCAAGGGCGCGCTTTCCGTGATCCGCGCCGCCGATGCCCGCCATCACGCAGAAGCCCTGCGGCTCGACGTATATCCGCCCCTCTTCGTTTTCACTGCTTCCCACGGGGCGCCCGAACGCGTCGTAGGCCCGTTTGAACCATTCGCCGTCCCAGCCGTATTCAAGCACGGCCCTTTCGATCTCATCCGCCGAGGCAAGCGCGCGCTCCGCTTCGTCCGCAAGGCCCAGCCTTTCGCACAGGGCGGCGAACTCGCGGCCGTATTTCACGAACATTCCAGCAATAAAAACGCTTTCCGCCCTGCCGCTCTCGTAATTCGAGCAGGTCTGAAAATTCTCGCCCGGGGTGGTGCTGAAGCAGTTCAGGTTCAGGCAGTCGTTCCAGTCGGCGCGGCCGATAAGCGGCAGTCCGTGCGGGCCGCGGTGAGTCATGGTATAGTTCAGGCTTCGGCGCAGATGCTCCATGAGCGGCGCTTCGGAGCCCTTCTCGTTGTTGAAGGGGGTGGGGTGATCGAGTATGGCGAAATCGCCGGTCTCCCGTACGTAAGCGCAGGTGCAGGCGATCAGCCACAGCGGGTCGTCGTTAAAGCCCGAGCCCACGTCCGCGTTGCCCCGCTTTGTAAGGGGCTGATACTGGTGATAGGTGCTGCCGTCCTCAAACTGTATGGAGGCGATGTCGATTATGCGCTCCCTCGCGCGCTCGGGTATCAGGTGCACAAAGCCCAAAAGATCCTGACAGCTGTCGCGGAAGCCCATGCCGCGCCCCGTGCCGCTCTCGTAATACGAAGCGCTGCGGGACATATTGAACGTCACCATGCACTGATACTGGTTCCAGATATTCACCATGCGGTCAAGCTTTTTGTCGCCGCTTTCCACGGTGAAGCGCGAAAGCAGTGCGTCCCAATGCGCCTTAAGCTCGTCCATGGCGGCGTCGAACTGCGCTTCGGTCTCGAATCGGGCCATCAGCGCGCGCGCCTTTTCCTTATTTATAATGCCGGGTGCGGCAAACTTCTTTTCATACTCGTTCTCAACGTATCCAAGGCGGAATATCAGCGCCTTCGATTCGCCGGGAGCCAGGGCGATATCAAGCCTCAGCGCGGCGATGGGCGCCCAGCCGGAGGCGACGCTTTGGAAGGAGGCGCGCTTTTTCACCGCATCGGGGCCGCTCCAGCCGTTGAATCGGCCCAGGAAGGTATCGCGGTCGGTATCGAAGCCCGATATGGGGGCGTTGACGGAATAGAAGGAATAGTGATCGCGGCGCTCGCGGTACTCGGTCTTGTGATAGACGGCCGAGCCCTCGATCTCCACCTCGCCAATATTCCAGTTGCGCTGGAAATTGGTCGAATCATCCACCGAATTCCACAGGCAGAATTCGGTCACGCCGTAAACGGTCAGGCGCTTTTCCTCTCCGCTCTCGTTTTTGAGCACAAGCTTCTGCACCTCCATGTCGGTGTGAAGCGGCACCGTAACGGTAAGCTCAGCGCCGACGCCGTTTTTCCAGCCCTCGAAAACGGAATATCCCATGCCGTGGCGGCAGAGCGATGAATCAAGCTCCGTTCGGGCGGGCAGAAATGCGGGGCTCCAGACCGCGTCCCCGTCGCAGATGTAAAAGCAGCGCCCGCCGTCGTCGTGGGGAACGTTGTTATAGCGGAAGCGCGTTATGCGCCTCAGCTTTGCGTCCTTATAAAAGCTGTAGCCTCCGCAGGTGTTGCTGATCAGCGAAAAGAACCCGTCGCTGCCAAGATAGTTGATCCAGGGCAGGGGAGTGTCGGGCCGGGTGATCACGTATTCACGCGCGGCGTCGTCAAAATAACCGTACTTCATCTCAAGCTGACTCCAATGTTGATATAAACGATCAGATACGTAGCTGAATCGATTAAGTTAATTATACGCATACTCCGAAAAAAACGCAAGAGTTTTTTTAAAATATTCGAAAAAATGTCCAAATCGCCTCTTTCGGGGCCTCAAATCGTATAAATTTTGCGAAATTTTTCAAAAAAAGCTCTTGACGGGAGCATATATACGCTGTATAATGTCATTGACGAAATCGATTAAGTATATCAATCATCGGAAGGGAAGCGACTTTGGCATGGTTACGATCACGGATATTGCGAAAATCTGCGGCGTATCGCGTGCAACGGTCAGCAAGGCGCTCAACGGCGCGCCGGACGTGGCGCCCAAGACTGTCAAGCTGATAAGGGAAAAGGCAAAGGAGCTCGGCTATCTGCCCAACGCCACGGCAAGGGCCCTGAAGATGGGCCGCAGCTACAATATCGGAGTGCTCTTCTCTGACAAGACGGGCGGCGGCATATCGCACGAATACTTCTCCCAGATACTCGAAAGCGTCAAGGCCGAGGCCGAAAGGCTGGGCTATGACATAACCTTCATATCAAAGGATCTCGGGGCAATGCAGATGGATTACTACGAGCATGCCAAATACCGCAGCTGCGACGGAGTCGTCATAGCCTCGGCGGATTTCGCGGATCCCGCGATAATAAGGCTCGCCACAAGCGAGATCCCCACCGTCACGCTCGATTACAGCTTTGACAGCCGCACCTCCATCATATCCGACAACGTGCGCGGCATGGAAACGCTGGTGCGCTTCGCATATGAGAACGGCCACAGAAAGCTTGCGTTCATACACGGCGAAATGACCTCGGTCACGCAGAAGCGCATGGCAAGCTTCAAAAAGACCTGCGCCGCGCTGGGCATAAGCGTTCCCCGTGAATACGTCCGTTCGGCGGTGTATCACGATCCCAGGTCGAGCGGGCTTGCAACGAGAGCTCTTCTCGAGCTTCCCGAAAAGCCCACCTGCATATTCTATCCCGACGATCTCTCCTTCCTGGGCGGCATGAGCGAGCTCGAGCGTCACGGCATGAGCATCCCAATTGATATGAGCGTTATAGGTTACGATGGGATCCCCCTTTCTCAGGTGCTGCGGCCCAGGCTTTCCACCTATCGGCAGGCCGCCGAAAGGAGAGGGCAGGAGGCGGCAAGGAGCCTGATCGAGCAGATCGAGCATCCCGACACCTGGCTCCCTCAGCAGATCACCGTCGAGGGCGAGCTTTTACCGGGCGATACCGTCCGCAAATTGGGTTAAAGCGCGAAAGCGTTTTGATAATAAGAAAAAAATGACCTCAAGGTCTATTAAAAGGAGCGAAACCATGAAAAAACTGTTAGTTATCCTGCTTGCTGCCCTGATGCTCGTAAGCGTTGTCGCCTGCGGCACCGGCACCAACGAACCCGCTGAGCCCGGCGATAAGGCCACTCAGGCTCCCGCCGCCGAGCAGGGCAAGGTGTTCAACATCTATGCCTGGAACGAGGAGTTCAAGGGCTTCTTCGAGAAGTACTATAAGGTACCCGAAGGCGTCACCGTCAACTGGATCATCAACCCCTCCGACAATGGCGTCTATCAGCAGAAGCTTGACGAAGCTCTTCTGAATCAGGCCAACGCCCCCACCGACGAGAAGATCGACATGTTCCTCGCCGAGGCCGACTACATCGGCAAGTACGTGGATTCCGATTACACCATGGATATCTCCACGATCGGTTATAAGAACGCCCCCACCATGTATGAGTACACCATCAAGGCCGCTTCCGATACCAAGGGCGTCTGCAAGGGCGTTTCCTTCCAGTGCTGCCCCGCGGCTGTTATCTACCGCAAGAGCATAGCAAAGGACGTTCTCGGCACCGACGTGCCCGAAGAGGTCCAGGCCGCTATCGACAGCTGGGAGAAGTTCGACGCCGTTGCCGCTCAGGCCAAGGAAAAGGGCTATTACATGACCGCCTCCTTCGCCGAGACCTTCCGCGCCTTCTCCAACAACTGCACCAAGCCCTGGGTCGATGAGAACAACAACATTCAGTTCGACGATCAGATCACCGCTTGGATCGATCAGACCGACAACTTCATCAAGAACGGCTACACCCTGACCGCCGGCGTGTGGGATCAGGAAAAGACCAATCAGATGTTTGCCGACGGTAAGACCATGTGCTTCTTCGGTCCCGCCTGGTATTATAACTTCAGCATGACCAACGCCATGGATCCCGAAGCGGGCTGTGCGGGCGATTGGTGCATCGTCAAGGGTCCCCAGGCTTACTTCTGGGGCGGCACCTGGCTGCTTGCCGCTGCCGGTTCCGACAACGCCGAGATGCTCAAGGATATCTTCGAGACCTTCACCGTCAACACCGAAGTGCTCGAGAAGATGGTCAAGGACGACAACCAGTACGTCAACAACACCGACGTCGTCAAGAAGTTCGCCGAGGATCCCGAGTACGGCAACACCGCCATCCTCGACGGTCAGAACGATATCGCCGTGTTCTATGAGCTCGCCAAGGACATCAAGTGGGAGAACCACACCAATTACGACCAGATCCTCAACGAGGGCCTGCAGAACAAGCTCCAGGAGTACTACAACGGTTCCGTCGATAAGGATACCGCTATGAAGAACTTCTACGCTTACGTCAAGGAGCAGTACGCCAACCTCGTAGTTCCCGAGAACTAAGTCACAGCTCCGCTGCGGCAGGGCAAACCCCTGCCGCAGTATTTTAGAATTCGACCGAAGGGAGGAAAAACTGTGAAAGATCAGCTCAAGCCGGGCAAGCTGAAATCGGTCAGCTACGCAAAATGGGGCTACATATTCATAATCCCGTTCTTCGTGGTCTATATCGGTTTCACGCTGATACCGCAGTTTTTAACGCTTTACAACAGCTTATTCGAGAACTACCGCGTGGGCCTCAATCAGATCGGCCCGAATTACGTGGGACTTGAAAATTACAAGGCCCTGTTCACTGCCCAGAGCGACGGCACGATACTCATTTTGAAGTACACCGCCAACACCATGATAATGTGGCTCATGGGCGCCGTGCCACAGTTTGTTATCGCCCTGCTGCTTGCCGTGTTCTTCACCAGCGCAAGGCTCAACATAAAGGGCCAGGGTTTTTTCAAAACGGTCATCTACATGCCCAACCTCATAATGGCCGCGGCGTTCTCAATGCTGATCTTCACCCTCTTCTCCAAGGTCGGCCCCATACAGCTGTTCCTCGAGCAGCAGGGGATCATAGACCACTCATTCGACTTTTTCGCCTACCGCATAAGCGTCCGCAGCATGGTCGCGTTCATGAACTTCCTTATGTGGTTCGGCAACACGACGATCGTGCTCATGGCGGGCATAATGGGCATCGATCAAAGCATTTTCGAATCGGCCACGATCGACGGCGCCAATGCCTGGAAGGTGTTCTTCCGCATAACGCTCCCGCTGCTCATGCCCATATTCGTCTACTGCCTCATCACCGCCATGATCGGCGGCATACAGATGTTCGACGTGCCCCAGGTCCTTACCAAGGGCAACGGCCTGCCCAACGAAACCACCCGCACGCTCGTCATGTACCTCAACGGTTATCTCGGCGGCAAGAATTACGGCATGGCCGGCGCTATCTCCGTGATCATATTCATTATGACCGGCGTGCTGGGAGGCGTCGTTTACAAGATGCTTTCCGCACAGTATAAGGAAAAGACGAGCGCGCCCAAGTACCACAGAAAGCTGCAGAGGGGGAAGGAAGCATGAACGATAATACCAAGGGAAGGATACAGCTGATATTCCTGCGGGTGGTCGTTTATTCGATACTCGTGTTCCTCAGCCTGCTGTGCATATTCTTCTTCTACCTTATGGTGGTCAACGCCACGCGCAGCAACGCCGAGCTTGCCAAGGGCTTCACGCTGATACCCAGCGGCAATTTCTTCACCAACCTTAAAAACGCGTGGAACGATTCGTCCATCAATATCCCGCGCGGCATGCTGAACAGCTTAATAATCGCGCTGGCCACCGCGGTGCTTACGACCTATTTCTCGGCGCTCACCGCTTACGGCGTGCACGTTTACGATTTCAAGGGCAAAAAGCTCGTGTTCACGTTCATAATGGCCATTATGATGATTCCCGCGCAGGTTTCCGCGCTGGGCTTCGTTCAGCTGATGAACAAGCTCCACCTCAACAACAGCTTCATCCCGCTGATAATCCCCGGTATAGCCGCACCCGTTGTCTTCTTCTATATGAAGCAATATATGGAAAGCGTTCTGCCGCTCGACGTTATAAACGCGGCGCGAGTCGACGGCTCAAGCGAATTCCGCACATTCAACACCATCGTGCTGCCCATGATAAAGCCCGCCATCGCGGTGCAGATGATATTCTCATTCGTCAGCTCGTGGAACAACTATTTCGTACCCGCGCTGCTGCTTGACAAGGCGGAGCTCAAAACCGTTCCCATCATGATAGCGCAGCTGCGAAGCGCCGATTATTCCAAGTTCGATATGGGCAAGGTGTATATGTTCATACTGCTGGCAATACTGCCTGTGCTGATCACTTACATCATCCTGTCGAAGTCGATAATCAAAGGCGTAACCTCCGGAAGCGTCAAAGGGTGATAAACTTTTTCACCATTACCTCCTAAAAACCGTCCTGTCAACGCGGGGCGGTTTATTTACAAAACGGAAAGGAAAAAAGCAAATGAAGATCTGGAACGGCTATCAAAAGGGCATAAATCTGGGCGGATGGTTCTCGCAGTGCGTGCACACTGAAGAGCATTACGACACGTTCGTAACCGCGGAGGACTTTCCGATAATAAAGCGCTGGGGCGCCGACCACGTGCGCGTGCCGGTCGATTACGAGCTGCTCGAGGACAGCGCGGGCGAACCCATAGAGAGCGGCTATGAAAGGCTTGAAAGGGCCGCTTCCCTCTGCCGCGCGGCCGGCCTCAATATGATCATCGACCTGCATAAGGCCGCGGGCTTCTCGTTCGATCCCAACGAGGGCGAAACGGGCTTCTTCGTAAACGAAGCGTATCAGGAGCGCTTTTATTCCCTGTGGGAGAGGATCGCCGGGCGGTTCGGCAGATATTCGGGCACGCTCGCCTTCGAGCTTTTGAACGAGGTGACGGAAAAGGAATACTGCGCCGCGTGGAACCGCATATCCAACGAGTGCATAAGAAGGATCAGGGCGATCGCTCCCGAAGTGAAGATACTCGTCGGCGGCTATTGGCATAACAGCGCCGCCGCGGTGAAGGATCTTGCAATGCCGTATGACGGGAATATCGTCTATAATTTCCACTGCTACGAGCCGCTTGTATTCACCCACCAGGGCGCTTACTGGATGCCTCCCATGGAAACGGGCTTCCGCATACCCATAACTGCGACCGTCGGCGAGATGGACGAGGCGGGCAGGCGCATGCTCGCGGGCTCCTGCGCGGGGCTCGATAAGCTGCCGAAGGGATCGAAGCTCACAAGCGACTTCTTCGAGGATTTCATGGCCGAGGCCGCGCGCGTCGCCGAGGAGCGCGGCGTGCCGCTCTATTGCGGCGAATACGGCGTGATCGACTGCGCGTCGCCCGAGGATACGCTTGAATGGTATAAAATGATAAACGCCGCCTTCCTTAAATACGGTATCGGCCGCGCGGCGTGGAGCTACCGCAGGATGGATTTCGGCCTTTCCGATGCAAGGATGGACGGCGTGCGCGAAGAGCTGCTTCGCTTTATCTGATCATTTGGTGTTGTGCTTTTTAAGCGTGTCAAGCAGCCACAAGCCGGTCTCGGTGTAATCCTCCGGCTCATATCCGCTGTATTTTAATACCGATGAGCGTATCGCCGAGCATGCCTCCGACACGTTCGAAAAAGCCCACATGCAGTATGAGATATTCTCGCGCTCGAGCATTTCGATCCATTCGTCGGCGCTCTCCTTGTTGCGGGGAAGTCCTCCGCTCGCCGCGGTGACGCCGAATTCGGTAACGAACACGGGCAGGCCGCCCTTTATGGCCTCCTCCGCCTGCGAACGCACCTCGGCGCCGTGCGTGGCGGCATAAAAATGCAGGGAATACATAACGTTTTCATGATCGAGAGGATCGGCGGCAACGCTCTTTAAGTCCTTCGACCAATCGGGATCTCCGACCAGTATCACCGAGTCGGGATCCCTTTCGCGTATTATGGGAATGATCTCGTTCGCATAGCGCTTGACGGCCTGCCAGTCCACGCCGTTGGGCTCGTTGCAGATCTCATACAGCACGTTGTTGTGATCGCGATAGGTCTCGGCCATCTCGGCAAAAAAGCGCCCGGCCTCTTCAATGTACGTGTTGGGGTCGCCGTCGCTCAATATATGCCAATCGATTATGACGTACATGTCGGCGGCCTTCGCCAGCTCGACTCCTTTTGCGATATCCCGCTTGTGGCGGTCCTTGTCGCCCTTGGTGCAGTAGCCTATTATGCCCACGCCATAGGTGTACACGGGCAGCCGGAACAGGTTGACGCCCTGCGCCGCAAGCTCCGAAAAAAGCGCCTCGTTCAGGAAGGATTCCGAGGTGATCAGCCCGTTCAGGCTGACGCCGCGAAGCATCACCGGCTCGCCGCTCTGCGAGCACAGCCTGCCGTTTTCCACCTTCAGCGCCCCGCAGGACGAGGGCCGCGCTCTGCCGTCGCCCGAGCCGCCGCAGCCCGAAAATAAGGTGAGCGCCAGAAATGCCGCAAGTATCATGATCAAAAGCTTTTTCATCGTAATCTCCCGATATGTTTGATATGGCTGCCGATATTTATCGGAGCGCGCCGTTCACAGCGCGGCGCGCGCGTAAATAAAGCGCCCGGGCCGCGTCCCTTCGCAGCATGCGGCGCGCGGGATCATTCCCGCTTCTTCGCGCGCTTTTTGCTCCTCTGCTCGCGGTTGTCCTTTTCGGATTCGAAAAGCTCCACCGCGGCGTCGGTCATTTCGTCGCTCCAGGTCCTGCCCACGGGCTTGGGATCCTGCATCCATTGGCAGTACACGGCGTAATCATCGTCGAGCACCACGTTATAGGCCGGGCCGCACATGTCGTTCGAGTGTATGTAAAGCCTTCGTCCGGTGCATATCAGCTCGCCGGCCTCGCGTCCGTTCAGGCCCTTGTTCAGGCGGCCGAAAACGTCCGCCGATATCTCGTAAAGCTCCCACGAGCCCTGAAAGACCAGCTCCGCGCCGTACACGTTCCTTTCCTCGTTGTGACAGGCCTTCCAGCCCAAACCCTCCTTGATACGCATAAGGCTTTACTCCGCAAACTTCACGGCGGTGCCCCAGGCCATCACCTCGGCGGCGCCCTGCATCACGGCCGAGGAGGCAAAGCGGATATTGACTATAGCGTCCGCGCCCAGCGCCTCGGCCTCGGCAACCATGCGGCTCGTCGCAAGGTCCCTTGCCTCGTTCATCATCTGCGTATAGGCCTTAAGCTCGCCGCCCACCAGCGTCTTGAAGCTCTGCGTTATATCGCGGCCTATGTTCTTTGACTGTATCGTGCTGCCCTTTACGAGCCCCAGTGTGATCAGCTGCTTTCCGCTGACGTATTCCGTGTTGACCAATAACATTTTGATGCTCCTTTGTTTTTGTATTTATCCGCCCCGCGGGGCGTTTGCAGTTTGTTTCCCGGAGATCCGTCACGCGCGGATATCCTTTTTGTTGTACTTGATGAAAGCCGCGGCCGCGCCGATAAGGGCAAAAGCCAGACCGGGGATCAGGTATTTCACCTCGATCCTTCCCGAGGCCGCGATGCTCGTGCCGTCCGCGTAAGAGAATGGGGTGACGTATCGCAGGAATTCGGCCTCGTCGGTCAGGTTCGCAAGTATGTTCATGAAATACAGCACGAACGCCGCGCCCAGCGCGATGCCTATGCCGTTCCCGCTCAGGAACGCGGAAAGGCCGAACATGATGCACGCGATCTCGGCCTGCATGATCAAATATCCCAGCAGCACGGTGAAAAACAGCTTTGCGTCAAAATCCTGCCCTATCGCAAGCGCGCCGATCACCGATGCCGCGGCAACTGCCAGGTTCAGCACCAGCACCTCAAACAGCACCGCCGCAAGCTTCTCGGCCACAACGCGGCTCCTCGAAACGGGATGCGTCAGCAGGAATTCCGCCGTGCGCTCGCGCTCCTCCTTGGCAAGGGCCGAAATGCCCATAAGCGCCGCAAAGAACGCTCCGCCAAGGCCCAGCACGTTGCCGCATTCCACCGCGAAATAGCCGCTGAATTCGCCGAAGCTGACCTTGTCCATATTGAACGCCTCGGAAAACGCGCCCATTTCGGCGAACATGTCGCCCATCTCGTTCATCTGGGCGGTCATCTGAGGATAGATGATTATGCTTATAAGCAGCATCGAGGCGATCGCCGCTGTCCACACGATCAGCTTTACGCGGTCGCGCCTCAATTCGTGAAGGAACAGAGTCATATCATTTCGCCTCCCCCGTGTAATAGTGCATGACCACGTCCTCGATATCGGGATCGGTGATGGTCACGTCGTCAAAATCGAGCCCCGCAAGCACGCGGATCAGCTCCTTCGTCCCGCCGCTGTATAAAAAGCTTGCCGCCTGACCGCTTTGCTTAATATCGCGCATGCCCTCCGTTTCGGGCAGCGCGGCCGCGCCGTGCAGGGTGACGCGCTTGACGCCCGTGGCGGTAAGCCGGTCGACGCTCTCCTGCCTGATCAGCCGGCCTTCGCGCAGTATGCCCGCGCCGGAGCAGTGACGCCCTATCTCCGAAAGCACGTGCGAGGAGAGGAAAACGGTAGCGCCCTCGGCGCTGCGCTCCTTGAGCAGGGTGAAAAACTCCCTCTGCATCAGCGGATCGAGCCCGCCGGTGGGCTCGTCGAGTATGTAAAGGCGGGGGCGGTGCTGGAAGGCGGCCGCTATGCCCACCTTCTTGCGGTTGCCAAGCGAAAGCTCGTTCACCTTTCGGCCCATGTCCAGCCCAAGCCTTTCGGCAAGGCGCCCCGCTTCCTCACGGCAGTCCTTTTTGCGCAGCTTTGCCGAAAATTCCAGCACCTCGCGCACGCGCATACCGCCATAGAACGAAGCCTCCGACGGCAGATAGCCCACCTCGCGCAGTATCTTCTCCCTGTCCTTTTCGATATCCATGCCCAGCACGCGCGCCTCGCCGCCGGTCTTTTTGATAAGCCCAAGCAGAGTGCGTATCGTGGTGCTCTTGCCCGCGCCGTTGGGGCCGATAAAGCCATAGATCTCGCCCTCCTCAACGGAAAGATCCAATCCCTCTATGCCCCTTGCTTTACCGTAAAACTTGGTAAGTCCCCTGGTTTCTATCGCTTTCATTTATCTTTTGCACCTTCCTTGTTCGTGTCCGCCGCCTCCACGCAGAAGCCCTTGTGCCCGCACTCGGGGCAGGTGAGCTTTCGGGCCGCGGGGGTGTGCGCCGCAAAGAACATCTCCCAAAAAGAGGGCTTGAACACCTTGTGGCACTTCGGGCAGATATAATTCACCTTCCTGTAATAATGGCGCGCAATGATCGCCGCATAGGGTATCCCCACGGCCAGCCATACTGTAAACGGCCACCATATACCCTTTGTGATCCACAGTATTATGGAAGTCCACTGCAGTATGCCCAGGGGTATCGCGCTCAGCAGCATAGTGATATGCACGCGTTTCAGTTCTTTCCTGTTAGTCATGATATACGCAATGTCGCCTATGGATTCAACGGAGTTCACTTCCGTGCTTTTAAGCCCCGTCCTCAGCTCGGAAAGCTTTTTAAGCTGTTTCTCCCGCTCGCCTATCTCGCTTTCAAGCGCCGCCTCCTGCTGATCGAGCAGAAGCGATATCACGCTTGCGGGATCGTCCTCCGAAAGCAGCTTCGAAATCGAGTCGATGGAGAATCCCAGCTCCCGCAGGAAGCATATCAGCTTCATGCGCCTCAGGTCGTTCTCGGAATAGAGCCGTCTTCCGCCCTCGGTCAGCTCGCTGGGTATCAGTATCCCGCGCGTATCGTAATACTGCACCGTGCGGACGGTCACGCAGCACAGCCTGGCGATCTCTCCCGTCGTGTATTTGGACATGCGTTTCACCTCCTGTGAGCCGATATTACCATATTACGCAGCGTCACAAGCAACCCCTTACGCAGGGGGATTTTTTGAAAAAAACCGAATTTTCTTCCGCCGCCCCGTGATTTTCATGCAGGGCACTGCGTTCACAGCCTGTCCGAGCAGGTAACGCGCTTATCCATAACGCCCGAGCTCGCTTCAAGCTGATCGGCAAGCTTCTCATAGAACGATATGTAAAACAGCACGCGCTTTTTCCACATCGCCTCGGCCGCCCCGGTGCCGTTGGGCAGCGAAAGCAGCTCGCGCAGACGCGCCAGCCTCCTTTCGGTATAGGCCCGCTTTTCGTCAAGGCTCATATCGGTAAAGGCGTCCTTTTGCAGGCCCTCGTGTATGCGGTAGACATCGAAGCGGTCGATATTGTCCGCGTCGCCCACCGTCAGGGCAAAGGGCGTGCGCTCGCCGCAAAAATCCGCCTTGTCGTCAACGTGTATCGCAATGCCGTAGCATATGTCGTTTATCCTGTCTTCGGGCAGCCCCAGCGTTTCAAGGAACGGCCGCGCGATGGCGGCGGATCTGCGCCCGTGCTCCCGCCAACCGTTCTCGCCGAATTCCTCGCAGTAGGCGATATCGTGCAGCAGGCAGGCGATCACCGTTTCGGTCTCGTCAAAGCCCTCCTCGGCGGCGATGCGCCGGCCTATGTTCGCAACGCGATAGCTGTGCTCCGTGCGATAGGCCTTATCGCCGGGCCGCGCGGAAAGCCAAGGCGAGCCGTCCAGCTTCGCCCTCAAAAATTCCTCGGTCCTTCTTATCATTTCGCGGTCAAGCATGGCGAGCTCCTTTCTGTCCGACTGTTAGATATACTATTTTACCACATCCGTTGACCCGATTCAATCCCGGCAATAAAAATGCGCGGCCGCAATAAAAAAGCGGCCCCGCGCCGGATGATGAATAACAAAGCGGGCGTGAGCAGCATTCCCACGCCCGCCGTTTGTTTTTTTATAAGCTACACCTCGCGGCGGTTTTCAATGGCCTTGAAGAGCGTTATCTCGTCGACGAATTCCAGATTGCCGCCAATGGGTATGCCGTGCGCTATGCGCGTGGTCTTCACGCCCAGGGGCTTTAACTGCTTGGCAATGTAAGACGCGGTGGCTTCGCCCTCCACGTCGGGATTGGTGGCAAGTATCACCTCGGCCGCCTTGCCCCCGCGCACTCTTTCGATCAGCTCGTTTATCCTGATATCCTCGGGCCCCACGCCGTCCATGGGCGAAAGCGTGCCGCCAAGCACGTGGTAAAGGCCGCGGTATTCGCGCATGCGCTCAAGATACGAAACGTCGCGCGCGTCCTTAACGACGCATATCACGGAAGGATCGCGCTTGGGATCGGAGCAGATATCGCACAGCTCCTCCTCGGTAAAATTCCCGCACACGGGGCAGTAATGTATGCGCCGCCTTGCGTCGAGCAACGCGGAAGAAAGCCCCTCCACGTCCTCCTCGGGCAGGGCGAGTATGTGATAGGCCAGGCGCTGCGCCGTCTTTATCCCTATCCCGGGCAAACGGTTCAGCCTTGCCGTCAGGTTTTCAAGCGATCTTGTGCTCATCAGAAGGGAAGGTTCATGCCGCCTGTAACCTTGTGCATCTCTTTTTCCATCGTCTCGTCGGCAAGCGCGATCGCGCCGTTTACCGCGGCGATGATAAGATCCTGCAACATCTCCACGTCGTCGGGATCCACGCAGTCGGGCTGTATCTCGATGGCCTTCAGCTCCTTGCGGCCATAGATCGTCACCTTAACGGCGCCGCCGCCCGCGGAATACTCAAGCTCGGAATTGCCCACTTCCTCCTGCACGCGCTGTATCTCCTGCTGCATCCTCTGCGCCTTCAGCATCATCTGCTGCATATTGCCGCCCATGCCGGGCATGCCGAAACCTTTTGCCATTATTTGTTCCTCCTGTCGGATGTTTTCTTAACTTTATAATTATATCATCATAAATACCTTTTGTCCACAGCCAAAAACGCACTTGATATGTTTTAACGCGAACTGTATAATATAGGAAGATCCATAAATCCATCGCTGCTTTCGGGAGGTAAATCATGTCTAACAAAGAGATCTACAAGAAAACGCTGGGCTTCTCCATCCGCCGCCTGCTGTGGGACGTGCTCACTCTGCTGCTGCTTGCCGGCTTTGCAACGGCGGGCTTCTTCCTTGGCGACAAATTCATGGAGGACGGCGGCCCCATCGGGCTGATCATAGGCGCCATCGTGGGCATTATAATCGTCGCGCTGGTGCTCAGGTTCATCTCCTACACCTACAAGGCGGGGCAGATCGCAATGATGACCCGCGGCATAACCGAAGGCGAGCTTCCCGATAACGTGATCGCCGAGGGCAAGAGGACGGTCAAGGAGCGCTTTGGCACCGTTGCGGCATATTTTGCCGTGACCGGCGTGATAAAGGGCATATTCAATCAGATCGGGCGCGGCATAACCAAGGTTGGCCAAGCCATCGGCGGCGACGCCGGCGGCACCGTGGGAAGCGCCGTAAGCTCCGTTATGCAGACCATAATCAATTACCTTTGCGACTGCTGCCTGGGCTGGGTGTTCTACCGCAGGGAGCAGAAGGCGGCCAAGGCCACCTGCGAAGGCGCGGTGCTGTTCTTCAAGCACGGCAAGACATTTGCCAAGAATATGGGCAGGGTGTTCGGCATGGGCCTTGTATCGTTCCTGCTGATAGGCGGCGTATTCGCCGGCCTGTTCTATCTGCTTTTCAGCAATCATCCCGAGTTCTATAACAAGCTCGCGCAGGAGATCGCCGAGGCCGCCGCCCAGAGCGAAAAGATCCCCGCGTTCCTCACCGATCCCAATATGCTTCCCATCGTATTCGCGGCCATCGGCGGCATCATAATGTGGTCGGTCATACACTCCGTGTTCGTAAAGCCATTCGTGCTCACCGGAGTGCTCAGGAACTTTATCGAGTCCGGCATGAACGATATCCCCACCGAGGCAAGCTTCTCCGCGCTCGATTCCAAGTCCCCCAAGTTTAAAAAGCTTCACAGCGAGCTCTGATCCTTTCGGCAAAAGCGGAGGTATCCGGATCTTGAAATTCGATACGCTCGATAAAAAACCCAAGCTTTACAACCTGCTGATCATCACCGTGATAACGGCCGCTGCCGTGGGCATTATGGCGGCTATCGCCCTTGAAAAGCTCACGATACCCATTATCGCGGTGGTGACGGCCTATCTTGCGGCCGCCGTGGCGCTTTTGATACGCGCTTTCATTCGTCAGCTGCGCTACAATCCCTATTCCTATAACACCATTTATTACGTCGGCTTCGCGCTTTTTGCCGCCTCCGTGTTCGTCACGCATTTCGTGCTGCTCATCCATGCGATCGCCGATCCGGCTCATTACGGGCTCGAGCAGATGCTCCATGTGCTCCTTGATTCCGCCAAAACATACATGGTCTATTCCGCGCCGTTCATACTCATATTCTCGGCGGCGCTGTTCATCTCGAATATCTCGCTGCTCAGGCACGAGCGCAAAAGGTTCGTCAACGTGCTGGGCATGATACTCGCCTTCCTGCTCGTTGCGGGCGAGGCGGTGTTCTTCATGGTCGATTTCTATGTGTCGGGCAGTCAATTCGAGGTGATGATGCACGATCTTGCGGTCAATCTGTTTGCCGCGATCTATCTGTACGTGGAGTGCATGCTGATCGGCGCCATCACGGCAAACGTGATCGCCGTCCGCTATGAGCCCGAAAAAAACAAGGATTTCATTATAATACTCGGCTGCGGCATAAGGGCCGACGGCACGCCCACGCCCCTTTTGAAGGGCCGCTGTGACCGTGCGCTCAGGTTCGCCGAAAAGCAGAAGGAGGCAGCGGGCAAAGAGCCCGTGTTCGTCACCTCCGGCGGTCAGGGGCCGGGCGAGGTGATCTCCGAAAGCCTCTGCATGAAGCGCTATCTGATGGAGCGGGGCGTTCCCGAGGAGCGCATAATCGAGGAGGACAAGTCCACCGACACCCTTGAGAACATGCGCTTCTCCAAGGAAAAGATATGGGCGGTCGATCCCAATGCCAAGGTCGCCTATTCCACCACCAATTATCACGTGTTCCGCAGCGGGATATTCGCCCGCCGAGTCAAAATGCGCGCAGTGGGCATGGGCGCCAGGACCAAATGGTATTTCTGGCCCAACGCCGCCGTGCGCGAATTCGTGGGGCTGCTCTCCGCCCACCGCGTCAAGCAGGCGGCGGTGCTGGGCGCCATGATAGTCATTTACGTCGTAATGACGCTCGTCTATTACCGGTAGGAGAACGATATGGATTACGGATTCGATCCCCTGATGCACGAATATCCCTCCCGCCGCTATCCCGTCTACGCCGGCGGCGGCATGGTCAACTGCTCCAGCCCGCAGGCAGCGGCGGCGGGCCTCGAGGCGCTTCGTATGGGCGGCAACGCGATGGACGCGGCAGTCGCGGCAGCGGCGGCGCTCACCGTCACAGAGCCCACGGCAAACGGCCTGGGCTCCGACGCTTTCGCGATAATATGGTCCCAAAGCGATAAAAAGCTATATGGCCTCAATTCAAGCGGGCGCGCGCCGCGGCTTGCCTCGATCGAGCGCGTCGAAAGGGACGGGCTTATGCGTGACGGCGTTATGCCAAAGCATGGCTGGGCGCCCGTCACGGTGCCCGGCGCCGTCGGGGCGTGGGTCAAGGTCAGCGAGCGCTTCGGCAGGCTCACGCTTTCACAGGCCCTCTCTCCCGCGGTGCGCTATGCGGCGGAGGGCTATCCCTGCTCGCCGAATCTTGCCGCAAGCTGGAAAAGGGCTTACGAGGTCTATAAAAACAGCCTCACGGCGCCCTGCTTCAAGGCCTGGTTTGATACCTTTGCGCCATTGGACCGTGGATACGAGGCGGGGGAGACGGTGCGCCTTCCCGATCACGCGGCGACCCTTGACGAGATAGGCCGCACGAATGGCGAAAGCTTCTATAAGGGCGAGATCGCCCGCCGCATCGACGAGGAAAGCCGGCGCTTCGGCGGCTATCTGCGTTATGAGGATCTTGCCTCGCACGAGGCGCTTTGGGTCGAGCCGATCTCGGTCGATTACCGCGGCTGGCAGGTCTTCGAGCTCCCGCCGAACGGGCAGGGCATTGCGGCGCTTATGGCGCTTAATATAATGAAGGAATTCGATTTCGCGTCCATGCCCGCCAACGAGGCGTGCCACAGGAGCATCGAGGCAATGAAGATGGCCTTTGCCGACGCGTTCCGCACGGTGACCGATCCCGATCACATGACCGTCGATCCCAAAGAGCTGCTCCTCCCGGAATACGGCGCGGCCCGCGCACGGCAGATGGGCGATCGCGCCCGCGTCTGGACCGACCGCACGCCCCACAGGAGCGGCACGGTTTATCTATGCTGCGCGGACGGCGAGGGGAATATGGTCTCGTTCATCCAGTCCAACTATATGGGCTTCGGCTCGGGCGTCGTCGTCGGCGGCACGGGGATCGCGCTGCAGAACCGCGGCGCCGATTTCTCGCTCGATCCCAACGATATCAACTGCCTCATGCCCGGCAAGCGCAGCTATCACACAATAATCCCCGGCTTCCTCATGAAGGACGGCCTGCCCGTCGGGCCCTTCGGAGTGATGGGCGCATACATGCAGCCCCAGGGCCACGTGCAGGTGGTCTCCAACTTCGTCGACCGCCGCATGAATCCCCAGCAGGCGCTCGACGCCCCGCGCTGGCAGTGGATGCGCGACGGCAGAGTGACCGTCGAGCAGGGCTTCGATAAGGATATCCTCGCCGCGCTTATCTCCCGCGGGCACGATATCGCCGTCAGCGCAAACACCCCCTCCTTCGGACGCGGCCAGATGATAGTCCGCCTCGGCAACGGCACGCTGGTCGGCGGCACGGAATCGAGAACCGACAGCAGCATAGCCTGCTTCTGAGCCGTCGGGCCGCCGGACTCGTTTTCGCAAACAGGTCCCGTAACAAAACGATGCCAACACAAAAGGGCATCCGTTGGATGCCGGGTCGATGGGACTTGTTTTTCGCGCATCGGGTCTCAAAGGCGGCTCACTCCGCCGCCTTTTCGCCCTGCGACGAAAAACCCAGCCCTATGAAACGCTCCACCGGAGCGTTTCATCACGGGCTTCAAGTCCCATAAGATTATACCAACACAAAAGGGCATCCGTTGGATGCCCTTTTGTGTTGGTGCGGTCGATGGGACTTGAACCCATACGGTCTCCCATACGCCCCTCAAACGTACGCGTCTGCCTGTTCCGCCACGACCGCTTTTTGTTGCGAATGGTATTATAACGCGCCGAACCGGCTTTGTCAACAGCTTTTTTTGATTTTTACTGTATATTATGACGGCGCGGAGCCTGCTTTTACATCAGATAATTATCGTCAAGATCGGTGCAGACGCCGAATTTGAATCCCTTGGCGATCAGGTCCTCGATCACGCGGGGCAGTATCTTGACGCTTTCGGGCTCGGTATCGTGTATCAGGAATACGAGCGGCTCTATGTTTTTATACATCGAGAGGGAATCGAGGTAGGATTTCCAGAAGTATTCGTTAAGCGGCAGGCCGTCCTTATTGCCGGCAAGCCAGCGGTCGTTCAGGCACACGTTCCAGTCGAAGGCCTTGTAGCCCAGTGAGTTTGCCGCCTCAACGTAGGGCCCGCGGTTCTTGCGCCCGCCTATGGTGGAATTGGTGGTGCCGCCGGGGAAGCGCATCACGTACGCGCCCGCGTCATAGCCGAACACGCTCTTCACCGTTTCGCGCCACTGGTTCAGCTCCTTCTTGAAGCCGTCGGTGCCGTGATAAAGGTTTGCCATTTCGTGCGTCTGCGAATGGCAGCCCAGCACGTGCCCGCGCTCGACTATGTGCTTGGCCTGCTCGGGATAGGCCTTTACGAAATTGCCCACGGTAAAGAAGGTGGCCTTGATATTGTATTGATCGAGTATGTCCAGCACCTGGTCGGTGTACTTATAGGGGCCGTCGTCGAACGTCAGATAGATCGTGCGCCCCTGATAAGAGGGGTTCGCCGCCTGCGAGGGCCTGGGAGTGGCCGTGGGCTCGGGAGTATCCGTGGGCACGGGGGTAGGCTCCGGCGTGGGAGTGGGCACGGCGGTGGGCGCCGCGGTGACGGGGGAGGCGGGATCGTCCGCAACGTCTATCACCGAGGCCGAAGGGTCGGCCGGGTCGGGCTTTTCGCCGCAGGCCGTGAGTGCGGCAAGCGTGAGCAGCGCCAGCGTAAGCGCCGCGATCCTTTTTATTCTGTATGCAAAGCTGTTCATAGCATAAAGCCTTTCCTGCGAATAGCGCATCCTTTGTTCCACCTTTCAATATAATACATTTTTTGATTCTTTTCAACGGCGGCGGTCAATATATTTTGCGGAAAACGGAGAATGACCGGATCGAAGGAAGAGGAAGCCTTCATGACCTTAGATCCTGCTTCCGGCGTGGCGTGCAGGGGCGGGTTCACGTACAGCACGGTCAAAACCTACCCCGCGGATGATCTGCTCCGGTTTTTGGATGAAGACTGATAAGCATGAAGTCACGGCTCCCGCATTTTAAGGCGGGAGCTTTTTATGCGCCTTCCCGATTGACTTTTTCGGCAGGATTTGATAAAATCCTTTATATAATAGCGGAAGTATGTGCTTCCGAGGATTCAAGGGGTACGGAATGAAAAGGACATTGGCATTTTTGCTCGCATTGATCACCGTCTTCGGGCTTGCCGCTTGCGGCAGCGAGGGCGGGGAGCCCGTTGTGATACCCAACGGCGATCCCATCGAGATCGAGAGCGAGAAGAAGATCACGATAAGCGAGCTCCAGGCGGATAACGCCGCTTTCGTCATGAGCTGCATGGACGACTGGATCGAGCTATACAACGACGGCGAAAGCGAAGCGCGCCTCAATTCGTATTATCTGAAGAAGGGGGATAAGACGCTCCTTCTTGACGACAGGACGATCCCCGCGAAGGGCTATATCGTGATACGCCTAACCGACAAGTCCCCGTTTCGCCTCGCGAAGGAGGGCGACAGCGTGACGCTCTTTTACCGCGACAAGGCGGTCGATCAGCTTTCCTTCGACGAAACGATAGGCACGAATTCGTTCGGTCACGAGGGCGTTTTGCCCCATCCCACCCCCGGCTACGCGAACGACGAGGAGGGATACCGCGAGTATCTCGCCGGCCTCAAAGCGCCCGAGCTGAGGATCAACGAGGTGGTCTCCTCCAACAGCAAGTACGCGCCCGTCGACGGAAATTTCTATGATTTCGTCGAGATCAAGAACGCGTCCGATTCCCCTGTGGATCTTTCCAAATACCGCCTTTCGGACAAGAGGAGCGAGCTTGACCGCTACCGCTTCCCCAACAGGACGCTCGAGCCCGGCGGATTCTTCGTCGTGTACTGCTCGGGCCTTGAGGGCGAGGATCACGCCTCGTTCAAGATAGGCTCCTCCGGCGAAACGATCTATCTCAGCAGCGACGAGGGCATAATCGACTGCGTGACGGTGCCCGGCGATCTTGCGCGCGACGAAAGCTATGGCCGCAGCGGCGACAAGCTCGTCTATATGAGCAACGTGACTCCCGGCGCCGAGAACGCCCCGGGCTTTGACACCAGCCTGCTCGCGCCCGCCGCAAGCGTGCCCACAGGCGCCTATGCCGAGCCCTTCCGGCTTACCCTTTCGGGCGAGGGCACCGTCTATTACACCCTTGACGGCACCGCGCCCACCGAGAATTCGCGCGTTTATTCCGAGCCCATAAGCGTAAGCAAGATCGCCTCCGTGCGCACCTTCTGCGTCAAGGACGGCCGTCAAAGCCCCATCGCCTCTTATTTCTATACCGCGGGTCTCGATCACGCCTTCCCCATACTGAATATCGCCATAAAGCAGTCATATCTGGACGGCGACAAGGGCGTGCTGAATCACGTGGATCCCGAATACGAGCATGAATGCTATGCCACCCTCTTTGAGGAGGGCGAGGTGAAATTCGAAATACCCTGCGGCTTCAAGCTGCATGGCAACGACAGCAAAAAGGGCGCCAAGCAGAATTTCCAGCTCCGCTTCCGCGCCGATTACGGCGTGAGCAAGCTCAATTACAAGGTGTTCGAGAACCGTGATTTCGACGTCTATAACTCCCTGCTCTTAAAGGGCGGCAGCGAGGATTACCAGTTCTGCGGCTTCCGCGACGAGCTGTGCACCTCGATCGTCGACGGCGTGACCGAGCTTTCCGTGCAGGCCTACCGCCCCGTGATACTCTATCTCAACGGCAAATACTGGGGCATCTACTGGCTGCGCGAAAGGATCGACGCCGATTTCTGCGCGAACCGCCTGGGCGTATCCTCCGATTCCATCAACCTCACAAAGGATTACGGCTTCTCGCTCGTCAAGGGCTCGCTCAAGACCTTTGCCGAAACGGTGGAATACTGCAAGACGCACGATCTGCGCAACAAGGAGGATTACGATTACGTGATGCGCCGCGTGGACGCCGCGAGCCTTATGGATTGGTACATCTGCCGCTCGTATTTCGCCGATACCGACCTTGCCAACGGCCGCTTCTATTCCTCCACCGAGGACGACGGCAGGTGGCATTGGTGCTTCTTCGATCTTGACTGGGCAATGTTCAACAACTCCACCGAATCCCTTGCCAAGACCGCCCGAAACGACGGCAACCACGCGATAATAGTCGCCCTGCTCAAGAACCCCGAATTCAAGGATAAGTTTTTAAAGCGCTACGCGAGCCTTATGAAATCGGTGCTCAACGAGCAGACGATACTAAAAAAGATAGATGAGTTCGTGACCCTTATGCAGCCCGAGATCGAGCAGGACCGCGCCGCCTACGGCTTCTCCGTAAATTCCTGGAACAGCGCCGTCGAGCGCCTCAGGGATTTTGTAAGGGACGGCAAGCGCGATACCAACGTGCTCATCGGCATCAAGAGCTATTTCGGGCTTTCGGATTCCGAAATGATGAATTATTTCGGCAGGACGAAATAAAAAATTCGGGCTTTACAGCTTTCACTTTAAGTGTTATAATACTTATTCGTAAATGCTTTGAACAGGACAGGTGAGCGTTGGCACGGCGTAAAGCGAGCTGCGGATGGTGGAAGCGCGGCGGCACGGCGGCGCGGCATATCGCCTGCGAGCACGGATGGGGAGAAAGCTTCAGGTACCCTTCCGCGGCCGGCCTCCGTTAAAGGGCTCGTGAGCGCGCAGGGGCTTTTCTCCTGCGAACTCGGGTGGTACCGCGTTTATAAGGCGTCCCGGGAATTTCCCCGCGGGCGCTTTTTAGGTCGAGATATGCTTCGCATTCGATATGCCTGCGGCTCGATATATCGGCTTGCGCCGATCCGATATGCGCCTTGCGGCGCATGGATGACGAGGGGGCGCATCTGCCAAAGCTCGGTCGATATGCGCGATCGCGGCGCAATATTAAACGATCATTATACCGAAAGGAATAATCATATGTACAAGAAAGTCTCCGCCTCCATGGATTTCGTCCCGCGCGAGCGCGAGGTGCTGGAATTCTGGAAGGAAAACCGGATATTCGAAAAATCCGTTGAGCTTCGCCGCGGCGCGCCCGCGTATACTTTCTATGACGGCCCGCCCACGGCCAACGGCAAGCCCCACATAGGCCACGTGCTGACCCGCTCGATGAAGGATATCATACCCCGCTACCGCACCATGAAGGGCTATGACGTGCTCAGAAAGGCCGGCTGGGATACCCACGGTCTGCCCGTCGAGCTCGAGGTCGAAAAGCTCCTGGGCCTTGACGGCAAGGAGCAGATCGAGCAGTACGGCGTCGAGCCCTTTATCGCAAAGTGCAAGGAATCCGTCTGGAAGTACAAGGGCGAATGGGAGCAGATGTCCGATTCCGTCGGCTATTGGGCCGATATGGAAAACCCCTACGTCACCTATACGGACGACTATATCGAATCCGTATGGTGGGCCTTAAAGACCATCGACGAAAAGGGCCTGCTCTATAAGGGCCACAAGATAGTGCCCTACTGCCCCCGCTGCGGCACCGCTCTCTCCTCTCACGAGGTGGCTCAGGGCTATAAGGACGTCAAGGAGGTCTCCATATTCATCACCTTCCCCGTAAAGGGCATGGATGACGGCACGGAGCTCATCGCCTGGACGACCACCCCCTGGACTCTGCCCTCCAACGTCGCGCTCTGCGTCAACGCCGACGAGGATTACGTCAAGGTCGAAAAGGACGGCAAGCGCTATATAATGGCCGAAGCGCTGGTTGAAAGCGTGCTCGGCGAGGGCTGGAACGTCGTCGAAAGATACAAGGGCGCCGATCTGGTGGGCCTCGAATACGAGCCCCTGTTCGACTTCCCCGTGAATCACGGCAGCAAGAAGGGCTGGCGCGTCGTGTCCGACGGTTACGTCACGCTCACCGACGGCACCGGCGTGGTGCATATCGCGCCCGCGTTCGGCGTTGACGACGGCAGGGTCGGCAAGACATGGGAGCTGCCCTTCGTGCAGAACGTTAACGCCAAGGGCGAGCTGGCCGGCGGCACCCCCTGGGACGGCGTGAACGTCAAGAAGGCCGACAAGCTCATAATAGCCGATCTTAAGGAGCGCGGCAGGCTCTTTAAAGAGCTTCCCTATGAGCACAGCTATCCCTTCTGCTGGCGCTGCGACACTCCGCTCATCTATTTCGCGCGCGGCGGCTGGTTCATCGAGATGACCAAGCTGCGCGATAAGCTGCTGGATTTCAACAAGCGCATCAACTGGATACCCGAATCCATAGGCGAGGGGCGCATGGGCAACTTCCTCGAAAACGTGATCGACTGGGCCGTCACCCGCGAGCGCTATTGGGGCACGCCCCTGCCCGTGTGGGTGTGCGGGGACTGCGGCCATCACCACACGATAGGTTCCCGCGAGGAGCTTTTGAAATGCTTCCCCGATGCCGCTCCCGATATCGAGCTGCACAAGCCCATGCTCGATCCCTTGACCATGAAATGCCCGCACTGCGGCGGCGTTATGAAGCGCGAGCCCGTCGTTATCGACTGCTGGTTCGATTCCGGCTCCATGCCCTTCGCCCAGTGGCATTATCCCTTTGAAAACAAAGAGGAGTTCGAGCGCCGCTATCCCGCCGATTACATCAGCGAAGCCGTCGATCAGACCCGCGGCTGGTTCTACACCCTGAACGCCGTCGCGGCCTGCCTCTTCGACGAGCCCGCGTTCAAAAACTGCATAGTGCTCGGCCTTGTCTGCGATAAGGACGGCAAAAAGATGTCAAAGCATATCGGCAACGTCGTCGCTCCCGCGGACGTGCTCACCAAGCAGGGCGCCGACGCCGTAAGGTGGTATTTCTACACCGCCTCCAGCCCCTGGCTGCCCAGCCGCTTCTCCGGCGAGGCCGTTTCCGAGACCCAGCGCAAATACATGGGCACTCTGTGGAACACCTATGCGTTCTATATCCTCTATGCCGATATCGACGGGTTCGATCCCACCAAGCACGAGCTAAGGCGCGAGAACCTTTCCGTTATGGATAAGTGGATACTCTCCAAGCTCAACACCCTTGTCAAAAAGGAGGACGAGCTGCTCGAAAGCCTGCATATCACCGAGGCCGGGCGCGAGCTGAACGCCTTTGTCGACGATCTTTCCAACTGGTACGTGCGCCGCGGGCGTGAGCGCTACTGGGGCAGCGAGATGACCGCCGATAAGGAGGCCGCCTATATGACGCTTTACACCGTGCTCGAGACCATGACGCGCCTCACCGCGCCCTTCACCCCCTTCATGGCGGAGCAGATGTATCAGAACATAGTGCGCACCTGCGATAAGAACGCTCCCGAAAGCGTGCATCTTTGCGATTACCCCGTGTGCGACGAAAGCTTCATAGATCCCGAGCTCGAAGCCGACATGGGCGAGGCTTACCGCGTAGTCGTGCTCGGCCGCGCGGCAAGGGCGCAGTCCAATATCAAAAACCGTCAGCCCCTTTCCAGGCTCTTCGTGCAGGGCGCCGAGAAGCTGCCCGATATGTATGACGAGATAATCGAGGGCGAGCTAAACGTCAAGAAGGTCGAATACGTTTCCGATGCGTCCGCCTTCATCGCCTATCGCGTAAAGCCCCAGCTCAAGCTGCTCGGGCCGCGCTATGGCAAGCTGCTTCCCAAGATAAACAACTACCTGCAGAATACCGAGGGCGTGGGCAATCTGTGCGTCGCCGCGCACGCCAAGGGCCTGCCCTTTGAGTTCGAGCTCGAGGGCGTGAAGATAGCGCTCGGCCCCGACAACGTGCTCGTCGATACGGTCAAGCGCGAGGGCTTCTCCTCCGTTTCCGAGCGCGATCTCACCGTGGTGCTCGAAACCACCCTCACCCCCGAGCTGATCGAGGAGGGCTACGTGCGCGAGCTGGTCTCCAAGGTGCAGACCATGCGCAAGGAGGCCGATTTCCGCGTGACCGACCATATCTCGATATTCATAAGCGGCAACGCGAATATCGAAGAGATCGCCGTCAAGAACTGCGTTTCCATCACCGGCGATACGCTTGCCGACGAGCTGCATTTCGGTCCCGCTCCCGAGGGCGCCTGCTCCAAGGAATGGGATATCAACGGCGAAAACGTCACCATAGGCGTCAAGGTGGTCTGATCCCGCCCGATTTCCAATCAACGAAAGCCAAAGCGCCGCCTCCTCCGCGAAAAAGGGGGAGGCGGGCCGGTTTGATCCGCAGCACCATGAAAAAACTCACTCTCATCCTCACAGCGCTGCTTGCGCTCGTATTACTTACGGGCTGTGTTTCGGGCGCCGCGATAGGGCATTACAACGACGGCGTCAAGGCCTATGAGGCGCATGATTTCATCGCCGCAAAGGCGCATTTCGAAAAGGCGGCGGGTTACGGCAATTCCAGGTCATACCTTTCTGCCATCGCCGAATACGAGCGCATCTACGGGGAAGCGCTGGGCTTTTTCAAGGCGCGCGATTACGCCGCGGCCGCGAACAGCTTTTCGGCCATAAAGGAATTCGGCAATTCGGCCGAATACTTGGCCTTTATGGAAAGGCTCGAGCAGCGCTATAACGAGGGCAGGGCGGCCTATGACGCGGGCGATTACGTGCTGGCAAACGAGCGCTTCACTCAGGCGCTCGGCTGGGCGGATTCCGAAGATTATATTGCCGAGCTCGGGGATTACGAGGAGGCCTACCGGGCCGCGCTCAATTCCTATTACGAGGGCAATTACGTGCGCGCGCTCGAGGCGTTCAAAAGCATCGGCGTGCCCTATCGCGATTCCGAGGAGCGCATCGCAAACATATACCGCTGCATGACCCGTTCGGGCTCAACGCCGGAGATTTTCCGCATCCTCTTCAACGAAAGCTGCGAGGCGGAGGGCGAGGATTATTCGCTTCCCACGGCGGAAGTCACCGATAACGGCTTTGCGTGGAGGACCACCAACGGCCTTATAATAATGGGCAATACGGATGCTTACGGCAGCATCACCGAAATGTCCTTCTGGGTGGACGAAGCGCTTTGGAGCGAGCTTGGCGAAGAGGACGTTTCGCGCCTTTACGCGCACTGCATCTGCGCGCTTGCCGTCGAGGGAGCCGGGCTTGACGAGGTGATCGCGGATATAGACCTGTATTACGAGGGCAGCCGCGGCTACGGCGCGTATTCGCTGCTGCTCGACGAGGACGATTCCGGCTCGCTGGTGCTGTCCGCCGTAAAACGCTGAGCGATAATGTTTTTGAAAGCCCCCAAATTGCGGGGCTTTCTTTATTTACTTTTGGTATGAAATGTAGTATGATATAGATTGGATCAAAATATTATGGGGGCAAAGCTCTTGCTATGAGACCTTATTTCATTGTTAATCCCATTGCGGGCGGCGGCAAAGCAAAGGAAAGCTTTACAGCGCTCACGGCTTATCTCGATTCGCGCAATGCGGAGTATGCAAGCGTTTTCACAGAGCACGCGGGTCACTCCGCCCCGCTTGCGGAGCAAGCGTATGCCGCGGGCGAGCGTTTCATATGCGCGGTCGGCGGGGACGGTACGATAAACGAGGTCGCCTCGGTGCTTTATTCCAAGCGGGACGTCGTGTTCGGCATATGCCCCTTCGGCACGGGCAATGATTTTGCCCGTGTGCTCAAGCTTCCCACCGATCCCCGGGGCGCGGGAAGGGTGCTGCTCGACGGCATTGCCGAGCCGGTCGATATCGGCATGGCGGGCGACCGCCCGTTTACCAATATCGCGGGCATAGGCTTTGACGTGGGCGTGGTCATCAATACCGAAAGATACAAGGCGCGCTTTCACGGCATGATACCCTATCTGCTGGGCGTCGCGCGCACGCTTATGCACATGAAGGCCATCCCCATGAAGATCACGGCGGACGGCAAAACGATCGAAGAGAACGCGCTCATACTTTCGATAGGCAACGGCTCGCATTTCGGCGGCGGCATGGCCGCGCTGCCCAACGCGAACGCGCAGGACGGGCTGTTTGAGATCTGCCTTGTCAAAAAGATAAACATTTTCAGGTTCCTCACGCTGCTTCCCCTTTTCATAAAGGGCAAGCATATCGGCAAAAAGCCCGTAATATGCCTGCGGGCAAAGGAGGTCACGGTGGAATGCCCCGACACCCCCTCGCAGCTTGACGGCGAGGTGGTCGAGCACGCGGCTTCGCATTACCGGCTCATCCCCGGCGCGCTTTGCGTTATGCTGCCGCCCAAGGTATCGGAATAAAGCATTAAGGAGTTTTTGATGGCAAGAAGAAGGCGTAAGCTGGTTGTAAGAGACCGAAGGAAGACGGCGCTCCGCATCGCGGTAACGCTTGTCAGCCTTATTGCGCTTGCGGGGCTGGTCGTGCTCGCGTTCTTCCTCGCAAGGTCCTGCAGCATGGATCTCACCCAGCGCGAGCTGCCGCTTGTCCGATCCGATACCTATTGCGGCACCGGCGACGGGCTTATGTATATCCGCGCCGATCAGCTCAATTTCTTAAGCTATACCGATGAGGATAAGGACTTTACAAAGTCGCTCACGGGCGGCGCTGCGCCCGACGGGCTGGTGGGCAGCCCGGGCGTCAAGGCGGTCTATTCCGAATACAGCGTGCAGATAATAGGCGGCGGCTTCGATATCACAGCCGAAGGCGTTATCGAAAAGGTCCGCTGCGGCGGCGCGTTTGCCGCCGTCTGCTCGCGCATGCCCAACGGCGCAAGGCGCGTCACGGCCTATTCCTCGGCAGGTCAGCCGCTGAGATCCTTCGATTTCGACGGCGGGCGCCTTGTGGATTTCGGCTTCAGCGAGGCCTCGGGCAGCACGCTGTGGATAATGGAGCTGGATACCGATTCCGGCTCTCCCAGGACCACCATATCCACCTTCGATCTTGAGCGCATGAGCTCCACCGGCGTGATAACCGTGTCGGATCAGCTCATCGAAAGGCTCTATTTCACGGGCTCGAGCGTCTATGCAATAGGCACCGAGTCGCTCATCCGCTATTCCGCATCCGCCAACCGCGAGATCTACCGCGTGCAGCTTTATGGCTACCGCGTTGAGGATATCACCTTAAGCGAGGGCTCGCCGATGCTCATGCTCGTGCCGCGCGGCGCGGGAAGCCCGGCCGAGGCCGGTTCGGTAAGGCTCCTCACCGTTTCGCAGAAGGACGTTGCGGATGAGACCGCGGTGACGGTCACGCTGCCCGAAGGCACCGTGGGCTGTCATCTCTGCGGGGGATCGCTTGCGGTCGTCTCCTCCGACGGCGTGCAGCTCTTCTCAAGCAAGGGCGAAGCCACCGAGAAGACGGCGTTCAAAACGGGGCTCACGCTTTCGTCGGAAAAGCTCGACGGGAAGCATATTCTTATGGAAAGGAACGGAGGCTTCGTTCTCCTTACCGTGGGCAAATGAACATACTTGATTTTGTTATAATCGGAATATTGGGGCTGTTCGTGCTGGGCGGGCTCTACAAGGGCTTCATGCACACTACGATCGACATCATATGCTATCTGCTCTGCACGCTTTTCGCGTTTTTGATGATGCCCATCGTGTCGTTCAACGTCATTCAGAACGAGGGCCTTTTCAACACCATGCTCTATTACACCGAGGGCAGCGAGAACATATACGACGTCGAGTATAAAAAGAAAAACATCACCGAGATCTCCAATGCCGAGCTCGAGGATATCTATGCGCATTCCGAGGTCGCGTTCCCCATGGACGAGCGCATAAGGACCAACGTTGCCGATGCCGCGTTCGAATCCCAAAGCATCTACACCCTGGGCGATTATTTCAATCAAACCATGGTCATCGTCACCATCAACATAATGGTGTTCCTCGTGCTCTTCCTGGGGCTTCGGGCAATACTCGCATTCGCCGTCGGCTGGTGGAATTACGCAAGTCCCTTCCCGGTGCTCAAAAAGCTCGAGATCCCCGCCGCAATAGGCACCGGCCTGATACACGGCATTCTGGCGGTGTTCCTGCTGTTCATGGTAGCACCCATCGTGCTCACCGTGCTCCCCTTCGATTTCGTGTCCGACGTCGTTGAAAACAGCATATTCGCAAGGTTCTTCTATTACTCCAACTTCCTGCTTGCCCTGACCCCGGGCGTGTGACAAAGGAGCTCGCAATGTATCTGGCATCCGAATGGAAAGATTATGAGATAATCGACGCCGGCGGCGGCGACAAGCTCGAGCGCTGGGGCAAAGTCACCCTGCTGCGTCCCGATCCTCAGGCCGTGTGGCCCATGGAATTCCCTGCGGGGGGCGTCGACGCAAAATACATCCGCTCCAATTCCGGCGGCGGCTATTGGGAATACCGGCGCGAGCTGCCCGAATCCTGGCGCATAAGCTATCGCGATCTTAATTTCATCGTCCGTCCCACGGGCTTCAAGCACACCGGCCTGTTCCCCGAGCAGGCCGTCAACTGGGATTTCATGCGTTCCGTCGTCAGGCGCTTCAAAAAGGCGCATCCCGAAAAGCCCTTCCGCGTGCTCAACCTGTTTGCTTACACCGGCGGCGCCACCTGCGCGCTTGCGGCCGAGGGGGCCGAGGTGGTGCACGTCGACGCGGCAAAGTCCATCGTCCAGTGGGCCAAACAGAATCTTGCCGAATGCGGCCTTGCCGACCGCCCCGTGCGCTTCATAGTCGACGACTGCATGAAATTCGTCCAGCGCGAATCGCGCCGCGGGCATTTCTACGAGGGCATACTTATGGATCCGCCCAGCTACGGCCGCGGGCCCGACGGCGAGATGTGGCGCATCGAAAACGGCCTCTATCCTCTGGTCGAGGCCTGCGTCAGGCTCCTCTCGGAGGACGCCGCCTTCTTCCTCATCAATTCCTACACCACCGGTCTTGCGCCCACCGTGCTGACCGACGTGCTCAGGGTCGCCATGAAGCCCTTCGGCGGCTCGGTCGAATCACAGGAGGTCGGCCTGCCCATCACCCGGGGCGGCCTGATACTCCCCTGCGGAGCGACGGGGCGCTGGGTTCGATAACGGCTTCCCAATGCGGCTTTGACCGATCCACCATATGCAGATCCTCTATGAAGACAACCACATAATCGTTGTGATAAAGCCCGTCAACGTGCCCGTACAGGGCGACGATACGGGCGATCCCGACATGCTCACGCTGCTCAAGGCCTATATCAAGGAAAAGTATCAAAAGCCCGGCGAGGTGTATCTTGGCCTCGTGCACAGGCTCGACAGGCCCGTGGGCGGCGTGATGGTGTTTGCGCGCACCAGCAAGGCCGCTTCGCGCCTTATGCCCCAGTTTGCCGAAAAGAATCGCGCGGGCGCCGTAAAGCGCTATGCCGCGGTGACGGGGGACGGCGTGCCCGACCGCGGCAGGCTTGAGGGCTTCATTTTAAGGAGCGAATCCGAAAGACGCTCTTACGTGGTGCCCGAGGGCACCGAAGGCGCCAAGAGCGCCGCCCTCGATTACACCGCCGTGTGCCGCAGGGACGGGCTTGCGCTGCTCGATATCGAGCTGCACACCGGGCGCCATCACCAGATCCGCGCCCAGCTTGCCCACGCCGGGTTCCCCATCCGCGGCGATCAGAAATACGATCCCGAAGCGCGCCCCGGCCTGCAGATAGCGCTGTTTGCCCGCTCGCTCTCGTTCGAGCATCCCACCCTGCACGAGCGCATGACCTTCACCGCTGTGCCCGATTACGGCCTGTTCAAGCGCTTTTCCAACGAGCTTCGCCTGCTCAACGCGGGGCTTAACTGTCCCTATTCCGATGAGGACGTGATCGTGCTGAATAAGCCCGATGGCGTGACCGTTGCCAATGCCGACGGCGGCTCCGATACGCTCGAGGCGCGTCTTGCGGCCGCGGGCTTTACATGCTTCCCCGTGCACAGGCTCGACGCCAAAACTCAGGGGCTCATACTCTTTGCCCGAAATACCGGCGCGAAAGAGGCGCTCGATTCCGCCATCCGCGCCCGCGCGATAGATAAGTATTATCGCCTGATCACCTGCGGCTGTCCCCCAAGCGGCTCGGGCACGCTCAGGCTCTATGCCGTAAAGGATCCCGCGTCCGGGCTCATGCGCGTATTCGACGAGCCGGTCAAGAACTCGCTCGAAATGATCACCGATTACCGCGTCATAAAGCAAAGCGGCGGCGCCTGCCTCATCGAGGCGCGCCTCGTCACCGGCCGCACGCATCAGCTCAGAGCAAGCTTCGCCCATATCGGCTGCCCCATAATAGGCGACGATAAATACGGCTCCAGGGAGGTCAACCGCGATCCGCGCTTCCGCCCCCTGCTCAGGCGCGCGCCGCTCCTGCTTGCCGCGGTCAGGCTCGAGCTGCATTTTGAAAAGGGCTCCTGCCTTGAAAGGCTCAATGGCCTCACGCTCTCGGCCGAAGCCCCCTTCGGGCTGTGATCCTCATCTGCGCATCCATGCTCCCCAAAGGGAGCTTTTTTATGCGGTCCCGCCCCCTTTGATAAAAAACCCCGCGCGGCAGAGCAAAGGCTCGGGCCGCGCGGGGTCGGGGGGCTAAGAGATCAATATCCTCCGAGATTTGTTTGAATCCTCGGTTCTACTACGCTGCCGTCGATCGCGAGAAAGAAACAATACATCGTTTCATCAAAGCTCAGCCGTTGAACTGCACGAAGGATCCGTCGATAGCGTTGATAAAAGTCACACCTTCCTGCATTGGCACATTATTATCTGCATGAGATACGAAGCACCACATCGGCGTATAATAATACGCGGTGATATCATTGGCCATTTCGGATTTAAGATACGTAAGGAATATCCTGTCCACATGAATATCGTTAATCGCGCCGCTGCTCCATGAAAGACCGTATTCGAGTTTTTTCTTGATCCTCTCCTTTATCGTATCGAACGGCAGCAGCTCGACCGCAGGATTCTCGATCGATATGATCTCCTGCGGATACTGCCACGTGATCCCGATCAGTTCGCCGTCAGCGATATCGAAATGCAGTCGTTCATACCTTGTGCCGGGTCTGAAGCTCATTGCCTCTTCGTCTCCGTTGATACTATCGTCTACCCATTGGCCGTTAAGAGCATACAACGATACGTCAAACGGCGTGGCTCCGTTGGTTTTAAGCCCAAATGCAACTCGCCACCCAACTTCCAATACTTCTTTGGTATCATTTTTTTCGGTCTGGCACACGGTTACGGAAGACAATTCATAATGATCTTCCATCCCAAGCTCCCTCAGCATCGTTTGCGCAAACTTGATCGCATCCTCCTTTTCCATCGCGGGGGTCGGTATCAATTCATTCAGGGGCACATGGATACCATGCTCAAGGTTTTTATCGAACATCTCCGTGACAAGTTCCAACTGACCGGCGGTTTTGACGTTCGTCCCGTGTCGGCTTATGCTGTAATATTCCCATGTTCTGTCTGTGCTGATATCCGTTTTACCGTCGGTGAGTACGCCTAAACCGAAAGGGATATCATCCGCGCTCTTGATATCTTCCCACACCGTATCGGGATCGAGCTCCTGCAGCTTTTTCATGATCTCGGCAATCGCCTCTTCCTTTTCCTTTTCAGCGGCGTCCGGGTACATATCATCCATCTCTACGTCGCTCTCGTCTGCCTTCATCAGTTTTTCAAGCTTTTCAAGGAGCTCCTCTCTTGTGGTATCTATGGGCCTCCATTTGAACCCCCTGCCGAAAAGATTCAGCATCTTATTTGTTATATCTCTGTCGAATTCCTTTGCATCCTTTATCAGATATACCGGGTGAGCAGCGTCCTTATACTCGATGTCGGCGTCGATATAGACCTTGGTGCCGTTCGCGGGGACGGTCAGCACCTCCGTCCAGTGCTCGGGAACGTCGATGTGCGGTATTACGAAAGGGACCTCCGTTACGTCTGGATCGCCGGTGGAAGCGGGATCATCGGTCGCGTTAGGATCGGGAGTCTTGGGCACAGGAGTGGTATGTATCTTCTCGCCCATAACGTCGTCGCCCTTGTTCGGCACCGGCTCCACCTCGGGCGTGGGCTGGCACGCGCAGAGGAAGAGGGAGAGTATGCAGAGGGATAATGCTAAGATGCGTTTCATTTGTTTGGTTCTCCTTTCGGTTGGCAGGATGGCTCCCTTGCGTAAAGGGAGCTGTCGGCGGAAGCCGACTGAGGGATCGTATGCGGGAGGCGAAAATGTCCCTCTACTTATATAGACAGTTTTTTGGGCGAAAATTACACCCTTTTTAAAATATATTTTGGCTGAGTACCATTTTTGGTACTCAAATGCCCGTTTTCGTACGGTCGTACGAGAAAATCGGGGGTTTGGGGCGGCTGTCGGGCTGCCCTCCACGCCCGGGA
>JAFXZJ010000041.1 GCA_017541305.1 Clostridia bacterium | reverse complement strand
TCCCGGGCGTGGAGGGCAGCCCGACAGCCGCCCCAAACCCCCGATTTTCTCGTACGACCGTACGAAAACGGGCATTTGAGTACCAAAAATGGTACTCAGCCAAAATATATTTTAAAAAGGGTGTAATTTTCGCCCAAAAAATCTGTCTATATAAGTAGAGGGATATTATCACCTCCCGCAAGGTGCACCCAATCAACCGAAAGGAGAACCAAACAAATGAAACGCATCTTAGCATTAACTCTCTGCATACTCACGCTCTTCCTCTGCGCGTGCCAGCCAACGCCGGATCACGACATAATAATCAATCAAGGCGAAGCGGATCAGGCAGGCATGGGCAAAAGGAACACGCCTGACCCTAACAGCACCGATTCGGCCGAGATCGGCCCCATCTATTACTATGATACCCGCGAGGGTATACCTGAGCATTGTAAGGTCGACAGGTTTGCTTATTCCGATCTGGTATCTATGGAGATCGATGCGGACGTTTCATTTGACAGGGAGGGTGTTTTCCCTGTGTATGAAGTTAAAAAAAGAGACATAATCAAGGATAAAGATCTGATGAAACACTTAATATATTTTTTGTGCCCCGATTCTGTGGTTTACTACGCATGGGAACGTACAAAAAAAGAGATAAGCGTTGAGCTTGAGGCGATGATGAATTACCATGGGCAAGCGGACTCTGTGTTGGAGATCGACGCAAGCACTATTAGGGATGTTCAGGAAGAATATAAAGCGGCGCCTGACGAACCGAATAAGATCCCGGTCAACATGGACTTACCGCTTGAGCTTTACAGGCCATACTATCTCGAGAGGAAAGACGGCTCGTGTGGATTCTTGGTTGTTAATGGCATAAATCATATTGCGTACGATATAACTCCCTATCTGTGGACATATGAAAAAAGGGTCCTCACACCGGAGGAGTTGGCTCAGGCGGGAGAAAACAGTATAACCAAAGAGGAAGCGATACGTCAGGCGGAAGACTTTTTACAGGCTATGGGCTTTGACGGTTATTCACTTATGGCTGCTGACGATATGGCGGGCCACGCAATAAACACTTATGAATGGACGGGCAGTTATTGGAAGCTCAATTACGTCAGAAGCATAGGAAAAACCATGACGATAGACGAAAGGAAGGCCATGTATCATATGATTGTGATAGATAAAGGCATGGCTTCGTCGGTTGGTGCGCCATGGGATGGCATGGAAACGATAAGGATAATAGTTGGCAAAGAAGGAATCGCAGGCGTAATGTTGGTTGGCCTCACCGAGATCGTCGATGAGATGGAAAAGGACGTGCCGTTCATTGATTTCGACAGCCTGATCGAGAGGGTTGAAGATCATTTGTGTTACAGATTCGGGTTCGTAAGCGATGAGCGCATAATCAACGTTTCGGCGATACAGCTTGTTTACGGCTTGACCTGCTATAAGGATAAGACCGAGTCGGGGATCTATATGCCGATGTGGGAGGTGGAGTATACGCTGAGCGACGATATGAACGTGATCAGGGAGCAGCAGGCATATTTCTCCGCGATCGACGGCAGCCCCATGGAGCCCAGATCGGTTTTATCAGGAGAGCGACCCGGGTCAACGATGCGCCCCAACGGACAATTACCGAGGCACTAAACTATTTTGGTGATAGGACTTGTTTACCCCCCCGACCCCGCGCGGCTTGTGCCTTTGCCCTGCCGCGCGGGGTTTTTCGATTTTTCATCATATCTTATTTTCCTGTTGAAATATACGATATTTTATAGTATCATTACTGTGTACGGCAGCATATGCCGATCAATGCATTTCAAAAAGGAGAGTACCATGATCGACCTTTACGGAAACGGCGTATACCTTGTAAACGGCAAGCCCCAGTGCGAGCCCGTCGAGGGCGTTACCCCCGAGCAGGGGCGTGAGAACACCATCGCGTATCAGATCCTGAGGGCGCACAACACCTCGGACAACGCGAAGAAGATGAAGATACGCTTCGACTGCCTTATGTCCCACGACATAACCTACGTCGGCATTATCCAGACGGCAAGGGCTTCGGGCCTTAAGGAATTCCCCATCCCCTATGCAATGACCAACTGCCACAACAGCCTTTGCGCCGTGGGCGGCACCATCAACGAGGACGACCACGTATTCGGCCTTTCCGCGGCCAAGAAATACGGCGGCATCTACGTTCCCGTCAATCAGAGCGTTATTCACAGCTATGCGCGCGAGGCGATGGCCAACTGCGGCAATATGATACTGGGCTCGGATTCGCACACCCGTTACGGCGCTCTGGGCACCATGGGCGTTGGCGAGGGCGGCCCCGAGCTGGTCAAGCAGCTGCTCAAGAACACCTGGGATATCAACGCGCCCGAAGTGGTGCTCGTTTACGTCACCGGCGCGCCCAAGAAGGGCGTTGGCCCGCACGACGTGGCGCTGGCGCTCGTCAAGGCGACCTTTGCGAACGGCTTTGTAAAGAACAAGGTCATGGAGTTCGTTGGCCCCGGCATCGAAAACCTGCCCTATGATTTCAGGAACGGCATCGACGTTATGACCACCGAGACCACCTGCCTCTCCTCCATCTGGGAGACCGACGCCGAGATCGAGAAGTATTATAAGATCCACGGCCGTCCCGAGGGCTTCAAAAAGCTTTATCCCAAGGACGTCGCTTATTACGACAGCATGATCGAGCTCGATCTTTCCAAGATCGAATCCATGATCGCGCTGCCCTTCCATCCCTCCAACGCCTACACCATCCACGAATTCCTCGAGAATCCCGTTGAGATACTCAAGAAGGTCGAGGCCGAGGCCGAAAAGAAGTTCGGCGCCAAGGTGCACCTTAAGCTGACCGACAAGGTGGTCGACGGCAAGGTGTATGCCGATCAGGGCGTTATCGCGGGCTGCTCCGGCGGCACCTTCGACAACTGCGTCGCCGCGGCCGAGATCATGGACGGCTATGACGTGGGCGACGGCTACTTCGGCTTCAGCGTATATCCCACCAGCGTTCCCACCAGCCTCGAGCTGACCCGCATCGGCATGACCGAAAAGCTGCTCGAGAGCGGCACCATAATCAAGCAGAGCTTCTGCGGCCCGTGCTTCGGCGCAGGCGACGTGCCCGCCAACAACGGCCTCTCGCTCCGCCACACCACCAGGAACTTCCCCAACCGCGAGGGCTCCAAGCCCGGCGAGGGCCAGATCTCCACGGTCGCGCTGATGGATTCCCGCTCCATTGCCGCCACCGCGCGCAATCACGGCGCCATCACCGCCGCCACCGATATCGATTGGGACGACGTGCATTACGAATATCACTTCGACAAGGCCGTCTATGACAAGCGCGTCTACAACGGCTTCGACAAGGCCGATCCTTCCGTCGAGCTCAAGCTGGGACCCAACATCACCGATTGGCCCGCGATGTATGCCCTCACCGACAACGTGCTCTTAGAGCTTGACGCCGTGATACGCGATCCCGTCACCACCACCGACGAGCTGATCCCCTCCGGCGAGACCAGCTCCTACCGCTCCAATCCCTTAAGGCTTGCCGAGTTCGCGCTTTCGCGCCGCGTGCCCGAATATGTCGGCCGCTCCAAGCAGGTCATGGCGATGGATTTCGAGCGCCGCGACGGCAAGAAGCCCGAAAGGATAATGAACGCCCTCGCTCAGGTGGGCGACGCCGACGAGCTTATCAAGAGCACCGGCTTCGGCTCCTGCGTGTTCGCCAACAAGCCCGGCGACGGCAGCGCCCGCGAGCAGGCCGCCTCCTGTCAGCGCGTGCTGGGCGGCTTTGCCAACATCTGCTATGAGTACGCCACCAAGCGCTATCGCTCCAACTGCATCAACTGGGGCATACTGCCCTTCACTCTTCCCGAAGGCGCCGAGTTCCCCTATGAGTGCGGCGATTTCGTATTCGTGCCCGGCATCCGCAAGGCCGTTGAGGAAGGCGTTGAAACCGTTCCCGCCAAGGTGATCGCCAAGGAAGGCGTAAAGGATATCACCCTCGATATCAAGGGCCTTACCCCCGACGAGAAGGAGATACTGCTTGAGGGCAACCTGATGAACTACTATAAAGCGCACATGAAGGACTGAAATGAATAAAGAACGGGAGGCAGGGCGATCGCTCTGCCTTCCGGCTTATCACGGGAAAGGGACTACGTCGGATATCACAATCTCGATGGCGAACTTCGTTATATCGAAGCTCGAGGGAGAACGTATCCGATCAAAAAAATGCATCTTTTTTTCTCGCTCGTGCGTTATATAAGTAAGAACGGGTGAACCATGTTCACCGTATTTCGGAGGTTATTATGAAACGAACAGTATCATTCATACTAATTCTTTTGCTCGCTCTGCCGCTTGCGGCGTGCACCGTTTCACCTGCGGCCATGATCGAGCCCACGGAAGCGCCGACGGAAGCCCCCGCGACCGAGGCTCCCGCGACGGATGAGCCCGCGCTTACCGAAGTGCCCGTCGTGACGGATGAGCCCGCGCCCACGGACGAGCCCGTATCCACGCCCGTTCCCGAATGGCCCGCTGACGCCGATCTGCCCCGCATAATACAAAACGGGGGCACGGCGTTCCTCATCTGTCCCGACGGCACGGTCTATGGCTGGGGCAATAACGAATACGGTCAGCTGGGCATAGGCTCCACGGAGGATAAGCACGCTCCGGTGTTCGTGTCGAACGGCATAACGCCCGTGATAGTCGGCGAAACGGTGTTTGCCCTGAGCGCCGACAACATACTCTGGGGCTGGGGGCGCAACGACAGCGGCCAGCTTGGCATGGGCAGCACGGATGAAGCGACAAGGCCCGTGGAGCTCATGCACTTCGTCAAGGGTGTTTACAAGGAATATAACCGTGTGTACGTGCTGACTGAGGCAGGCGACCTCTACCGTCTTGGCGCCGAGGCGGAACCGGAGCTCTTGTTCGAGGACGTGGAGAGCTTTTACGGCGGCTGCCTTATAAGGAACGGCGGCGAGCTGTGGATCAGTTCTCCCGAATGGATAAAGAAAGCGGACGGCGTGAGCAGGGCGTTCGACCGCTGGGGAAACTTCGTGGAGCGCTCCGACGGCATGCTCTGCTGCGTGAATTACAATGGCGATTTCGAACCCATCTGCGGCGACGTGCGCCAGGTCGAGATCGCCGACAACACGGCTTACATTCTCAAAAACGACGGCTCGCTCTGGTCGTATGCGAGGGAAGGCGATTTCCACGAGGTCCCCGACGATCAGCTCGAAAAGCTCGTGCATATCATGGACGGCGTCGCGCGGATAAGCTGCGGCTGGGAGATGGACGAGGATTGGGGCTATAGCTATAATTTTGCCCTAAAGACAAACGGCGAGCTGTGGTCATGGGGGCCGGGCTTCTCCAACGCGCTCGTCGGCAAGGCGCAGGATAACGAAAGCCGCGACCCCGAATGCGTGGCCGAGGGCGTGAGATCCTTCTTCACAAACGGCGCACATACGTTCATCGTCACCTATGACGGACGGGTGCTTGCGACCGGCTCGGGTATCGAGTTTGATTTCATGCACTGCCCGCTGGGCGACGGTACGGAGGAGACAAGGTTCGGCTTCGTCGATATCGGCCTCAAGGGGATCTGCACGGTATTCACGCATCTTGACGTGGAATACATCGATTACGACGACGGCACCGACTCGGTGGAGCTCTTTGCGCGCACCTATGCCATCGACGCCGAGGGCAGGATATTCGCCTGGGGCTGGAACGGCAACGGCTGCCTGGGCGTTGGGAGCGGGGATGAAAACGTGCTGTCGCCCACGGAGGTTTTTCTTACAAAATAACACCGAATGAATGATAAAACCGGTCGGGCGCACCCTTTAAGCGGATGCGCCCGACCGGCTGTTCTTGTATCTCGAAAACCCCGCCATAGTGGCGGGGTTCCGTATAGGTTTACCGTTGATACAGTTACAAAAACTCCTGATGTGTTATAGCACAAGCGTGACCTGCCAGTTACGCTGAAAACACATCAGGAGGTCAGAAATAGAAAACGGAAGTGGATCTATCTCCATAACAATTATAGCATAGATAGATGAGTTATCCAAGAATGCAAGAGCGAGGCAATGAAAGGGAATGTACAAATTTCACAAACCCGAGAAGTTTGTATGCAGACTAGTAATTGTGTGCAGAAGACAGATTGGAAAAGCAACACAGAAATGGAACCCGTTAACGGGTAGCAAGTCATCCTTTGCATGCTGACAGGCACCCTATGCCCACGTGTGGGCAGCCAGTAATATGAGGGCTATGCCCGAAAATGAAATACCCCCCGGCATCGCCGGGGGATCATTATTTGCCCTTTGAAAACGAGCGAGGGAGCCGTATATACGGAATATCTGCATTGATTTCCTAAATATAGTTGAAACAAAGAGAAAAGAATGCTATACTGTAACTGCCACACAATCCTATATCGAACCGCAAGGCGTATGTGCTTTTTTGCTTTGGCAAAAATGCACTCTTCGTCTTTACATACGCTTGCGGTGTAGAGGATTGTGTGGCAACAATCGAAGCTGTGCGTTTTTCGGTGGTATGGCTTCGGCTGTGCCACTTTTTTATTTGGGAGGGCATTCGTGAACGATTGGATCGACTCCACGCTTTGGGACAAATTCGCTTATAAATTCCTGATATCGCTAGCGAAAAGCAAGATGGCTTTTGAAGTCGTGACGGAAAACGCGTATTCGCCCGCAGAGGGCAAGCCTATAATCTTTGCCGCGAACCATTCCAACAGCTTCGACGTGCCCGACGCGGTGAAAGCGACGGGAAGGCACATTATACCGCTCGTCGGCAAGCAGCGGCTCGGGCTCGACGACAGGTTTTTCTTCCGCCTTAATGGCGTTATTTACGTTGACAGGTTTGATAAGCGCAGCGGAGCGGCGGTTAAGCAAAAGATACTGCGCCAGCTCAAAACGCGCACGCCCGTCTGCTGGTATCCCGAGGGGACATGGAACCTCACGGACAACCTCCTGATGCTCAATATGAAGTGGGGCATAATCGACGTAGCCTCCGCCGCTGACGCACAAATAATCCCGCTTGCGCTCGACTACGACCGCGATACGATGGTCTGCCACGCGCTTTTCGGAGAGCCGATATTAGGCCGTGCGCTTGCGGACAAGGCGGAGGGCATACGCACCCTGCGCGACGCAATGGCCTCGCTCCGCTATGAGCTGATGGAAAAATACCACAGGATCGACAGGGCGGACGCCGATCTTGCCAAGCTCAAAAACGAAATCATGACGGCGATCCCCGAGTACCCCCCTCTCGAGCCCGAGAAGGAGGAAAAGGTCGTATTCCGCCCATACGAGACCGTCGCCACCATGCCGGATACGATCCGCCCGACTAAGCAAAACGCATTCCTTTTTAATAAGAGATTAAATGGATAAAAAGCATTATGGAGAACAAACGATTATCAAAGTAGGTTTTAATGAGGCTGCTTTGGTGAATTAAAGGTAAGCCTGTGTGAAAACGGGTAAGAAGCAAAAAGCCCGCGGCTGCGGGCTTTTTTGTGCTGTTGTATCGTGTTCAGTCCTCGCGCTCCTCTATCTCGCGCTTCCAGCTTGCGTCAAGGCACGCCTCGCAGCGCATTGCGGATATCGCGCTGCCCACGGCCTTGTAATTCATGCGTGTGCCCTTTTTGTCGGAGCGGTAGGTGACGGCGCGGTCCTCCTCGATGCCGAAATGCTTGGCGGTCTCGATCGCGTCGATGTTCGCACCCAGAAAGAGGAACTCCCAGCCCTTCTCCTTCTGCTCGCTCACCATCTTCTTTACCTCGTCGGAGGAATACTTTTTGCTGGCGTTCTCCATGCCGTCGGTGGTGATTATGAAGATGGTGTGCTCGGGCACGTCCTCCTCGCGGATGTACTTGTGCACGTTCCTGATGTGGCGGATGGCGCCGCCCATCGCGTCGATCAGCGCGGTGCAGCCGCGCACGTAATACTGCTTCTCGTTCATGGGCTCCACCTTTTCGATGGGTATGCGGTCGTGAAGCACCTCGCTCTCGTGATCGAAGAGCACGGTGGAGACGATCGCCTCGCCCTTTTCCTTCTTCTGCTTTTCGAGCATCGAGTTGAAGCCTCCTATGGTGTCGGATTCGAGCCCTCCCATGGAGCCGCTGCGGTCAAGTATGAATACTATTTCGGTAAGATCCTTTTTCATTGTTTTGTACCTCCCGGTTGTTTTTGTTGAGCACATTATAACCGCGGGCGGCGGGTAGGAGGTCGCCTGCCGGGCGACAAATAAAAAACGCCGGTGAAGCGGTTGCTTCATCGGCTTTTTTTGCCTATAGTCCGTACGGTTTGCCCTTTGGGAAGACCAACCGGATAGTCGGCTCCGTCTTGATCACTCGCCGCGGCGTGCCGCAAAGCATGCGCTGCAGTAAACGGGACGGTCGGTCTTGGGCTCGAACGGGATCTTGGTGGGAGCGCCGCACTGCGCGCAGACGGCGTCATACATTACGCGCTCGCCGCGGGAAGCGTTCTTGCGAGCCTGCCTGCAGGCCTTGCAGCGGGTGGGCTCGTTGCGGAAGCCCTTCTCGGCGTAAAATTCCTGTTCGCCGGCGGTGAAGGTGAATTCAGCGCCGCAGTCCTTGCAAACCAGTACCTTGTCTTCAAACATGATGGATCCTAATCCCCTTAGAAATATTTTTAGCTTGAACAACGGCTGACCTGGTCTTTGACCCCACACTCGCCTGTTGCCGCTATCGCTACCCGGAAACTGCCTCTCACTACACGCGGTCTCAGCTTTTGCTGACAGGACTTACTTCTAAACCGCACCATGCTCACGGGGGCTTTGCCCCGCTTACGTGGATCGCTTCGCCTGCGACTGGCTTCGACTTTCAACCACAGACCCGCTGTTCTTGCCGCCATAGATTATAACCGCTTTAAATTTATTTTTCAAGCTATTTCAACAAATGAAAAAATATATTGGTTAATACGAACAAATATTCTAAATAGCTGTTGACAAGCATAGAACATATGTGCTATAATATTATTGTGAAGCAAGCGTTGACGTGAGCGTTTTGAGCGGTGATCCGCAAAAAACGCCCCCGCTTGCTTCTTTTTATCCAAAAACCATAAGGAGGAACAAATGAAGAAGAACAGTTTGAAGCAGATGCTCGACCTGATGGGCGCAAAGCCGGAGCCCGAGGCAGGGGAGAAGGAAGCTTACAAGCCGAGCGCCGCCGAAAGGCTCGGCTCGGCGCTGCTCAAAACGCTTGGCGGCGTGGAGGGAGTGAGCGAGGACGAGCTTGTGGACGCGCTGCTGGGTGAGTGGAACGGCATGGAGCACGGCCCCAAGCGCGTGGAAAAGCCCGAGGCCGCGGATGACGTGCGCGGTATGCTGCGCGGGGACGAGGACGGCGTGAACCCCTTTGGGGATGACGCGCGCATGCCCGTGCCCATGAAGGCGGGCGCGGCGAACGCCGAGCCCATGGATTACTCCGAGATGTCCGCCGAGCAGTTTGCAAGGCTCAAGAAGCTTTTGAAGAAGGCTGCCGCGGACGGCAAAAGGATCAGACTTTAATCGATAAGGAAAGGAAAAAAGAAAATGGCAGGCAATATCAACACCATCGCAACAATGAACGCAGGCGGGAATTTCCCCGTGACCTATTACGACAGGCAACTCCTGGAGAGCGCAAAAACAAGGTTCGTGCACGCCGAATTCGGCCAGAAGCGCCCCGTGCCCCGCAACAGCGGCAGCCACGTCAATTTCCGCAGATGGAACCTTTTTGATCCCAATGCGGCCGTAAATGGGCTGACAGAGGGAGAAACCCCCACCGGACAGTCCCTTTCGCAGTCCAACGTGGAGGCGACCGTAAAGCAGTACGGCGCTTACGTCGAGGTATCCGACCTGCTCGACCTCACCGCCTATGATTCCGTGATAAACGATTCCGCGGAGCTGCTCGGCGAGCAGATAGGCACCGTGGTGGAGTGGGTGACCAGGGACGCCATGTGCGCCACGACCAACGTGCAGTACGCGGGCGGCGCGGCGGGCCGCATTGAGCTGACCGCCGACGACAAGCTTACCGTGGAGGAGATAAGGAAGGCCGTGCGCACCCTTAAGAGGAACAAGGCGCGCCCCTTCTGCGAAGACGGCCGCCAGCCGCATTTCGTATGCATCTGTTCTCCCGAGGCTACATTCGATCTGCAGAACGACGAGAACTGGAAGAACGTTTCCGCCTATTCCAACGCGGAGGCCATCTATTCCGGCGAGATCGGCAGGCTCTATGGCGTGGTGTTCGTGGAGAGCACCGAGGCAAAGGTGTATGAGCAGTCCGTGCTCAACGCCGTCAAGTCCGCCACCAGCAGCACGACCACTTTCGTTCTGAAGAACGCTCCCACCGAAGCCGAGGCCGCGTATCTTTCCAAGGGCGGCAACAAGATCATGATAGGCTCCGACGAATACACGCTCGCCTCCACCGGCTCCTTTAACGCCGCAAACAACACCGTCAAGCTCTCCGCCGCGGCCTCTCTCACGGCCAACGCGATAGTTTGGTCGAAGGACGCGGGCGCGGTCGACTCTTCCACAAAGGCGGCGCTGCCCGTTCACGCCGCGCTCGTGTTCGGCAAGGACGCTTACGGCGTTGTGGACGTTGACGGCAAGGGCGCAGTGCAGCTCATAGTCAAGCCCCACGGCTCCTCCGGCACCGCCGATCCCCTCGATCAGCGCGCGACCGTAGGCGCCAAGGTCACGGCCTACGCGGCGGTGATACTCAACGATCTCTGGCTCGTCAAGATCGAGCACACCGTTTCCTGACGGCAGGGGGGCGGCAAAATGAGCAGGTTCAGACTCAGCTTCAGGACCGCCCGCAAGCCCTTCTCCGACCTTGAGGAACAGGAAAACCCGCGCCGGGACAAGGAGCCCGGCGCCGGGGCCGCGGAGGCGGGCGGCAGGGAGCCCTCGTTCAGCGTGAACAGCGGCGCCGAGGCGGCGCCCAAGGGCGGCGACGCGGGGAACGGAGCGGCTCCGCAGCCCAAGAAGGCGGAATACGACCTTGACAAGGGGTTGTCCGAGCTTTACGGCGCACTGCACGATAAGCTCGCGTCCTACGGGCTCACGAGCATACCCACTTTCGAATCCCTCTACGGGCTGTTCGAAAGCTTCCTTCGTCCGTCGGTCGACGAGGCGATCGCCGCAAGGGAGCGCAAGGCGCGTGAGAACATGGCCGAGATCGACGCCGACGCATATGCGCGCGGCATGGGCGGCTCGAGCTATATCTCCTCGATGAAGGACAGGCAGCGCGCCTCCGCCGATTCCGACGTGATAAGGCTCGAGGGCGAGTATTCATCGTCGATGGCGGAGTATCTTTACAAGGCGCTCACGGCAATGCAGCAGATCGAGGGCGAGCTTGAAAGGACGCGCATGACGATCGCCGCGCAGAGGGAAGCGGCGCTGATATCCGCCGCGGCAAGATCGTCCGGCGGAAGAAGCTCCTCGGGCTCAAGGAGCTCGTCCCGATCCTCGGGCTCGGGCGGCTCATCAAAGGACGAAGGCCCCCGCTACGGGCACAACAAGAACGGCGCGTATTTCGACGGCAAATGGTATGACGGGGATTATTCCTATCTTTCCTCGAACGCGACCTATAACCAGTACGCCTCGTATTTGAAGGGGCTTTCACCCTCCGAACGCTATATGTTCTTCACGAGCGACCAGAGGACGTGGAGGCTGCGCCGCTGGCAGGTGCAGTACAATCTGCCGCAGACGGATTACGAGGATCTTTACAACGAGTACATGACCGAAGGCGGCCTTTCGGGCTCGGCCATATACTACGGTCCGTTGGGAGGCGTTGAACGATGGCGGGCAATACCCAATTAAAGGAATTCGAGCTGCCGCTCGACCTCAAACGCCCCTGCGGCAAGCGTGATATCGAGGTCGTGGACGGCGACACGGGCAACGTGCTTGCGATCTCGCTCACCGATGACGGCGAAGCGGTATCGGTATCCGGCCTGCGCGTGATGGCGGTGTTCTCTTCCGCCAGGGGCGTTTCGGTGCAGGACAGCGAGGACGGCTCGGTGACGCTCGACGGAAGCAATATCACGATCGCGCTGGCGCCGTCATCGTTCGCGCCCGGCCTGGTGGAATGCGAGCTTCAGCTTTATTCCTCCACGGCGGACAGATCATCGGGCATGGGCAGCGAGGACGTGCTGGTCACCACCGCAAAGTTCAATTTCAGGTGCCGCGCGGCGATGCTGAACGACGATGCGATCCACGCCATGCCCCAGCTTCCGACGCTTTCGGAATTCCTCGCGGAGGTCGAGGCGGCTGAGGCCGCAAGGCAGGCCGCCGAGGCCGAAAGAGCGGCTGCCGAGGCCGAAAGGATCATAGCCGAGGCCCTGAGGGGCGCCGCGCTCGAGGAGCATATAGCTTATGCCGGCGTGGGGATCAAGGCCGTGAACAGCGCGCCCACGGGCGCCGACGGCGACAGCGTGGGCAGGGTGTACGTTGTGAGGAACGGGAATGCGGCCTATATCTGTACCGATATGGCCATAAGCGCCGGCGAACCGAGCTTCGTTTGGAAGAAGCTGGCCTTCGACAACCCCTGGACGGACTTGAAGACGCTTTCGCTCAGCTCCGACGTGAGCGGCTTTACGCTCGATTCGGATTCGAGCGGCGCGCCCTTCGAGTGGGACGAGCTGAGGCTCGTGTTGGTGGGAACGATGAAAAACTCCACCATCGCACACATATCCGTCAACGGCTCTTCCAATGCCGTAAAGGATTCCAACTTTATGCTGAAGGACGTCGCGGTCCCGGCTGACAATATGTGCATAGTCAACCTCAGAAGGATGGAGGAGGGCTTTGCGCTTTACGAGAGGGAATGCGGCAGCACCGACGCCTCGACCGCTTTCGCAACGGTAAGGACTCCGCAGAAGGCCTTTTTGAAGCTGGGGAACAACGCGAAATACTCCGCGGTCACCATAAGCGCCGGCACCGATGCGGGCCGGTTCGGATCCGGCATGACGATCAGGCTGCAGGGCAGGAACGTCGGTTGACAAAAGCAACGCGGAGCCCCTTTTCGGGGGCTCCGCGGGAACGGGAACGAAAGGAAGGAACTGTGAAAAACGCAAGGGATTTTATCATTTTCGCACTGACGCACGCCAAGCGCGAGAGCATACCCGAGGGCGCCCATCTGCCTGTTTCGCCCGACGAATGCGGCACGGAGCCCTGGGAATACCTGTATGGAACAACGGGTAACAAGGTCTCTGACGCGCTCCTTGCCGAGCGTTATGAGAATTTTTACAAAAAGAAGGGCTGGTCGCCCGAGGCGTATGCCCGTGTGACCGAAAACTGGGTCGCCCTGTCGCGCAGGGCGACGGACTGCCAGGGACTGCTTGACTGTTTCCTGGGCGCCGACGTCACAGCTAACTACTGTTACAGCGCGTGGTGCTCGGAAAGGGGACGCATCGAGGAAGTCGAGCGCAAATACGAGCTCGGCGAGGCGCTCTTCTATATGAACAGCGAGGGACGCATGTCGCACGTGGGCTTCGTATGCGGCTTCCTGAACGGCGAACCCCTTGCGGTCGAGGCAAGGGGCATAAGATACGGCGTTGTGGTGACTAAGCTTTCCGAACGCCCGTGGACGCACCGGGGACTTGTTTCGGCAAAGCTCTCGTATGACGAGGAATTCCGCGACGAGCCCGTGCTGCTCGAGCTGAAACGCCCCATGATACAGGGCGAATGCATAGAGAATCTGCAGAAGGCGCTGAATTCGCTGGGCTATTACTGCGGGACGGCCGACGGCCGCTGCGGCAGGGTGACGTTAAACGGCGTCAAGTCGTTCGTGCTGGCGCATGCTGAGAGCATGCTGGGGATCAAATAAGGAGGAAGTATGGACAGCTTTTTCGATTCGGAAATGCTCCTGACCTATTCGGGGGCAACGCTTGCCGTCACGCTCATCACGCAGTTTTTGAAGGGCGTTAGGTGGTTGGACAGGCTGCCGACCAGGGTGATAAGCTATCTGCTCGCACTCGTCATAATGCTCGGCGCGGGCTTTGCGCACGGCTTCTCCTGCTGGCAGGAGGCGGCGCTGATACCCGTCAACGCGGTTGTGGTTGCGCTGGCGGCAAACGGAAGCTTCGACGCGCTCTCCGACAGGGGCAAAAAATCAGCTCCTTCGCATGGAGAGTATGCTGATGAGGGCGCCGACGAGCACGAGCGCCGCGCCTGATGTTTTCATGCTTGACATGGCTTCGCCGAAAACGAGCATGCTGGTTATCGAGGCGAATACGGGCTCGAGCGTGTTGAGCGCGGCGGCGGGGGTGGAGCCCAAAAGCCTTATCCCCACAAGCAGGAGCCTTAAGCCCACGATATAGCCCAGTATGCCGCTTGAAAGCAGCACGAGCCACAAAAAGCCCGTGGGCGGCAGACGAAAACGGCCCGTGACAAAAGCGATGCCGAAGCAGAGCAGCGCGGCGGAGCCGGTGATATAGAAATTGGCCGCGGCGGTATCGAGCCCGGCGTAGGAAGCGTGCCTTCCCGCAAGGAAATAGACGGCGTAAGCAAGGCCGGACAGCAGCGCAAGGGGTATTCCAAGGCCGGGATCGCTGCCCAGAGCGGAGCTTCCCGAAGCGCCCAGGCCGGATATGAGCGCTATGCCGATTATGGCGATCACAAGCGCGATCCAGCCGGGCAGACGGAGCTTTTCCTTGAAGAGTATCGCGGATATCACCGCCACGAGTATCGGATAGGTGAAGTTCAAAACGATGGTCGTTCCCGGCGGGATGCAAAGGTAGGCGTATGATATCAGCAGCATGGTTGCCGTGAATCCGCCGCCGCCGTAGGCCGCCATCTCGATCGCCTGCCGCCGGGTGACCCTGAGCGTTTTTCGCCCGATGAGGCAAGTTATGAGCGAGAACACGCAGGCGATAGCCATCCCGAAGCCCACGACGGATTCGTTCGGCATGGCGTTTTTAGGATCGAGCAGCATGAAAGCGGGGGCCTGCCCGAATATTCGGGCGAGGAAATCGCCCGGCAGACCGCCCTTCAATGCGGTGTTCGAAAGTATCGGCGTAATGCCATAGCACATCGACGCGAGTATCACGCAGACGACGCCCCTTACGCGGGAATCTCTCTTTTCGGTCATAAAAAGCTCTTTCTTCCTGTGATAAGCTTTAATTATGATACCGCAAAAGGGGCGCGTTTGCAAGCCGGATATGAAGGAAGTGATCAAATTAAGGAATCTTGTGCTTTACGGCCGGCCTAACCCGCGGCAGAGGGAATTCTTCCTTTCGCGGGCGCGGCACACGGCTTACGGAGGGGCAAGGGGAGGCGGCAAAAGCTGGGCGATGCGCCGAAAGCTGGTGCTGCTTGCGATGACTTACCCCGATCTTAACATACTGCTCCTGAGGCGCACGCTTCCGGAGCTTCGTGAAAACCACCTGATCCCCTTGAGAAGGGAGCTTAACGGCTTTGCGAAATACAGCGCGACGGAAAGGGTGTTCGATTTTCCCAACGGTTCGCGCATAAAGCTGGGCTATTGCGACACCGCGGGGGACGTTTATCAGTATCAGGGGCAGGAATACGCGGTCATCGGTATGGAGGAGGCAACGCATTTCACCGAGGAACAGCAGCAGTTTTTGACTACCTGCAACCGCACGGCGCGCACGGGCTTTACGCCGAGGATGTATTACACCTGCAACCCCGGCAATGTGGGGCACGCATGGGTGAAGCGCCTGTTCATCGACCGTGATTACAGGGACGGCGAGCGGGCGGAGGATTACGTGTTCATACCCGCCAAGCTGACCGACAACAAGGTGCTGCTGAATGCCGATCCGGGCTATGTGCGCCAACTTATGGCGCTGCCCGAGGATCTGCGGCGGGCGCATCTTGACGGCGACTGGGACGTGCACGCGGGGCAGTTCTTCCGCGAATTCTCACGCGAAAGACACGTGATCGAGCCCTTCGAGATCCCCTCGTATTACAAAAGGTTCCGCTCTATGGACTGGGGATATAACGATCCGTGCTGCGTGCTGTGGCACGCCGTTGATCCCGAGGGGCGTGTGGTGACCTATCGCGAGCTGTACGTGCGGCAGATGCGCGCCTGCGAGGTGGCAAAGCGCGTTATCGAGCTGACCGGGAACGAGGATATCGCCTATACCGTCGCCTCGCCCGATCTGTGGCAGCACAGGGGCGCGGCCATGGTGACCAGGGGCGGATTCGAGGGCGAAACGCTTGCGGAGGTGTTCCAGAAGAGCGGCATGCCGGTCTCGCCCGCCGACAATTCGCGCATACCGGGCTGGCAGCGCGTGCGTGATTACATGGCGGTATCCTCCGACGGGCTGCCCAAATGGCAGTGCTTTCCCGAGTGCGTGAACCTCATACGCGAGCTGCCCGTGCTTCAGTACGACGAGCATTCGCGTGAGGACGCGCGCGACGGAAACGATCACGCGCCGGAAGCGCTCAGATACGCGCTTATGAGCAGGCCGATAACCGTCCCGCCCAAGGCGAAAAAAACAAGGAGCGCATTCGATCCCCTGGATCTTAACAAAAAGGAAGGCGGCGGGTATCTTGCCTGCTGATTTTGAAAGGAACAATATGAAAAACAAGGCTTATATTTCCGAAGCGGACAGGCTTTACGCCCTTTTCCGCGAATTCTACGAGGCGTATGCAGGGGAACGCGCCAGGCTCGAACGGTGCGAGACCATCTATCGCGGCGATCACTGGTTCGACGTGCCCGTCACCGATCCCAATGAGCCGCGCCCCGTAACGCCCGTCATACACAGCGCGATCGAAAATGTTCGCGCCGACCTTGACGAGTACGTGCCCGAGGCGGTCATCACCGCCGACAGCAATTCTTACACCGAGCTTGCGGAAACGCTCACCCGCGTGATCCGCGAGAACCACCTGAACTGCGCGTATGACGAGGAATACCGGGCGCTTACGCACGATCTGCTCGTGGGCGGCTACGGCGTGCAGGAGATCGGCTACGATCCTTCCGCCGAGGGCGGCATGGGCTCGGCCTATATCCGTCATATCGACGCGGGCAGCATACTCTTCGATCCGCTCGTGAGCGATATCCAGGACGGCAGGGCGATATTCAAATTCGCCCGCCGCACCCGCGAATGGTTCGGCGAGCACTATCCGGATGCGGCATCCGAGCTTTCCGACGACGGTCTCTTCATGGATCTCGACCGCGACGGGCTCCTCACTCCGCGCTATGACAGGAGCGTGATGCTGGTTGAAGGCTGGCTCAGGGAGTATGACGCAAAAAGCGGGAAATACCGCGTGCATATGGTCAAAATGGCCGGCGGAAAAATACTCGAGGACAGCCGAAAGGCATTTCCCGAGGGGATCTACCGCCACGGCAAGTATCCGTTTGTGGTGACGGCGCTCTTCCCGCGAAGGGGCTCCTGCCTGGGCTATGGCTTTGTGGATATGTACGAGACCAGCCAGCGCTATTCCGACAAGCTCGACCAGATGGTGATGAAGAACGCGCTGCTTTCCTCGCACAACAAGCTGCTCGTGACGGGCGCTTCGGGCTTCGATATAGACGATCTGCGCGATTGGTCAAAGGAGGTGCACAAGGGCGACAACCTCTCGGGCGTCACCTGGTTCCAGACAGCGCCCCTGCCCGGCTATCTCATACAGTACATCGCCGACATGCGCGATTCGATCAAGGAGGAGTCGGGCGCTAACGAGTGGTCGCGCGGGATGACGAATTACGGCGTCACCAGCGGCACGGCGATCTCCGCGCTGCAGGAGAAATCCTCAAAGCGCGCCCGCATGGCGGCAAAGAGCCTGCATTCGGCGTTCCGCAGGGCGGTCGAGCAGGAGCTGGAGCTGGAGCGCCAGTTCGCGCTGGGGCTTCGCTGCATCAAAACCTATATCGACCGCTCCGATCCCGAGGGCGCGGCGCGCGCCGAAACCTCCGCCCGACAGGTGATGAACATGGAGGATATGCCCATATCCATCCGCGTCACCGTCAAGGTGCAGAAGGAAACGGGCTTCTCCGCCATTGCGCATAACGACACCGTGTTCCGCCTTGTCGAGACCGGCATGATCACTCCCGAGGTGGGGCTTGAAATGATCGTGTTCGAGGGCAAGGAGCAGGCGAAGAGCCTTATGAAGGATCGGCGATGATCGATCCGGAGGCCCCGCGTGAGCGGGGCCTCTTCTCGTGACACAAAAAACAGCCGTCCGTATGCCGAATGGTCATAAGGCAGTATTTGTAAGCCATACCCAAATAATCTGATTACAAAGCAAAAAGCTCTTTGCATTGGTTTTTAGTCATTGCAAGAGCTTTTTTGTTGTATTTTCGGGGATATGTCTCGCAGGAGGGCATAAATCGGTCGCAATGCGATTTCGAGCATCCGGTGAATGCTCGAAAAGATTTATGCCGGGCGGCCGGGTCCGCCCCGTCAAAGGCGCCTCTCCCTCGCAGCATAGCTGCTTCGGCATTCCGCTGAAGGCGCAACACTGTTGCCCCTTCTTAACGCTCCATGTGGCGCGGTCGCGCTGACCCGCGCGGCTCCCGTGCTTCGGCGATGTTCGGCACGGGAACGAATATATATTATATCAAACGGGTTGACTCAACACCGGAAGTGCGATATGCTTTTTATGACAATAATAATTGCAGGAAAGGCAGGTTGTTTGAAGTGAAAAGGATCATATCGGTATTTATCGCTCTGCTCTTCGCTGCCGTTTTCGCGGTCCCGAATATTGCCGCAGTCGCTGCGGAGGGGGAGTTCGTTCCCGAAGGATATGACGCGCATGATTATCTGCTCGTGAGGGAGTTCCTTGAGATCCGTGACTGCGAAGGCGTGAGGAACGGTGAAAAGCTGAACGCCGGCTACGACCCGGACGATCCCGCGACCTGGGTATACGCGCCGTGGAGCGGTTATATTACCAACGTCGCCGCGTGGAACATAGACGAACCCCGCAGACTGACCTCGTTCCGCGTTGGATATCTGCCCCTTACGGGCGCTCTGACGCTTTCCGGCTGTGAGGCGCTCAAAACCGTGAGCATGGAGTACACGGCGATGACCGCGCTCGACGTTTCCGGATGCGGCGTGCTGAACGAGGTTACCTGCATAGGCGGCGGGATAAGCGAGCTCTCGCTCGAGGGCTGCACCGCGCTCAAATGGCTCGACCTCACCGGCAATGATATCGAGGGGATCGAGCTTGTCGGCTTCCCCAAGCTGCAGTTTGCGTATCTTGACGATAACCGCATCACGCGGATCGCGTTGGGGGACTGCCCCCTACTGAGGGATCTTCGCATTGCGAACAATCTGCTGACCGAGCTGGACGTTTCCGGCCTCGACGAGCTGAGGCAGCTCAATATAAACGGGAACCTCCTTTCGGAGATCGACGTTTCCGCCAATACGAAGCTGAATCTGATAGCGGCCTGCGGCAACTCCTTCAGGCGGATAGACATGAACGCCTGCAGCACCCGTCTTTCCGAGGTGAAGGGCATAGGCGAGGGCACGGTGGGTTACGAGAGCTTCTACTATGAATCGGTGAGCGAAACTCCGCGGACGAATTACGTCCACGCCGTTCCCGCGGAGGGCTGCCGCTTTGTCGGCTGGTACAACGATCGCGGCGAGCTCGTTTCGGAGGAGGCCGATTTCGGCGGGTTCAGCTCTGCGGGATATGAGGATATCGACGGCCATTTGGAATACGTGATCACTCACGATCCGCTCGAATTATCGGGCGAGACGTTCTTGGCGGCGCGCTTCGTGCCCGAAGGTGAAGCCTTCCTCCTCGGCGACTGCGACGCCGGCGGCGAAGTGGATACGACCGACGCGCTGCTTACGTTAAGATGCGCGCTCGGGATATTCGAATACGGGGACGATATGCTCGTACGCTGTGATATCAACGCCAACGGCGTGATCGATACCGCGGACGCGTTACTAATACTGAGGACGACTCTCGGCGTCAGCTGATCCCGTACAAGGAACAGCTAAGCGGCTGCCCTGCCGCCCGGCTTGCTTACCGGCAGACCCTTTGAAAATCACCGTTAACAAGCATCCCCGAACAGCCCGAACGGGCCGGTTTCGGGGATGTTTTTTATGAAGAAATCCCCCAACAGGGGGATTTCAACCATAATTATTCATTATTCATTCTTCAGTTTTCAGTCTTCAGTATCTCAGTACACCTGCCTGAAGTCTTCAACGCCGTGCTTGCAAAGCGGGCAGGTATAGTCGGCGGGGAGAGTTTCGCCCTCGTACTCGAAGCCGCAGATCTCGCACACCCATTTGTGGCCCTTGGGAGCGGGAGCGGCCTCTATGCGCTCGAAGTCCTCCGGGCCGTGCTTGCAGATGGGGCATTCGTAATCGGCGGGAAGCTCGTCGCCCTCGTAAACGTAGCCGCAGATCTTGCACACCCAGCCGGCCTTCTGCGTTTCGACGGGCTTCTTCTTGGGCTTGATGTGCGCGAAGTAATAGGCATAGGTGACGGAGGGCTCGCTGCCGAGCACCTCGGCCTGCGTCACCTCGGCGGTGAAGAGGGTGTGCGTGCCGTTATCGGCGGCGGCCACGACCTTTGCCGAGAAGAACGCGTTGGTATGCGCGGTGATGTAGGGGATGCCGTTTTGAGCCATCTCGAAATCCTCAAAGCTTATGAACTTATGCGTGTTGCGCCCGGACTGGAAGCCGAAATGCTCGAAAACGCTCATGGGCACGGATTCGGTAAGCACGGATACGTTGAATTCGCCCGTCTTGAGAATCATGTCGTGAGTGAGGTTCGCCTTGTTGACTGCTATGGTGATGCGCTTGGGATTGTCGGTGAGCATCTGCGCGGTGTTGATTATGCAGCCGTTGAGCTGGTCGCCGTCACGCGCGGTGAGCACGAAGAGGCCGTAGCTGAGCTTGTTGAAGGCCACGGGATCGATCCTCGTTTCAACGGCGTCTTCGGCGGCGGGGGAGTAATGAACGGGCTTTGTGAAATCCTTTGCGATCTCGTCCGCAAGCGCTTCTATGTCTTCGATCTTTTCGGGCTTGACGGAGGACTTGAGCGAAACGGTGCTTTCCATGAAAGTGATGTTCTTGCAGTTTTCCATGATGGAGCGCATCAGCTTGCCGCTCGTCGCCGCCCAGGTGCCGTTCTCGATGAAGGCGGCCTTGCGGTTCTGTATGTTATGCGCGGCCAGATCGTGCAACAGCTCCTCCATGCGGACGAATATGCCCGCGTTGTACGTGGTGGAGGCGAACACCAGGTGGCTGCATTTGAACGCGGCGGAAATGACGTAGTCGGGAGTCGTCATGGAAACGTCGTACATATAGGTCGGAACGCCCTTTTCGCGGAGCCTGCACGAGAGTATCTCGGCGGCGTTGGCGGTGTTGCCGTAAACGGAGGCATAGGCGATGACGACGGCCTTTTCCTCGGGCTCATAGCTGGCCCAATGGACGTACTTGTCGATGAAGTCACCGAGCCCTGCGCGCCAGACGTAGCCGTGCAGGGGGAGTATCATATTGATCTTGAGACCCGAGGCCTTCTTCAAAAGCGCCATGACCTGGGGGCCGTATTTGCCCACGATATTGCAGTAATAGCGGCGGGCCTCGTCAAGACAGTCGTGCCAGAAATCCACCTCGTCGGCAAAGAGCGCGCCGTTGATCGCGCCGAAGGTGCCGAAGGCGTCGGCGGAGAAGAGTATGCCCTTATCCGAATCGAACGTCACCATTACCTCGGGCCAGTGCACCATGGGCGCCATTACGAAATTGAGCGTGTGACGGCCTGTGGAAAGCGTATCGCCCTCCTTGACGAGCATTAGGCGGGAGTCGAGGTCAAAATCGAAATACTGCCTTATCATTGCGGCAAGCTTCGCGTTGCACACGATCACCGTTTCGGGATGGCGCAGCACCAGCTCGGCAAGCGTTGCGGAATGATCGGGCTCCATGTGCTGGATGACGGCGTAATCAAGGGGCCTTCCCTCAAGCTCGTGCTCGATATTCTCGAAGAAAACCGTGGAAACGGCGCGGTCGACGGTATCCATGAGCACGGTCTTATCGTCCTTGATCAGATAGGAGTTGTAGGATACTCCGGTCGGGCATTTGTAAACGCCCTCGAACACGGAGAGACGGCGGTCGTTCCCGCCCACCCAGATGATGTCATCGGTTACTTTTCTTGTGCAGTACATGATTTGCCTCCTTTGTTTGATGTCGCAAACAGTATACCATGCCCGCGGGGATTTGGCAATACGCTGCGATATATGTTTGACTGCGCAGACAAAACATGGTATAATATCCAATCATCGAAAAGGAGTGATGAATATGGTCGACAGTACTACTTTCTCGGTCAACGACAGCAACCTTACCATGCGCATACAGCAGGCCGAGATCTATCTTAAGGAATTCGAGGCCGAGGTCAGGCGCGCTCAGGGCGCGACGGGCGTTTTCCGCTCCAAGGAGGACGCGCTGTCCCGCATAAAGATACTGAGCGAGTTCGCGCCGAACGATCCGCGTGTAAAGGATCTTTTCAGCAGGGCGAAGGCCTGCCTTATGGGCTCCACCGGCAACTTTATCACGATAACCGACGATATGACGCTCTACCTTGTGAACGAGGAGAATATGCGCAGGCTCTATGCCGAAAAGAGCGCCGCCGGCTGGGCCAAGCTCAAGGAGGAATACGCGGATAATATGATCGAAAGGGTGTTCCCCGCGCCGGATCCCCGGGATGACGAAAGCGAGAACATCAACGGTAAATACATAATCCTCGACGAGGTAAGGTACCCAATGAACCAGTTCATGGGCGTCACCGGCGAGTTTATTTACGTCGGCAAGCGCTCCACGGGCATGTATTTCGTTCAGATCGATTCAAGAAAATGGCTGGGGCCGTATGAAGCGGTCAAGCGATACAGGCGTTTGGTAGATACCACGATGATGGAGGTCGACACTTGGACGGTGCTCGGCAAGGTGACCGGCGTTACGATGGAGCAGCCCGAAGCCGGCGACAAGAAGGTCGGAGGAATTGTTTTCGCCTACGTGGTCGAGCCCATCGCGCTTTACGTTCCGGGTCACGTTCTGGGCGTCTGTTCCGAAGAAAGCGAGACGGGCGGCATGTTCATCGGCGAGGAAGAGGTCGAATCGATCAAATCCGGCTGGTACACGGTCAAGTCGGTGCCGGATGACGTCACTCCCGAGGGCTTGGTCGAGATATTCCGCCAGGCCATAAAGGAAAAGAATTTCGAGCTTTACAGGGACTGCATACAGCCCGAAAGGCGCCAGAACCCGACTCAGGAATCCCTGCTGCTTTATCACTGGGATCTGCATCAGGAGCGCCTGCACGGGGAATACGTCCACGCGATAGTCAATCCAGACGCAACGAAGATAACCGTCGTGCAGGGCTATGACGACAATAACGGGCTCGATTCCTTCTTCCTCTCAGAGGAGGATCAGAAGCAGATAGCCCAAAGATACGGCGATAAGGTCGAATATGCCTCGGTCGAGACGGTTTCGTTCGACAAGAACGGCAAGCAGCTGGGCAGCCCCGTAAGGCGTAACTGCATAAGGACGAACGGCGGCCGCTGGTACGTCCGCGATTACGAGATCAGGTTCTGATGCGTTCAAAAAGTGTTCATGCAAAAAGGAGGAACCACCATGGAAGAATATGAAAACGGGATCACTTTTACCGATGAAGAGGCCGCCGAGGAGGTCAAGAAGCAGCTGCAGGACGCCGAGGACGCTTTAAAATACGAAAACACCGACGCCGATACAATAGCGAAGGAATTCGACGGCGTGGCTTCGCGCTGCCAAAACTGCATAAAGAAGCTCGATGAACTGTATGACGGCGGTTCAAGCTATGAAGCGGCGGAATCCGCTTTGGCTGCTTTCCGGTATTCGGATATGCACTTTATGAAAGGCTTCATTCCTCTTTTCTCTGCCAACAAGGCGAATAAAAAGCTGTTTGAGTCGCCGGCGCCGAATCTCTCGCCGGACTTTATCCAGGCCAAGACGCTGTATCTGGATTCCGTGGAGTTCAGGCCCTTGTTTTTCGATACGGGCGTTATGCTGACTTCCCTTATGGATCTTGAATCCCTGTTCGCCTTCAAGATGGCTTATGACAACTTTAAGGAAGCGGGCTATGATAAATTCGTGTACGATAATTATTCCGCTGTATTCCGCGAACTCTCACAGTGTTTCTCGAGCAACGGCTTGCCGTATGAGCTGACTCCGCTCTCTCATCATTATTATTATGAGAATTGCAAGCAAATGAGCGATAAGGAGATGGCGCCTACATACTGGGCGTTCAGGAAGTTGGACTATAACAACTGGTTTAAAGAAGCGGTAAAACGTGTCAGAGGTATTATGAACGGCGAAGGCCCGTTTTCTCCCAAGGGCAGCGTTGCGTCGACGCTTCAGGTCATAGACAAATATACCCGTGCCGTTTATGAGCACAGGGACGCCGACACGAAAATAAAGGAGCTGATCGATAAAAGCGGTGAACTTATGAAGCTTTCAAGCACTTTAGTCGACAAGATCAAGCATCCTTCCTCCAAAAACGTGCTGCTGACGCTTTCCCGGCTTTATAAAAAGCTCGGCGAGATCGCCTCGGAAGCCCTTGAACATTACAATAAATTCAAGGATTCCGACGAAGCGCCTTACGTCTATATGAAGTATCCCGATCATATCCGCGACGGCTGGTTCGCAAAAACAAACTGCGGTCCGCAAAACGGCGGAGGATGGGACGGAGGCACCAAGTATTATGAAAGCATCTGGAGGATCGCCGATGGTATAAGCAAGCATTTTGAAGAAGAGGTTTACAATCAGGGATTCATCAAACGTTAACAGCTCACGATGACGGATCAAGAGGCTGCTGCAAATGCAATTAAATGCAGGCAACAGCCTCTTGTGCTATAAAACAGCTGTTTTCGGTTACAGCATATCCCCGCTGCGGGGGTATTTACGGTCGAGCCATTTCGGAGCCTGATACGTGCGCGCCCTGCTGCCGCGCTCGGCGATCGTTTTCACTGTGAAAAGGCCGAGGGAATAGCCGAGCGTCTGAACGGCCGTGAATATCAGGGCGATCCGGGCCTGGTACAGAAAGTCGTAATGCTTAACGCCTATGGCGCTGAGCGAGAACGCAGCGATCCACGCAACGGATATCATCGCCCACGAGATCAGCGCGGTCTTATACAGCGGGCGGCAGTCGTCCCTTTTTACGGGATACCAAAGCGCCGTGATGAGCGGCAGCACGAATGCTCCGCCGATCATCATCACGTATACTGTAAATAAACATATCTCCGTGAGCAGGCGGACGCCGGGAAAGATCACGGAAGCCGAGAACAGGATAAGAAGTATAAGATTGAAAAGCGGCAGACCGAGCCAGTATCTGAGGGAACGCATAAGGACCTCCTTTGTATGCTGATCAAAATAAGTGAGGGCTCTTGCCCCTTCATATATACATCCCGCGGAACCGCCTTTTTCTCACGCACGATCGGAATATATTTTACAGCCGATCCCCGGTCTCGATGAATCTCATATAAGCTTGAGCAATGCGCTCCGCAGCGCCGTCGGCGTCGGGATCGAGCATCAGATCGGCGCAGGCGGCGTATTTCTCGTGCCGCTCCGCGTAGAGGCGGTCGATCCTGGCGTCCGTTTCGGCCCGGGAATCCGCGGAAAGAAGGGGGCGATTGACCGTGTCCTGCCCGTGCAGCGCCTCAAGACGGCGGTCGAGAAACACCGTGAAGCCGGAGTTTTTCATCAGCGCGGCGTTATCGCCGGATACGGGCAGTCCGCCGCCCGTGGCAACGATGAGCCCGCCGTGCGCTATGATCGAGCGCAGCGCGGTGGTTTCCATTTCGCGGAAGGCGCCTTCGCCGAGGCGGGCGAATATCTCGTCTATCGAAAGCCCCGTGCGCTCCATTATCAGCTTGTCGGTGTCCGCAAGCGGCAGGCGGAGCAGCGCCTTGAGCTTCCTGCCCGTGCGCGTTTTGCCGCAGTCGGGCATGCCTATGAGGTAGAGGTTCATTCCCGCGCGCTGCGTGCGCTTCGATTCATCCATCAGGAGGCGCATCAGCCCCTCGCCCGCGGCCGTGAGCGTCCGGGGCAGATGAGCCGTGCGCGTGGCTATGACCTCTTTTTCACGCGCCGCGTCCTCTATCGCGCGCCCCGAGATCCGCTTTTCCTCGCCGATGCGCTTTGAAAGCTCTGTTCTTTCTGCAAACAGCCGCATAAGCTCCGCGTCGACGCGGTCAAGGCCGCGCCGCAGCCCGTCAAGGCCGGAGCCTTCGCGCCGGGCGTCGTTTTCCAAAAGCAGGTCAAGCAGGGCGAGCGCCGCTGCCGCCTCCACCGCCGCAAGCCCGCGGGGGAGTATGCAGGTGTCGTGGCGGCCGGCGATAATGAGCGGCACGGGCTTTTCCCCGATCAGATCGTATCCCGTCTGCGGCTTTGCGATCGATGGCACCGGGCGGAATTTACAGCGGAATATGAGCGGCATACCGTTTGCCATGCCGCCGTTCACGCCGCCGGAATTATTGGTCAGCGTCCTGCCGCCATCGGTGAACTGATCGTTCATCTCGCTGCCGAAGGCGAGGATATTCCCGAATTCCACCGCGCGCAGGCCGGGTATCATGAATAAATATTTGGAAAGAACGCCCTCGAGCCCGTCGAAAAGGGGCTCGCCCAGACCTGTCGGCAGGCCGGTCACGGCGCATTCGGCGCCGCAGGCCAGCGTATCGCCCTCCGCGCGGGCCTTTTCAAGCAGGCGTTCCATTTCATCCCTTACGGAAGGATCGACCAGCGGAAAGAAGGGGTCGAGCTTGGGCGCCTTCTCCATCATGGGATCGAGATCCGCGTCGTGCACGCCGCCCATAAAGCTCACGTGGGAGGCGATCTCTATCCCGCGAGTGCGCAGTATCCCGCGGCATATGCTTCCCGCGAAGGTCAGCGGAAGGGTCATCCTGCCCGAGTATTTGCCGCCGCCCGAGATATCCTCACGCCCGCCGGATCTTAAAAAGGCGCAGAGATCGGCGTGCGAGGGCCGTGCGACGGGTTTGTATTCCGAGCGGTCGTGCGCGCGGTTGGGAAACGTGACGCGAATGGGCAAGCCGTCCGTCACGCCGCCCTGAATGCCCGAATGCACGGTAAAATCGTCCGCCTCGTGACGGGGAGTGGCAAAGGCGTGGTTCTTCGCGCTGCGCCGCTCAAGGTCAAAGCGTATCGCGTCCATATCGAGCCGCGTTCCCGCCGGCACGCCCGTCAGCACAAAGCCGACTTCGGGCGCATGCGACGCGCCGAATAAAGTCAAACGAATATTGTTTCCGATGGTATCCATATCACACCTCAAAACAGACAACGCCCAAGCTTGCAAGATCGCGCCAGAAAGCCGGGCCGGATTTTTCCGTGCATTCCGCGCCGCGCACGGTGACGGGGGAGCGCGCAATGAGCGAGGCGACGGCGGCGGCATATGCCATACGGTGATCGCCGTAAGTATCGCACGTGCCGCCCGCAAGCGAGCCCGTGCCGTGTATCATCACGCAGTCCGCGCCGACGTTCGCGCTGCCGCCGAGATCGCGTATCAGCTTCACCGTGCCCGATTCCCTGTCGGATTCCTTCGTGCTTAGGCGCGCGGTGCCGCGGATCACGGTATCTCCCGCCTTGCCGCATGCGGTGACGGCAAGCACGGGCAAAAGATCCGGGCAGTCGGTGATATCGCAGTCGTCGAGCGCGCTTATCATAAGGAAACGCTTGTCGGGCTGACGGGTAAAGGGCGAGGAGCCTGTCAGCGTGATATCGCCGCATAAGGCGTTCATCGCCTCGAATGCCGCGGCATAGGAACGGTCGCCCGTCACGGGGACGCGCTCCGGCTCCGTGTAAACCGAGGGGCGGGTGATGAAGCCGCGCCCGGTCTCCTCGATGATCCCGCCGAAAAGCCTTACAAAATCAAGTGTCATATCAACGTAGGGGCGTGAGACGAGGCCGTTCTTTACGATTATTTCACAGCTGCGGTCCAGAAGGGGAAGCGCGATAAGCAGCCCCGAAAGGAATTGGGAAGAGCGCGAGCAGTCAAGCTCGTAAACGCTTTTTTCAAGCCCGAGTACGGCCTCGATGCGCCCGTCCGCGGCGGGCGAAAGGGATACGCCAAAGCATTCCTCCGCCTCGCGCAGCCCCCGTGCAAGAAGCCGCGCTTGCGCGCACAGCGAGACCCTGCCGAACAGCGCCGCCTGGATGGGTATCAGGAAGCGCTCGAGCGCCGCGCTTTCGCCGACGAGGCCTTCGCGCAGGTCTTCCGCCGTGCGCAGGGCGTTTTCGATATCGCGGCATATGGGCGGCTCAAAGCCTTTCACTGCCCTTCGCGGATCCGCGCCGCTCAACGCAAGCAGAAGCGCCGCGCGTATCGCCTCCGATTTGGAAGGCGGCAGCGCCACGCAGCCCCTTGGCCTTGTTCCGTTCAAAATCCTTACGTCCATGCGATCACCCCGATTTTCTTTCATTATAAATATACCATAAAAAAAGGGGTGCGGCAATACCTCGCAAGGCAAAAGAAAAGCGCCGTCCCGCGCGGCGCGTGCTTTCCGTTATTGATTATCGTTTGCGGGTTGGGTCCTCGTAAGCCTTTCCGAAGAATCGGCGTCGCCGCCCTTCACGCCGTCAAGCAGCAGCAGCTTTTCGGCAAGCAGCCCTGACAGCCCGGAGAGTATCGCATAGGTGGAGATCAGGTCGCTCGTTTCGGAAACGGAGGCGGAAGTCTTAAGCTCGTCGTGGTGGAGCATCGGCGAGGCGATCACGCGCACCTGATCCACGAAATACTCGGCGGCTATGCGGTGCCGCTCGGTATACGAGGTGTAGATCTCCTTAACCTGCTCCTCGGGGATGCCGTTGGGGATCATCTGGGTGAGCGTGGCGATCGTAAGGCTCTGCTTGAGCGTGCAGATCATGACGAGGTAAGCGATGTGGATGCGGTAATACTTTTTCTTATAGGGCTTGGGCATGTAACGGTTGCGGACGTAATTGTTTATGGTCGCCGCGGTGATGAACTGCTCCTCCTTCAGCTCGGGGGGCAGATAATCAAGGTATTCCGTCAGCAGCGCAAGCACCTGCTCCATATAGAGGCCCAGATCGGGAATATCCTCCCATGCGGGAAGACGGAATTCGTTGAGATACTTTTCCCAGCGGCGAAGTTTTTTCTCTATGAATTGATTGTCGTAATCCATGGGCGGCCTCCTTATCGAGATCGGCGTCTTATGATATCACATATTATACGCTCATAACCCGATGTTTTCAAGAATAATTTTAAAAAGTACTTGACATAATGTATTTATCGTGTTAATCTAATATCAGAAATTAGATATATGGAGTCCGTTATGGCTTTTGACTATATTATCGTGACCGATACTTCGGCCAATCTTCCCGCGCCGCTGCTCGGCGAGCACGGCGTCACCGTCATCCCCTTCACCTATAATTATGAAGGCGCGGAGCGCACCTGCCTTGATACCGAGGCCTTTGAGGACGGCGAGGGCGAAGCCTTCTATGCCAAGCTCAAGGCGGGGGAGAGGGTGACCACCTCGCAGATAACTCCTCAGCGCTACGAGGAATATCTCGAGCCGATCCTTAAGGAGGGCCGCGACGTGCTCTTTATAAGCATGAGCTCGGGCATAAGCAATTCCTATGCCTCCTCCGAGGTGGCGGCGGAACAGCTTCGGGCGAAATATCCCGAAAGGAAGCTGCGCACCGTGGATACCCTTGCCGCCTCGCTGGGCGAGGGCAAGCTGGTGCTCCGCGCGATCGAATACCGCAGGGCGGGTCTCGGCCTCGACGAGAACGCCGACAGGCTCCTTTCGGATCGCATGAAACTTTATCAAATCGTACTTCTCGACGATCTAATGTTCCTCTACCGCGGCGGCAGGGTGTCCGTTTCAAAGGCGCTGCTGGGCACCGTTCTCGGCATACGTCCCATATTGAAGGGCGATGAGGACGGGCACCTGGTCGTTTGCGGAAAGGCGCGCGGGCGCAAGCGCGGGCTTGGCCTGCTTGCGGAAAAATACGGCGAGCTGGCGCTGAAGGGCCCGGGGCATCTCGTAGGCATAGCTTACACCGACTGCCCCGAGGATGCGTTCGCGCTGCGCGATACCATAAAGGAAACCGATCCCCACGCCGAATTCATGGTGGTCAGGTACGAGCCCGTCACAGGCTCCTACGTCGGCCCCGGCACGGTCGCACTGTTCTTTGACGCCGAGGACGGCGTGCGCGCATATTAAAATATAACTTATCAGGGGGTTCCTATGAACGAATACATGATCTACACCGATACCGGATGCGACATACTGCCCGACAAGCTTGCCGAATGGGGCGTTAGGTGCATCGATCTCACCTTCAACAAGGAGGGGGAGACCGTGGAGTACACCCAGGCCGACGTGCCCACCAAGCGGTTCTACGATCTCATGCGCGAGGGCGTCGTTTTCAGGACTGCCGCCGCCAACGAGCTCACGATCAAAGCGGCCATCGAGCCCGCCCTCAAGGACGGCCTCGACGTGCTCTATCTGGCTTTCGGTTCGGGCTTAAGCTCCACCGCGAACACCGCCAAGCTCACCGCCGAGGAGCTTATGAAGGCATATCCCGGCAGGAGAGTGACCGTCATCGACTCGCTCTGCGCCTCCGCGGGTCACGGGCTGCTGCTCTGGTTCGCCGTGGACGCCAAGCGCAGGGGCGCCGATATGGACGAGGTCGAAGCGGTCGTCATGAAGAACCTCCCCGGGCTCTGCCACTGGTTCACAGTGGACGATCTGGTCTATTTAAAGCGCGGCGGCAGGGTATCCGCGGCGGCGGCCTTCTTCGGCGGCATGCTGAATATAAAGCCCGTGCTGCACGTTGACGACGCGGGCCATCTGATCCCCATGCAGAAGGTGCGCGGCAGGAACGCTTCGCTCAAGGCCATTGCAAAGAAGTTCACCGAGACGGCGGTCGATCCCGCGCACTGCACCTATTTCATTTCCCACGGCGACTGCATTGAGGACGCGAAGAAGCTCGAGTCCATGATAATCGCCGAGCACGGCAATCACGCCGCGCTCATCACCGATATCGGCCCCGTTATAGGCGCGCATTCCGGCCCCGGTACGCTCGCGCTGTTCTTCGTCGGCACCAAGCGGTAATATAAATAAAGAGCTTCACGTGGCGAGGGGGGATGATCCCTTCGCTTTTTTGCGCCGTATATTACAATATAAAGAGATCCCCCTGCGGCGCGCCATTGCCTTAATATAACTCTTGCAATAATGCCGCGCCTATGGTATATTTAACTTGACCTTGAGCCTTCTTCGCATAATTGAAGAGGCATAAGCGAAACAATTCAGCATAATTATTATCGGAAAGGAGCCCTCAATGGGTTTTTTCAGCAATCTGACAGGAAACGGCAAGGGCCTTAGCTTCTCCGACAGCCTCAAATACGTTTCCGACTATAAGACCGAGACCGTGACCGACGACAAGGGCAGGGAGCGCAAGCGCGCCCGCTATATCGGCCCGTGGTACGTGATCACGACTGAGCCGGGGCCTTCGCGTGCGAGGATGATCGCCGCGCTCGCGCTGGGAGTGATCGCAGCGGCGCTCCACGTGTTCATGCTGCTGCACACCCATTACGGCATGGGTGAGTATCCCGTGCTGATACCGACCCTTTTCGCGCTGTTCCCCCTCATGTATATGCTGATGGGGCTCGTTTCGCTCCCCTTCGGGCTCAAGCCCATGCACCGCGACAGGCATCAGCACAGCTTCATGCGCGCCTCGAAATCCGGCGTGGCCGTTGCGCTGATGCAGGGGGTGTCGTTCATCGCGGTCTTCATTTACCGCTTCGCCGAGGGCGATCTCTGGTTCAGGCCCGAGGATTGGGTCTATATCGGCGCCATGGTGCTCGAAGCGGCGTGCATCATCGTCATGATACGCCTTCTTTACAACGTCGAGCGCGAGGAAAAGCCGAATTCCCACTACGACGAGGGCCTTCTCAAATAAAAAATTTAGTCTGAGTTTCGGGAGAAAACGGCTCAATTATGAACAAACTTTGAACGAACATCAAAATATATCTTGACAAAGGTATATTCGGTTTGTATAATTAATGAGTGATTATATAGGGGCGTTGTGCATGCACGCCGCCTCTATACAATAAAAAAATAGGAGGAATATCACATGAAGAAACTTCTGGCACTGCTTCTGGCTCTCGTTATGGTTGTTGCCCTCGTTGCTTGCGGCACCAACACTCCCGAGAATCCCGATGCAAACGTAACCGACAAGCCCACCGAGAACCCCACTGAGGCTCCCGAAAATCCCACTGACGCTCCCGTAGAGACCGATGTCCCCGAACCCACCGAGGTCCCCGACCCCGACATGGTCCCCGAATTCGACGTAGCTAAGCTCGCTTCCCTCGAGTACGACAAAGACTATTGCGGCCTCTATGAGAAGTACGGCAAAGACATCAACATCGCCGACGTCATGGAAGACGAGGACGGCATGGCTTACATCGAGAAGGACGGCGTTAAGTACACCCTTGGTATGGACTTCCTGTCCATGGCGATGGTTTACAACACCGAGCCCGGCGGCGATTATGCCACCGCCAACGACGTTTACGCCGCTTGGTGGAGGTATTACATCACCCGTTGGAACTACCTCCTCCCCGAAATTCCCCTTTACTCCAATGAGTACTACGATCTCTACAATGTTCAGATCCAGGGCGTTGAAGAGCATCCCACCAACCCCTACTGGAGCCCCACCGACGCTCTGATCGACTGGACCTCCACTAAGGAAGACAAGTCCATCATCCTCGGCAACTCCACCGAGCTCTCCGGCCACTTCCGTGTACCCGCGTTCGGTAAGACCAACCCCGCTGCTTCCGATAACGACGTCGGCACCATGACCACCGGTCTCGGCACCGTCGAGAGGAATAAGGAAGGCGGTTATGACTGGAACCCCACCGTTGTTGTCGACCACACCGAAACCGTTGACGCCGACGGCAACAAGGAGTTCAGGATGACCATCGCTCAGGATCTGAAGTTCTCCGATGGTTCTCCCATCACCGCTAAGGATTACATCGCTTCCACCCTTGCTTCCCTGACCCCCGTTTACACCGAGGCCGCTGACCGCGAGTCCTCCGGCGTCAGCATTCTCGGTTGGGAAAAGGCCTATCAGAAGTACACCGGTCCCGACAGCGCTGAGGGCGTTAAGGAGCTCGCCGGTATCCGTCTCTATGGCGATTACGAGTTCTCCATCATCGTTCCCGCTTCCCAGCTCCCCTACTTCTATGATATCACCTACGCCGCCTTCAACGCTCAGCCCAAGGCTGCCTTCATCGGCGACGCCGACATCATGGACGACGGCAACGGCTGCTATCTGTCCGACAGCTTCTACGCCAAGGAGGGCGACAACTACGTTCAGGCTGCTGCTATCAAGACCCAGTGCACCAGCACCGACAAGGCCGAGTACGACAAGTATCCCTGGTCCGGTCCCTACATGGTAGACAACTTCGACGTTACCACCGGCACCGCTACTCTCGTAAAGAACCCCTACTACAAGGGCAACTTTGAGGGCACCGTGCCCGCCATCGAGAGGGTCATCTACAAGAAGGTCGTTCCTTCCACTCAGCTCGAAGACTTCAAGGCCGGCGGTCTTGATATCATCGCTGCTATCACCGGCGGCGCCGAGACCGACGAAGCTCTGGCTCTTGTCGAGAGCTCCGCTGGCAAGTATGCCACCGTGCATTACAGCCGCGCCGGTTACGGTAAGCTCGGCTTCCGTGCCGACTACGGTCCCGTCCAGTTCGTTGCTGTCCGCCAGGCCATCGCTTACTGCATGGACCGCGCTCAGTTCGCTAAGGACTTCACCGGCGGTTACGGCGGCGTTGTCGACGGACCCTACTACACCGGTTCCTGGATGTACAAGGAGGCTGTTGCTCAGGGCATGATGCTTGACACCTATGCTACCTCTGCTGACTCCGCTATCGAGGTCCTCGAGGCCGGCGGCTGGATCTACAACGAGAAGGGCGAGCCCTATGAGAGCGGCATCCGTTACAAGAAGATCCCCGCTGATCTGATCGACCCCAGGGATATCGACTACAAGTCCCAGGACGGCGCTTACAAGACCGTTAAGATCGGCGACGATTATTATATGCCTCTTGTAATCAACTGGTACGGCACCACCGATAACCCCTTCACCGATCAGCTCCAGACCGGCTTCAGGGAGAACGCCAACGTTGAGGCCTGCGGTATGAAGGTCTACAACCAGCTTGGTGATTTCAAGCCCATGCTTGACGAGCTCTATCAGCAAGCGGCTTACGGCTACTACTCCGGTACTCCTATGTATTGCGCATTCAACTTCGCGACCGGCTTCTCCTCCGCGATCTATGACTACGCTTACAACTGGTCTATCGAGCCCAACTTCTTCGCCAACTACTCCGCCTGCTACCTCAAGGACTACGCGGACATCTATTGGATGAACTAATAGTTCATTAGCTTAAACCTCACGCATCCGGCGGGGCGCACGCGCCGCCGGATGCGTTCTTTCAAAGGACATTTCAGTATCGCTTTCTGTTAAGACACAAATCCTCAAGTGCGGCTCACCGTGCCGCACGCCCAATGGTTGGATCACATTTGTATATATACAAGCAATGCTTGCGTGTATAAAGGTGCTGTGTCCGCCATACAAATGTGTTTCAAATACGCGCCTCACGGTGCATTAAGGAGTATAGAATCCTATGGGAAGATACATATTGAAAAGGTTGCTATACATGATACTGGTCTTTTTCCTGCTGACCTTCGTTCTGTTCTGCCTGTATCAGATGATGCCCGAAAACCGTGCATACACCGATGCAAAGGGAGCAATGGCTGCTTATAAGCATCTGCCCAAAGAACAGCAGGAGGCAAAATTCCAGGAATTGTATCTGCAATACCAGAGACAGTACGGCACGGATACCGACAACAAAGTCGTTCTCTATCTGCGCTGGCTGGGCCTGTATCCCTTCTATGACGGTCATAGAAGCGGCATTTTCACCGGAGATTTCGGCTATTCCTATGAACATGCAGCCCCGGTCGTTCAGGTCGTAGGTCCTCATATAAGGAACTCGATGCTGATCGGTCTGTTCACGGAGATCGCGGTCCTTGGCATCACGATCCCGCTCGGCATCAAGTGTGCCGTAAAGAAGGGGCAAAGGTTTGACCGAAGCGTACAGTTCCTATCACTGATAGGCTTCTCGACACCGAGCTTTATAATCTACATACTGTTCATTGTATTCTTCTGTTCCATCCTGCATTTGTTCCCGGTCAGCGGTATGAAAACGCCGGGCAGCACATTGACGGGATTCGCAAACGTGCTCGACGTGCTTTGGCACATCGCGCTGCCCACCATCTGCCTTGTATTCGGCTCCCTCGCTTCCATCACACGTATCTGTCGTGCTTCGATGATCGATGCTTTGAGCCTTGACTGCATCCGTACCGCCCGCGCAAAGGGCCTTAAGGAAAAAGCGGTCGTTTACAGCCACGCATGGCGCAACGCGATCATCCCGATGGTAGCAATCATCGTCGGCGGCTTCTTCGGAATCATTTCCGGCGCAATGATCCTCGAGACGATGTTCGGCTTCAAGGGCATGGGCTTGCTGTTCATCAGCTCCGTTCGTACGGCTGACTACGACATGATCATGTTCCTCGAAGTCATATACACCTTCATCGGTCTGTTCAGCAACCTGGTCATCGACCTTACCTACGGTATCGTCGATCCCCGCGTCCGCATAAGCAAGTAAGGAGGACCACATGGAAAAGAAAAAGAAAGAAAACGTTTTCCGTAAGCTTGCCAGGTGGACCGTCCGCGGTCTTATGGGACCCAAGTATGAAGAGAAATGGTTTGGCAAGAAGGAGCATGAGGAGAAGGCCGTCAAGTATAAGAACGGCGTTCCCGATGATTCCGAGCTGATCGTAAGCCCCGCCAGGCAGATCTTCCAGCGTTTCATGGAGCGCAAGTTCGCTGTTATTGCAGTCTTTGTCGTTATCGCGATGTTCCTCATAGTGTTCATCGGGCCGTACTTCATGCCCAAATACTATGATGCGTTCACCGAGACCACACAGGTAGACCTTCCTCCCACCATGTCCTTCATGGCGGTGCCCAATGAGCTGAAGAACGACATCAAGTCGATCGATTCCTACGGCTCCTTCTCCGTCGGCCTCTCCAATGCCGGCAAGGTGTATATGTGGGGCGTCACCCGCCTCGGCGCATCCGGCATGGATGCATCCCATATGCCCGAGGAGATGAGCACCAAGAAGATCGCCTTCGTAGCGGCCGGTCAGGACCACTGCATAGCGATCGCCGAGGACGGCACCTATTACGGCTGGGGCAGCAACCGCTTCGGCCAGATCGCAAGGACTCCCGAGACCGAAGCCAACCCCAACCTCGAGCTCATCCCCGAGGAGGTCGAAAACGGCCAGCTCGACGCCTCTCAGATCAAGAAGGTCACCTGCGGTTATCAGGCTTCCGCGATCCTCATGAAGGACGGCACCCTCTATATCTGGGGCAACAAGCAGACCTATGCCAACCTCGACAAGTTCATCGGCAGGAAGAACATTGTCGACATCGACTTCACGCTCAATAACGTAGTCGGCATCGATACCAAGCAGACCACCGTTGTTACGGGCGTAAAGGGCCTTTACAACATGGTCCGTCCCAATATCACCGCCAAGGCCACCAAGATCAGCGAGTACCTCAACGGCCGCAAGATCACCGAGATCCGCACCACGAGCAAGAACCTGTGCCTGCTCCTTGACGACGGCAGCATCTGCTTCGCCGGCGACTTCGAGAAGGACGTCGTGGATATCCCGCCCCTTGAGGAAGGCGAGAAGTTCGTTGATATCGAGTCCGGTACCTATCATTATTCCGGCCTCACCAACAAGGGCAACGTCTACTCCTTTGGCGGCGACCACTATTATCAGTCCAAGGTGCCCTCTTCCGTTCACAACAACGCGGCCAAGATCTACGCAGGCTCCTTCCAGAGCTACGCAGTTGACAGTAACAGCAAGCTGATCGACAAGTGGGGCCTCAAGGGTTACCTCTTCGGTACTGACGGCGCGGGCGCGGATATCTTCGAGCGCACCATCGCCGGCGGTAAGGTCACCATGACGGTCGGCGCGATCGCCGTTATAATCGAGATCATAATCGGCGTATCCATCGGTCTGCTCTCCGGTTACTTCGGAGGCTGGCTGGATATCCTCCTCATGCGTATCGCTGAGGTGTTCAGCTCCATCCCGCTGTATCCCTTCATGCTCATACTGAGCTCGCTGCTCACTCAGGTCGCGCTGACCCAGAACCAGCGACTCTATATGATAATGGTCATACTCGGTGTTCTCGGCTGGCCCGGATTCGCATACATCACCCGTGCTCAGATACTTGTCGCGCGTGAGAGCGAATACGTCACCGCCGCTCAGGCGATGGGCGTCAAGGAGACCAGGATCGCATTCAAACACATACTCCCCAACATCATATCCGTTATCCTCGTCAATATGACGTTGAGCTTCGCGGCTTCGATGCAGACGGAGACTTCGCTCTCCTTCCTCGGCTTCGGTGTTAACTACCCGCAGCCCAGCTGGGGCAACATGCTTACCCGCGCAAGTAATGCGACTGCGGCTATCAACTTCTGGTGGCAGTGGCTGTTTACCTCCGCGATACTCGTCTTCACCACAGTTTGTATCAATACCATCGGCGATACGCTGCGCGACGTTATGGACCCCAAGTCCTCGAACGATAAGTAAGGAGGGAACGAATCATGGCATTGCTTGAAGTCAAACATCTGCACACCTTCTTTACTACCAAGAAGGGCATCGTAAAAGCTGTTAATGACGTTTCCTACACCCTGGAGGCCGGCAAGACCATCGGTATAGTCGGCGAGTCGGGTTCCGGTAAGTCCGTATCCGCCATGAGCATACTCCAGCTGCTCGACGGCAACGGCTACATTGACAGCGGTGAGATCCTCCTTGAAGGCAAGGATCTTACGAAGTTCACGATCAAGGAAATGTACAATATCCGCGGTAACGACATTTCCGTTATATTCCAGGAGCCCATGACGAGCTTGAACCCCGTTTTCTCGGTCGACCGTCAGCTCTCCGAACCCTTCATCATCCACCAGGGCATGAACAAGAAGGAAGCTCACGAGCACGCCCTTCAGATGCTGTACGACGTACAGATCCCGAATCCCGAGGTCGTCATCAAGCAGTATCCGCATCAGCTCTCCGGCGGTATGAGACAGCGTGTTATGATCGCTATGGCGCTTGCCTGTAAGCCCAAGATCCTGATCGCCGACGAGCCCACCACGGCGCTCGACGTTACGATCCAGGCTCAGATCCTGAAGCTCATGAACGAGCTCAAGGAATCCACCGGCACCGCGATCATATTCATCACCCATGACCTCGGCGTTATCAACGAAATGGCCGATGACGTCGCCGTCATGTACTGCGGACAGGTCGTTGAAAAGGCGCCCTCCAGGGTGATATTCGGCAAGAACGACGCCTGCCATCCCTACACCGAGGGCCTTATGCAGTCCATCCCCCGCCTTGAGAATGACAACGAGCGTCTGGATCCCATTCCCGGCGTAGTGCCCCATCCTCTTGCGCTGCCCAAGGGCTGCAAATTCGCGCCCCGCTGCAAGTATTGCACCCAGAAGTGCATCGACGAAGAACCCGAGCTGAAGGCTTACAGCGAAGATCAGCTCATCAGGTGCTTCTATCCTAACAAGGAGGAACGGAACAGTGCAGAACACAAGAAAATTACTGTCAGTTACTAATTTAAAGAAGTATTTCCCTGTGCCCAAGTCCTCCATCTTCCAGAAGAAGCGTCTGTTCGTTCGTGCGAACGAGGACATCACGCTTGACATCTACGAAGGTGAGACGCTTGGTATCGTCGGCGAATCCGGCTGCGGTAAGTCGACCCTGGGCCGTGTTCTGCTGCAGCTCTATCCTCAGACTGCAGGATGCACACTTTACTACGGTACCAACCTTGACGATATGACCCCCGATTACGTGGCGGACACCATCAGGAAGGAAGGCAAATACCGTGCGAAGCTCCACAAGGCCACTCAAAAGGCCGAGGAGCTTGCCAAGAAGGTCGAAGAGGCCGGCGGCGAAGACGGCGCTGATTTCTTCCTCCTCCAGGAAGCCAACATCGCAAAGTGCGAAGAGCAGACCCATCTCAGCAACATAGTCAAGATCCTTGGCGGCTTCTTCGCCAAGAACGACCATGAGGGTCTCAACCTCATGATGGACATCTATCATGATAACCAGAAGAGGAAGGAGCTCAGGGAGCGTTATTCCTCTCAGCGCGTCAACTTCGAGCATTTCGACGCCTCTATCGCCGAGGCCAAGGAGAGCAAAAAGGCTTCCCTCGCCGCCAAGCGCGACAAGGCCAAGGCGGCTATGGACGCCACCGACGCCGAGATCAAGAAGCTCGAGGAAAAGATCGCCGGCATCCAGTCCAAGCTGGACGCGGTCAAGGCCAAGTATAAGGACGATCCCGAATTCCAGAAGTATGAGGCGATGCGCGATAACGGTATCGACCTTGCTCGTCTGAAATATAAGGAGATGCGCAACCTCCGCAAGGATCTGCAGATCATCTTCCAGGATCCCTACTCCTCCCTGAACCCCCGTTTCACGGTCGGTCAGATCATCGAGGAAGGCCTCGTCACCCATAAGTTCTTCAAGCACGGCTCCTCCAAGCTCCGCGAGTACATCGTCGATACGATGGAAAAGTGCGGTCTGCAGGAGTATATGCTCCACCGCTACCCGCATCAGTTCTCCGGCGGTCAGCGTCAGCGTATCTGCATCGCGCGTGCGCTTGCTGTCAAGCCCAAGTTCGTTGTCTGCGACGAGTGCGTATCCGCTCTGGACGTTTCTATTCAGTCCCAGATAATCAACCTGCTGCAGGAGCTCAAGGAGCAGCAGAAGCTCACATACATGTTCATCTCCCATGACCTGTCGGTCGTTAAGTTCATTTCCGACCGTATCGCCGTCATGTACCTGGGCAACATCGTTGAGCTGGCTGATAAGAAGACTATGTTCGACGATCCCCGCCATCCTTACACCGTCGCGCTGCTGTCCTCCATTCCCACCACGGAAGAGGGCTCTGCCGATAAGGAGAGGATCATTCTCGAGGGCAATATTCCCAGCCCCGTCAATCCCCCGCCCGGATGTAAGTTCTGCACCCGCTGCTATATGGCGGCGGAGAAGTGCTCCAGGGTCACGCCTCCTCTTGTGGAGATCGCTCCCAACCACTTCGTAGCATGCCACTTCCCCGAGCGTAAGCTTGGCGACAACAAGGAATTCCTGTTCAAGGTCAAGACCACCAAGAACCAGAACCTTGAGACTGCTGAAGAGAAATAAGCATTATGAACGAGCATAAGCAGCATACCAAAGAAGGACACGTCGATCTCAGCGAGGAAGAGGTCATTCTCGATAAGAATGATTCTCTTGCCCTGATCCTTGCGGGCTTCCTCACCGTGGGCCTGCCGTGCTTCATATTGATACTCATCATTATAGGAGCTGTGCTGCTGATATTCACAAGATGCTGAACCGAAGCTGCAAGGAGCCGCCGAGCGATCGGCGGCTCTTTTGTGCTTGAAAAAGGGCGCTTCGAGTGGTATCATATCGTTAAAAACAGGATCGGAGAATGCTTATGACTGATTATGAAACCATGAACGCCGCGCTTTCGGGGCTTGTTGAGGGAATACCCCATGCGATTGCCAATATGGCCAACGCCTCCGCGCTGATATTCGATATGATGGAAGGCCTGAATTGGGCGGGCTTCTACGTCATGAAGGACGGCAGGCTCGTGCTGGGGCCCTTCCAGGGCAAGCCCGCCTGCATCGAGATACCCATAGGAAACGGCGTGTGCGGCACCGCGGTGAGCGAAAACAGGACGCTCGTCGTCGATAACGTGCACGAATTCGAGGGGCATATCGCCTGCGACTGCGCCTCCAATTCGGAGATAGTCGTGCCGCTCAGAAGGAAAGGCAGGGTGATAGGCGTGCTCGATATCGACAGCCCGCTTTTCGGACGCTTCGATGAAAGCGACAGGGCGGGTCTTGAGGAGTTCGCGCGCATACTCGAAGGATCGCTCGCGGAACTGTAAAAAAGCAGAACAAAAAAAGATGCCTTTTGAGGCTGTGTATCCTTATGCGGATGCTGCCCCAAAGGCGTCTTTTTTTGGATCTTGATCAGGAGAACATGTCCTCCAGATAGTAGGAGATATTGTCACCGTTCACAACCAGCACGATGACGGCGATGATGTAGATGATGAAGAGCACGGTGAAAATGATGCCCACGATCAGGCCTGCCTTGGAGAGGCGGCGGCCTATATTGGCCTGCTTGCTTCCCTCGCCGCAGAAGCTGAAATAGTTAGCCGCTTTCTTTAGGCCGACTATCGAGAATATGATCCCGAGGAAGCTGGCCACGAATGTGCAGGCAAAGGCCAAACCGATTATGCCCCACACCAGCACGGGGGTGGGATTTCCCATTGGGCCTTCATACGTGGATGCGGCGGTCATCTCCTGAGGAGTGCTCTGGACGAGCTGACCGCAGTTGGGACAAAACTTTGAGTTTTCTGTGAGCTGAGCTCCGCAGTTGTTGCAGTACATGGTTTCCTCCTTAATGATTTTGATCGGTTTATAGGTTAGCTGAATATGTGATAACGCGCTTTGAAGATCCTGCTTCATAAAGCCGTTCATCCGAATGAAACAGGGCGCCTTTGCCCTTGCGCCGGTAATGGCGCCGCAGCTTGAGCATGGAAGAGCATGCTTTTTTTAAGGTTCACTTGTCTGGGCCGGATCCGTCACCTGTAATTCGGGATATTCCTTATAAAATACCCGAAAAGCCCCACCATGAAAAGGCAGTAGAGCACGAACAGCACCGTCATCACGATGCCCACGATCAGCCCGGCCTTGGAAAGGTTCCTGCCAACGGTGGCCTGCTTGCTTTCATCTCCGTAACGATCGACGTATTCCGCCGCCTTGCCGCGGCCTATGCACGAGAATATGATCCCGAGAAAGCTTATCGGCCCGGAGAGGGCGAATGCAAGCCCCAGTATGCCCCACACGAGCACGGGCGTGGGATTGCCCTTGGGCTCATTGACGACGGGTGCTTTCTCCTTCTTGATCAGTGCTCCCGCCGCCTGTCCGCAGACGTGGCAGAAATTGGAGCCTTCGTTCAGCTGAGCGCCGCAGTTTGAACAAAACATGGTTTCCTCCTTAAAGGGTGCTTATATAGTCCGTAACGGTCCTGTCGTATTCCTCGGGGTTGATCAGGCGCAGACGCGAATGTCCGCCATGCTCGAACCAGTGGATGTATTTCCTTTCCGAGGGGCACATATCATAAAGCTCCTGCGCCTTGTCGGGCGTTGAGAAAAGGTCCTCGCGGCTGTGCAGGAAGAGTATCGGAAGGCGCATATCGTGTATGCGCTTCTTGGGGCCGTCGTTCTTCGGATCGATGCGGCAGAAGAGACGGATATAGAACATCGTCTCCGCAAGGAAGGGGAAGAGCGGGCGCTTATCCTTTATCATATGGTTGCGGCAGGAATCATAGAAGCACTGATACATGCCGTCGACGATTATGCCGGCGATATTATCGGGGCAGTCCTTTGACGCCGCCGCGAAGAGCGCGGTGGAGGAGCCTATGCACACGCCGTGGAGCACCACCTTGTCCATATTAAAGCGTTCCTTCAGCAGCTTTGCCCACGCGATCACGTCGCGGTACTCAAAATAGCCAAGGTGATTGAGGCGTCCTTCGGAGCGGCCGTGCGCGCGCGTGTCGATAACGAGCACGTTCCAGCCCGCCTTCTCATAGGGCCAGGCGTAATGATAGGAGTAGGTGCAGGCCTCCATGCGGCCGGGGAGTATGATAACGGCCCTGTCGGCGCCGAAATCGAAGTACTGACCGTAAAGGCGATAGCCCTCGTTCTCGATTTCAACGTCGACGTATCCGCCCTCGTGCAGCCTGCCCCACTCCATCGCGTCGTTGTAAAGGCGCATGTATTCGGGATCGGAGGGCATGCTGGGCTGGCGTCCCCATATCTTCTTGCCCGTGCGCACGACGAGCGCGCGGAATATGAAGTATGAGAAGAACATCGTGAAGAACGCGGAGAACGCGATCAAGCCGAGTGCGATGTATAAAGCAAGCATTACGAAACTCCTATTATCCAATCGTAAACGTCCTGCCCGCCCCACTCGAAATCGAGCTCAAGGAGCGGGTATTCGTCCTCGAGTATCGCGCGGATCTCATCCTCCATGGAGGCGTCGACGTTCGCACCGCGGAAGAAGATGCAGGTCTCGCGGTCCTCAAATCCCTCAAGCCGCTTTAGGCCGCCTATAACGGCGTCGATCAGCTCGGGCGAGGTGTGTATGATCTCGTCGCCGCAGAGCGCGATGTGATCGTGCTCGTGGGCTTCGATCCCCCTGCGGCTGAAATCACGCGCGGCGGGGGCGACAAGCAGCGTCTGCGTGCTCGAAATGCCCAGCCTCATCTGATTTATGCGCATATCGATATCGGTGCTGTCCTGCACGTCCATCGCAAGCGCGAAATAGCCCTCGGCGGGGGTCTTCGCGGGCAGAAGATGAATGTTATCCGCGCCGGAAAGCGCCACCGCCTGCTGCGCCGCAAGCATCATATTGGGCCCGTTGGGAATTATGACGACAGCGTCGGCGTCGACGGAGTTTATGGCGGAGAGGAATTCCTCGGACGAGGTGTTCATAGTCGGCCCGCCGTCAAGTATCAGCGTGCAGCCCAGGTCGCGGAATATGCGCTTCATCCCTTCGCCGTTCGCAACGGCTATCACGGCAAGGAGCCTGTGCTCGGGCTTGGGCTGCTCCGCCTTCTCGGCCCTGCGCTGCTCAACGTATTCGTTGTGCTGCAGCTGCATGTTTTCAAGCTTGAAGGTGAGGAATTCGCCGAACTGCTGGGCATGATCCATGATCCTCGTGGGCGTTTTGGTGTGCACGTGCACCTTCACGCGCAAGCCGTCCTGCACCATCACGATGGATTCGCCGTATTCCTCCAGCACGGAAAGGAACTCCTTATCCTTGAAATCCTGGCGGTAGCCGGGCTTTTTCATAAGCTGGAGTATGAATTCGGTGCAGTAGCCCTCGTTGAAATCGCTGTTTTCATCGAACTTGGAAAGATCCGGCGCGGGAGCCGCGGGAAGCGGCGCCGCAGGAGCGGAGGAAACGGGGAATTCGGAGGCGGGCTTGTCATAGCTCACCGGCACGGTTCCCGTCAGCGCCTCGTGCATGCCGCGCACAAGGGCAAGATAGCCCATACCGCCGCTGTCCACAACGCCCGCTTCGGCAAGCACCGGAAGCAGCGTGGGGGTTGCGGCAAGGCTTATCTCCATATTCGCTATATACGAGGCAAGCAGGGTCTCGATATCGTTCAGACGCCTCTGCTGCTGCGAGGCCTGCTCGATGCCCTCGCGGGCGACGGTCAGTATGGTGCCCTCCACGGGCTTGATCACGGATTCATAGGCCACCCTGTAGCCGCGTATGAACGCGTTGCGCAGCTCCACCGCGGTCGCGGAGGAATAGCGCGAAAGCTCAAGATAGACGCCCTTGAATATCTGCGACAGTATGACGCCCGAATTGCCGCGGGCGCCAAGGAGCATGCCGCTCGAGAGCGCCTTTAAGTAATCGTTCAAAGGTTTGCAGCTCTGCGCGCAGCGTATGCCGTTCTCCAGCGTCAGGCGCATATTCGTGCCCGTGTCGCCGTCGGCAACGGGGAACACGTTAAGCGCATTCAGTTCTCTTTCAGAACGGGTGAGGCTGTTCAAGCCGCCGTGCACCAGCTTCTCGAACAGCGTCCCGTCGATCCTTCTTGTGCTCATTGAAACTTATTCGTCCTTTTTGCCCAGCTTCATGAGGTGCTTGGGCAGTATGAATGTGAGTGCAAAGGCTATGAGACAGCCGATGCCCGCGATGAGGGTGATGTATGCAACGGGATTCTTTGCGACCTCGGTCACGCCCTCGGCGCCCTTCTTGAGCGCGGTGAGCACCACGCCGGTGCCGATGCCGGTCGCAACGCCCGAGAACAGGCCTTGCACGGCAAAGTACATGGCGGAATTGGTGACGCCGGTCTTTTCCTCCTCCTCGGCGGCGAGCTGGGAGGGGATGGAATAGGCGACGGCGAACATCGCGCCGATGGAGAGCGAGCTTATGAGGCCGCCCACGACCGCAAGCACGGTCTTGGCCGTGCCGCCGCCCATGAGGCCCACGAAGAACATTGCGATCATGCCTATGGCATACGTGATCAGCGTGTAGCGGAAAGCCGCGCCGAAGCCGTGCTTCTTGATGATGTGGTTATAGAGCATAAGGGTGAGCGGCACGGGTGCGAACGCGCAGATCATGACCAGCATCATGCTCATTCCCACGGTGGAGAAATACTCGTTAATTCCGCCCAGGAAGAGCTGCACGCTGAAGGTCATGAAGGAGTAGACGATCATCCACTTGATGAAGGTCTTGTTCTTGAATGTGTACTTGAGGGAGGAGAGAAGGTGTACGGAGTGCGAGCCGTCCTTGCTGCTCTTGTCGATATTGAGCGAGGATTCCTCCTTGATCATGAAGAGCGGTATGAGCATCGTGAGCACCAGGGGAAGCACGATGAGCGCGACGATACGGATATTGATGCCGTTTAAAAGCATGCGGACCACAACGTAGCCCAGTATGAAATAGAGTATGTCGCAGACGGACTTGGTGTTGGATATGATGCCGCGCTCGCGCTCGGTCTCGACTATCTCGGTGAAGGTGGCGTAATAGGTGACCATCGTGAGGGTGTAGAAGCTGTAGAAGATGCACAGCAGCACGCCGTAATAGATGGTGTTGATAAGGGTGGCGCCGGAGGGGTTGGGGATCACCAGGAACAGCAGGTAAGCCGCTATCATGGGCACAAGACCCATGATTATGGAGGGCCTGCGGCGGCCGAAGCGGGACTTGAGCTGATCGGTGAAGGAAGCCATCGGGATATCGATCACGCCGTCAAGTATCTTGGCTATGAGCGTGAATGCCGCCCAGAGGCCGGCGATGACAAGGTCCTTGCCCGCAAAGGTCTGAAAGGGAACGTCCTTTGCGGCAAAGCCGCCTGATATCAGCGCGCTGCAGAGATACGAGCCCATCATGAGATTGAGCATGTTGACGCCCATGCCGGCCACGGCATAGAGCATCATCTGGGAGCGTTTCGTGAGCTTCCTCATTTTTTATTTACCTCCGTTGATGAAGTTGTCGAGTATCGCGCGTTCCTCGGAAAGATCCTTGCTTATGGGCTTGCCGAAGTAATATGCCGCCATAAGGCCGGGGCCGATATTGATGCCGCACATCGGGAACACGTCGTTTATGAAGACCGCCTTGGGATGGAACTTCTCCTCGATCATCTGCTTATAGATCTCGGCCTGCGCATAGCGGCTGGTCTGAGCTATGAATATGATCTGATCCTCGGGATCCTCAATGGTGTTTTCCATATAGTTGAGCAGCGCCTGATAGGCGGCCTTTGCGCCCTTCACCTTGCCTATGACGGTGGTCAGGCCGTTGTAATCGAATTCGCCCAGGGGCTTTACGCCCGCCAGAGTGCCGAAGAACGCCTTTGCGTGGGTGATGCGGCCCTTCTTGGCAACAAAGGACAGGTCGTCAAGCCAGCCCGCCTGGTGGAAGCGGTTGCGGTTGGCCTCGATATAGTTGGCGATCTCGTCAAGGCTCTTGCCCTCCTCGCGCAGCTTGGAAGCATAGACGGTTATGAGGCCGTGGCCGGGGCCGAATCTCAGCGTATCCACAATGCGGATATTGACCTCGGGATACTTTTCGCCGATCTCCTTCTTTGCGGCGGAAGCAAAGTTATAGGTGCCGCTTATGCCCGAGGAGATGGTGAGCAGAAGCATGTCCCTGCCCTGCTTTGCGTATTCCTCGAATGCGGCGTAGAATTCCTCAACGTTGGGCGGAGCGGTGGTGTAGCCGGCGGGGTTGTTTTTAAGATTGGTATAGAACTCGTCACGGTCGAATTCCTCCCATTTGAGGAAGGAGGGGATGCACCTTCCGTCGGGCAGATTGATGTGGGAGGGGACTATCACGATCCCGTACTCCCGCTGCATCTGCTCGCCCAGGTCACAGGTGGCGTCAGCCATTATAACGAATTTTTCAGCGTTCATTTTTCAACCTCCAATAAAAAATGTTGTCTATATCAAGCTTTTAAGCATTGAAGCTTCTTTCTATGAAATCAAACAGCCTTTGGCGTTTTTCGCCGTCGGCCGCGGTGAAGGCAAGCGCGTGAGGGGCTTCCTTTACCTCGATCAGTATCTTTTCGGAAGCGCAGGCCTCGTAATTCTTCCTGAAGAATCCGGGCGGCACGGTTTTATCCGCAAGCCCTATCAGGAACGCGGCGGGTATGCGGGTGCTTTTGAGCGAATCGGTCGTAAGCTGCCTTATGTTTACGCCCAATATGAGCCTGCAGAAGAAAACCACGAGCGGCATGATCGGCGCCCAGATGACGCTCAAAACGCCCTTGCCCTTGCACATCTGGTCATAGGGGCTCGTGTAGCAGCAGTCGATGCACAGCGCGCGGACGGAATTGCTTTCGATCCTGTTCGAGGCATAGCACACCGTCGCCCCGCCCATCGATATGCCATAGAGCGCGATGCGGGAATCGGGCGCAAGGCTTTCGGCCTTGGCTATCCACAAAAGCAGGTCGTCGCTCTCCTTCAGGCCAAGCGTGGTGAATTTGCCGCCGCTCTTGCCGTGCCCGCGCTGCCACACCATCAGCACGTTCCAGCCGCGCTCGTAAAATTCCCGCCCGAGGGTGGAAAAATTGTTGAGCGGTGTGGAGCAGAAGCCGTGCAGCAGTATCGCCGTGCGGGAGCCGCCCCGGTCATACCAGTCGGCCTTCAGCGTTATTCCGTCCGCCGATGTGACGGATATCTCCCTTGGGGAAAGCGAGCGCATATGCGCCATGTCGCCGAGTATCCCGTCAAGATAAGGCATATACGAGCGCATGTCGGTCTGCAGGCGGTCGTCGAAATCATGTATCGTCTTGCGCCTGAAAAGCAGCAGCGTGATCACCAGGCAGGGGAGCACGAAAAGGAAGATCAATATGCCGATTGCGTACAGTGCGATCTCCACCGGCTTTCCACCTCCGCGGTCATTTCTTGTCGGCCTGCGCCTTCACGTAGTCGTTCCAGCGTTTGCGCGCTTCCTCCTCCTGCTCGCTGCGCTTTACTCCAAGCACGCATTCGTAAGCGAAATGCTCGCAGTTGTTGTGCAGAAGGTCATATCCGCCGTCGCCCAAGCGCGAGCGGGCGATCGCGCAGGTCTTCTTCGGCGGAACGCGCCTTAGCTTTTCAAGCCCGCTCATGGTGAGCGTTTCGACTATGCTCCCGCCGGAGAATTCCTCTATGGTAGTGGCGACGACCCTTATCACCTCGGGCCTCTCCGCGCCCTCGCGCGGGGGGTAGCCGAACTGGATCACCTCGTCGTCGCTCACGTAAACGCCGTAGTGCCAGATGCTTCCGATACGCACCCGCACCATATCGCCGCTCTTGCATTGTGATGGCCAGAATCTCATTTACAGCTTCTTTTCGATGTAATCGACGATGCTCCTCACGGTCTCGAAATCGGATATGCCCACGTTGTCAAAGCGTATCGCGAAAACCTCCTCGATGGCGATGGCGATATAGAGCATGCCTATCGAGGAAAGGCCCAGATCCTGCATTATGCGCGTGTCCTCGGTGACGGAGGAAGCGCGCTCCTCAAGGCCGGGATCCGCCGAGACGATTATGTCCTTGAGCTTTTCGATTATTTCATTCCTGCTCATTTGCATTTGTGATACCTCAATATCTTCATGCTGGGAGAACGGTCGAAATCCTTGTCGCGTATGACGATCCTAGTCACGCGCTCGTAGGATCTCTGCGCGTTGTTGACCTCCCAGAGCTTTTCCGTTATCGCCTTCATGGGCTCCGCGCCAAGCGCGCCCAGCTCGGTCATGCGGGGCACGACCTCAAGGGCAAGTATATGCCTGCCCGTCTCGTCGATATCCTCGAACACCTGCGAATCCTGAATGAAGGGCAGCTCGTTGAAGCGCGCCTCGAGCTCCGCAGGGGAGACGTTCTCGCCGTTGTCAAGCACGATGACCTCCTTTATGCGGCCGGTGATGTAAAGGAAGCCCTCGTCGTCGAATCTTGCCAGATCGCCGGTGTGGAACCAGCCGTCCTGCCAGGCCTCTTCCTCCTCGCCCACGTAGCAGTCGAGCATATTGCGGCCGCGCAGGAGCAGCTCGCCGTTTTCCAGCCTGAGCTCCTGGTTGGGATAGGGCAGGCCAACGGAGCCGGGCTTTTCAAAGCTTTCGGGATTGCCGGAAACGAGATTGGCGGACTCGGTCAGGCCATAGCCGGGGAAGAGCGCGATGCCGTATTTTTTGTATTCGCCCACGAGATATGGGGCGACGGCCGCCGCGCCGCAGATTATGTATTTCATGTCATTGCCCAACATATTGCGGCCGAATTTCTTGGAAAGCATCAGCGCCATTTCGGCCAGCGCGGGCACCACGACGAGCATCGTGGGACGGAAAAACGCGATATCGCGGAACATATCCTTGTTGTTGCGCTCGATAAAGAGCGTGCTGCCCGTGTAGAGCGAGGAAAGCAGATTGCGGATCAGGCCGAACACGTGCGAAAGCGGCAGCACCAGCATCATGCGGTGATGGAACACCTGCTCATAGCCGTAGCAGCCGTTGATAACGCCCTGCATCACCGCGCCGTGATTGAGGAGCGCGCCCTTGGACTTGCCCGTGGTGCCGCCGGTGAACATTATCACGCAGCCGTCGCCGGGCTTCGACTCGTAAACGGGCACGAAGGATTCGCCCTGAGCCTCTGCAGAGATGAACCCGATATGCGCAAGCCTTGCGCGGGCAAACCCGGTCTTCGCCTCAAGCTCCTCCTCATAAACCAGCGCCTTGGCTCCGAACTTCATTATGCAGCCGAATACGGCGGTCTCGTCCAGATGCGCGGGCAGCACCACGGCGGTGCAGCCTGCGGTCACTATGCCTATGAACGCCTTAACGAAGGCGTATGAATTGGAGGAAAGCAGGGCAACGCGCGCACCGGGCTCGATCCCGGCTTCGCGCAGAGCGGAGCGGAGCAGCGCAGCGTCATGATCGAGCTGAGCGAATGAATAAAGCTTGTCGTCACAGTTTATGGCGGGCAAAGCGGCATATTCCCGGGCGCAGTGCGTCCACATGGCGCTGATCGTGCCGTGATCGCGTATCCTTGCGAATTCCTCGGGAGAGGTGTATTTCGCAAAACGGTCGGCGGACGTGATCGAAATGATGTTATCCATTTGTCGTGCCTTTCTTCGGCGGATTCGCCGATATCGTTTATTGTCAGAAGATGGTGCTTAAAAGATTTTCCTTGTCACGGAGCGATTTTGCGGCTTCGTCGATCTCCTTCAGGCTCGGGCGGGGGCCGTAAAGCGCCTTCAGATCCACCGGCTCGCCCACCGCCACGCGCAGCCTGCTCCAGAAATGTTCGCGCGGCTTAATGTAAACGGGCAGTATGGGGCAGTTGCCCTGCAGGGCCATGAGCACCATGCCGGATTTGAACGGCGCAAGGTCGCCCTCGTTCACCACGTGCCCCTCGGGAAACATGCTCACAAGCTTCCCCGCTTTCAGCTCGTCGGTGATTCGCCTTAGCGATCCCATCGAAAAATTGTCCCTGTCAATGGGTATGCAGTGAAACTGCGTGAACAGCCAGCGCTTGAATCCGTTGCCCTCAAAGAAATCCTTTATGCACACGAAATGGTGCCTGCGCCGCCATATGGAAAGCATCAGATGCACCGGATCGAAGAAGCCGGAATGGTTTGAGATCAAAAGCACGCCGCCCTTCATGCCGTGCTTTACGAACCGCTCTGCGGCCTCGTTCTCATAGACGAGCTTCGGGCGAAGCACGATCAGCCCCGGGCTGGCGGTCACGCGCACGAAGTCATAGACGATATAGTTCTTTGGCGGACGGATCTCTTCCATCAGGCTCTTCCCTCAAGCTCGACGACCTTTTCGCGCATTGCGGCGGCAAAGGCCGTGATATTTTCCTTTTCTGTGCGGGCGGGATCGCAAAAATCCCGGGGATCCATCGGCTTTCCTATCACCGCGCGCGCCCGCTTGAGCTTGAAATAGGAGCCGTTCAAATAAACCGGTATCACCTTTACGCCGGTGTTCAGCGCAAGATAGGCCGCGCCGGGCAGGAATTCAAGCGGCTTTTCCTCGCCGGGCTTGGGTATGCGCCCCTCGGGGAATATGCCCACCACGCCGCCCTTTTGCAGTATCATGGCGGATTCGGTCATAAAGCCGGTATCCGTGCTGTTCCTGTTAAGGTATATGCCGCCAAGGCATTTCAAAAACGTGCCCAAAGGCTGCTTTTCAAAAAGCACCTCCGCCATCTGATACCGCAGCGTGCGGGTGATGAATACGAACAGCATCACCGCGTAATCATAAACCGTGTTGTGGTTGGAAACTATTATGGCCGGGCCCTTTATGTGCCTTTTCTGCACCGATTTATCCTCATAGGTCACCTTGGTGCGAAAAAGCAGCAGCTGCGGCAGCCAGCCCGTTATCTTTACAAAAGCGTTAGTGAATCCGATCATTTCAGCTACCGTTCACCGCGTGCCGCAGATAATCCGCGATATCGCACGCGCGGCTGAGCGTGCCTTCCGAGCCTGCGGGGAGGGGGACGCCGAACTCATTCTGAATGTCGGCGGCGACGGAGAAGAACTCAAGGCTCGACCCGCCCTCGTCAAGGAAGAAATCCGCTTCGGGGGATATGCTTCCGGGCGCTTTGCCAAGCGCCTTTGCAAAGAGCGCGCATATACGCATTATCAGCCCGTCGTCGGCCGTGCCGCCCTGCCGAGCGGAAACGGGATCGACCCTTGTAAAGCCGCCTTCGGCTATACGCCCCGCGATCCTTTTGCGGTTAAGCTTAAAATCGTCCTCGCCCATCAGGGACTCGCGCACGAGTATTATCCGGGATATCTGCCCGTCAAGGCCGTTTGCGGCAAGCCGCGCCTTCACGCCCTCATACGCTTCGCGGGCGCCGTCGCTGTCGAGCAGGGGCTTGAGCGATACCGCAAGCGCGGGCACGATCAGGCCGTTTTCGCGCAGGGATATGAGCGCAAGCTCGCGCACTCCGGGCGCCATGAGCTTGTCCTCGATCACGCAGGGGTTCAAATTCTCGCCCGTGGGGGATATCACAAGGTCGTCCATGCGGCCGGTTATATACCAGCGCCCGCCGCGCTGCTCGGCCATATCGCCCGTTGAAAACCATTCGCCGCGCTCGAGGGCTTTGCCGCCCTCGAATATCCGCCTTGCCATGGATCCGCCGCTTACGAGCAGCTCGCCCTTATCCGAAAGCCTGTATTTGAGCGAGGAGAAGGGCAGGCCGACCGACCCGCTCGTGAGCTTGTCGAAATCATCCGAGAGCTCCACCGATGTTATGCCTATCTCGGTCATGCCGTAGCCGTTGGTCAGGTGGTAACCTATGCCGTTGAAAAACTCAAGCACCTCGGGCTTTATCTCGCTTCCGCCGCTTATAAGGAAGCTTATGCTGTCTCCGAAAAGTCCGTTTCGCACCTCGCGGAATGCGGCTTTGCGGAAGGCTTTCGCCAGAGCGGGGGCGTGCGCGAGCTTTTTGGATATGCGCATTCCCTTGCGGAATTTGGCCTCGGTCGCCTCGCCACGTGCTTTGATCGCCTTCATCGCCTCTTCATACACCTTGTTCCAGAAGAGGGGCACGGCAAATATGTGCGTCACCTCGTGCCGGCGGATGGTGTCCATGATCGTGGCGGGCGCATAGTCCTTCAACAATACGAATGTGCGCGAGAAGAAGCCGAACCAGAGATAGACCGCAACAAGGCCGAATATGTGGCAGAAGGGGAGGAACGCGAGCAGCTTGAGCTGACCGTTGTAATGCTTTTTAATAGCGGGGCATTCGGCGATGATCTTCATGCTGTCGGAAATGGCAAGATAGAATTCCTCGCCGGTGTATTCGCAAACCTTCACGCGATCGCTCGTGCCCGACGACATAACGAATAAGCTTTCGCCGAAGCTTTCGGGCTCGATTGCGCGTTCGCCCGGCTCAAGCTCTGAAAGAGGTATCATTTTAACGGGGAAGCATTCGTCCTCGCCGGCGATCACGGCGGCGGCCCCCACGCAGTCGAGCGCCTGTGCAAGCGAGTCCCTGCCAAGGCGTGTGTTCATAAGGAGCGGGCGGAAGCCGCAGGCAAGTATCGCCCAGAAAAGCTCCAGCCACTCCGCGCTGTTTGCAAGGTAAAGGCCTATGACGGAGCCGCGCTCCGCGTCTGCCATGATATCGCTCAATACGGCGGCGCGCTCAAGTATGCGCCGGCGCACTTCGCCGTAGGTGGTTTTGATTATGCGATAACCCGCGCTCCTCTCGAACATCACGTTGCCGCTTTCGGCGAACATGAATCCGAAGAGGGTGCGAAAATCCTTATTCGATTCCGAAAAACGCTTCAGCTTGTCTGCGACGAACTCGTCTATCGTGCTGAACCCGCCAAGGGAGGTGTTTTTCACTTCGTCTGCTCCTTGATGCTTGTTATTCCGCACAGCTTATGGAAGTACGGACTCCAAAAAATCATATATGCTGCCAAGAAGGGGGTAATTCACCGCGCCGTCCTTCTCGGTCACCAAAATATCACTGTGGTTGTCGTGCCCGGGCGAGGCCTCCAGACGGCATTCGATATTGTCCGCCCTGCCCTCAAGCTTGCCGAACATGCTTATGTCCAGGGGCACCGCGTCGTCATTGGCGCCGTGTATCACAAGCGCCGCAGTGCCCGATGCGGTGAGCGCCGCCGAAGCAGATGTGTTGGCCTCGATCCCAAGCGCCGCGTATTCGTGCGCGGCAAGGAAGGGAAGCTGTATGTCCCCGAATATGTGGGCATAGGTGCGCGCCCATCTATGCATGGTGCCTATCGGGGTGTCAAAGCCCGATACGCACACCGCCGCGCATACGCCTTCGTCGCCAGCCTCGGCAGCAGCGCCGTAAGCTCCCGCACTGTGCCCCAGAAGCACCACGGGAAGCGAGGAATAATCATCGCTGCTTCTGATAAAATCTATCGCGGAGCGGATATCATATCGCGCCTGCTGCAGGCCCACCACCCGCTCGCCCTCGCTGCGGCCCGTTGCCGTGCCGTCAAACAGCATCACGGCAAGGTCGCGCTCGGCAAAATACTGCACCACGGGCTCCCAGCCCTCTGACGAGGCGTTCATTCCGTGAGCGATCAGCATCAGTGCGCGGGGCTTTTCGGGGCCGACTATATAGCCGCGCAGCGTGTTGCCGCCCGAAATGAATTCAACTGCCGACCAAAGCAGGCCGTTCTCGGCCGCCCAGTCCTCAAGGGGGAAGCAGGTCTTTTCAACGGGCTTGGAGCGGCCGAACATGATAAGGAACACAAGCTCGGTCGCCACGGCGGACACGACCACCGTACCCGCGGCGATCTTGGCCGCGCGCTTCAAAAAGCGTCTGCCCCTGCCGGGCTTCTTTTCGTTTTCGGTTTTCTTTTCCTTTTCGGGATCCATGATTCGAAACCGCCCTCGGAAAGCGCTGTATTATTCGTGCGCTTTCGACAAAATTCCCCTTCCTACTATTATAATGCAGTAACCGTCCGGTGTCAATATCCGCGGCGGCGATATACGCCGCAAACGCGCTTCGCATTAAATTAGTATAGCGCGGCGCGCGCCGAAAATGCGCCTTTAAAAAACCGATTTTTGGTCTTGACAAGGACGGGATCTGTGGTAAAATAATATTTCGTACAGGCTTTGAAGGGGAAAAGCATCCCAACGCCGTGAAAGAGAGGCGCGCCGCCGGCTGAAAGCGCGCTATGGCTCAAGGAAGCATGAAGTTCGCCCCGGAGCTTCGGCGGGGAAGTCCGTTTTTTCGGATGCGTAGTCGCCGGCGGGTACGCCCGTTACAGCGGTCAGGAGGCCCGGCGCGTTTTGCGCGGGCGAATATGGGTGGTACCACGGCTGCGAGTCGTCCCTTGGGATGACTGCGGCTTTTATTTTTGTTTGATCACCGAAAGGAGTTACATATGATCTTTGATGAATTGATGCAGATCAGGGCCAAAGCGCTGGAACAGCTTGAAAAGGCGGCGAGTTCGGACGAGCTTTCCGAGCTCAACACCTCCGTGCTGGGGCGCGGCGGCATGCTCACGGCCATACTTCGCACCATGGGCAAGCTCTCCGCCGAGGAGAGGGCCGAGCTGGGCAAGCGCGCCAACGCCGTCAAGCAGGAGCTTGTCGAGCGCTTCGAGGCGCGCAGGGCGATGCTTGCGGAGGAAGCCGAAAGAAAGAAGATAGAGCGCGAAGCGATCGACGTCACGCTTCCCGGCAAGCGCATCGCCGCGGGCACGGGCGCGCTCAATCCCCTCACACTCGTTTACCGCGAGATAAGGGACGCGCTCATCGGCCTTGGCTTTACGACCTTCGAGGGCCCCGAGGTGGAGTACGACGAATACAACTTCACGCTTCTCAACCTGCCCCCCAACCATCCGGCAAGGGATATGCAGGACACCTTCTACGTTAACGACCGCGTGCTCCTCAGGACGCATACCTCCCCCTGCGAGGCAAGGGCGCTTAAGACGCTCGATCTGCCAGTGCGCCTCGTCATACCCGGGCGCGTGTTCCGCGTGGACGAGCCCGATGCGTCCCACAGCCCCGTATTCATGCAGATGGAGGGCCTTGTGGTCGACCGCAACGTGTCCCTGGCCGATCTTAAGGGCACGATCGATTCCTTCGTCAAGGCCGTATTCGGCGAAAACGTCGAATCCCGCCTGCGTCCCAGCTACTTCCCGTTCACGGAGCCCTCGGCCGAGGTCGATATCTCCTGCTCCATATGCGGCGGCAAGGGCTGCTCTAGCTGCAAGGGCACCGGCTGGATGGAGATCATGGGCTGCGGCATCACCAACCCGCACGAGATAGAGAACTGCGGCAAGGATCCCGATGAGTGGCGCGCTTTCGCATGGGGCGTGGGCGTCGACCGCGTCGCCTGCTTAAAGTACGGCATAAGCGACATCCGTCTGATCTATGAGGGCGACGGAAGGTTCCTTTCTCAGTTCAAGTAAACCGGAGGTAAAATAGTATGAAACTGCCCCTTAAATGGCTTAAAGAATACGTTGAATTCAACGTCACGCCCAAGGAATTCGCCGAAAGGATGCTGCTGCGCGGCTTTGAGGTCGCCGAGATAATACCCGAGATGGACGGCATAGACGGCGTGTACGTTTGCAGGATCATGAGCATCGAGCCCCATCCCAACGCGGATAAGCTGCGCGTGTGCACCGTGGACGTCGGCCGCGATGAGCCCCTGCAGATCGTGACCAACGCGACCAACGTCAAGGAGGGCGATCTGGTGCCCGTTGCGCTCGATAACGCCACCCTGACAGGCGGCCTTGTGATACATCCCACCAAGATGCGCGGCGTGGCCTCCGCCGGCATGTTCTGCGGCAATGAGGAGCTCGGCATCACCGACGTCGAGTATCCCGGCTGCGAAAACGGCGGCGTTATGGTGTTCTTCGAGGAGCATCCCGCAGGTCAGCGCATACAGGAAGCGCTCGATCTTGACGACTGCATTTTCGATATCGAGCTCACCCCCAACCGTCCCGACTGCCAGTCGATCATTGGCATCTGCCGCGAGGCGGCGGCGGCCCTTGGTCAGCGCTTCAACGAGCCCGAGATAAGGCATATCGAGGGTTACGGCGACTGCTCGGATATCGCCCGGGTCACGATCGAGAATCCCTATCTTTGCCCGCGCTATACCGCAAGGGTCGTTACCGACCTGAAGATAGAGCCCTCGCCCCTTTGGATGCAGAGAAAGCTCAAGGCCGTTGGCCTGCGGCCCATCAACAATATTGTCGATATAACCAACCTGGTGCTCGTCGAATACGGTCATCCCATGCACGCCTTCGATCTGGCCTGCGTTGCCGATAACCACATCGTCGTCAGAAACGCCAAGGAGAACGAGATAGTTTACACCCTTGACGGCAAGGAGCGCGTTATGAGCGAGGATATGCTGCTCATCGCCGATCCCACCAAGGGCGTGGGCGTTGCGGGCGTAATGGGCGGCCTCAACAGCGAGATCACCGACGCGACCGAGGCGACTCTGTTCGAAAGCGCCGTGTTCCGTCCCGAAAACATCCGCTCCACCGCAAGGAAGCTCCATCACGTAACCGATTCCGCCGCCCGCTTCATTAAGGGCGTCGAGCCGGTCAATGCCGAAAAGGCGCTGCTGCGCGCCATCGAGCTGGTCGACGAGCTCCACGCGGGCCGCGTCATGGGCGGAATGATAGACGTCTGCTCCGCGGATCTTTCCGAAAAGCAGGTCGCGGCCTCGGTCTCGCACGTGAACGAGATCCTCGATACCGATCTTTCCGCCGATAAGATGGTCGAGCTCCTGGGCTCCATCAACATTCCCGCCGAGGCGGTGGGCGACACGCTCAGGATACGCGTGCCCCATTTCCGCACTGATATCGAGGACGGCATCGAGACCGACTGGGATATCGCCGAGGAGATAGGCAGGCTTTACGGCTATACGAATATCGCTCCCACGCTTATGCGCGGCGATACCTTCCGCGGCTATCTCAGCGCGTCCGTCAAGGATGAGGACATGATAAAGGATACCATGGCGGCGCTCGGCTGTCTGGAGCTTTACAATTACAATTTCATCTCGCCCAAGGAGCTTGCCGATCTGTGCTTCGATGAGGGCGACGAGCGCCTTAACGCCGTCAGGCTCCTCAATCCCTTCGGCGAGGATCAGTCCCTCATGCGCACCGAGCTGGCGGGCGGTCTGCTCAGAGCCGCGTGCTTAAACCTCAACCGCAAGACGGGCTACGGCCGCTTCTTCGAGGTTGGCAACGTGCATTTCGACGACCCCGAGCTCCCCGTTGAAAGGAAGCTGCTTGGCGTGATCCACACCGGCGCGAACGAGGATTTCTTCACGCTCAAGGGCACCCTCGAGGCGCTGTTCGAAAAGCTCGGCGTCGAGCGCGTGCGCTTTGAAAAGGGCGGTTCGAACTATCTGCATCCCACGCAGAAGGCGATAATGACCGTTGACGGCGATAAGCTGGGCGAGATCGGCACCGTGCATCCCAAGGTGCAGAGGGCGTTCGAGCTCTCCGCTCCCGCCTATATCGCCGAGCTGGATTTCGAGGCGCTCCGCCGCCATATCACGCGCGTCAGAAAGTATAAGCCCCTGCCCAAGCATCCCGCCGTGCAGCGCGACCTTGCGCTGATAGTCGACGAGGATATGGAAGCGCAGCAGGTGATCGACGTGATCGAGGCCGCGAAGGCCCGCGTGCTGATCGAAAACGTGCGCGTGTTCGACGTCTACCGTCCCAAGCTTCCCGGCGACAAGGGCATACCCGCCGGCAAGAAGAGCATGGCGTTCACGTTCCAGCTCAGAGCCGACGATCACACCCTCACCGATGAGGAGATCGGCCAGGCGGTCAACGCCATATTGAAGAGCCTTAAGTTCCGTCTCGGAGCGGAACTGAGGGCATAAGCGTTCACACCGCGGGAAGGCGCACTAAGCCTTCCCGCCTTTGACTATGCTGACGAAAGAGCGATACAAAAGCGATCCCTGCGGCACGCTTTCGATACCCTATCACAAGGCAGGGGAATTGAAGCTCCCCGAAGGGATATGTGTTGTGCATGACAGTGAATTCGATCCCGCGGCGTTCACGGGATATGCCGACACGCCGTATTTCAGGCTCATGCACGGGCTTTCGGATATCCCGGCTCCGGATGAAGCCGTATTTGCCGTAAGTACGGCGGGGGAGGAGGATATCCTCCTGATCGCGGACGTGATAAACCGCTCGTATGCGGATATCGGGATCACGCGCGAGCGGCTTTTATCCATGCGCTTATCGGCGGTATTCGATCCCGCGCTTTGGGTGATCGCCTGCGAAAAAAGCTCCGGCCTTCCCGCAGCCTGCGGGATAGCGGAGCTCGACCGGGAAACCGGCGAAGGCGCGCTCGAATGGATTCAGACCCTTCCCGGGTTTCGAAGGCGCGGCGCGGGAAAGCGCGTCGTGCTGGAGCTGCTTTCAAGGCTTTCGGGCAAAGCGGAATTCGCAACGGTATCGGGCAGGGCAAAGGGCCCGGATTCGCCCGAAAATTTCTACCGCGCCTGCGGCTTTACGGGAAACGATATCTGGCACGTGCTCGTGAAAGGATGAAAAATGGCTTCTTCCAAGGAATATCTGGATTTCGTGCTCGACCGCCTCTCGGGGCTTGACGGGATCTCATATCGGCCCATGATGGGCGAATACCTGCTGTATTACCGCCGCAAACTCGTCGGCGGCGTGTATGACGACCGCCTGCTGCTCAAGCCCACGAAATCGGCGCTTAAGCTGACGGAGGACTGCGGGCGCGCGCTTGCAAGGGAGATACCTTACGACGGCGCAAAGCCCATGCTCCTTGCGGATATAGACGACGGTGAGTTTACCGCATGCGTAATACAAGCTATAGCGGAGGATCTGCACTGATGGAAAAGACCGAAAAAACCACCGGCAAATTCGAAACGTTCAGGCGGCGGCTGTTTGAGGTGATCGAGACCGCAAAGGAGGACGACCGTCTTTCCAACGTTTACGACCTGTTCATGATGACGGCCATCGTGGTGAGCATAATCCCGCTCGCCTTCAAGGAGGAGCCCCCGTTCTTCCTGATCATGGACAAGATCTGCGCCGGGATATTCATACTCGACTATCTGCTCAGGCTTTTCACCGCCGATCTCAAGCTTAAAAAGGGGCTTGTATCGTTCCCGATATATCCGTTCACGCCCATGGCACTGATCGACTTCCTGTGCATACTCCCATCCCTCAGCGTGATAGGCGACGCGTTCCGCGTGCTCAAGGTGTTCCGTCTGCTGCGCACGCTGCGAGTGTTCCGCATATTCAAGGCGGTAAGGTATTCGCGCAGCATCAATATGATAAGGGATGTGTTCCTGCTTGAAAAGAAGCCCCTCTTGACGGTGTTCGTGCTTGCAGCGGGCTACGTGCTGGTCTCCGCGCTCGTGATATTCAACGTAGAGCCCGATCTGTTCGAGAGCTTCCTCGACGCGGTCTATTGGGCAACGGTTTCGCTCACCACGATGGGCTATGGCGATATCACTCCCGTCACCTCCGTCGGAAGGCTCGTCACGATACTGTCTTCGATGCTCGGCATAGCGATAATCGCCCTGCCTTCGGGCATCATGACGGCGGGCTTCATGCGCATACTGCGCATCGAGCAGGAGAAGGAGGAGGCCGGAAAGAAGGAAGAGGAGCCCGCGCTGCTGACCGAAGCGGAGCGGAGCGAGCTTTTGGACAAGCTGGCAGAGGAAGCAAAAAAGCAAAGCTGACAAGGCAAATGAAATGAGCCGCGCAAAATTTTACGCGGCTCATTTATCATATGCGTTATCGGGCTATACCCAACGCCATCCTGAGTATTATCAGCGAATCGGTCGTGTCGATCCGCTTATTGCCGTCCATATCACATAGCGCAAGGAATTCGTCCGGATCGCCGGCAATGCCCAGCGCGCATCGAAGCACCGTCAGCGCGTCGGTGGTGTCGATGACCCCGCTGCCGTCCGCGTCGCCGGGCAAACCGGCTTCGCCTCCTCCGGAAAGCGCGAAATCCTCAAGCTCTTCGAAACCGGTAAAGCTGCCCCATACGTGCGCGGAGATAATTCCGTTCCGATCGACCAGGAAGGTCTGAGGTATGGGCGCGCAGTCGTTTTCGTTATAATACAATATGCTGCTGAAATAAACGTAAGCGGCGTACTGACTGAACGTGATGTGCATAAAGTCGATATCGTAAATGTCGAGCAGCTGAACGATCCTGTCCCTATCGCCGAAGGCAATGCCCAACACCCGTATGCTCGGAGAGGAGGAGGCGGAATAGCGCTCGCTCAGAGCCTGAAAATCCCGAAGCTCCATAAGGCAGGAGGGGCACGTATCGGACCACAGCACCACAACGGTGCGATCCGCTTCGCCGAAAACGGAGTCATCGACGGGATTCATATCAAGATCGTACGAATTGAATTCGGGGAACGGCATTCCCGCGCTTCCGCCGGGCTGTATGTATGCGGGCGACGGGGAAGGCGCGGCCGTGCGCGCAAAGACGGGCAGCGGGGAGCAGCAAAGCGCCATTGTGAGAACGAGCAGGAAAGCTGTGCATCTTTTCATGTTAACGGACTCCTTTGAGGTTCATTTGTATGATAAAAGTATAGCATATGCCGCATAAGAATCAAGCGATAATAAACAAAGGCCGCGGATGCGCACCGCGGCCCGTTTGCTTGCGTTTATCGGATTATCCCCAACGCCATCCTGAGTATTATCAGCGAATCCTCGGTGGTCAGCGCGCCGTCGCCGTTTACGTCGCCCAGCTGAACGATCATGGGATCGTCTATTATGCCCAAAGCGAATCGCAGGGCAAGCAGCGCGTCGGTGGAATCGATCACGCCGTTCATATCAACGTCGCCCATGATATAGCGGGGGCCGATGCGAACGTTGTCGATATACGCCCTTCCGTCCTCGCCGCAGGTGAACACCCAGCGCAGGGTGTGCGCACCGGGGCCGTCCACAGCCGCGATCGCGGTCTGCATGTTGAGCTCCCTCTCGGGTATGCATTCCGATGCGCATACGGTAAGCGCTTCCTCGCCGTCGATCAGCAGCGTGAGCACGGCGTCGGCTCCCTCTATGCAGTAATCGAACGATACGGAATCCGATTCGGAAAACTCATGCTCAAGCGAGAATCCGTGCTCGCCGGCGCCTTCGGCAAGGGCAAGCTTGGTCCCGTCGATCTCAGCGCCGATGAAGGGCGATCCCTCGTCCTCGACGCCGAAGTGCAGCTCGCCGCCCTCAACGTTGAGCGCCTCGTCAAGATCGATCGCGGGCTCGTCGTCGGTCAGCCACTCGCCGTCGAGCCATTCAAGACGATCGGTGAGCCAGGAGCGCAGCCTTGAAACGCCCGTGGCAAAGCTGCCCGTTGCGGGCCACAGATCGTGGTTGCCCTCCTGCACGATGGAAAGATACGCCGCCTGCTCGTTTATCAGCGTGAAGAGATTGTCTATCACGGTGTGGCGGTAGGCCGCATAGCGCTCCTTAAGGGCGCTCCTGAAGGCGGGCTCGTTATCGTAAAGATGATCCATCCACGGATTCGAGCTGTTCAGGATCATAAATCCGTCGGGGGTGTGCGCGGGCGGACAGTCGTAATAATCGTTGTGCTCCTCGCTGGCGTTGGTCCAGGTCACGCGGCCGTATGCGAAATCGAAATCCCAAGGCGCGGTCATGTAAAGATGATCGTCGTCGGCCTCCTTATACATCCAGCAGCTGGTCTTCATATTGCCGTCGATGTTCTTGGCGATCTCCTGGACGATTATGAAATCCACCCACGAGCTCGTGTCAACGTAATGCGTATAAGGCTCGCCCTCGCCGTTCATAACGGAATCATGCAAAAGCTGCACGTAATTCTCAAGGTATGCGCGCATCTGCGCCCACAGCTCGGGATCGTCGGGCTCGGGCGCCTTGCAAACGAAGTAGTCCTTGGTCTGGTTGGCCCAATAGGGGCAGTTGAACCACAGATCTTCGGAAAAGTCCACGCGCCCGTTCAGATCCTTTTCGATCAGGTAACCGCCGGTGATGTTGTCCGCGGTCGCCTCCTCGATATTGATCTTGCTGGTTTCGATATCGATCCTTTCGACCAGTATGTAGATGCCGTTGTAGATCCCGTTGAGATACACGTCCACAAATTCGCATTTGGTCACGTAGCCTATGCCCTCAAGATCCTGATACGCCTTATAGGTGATATAGTTGCGCATCAGCGAGCCGTCGTAATAGCTCGGTATGATGGCGTATTTCTTGGTCTTGGGGATGTCGAGCAGCGAGGCCTTCTTATCGAGCTTTATGGAATAGGGCTTTTTGGGATAGCCCCACGAGGAGTTGCCGCGCCCCTTGACCGAGCCCACGCCCTCGAAATTGCCGCTCTCGAACTGCTTGGAGCCGAGCTTTAACGAGAAGCTCGCATCCACCCACTCGTCACGGCCGATATCCTCGAAGGGGATCTCGGTATCTATGCACAGCTGGGGGAGAGCGGCAGCCGCGGCGTTGACCGCGGTGCTTTCCCAGCTTTCAAGCAAAACGCTCTCGCCCTCGCGGGCGTCAAATGTGAACGTGACGCTGCCGTCGTCGTTCACCGAGGAGGAGGCTCTTGCGTCCCCGGGAAAGAACACGGAGTAGTTGACGGAAGCGCTCCAGCCCTCGTCATACGCGACCGTGAAGGAAAGCAGCCTGGTCTCGTCGAACACGAGCGCGTTCCCGCTCTCATGACAGGCTATCGTGCGCTCTTCGGGCCCGGAAACGAGCTGCGCACCGTCCGATATCCTCGGCTCCAGCACTCGCTCGCCCTCGGCAGAGGCAAGCGAGCCAGAGAACACGCTGCCCATCGGCAGCACGGTCATAAGCACCGCCGTAAGCAGCGCCGCAATGTTCTTAAACCACCGGGTACTCATAGCCATATCCTCCCTGTGTTACATTTTAATAAGATACTGGTGAATAAACTCGTCTATCTCTCCGTCCATTACAGCCTGGATATTGCCGGTCTCGCAGCCGGTGCGGTGATCCTTGACCATGGTATAGGGCTGGAATACGTAGGAGCGTATCTGGCTGCCCCATTCGATCTTCTTCAGCTCGCCCTTTATGTCGGCCATCTTCTCCATGCGCTCGCGCTCCTTTATCTCGAGGAGCTTACCTTTGAGGATGCGCATGGCCACTTCCTTGTTCTGAAGCTGGCTGCGCTCGTTCTGGCACTGCACCACTATGCCCGTGGCAAAGTGAGTGATGCGGATGGCGGAGGAGACCTTGTTTACGTTCTGACCGCCCGCGCCGCCGGAGCGGTAGGTGTCGATCCTTATATCCTCGGGCTTTATTTCTATGGAGTTATCGTCCTCGGTAAGTATGGGTGTGACGTCCAGCGAGGCGAAGCTGGTGTGCCTTCTTCCCGATGAATCGAAGGGGCTTATGCGGACCAGCCTGTGCACGCCCTTTTCGGCCTTCAGATAGCCGTAGGCGTTCTCGCCCTGCACCTCAAAGGTGACGGACTTGATGCCCGCTTCCTCGCCGTCAAGAAGGTCCAGCTCCTTCACAGTATAGCCCTGCCTCTCGCAGTAGCGGACGTACATGCGGTAGAGCATGCTGACCCAATCCTGCGCCTCGGTGCCGCCCGCGCCCGCGTGGAGCGAAAGCACCGCGTTATAACTGTCGTAAGGTCCGGTCAAAAGCGCCGCAAGATGGAAATCCTCCACGGCCTTATTGAGCTTTTCAAACTCTCCCGGCACCTCCTCGGCCATGTCCTCGTCCTCCTCGCCCATGTCCATGAGGACCTCGAAATCCTCGCACATGGCGGTGAGCTTATCGTATTTGTCGAGCTTTGACGAGATGGACTTCATGCGCATGTTGGTCTTGTTGGCGGCTTCCACGTCGTCCCAGAAGCCCTCTCGGCCCATCTGCTCTTCAAGCTGTTTCTTTTCCTCGGCAAGCTCGGCGACCTTAAAGGGATTCACCCGCCTGCTTGAGGGCAGCAATCACCGCCGTAAGCTGCTGGCGGTATTCATCCATGATGATCATTTTATTGCTTCCTTTCGGTGTATTTCGGTTATTTGTTATGACGCATTCTTCGGTTCTTTCCCGCGTCAGTTTAACACATATTGAATAAATGCTTCCTCGGCTTTCTCGCCCAACAGTTCATTGATTTCACCTAGCATGGGTTCGTCCGACGTGTAGATCGAGTCAAAAAACCTTTCTTTACCGAGCTTTTCTATAAGAAAGCCGACAAACGCTCCCGCAATGGGGTAAGTGATCTCGGTCGGGACGGAGAAAAACTTTTCGTCGGAGGCTAGCTCGCGCACGGATACGTAAGATCCGTTGTTCAGGAATTCCCGCACCCATTCACGGTTTGACTTTCCCCAAAATGAGCCATCGGAATACATCGCAAGCCCTTCGCTCAAGAACTGGTTTTTCGGCATACACAGCCTGTATGAAAACAGATGCGTTACCTCGTGACAGCCAAGGCACTTGACCTCATCGTTATATGCCGCGAATACGTAATTCGGGCCGATGCATAGGCCGTTCGTGGGGTAAGGTTCCATCCCTTCGAACAACTCGCTCAGCGCCTTGCCGTTGTCATCCGGGGAATTAGTGAGCAGGTATTCGATCTTGAATGGAAGATCAAATCCGAACAGGACTCTAAGTGATGAATAGTCCCGTTCCTGTTCTTTGGCAATGGCTGTTATCTCCTTCTGCGCGGGAGAGCCGGCGGCAAAGTGGAATAAGTAATGCTCCGTTTCAAAGGAACGGTCAAGCGTATCAAGGGTTTTTGATTCGACTTCAACCAATGCGCCGGTCTCATCATCCGTGACTTTCAGCATCATATGCGTATTTCCTCTTTCTTTTTAACGGCGTACCGGCAACCACCTCATCCACCGCTCTCTGCGCTCGCGGTCCCCCTTCCCCTCGGCAGGGGAAGGGACGATGGCCTGCATGCTTCCCTTTTACATCCTCTCCGGCGCTTCGTCACCTGCTCCTTCCCCTATGAGGGGAAGGGGGACCGCCGCCGCAAGGCGGTGGTGGAAGAGGTGGTGGCAGCGATTCAAACTTCGGGCTTCAGTGAAGGATCGCGTTTTCCTCCCAGCCGGGAATAAATATCGTCGTAAACTCCCGACAGATTGGTTTTGACGTCGTGGTTGGTGTACCTCAATACCGTGAGTCTCCTGCTGTTCAAATAAGCCGTGCGTTCTGCGTCGTCTTTAAGTCCCTGCTCGGAGTAATGCTGCTCACCGTCGATCTCGATCACAGTCTTTTTCTCGGCACAGTAGAAATCGACGATGTATTTGCCGATTACCTTCTGCCGATGGAACCTGAACGGCATTTTCTTAAGGCAGCAGTACCAAACGAGCTTTTCTTCATCGGTCATGTTTTTGCGAAGCTGCTGCGCCAGCGGAGTGAGCTCGGGATTGTTTCGGTTCATGATTCCTCTTTCTGCTTAATGACCGGAGCTGCATCCACCTCATCCGGCGCTTCGCGCCCCCTTCCCCTCAGTAGGGGAAGGGGGACCGCTTGCGGTGGAAGAGGCGGCGGCTTATGTGAGCCGCTTTTACATCCTCTCAGGCGCTTCGATGCCCACAAGGTACAGCCCCGTCTTTATGGCGATCCTCGCGGCGTCGGTCAGTGCAAGGCGGGCGCACCTTACGCCCTCGTCCTCGTCCATGATGCGGTTCTCGAAATAGAACTTGTTGAAGGCCGAGCAGATATCGATCACGTTCCTCGAGATGAGGTAGGGCTCGTACTTCTCCGCGGCGGACCCGATCGACGCGGGCAGCGTGTTCATTGCCTTTATCAGATTGGCGCAGCTTTCGTTGTCAAGGCAGCTCCAATCGGCCTTTTCCGCGTCATAGCCGTCGGCCTTGCGCAGCACGGAGCAGCACCTTGCGTGGGTGTACTGAGCATAGGGCGCGGTCTCGCCCTCGAAATTCAGCGCCTTTTCCCAGCTGAACGTGAAATCCTTTATGCGGCTGGAATAGAGCGGCCCCCACACCACGGCGCCGACGCCCACCTGGCGGGCGACCTCGTCCATGTTTTCAAGATCGGGGCTCTTCTCCATCATGATCGCCTTGGTCTTTTCGATGGCCTTGTTCAGCACGTCCTCAAGATAGATCGCGTTGCCCTTCCTTGTGGAGAAGGTCTGATCGGCCATGCTTATCATGCCGAAGTTGACGTGCACGCAGTCCTTGGCCCAATCATAGCCCATGAGCTCCAGCGTTTTGAACACCTGCCTGAAATGTAGGTTCTGCTGATAGGCTACGACGTAGAGGTTCTTATAGAAATCGTAGGTGTTTTTGCGGTAGATCGCGGCGGTGATATCGCGGGTGGGATATATGGTGCCGCCGTTGGATTTGAGTATCATGCAGGGGGGCATGTCATACGCGGAAAGATCGACTATCGTCGCGCCGTTGTCCACGGTCGTCACGCCCTTGTCGGCAAGCTCCCTGATGACGGCGGGCATCTTGTCCTCATAGAAGGCCTCGCCGTTGTAGCTGTCGAATTCGACGCCCATGAGCTTATACACCCTCTCGGCCTCGCGCAGCGTCAGCTCCTTGAACCACTGATAAAGCTCCCAGTTTTCGGGATCGTGCAGCTCGATCGAGCGGAAGGCCGCCCTTGCCTCGTCGTCAAGGGAGGGATCCTTCTCTGCCTCCTGATGGAACTTCACGTAAAGCGCCACCAGCTCGCGCGTGGGGGACCCGGCGTTTTCGATCGTCCTCCTGTCGCCCCATTTTTTATAGGCAACGAGCATCTTGCCGAACTGCGTGCCCCAGTCGCCCAGATGGTTGATGCGGACGGGGGTAAAGCCCAGATGACGGAATATCCTCGAGAGCGAATGCCCCAGCACCGTGGTGGTGACGTGGTGGATGCCGAAGGGCTTGCAGATGTTTATGGAGGAGAAGTCTATGCAGACGTTCCTGCCCGCGCCATCGTCCGAGGAGCCGAAACGCTCGCCCTCCTCAAGCACCCTGAGGACGGTCTTTTTGGCTTCGTCGCCCCTGTCAAGGAAGAAATTCAGATAGCCGCTGAGCGGCTCGGCCCTGACGATGCCTTCAAAGCCCTCGAAGCCCTTTGCCAGCTCCTGCGCGATCACGGGCGGAGCCTTGCGCATGGCCCTGGCGAATTTGAAGCAGGGCAGGGCGATATCGCCCTTGTCGGGGGACGGGGGCGTTTCGAAGAAGCCGAGCACGTCCGACTCGGGCACTCCGGTGAAGGCGGCGGCTTTTTCAGCGATCCTGTTCTTTATATCCATTTAACGAACCGTACCCGACGCGGCAAATATACGCGTTTGGGTACATACCTCCAGAATAATTTTCAACAATTAATTATAACACAATTATTTTCTGTTGCCAATAGCGAATTTATTTGTTATAATAGGCAGCATGGATAGAAATGTGTACATGACTCCCCGTGAGATCGAAGAAAAACAGGAGCGCCGCAGGAAGAATCGTAGATTCAATGCGATCCTTTACTGTATTTCGGCATGCTTCATACTCTTCGGCATATTCGTCATATTGCGGGATCAGACCACTATATTCACACCGGATACGGCGGAAGTGCCCGATGCGACCTTCCCGCCGGTCGACGCCGTAGAACCAATCGACACGCCCACGCCGGCGCCCACCGCCGAGGCAGGCGAGCCCACAAAGCCTCCGCCGGACGTAACGATGCCCCCCGATCACACCCCCGAGCTGGGCTCGCAGCCCGTTGCCATCTACTTTTACGATCACAAGATCTCGGTCAAGGTCGTGCCCGTAGGCCTCAATAAAAAGGGCGAGATGGACACCATCCCCAAGGCCGATATCGCCGGCTGGTATAAATACGGTCCCGCTCCCAATCAGGACGGCAACTGCATCATAGCCGGTCATAACCGTTACAGCGGTCAGAAGGGCCTGTTCGCGCTGCTCCACAAGGGGCTCGTCGTGGGCGACCGCATCTGCGTCACCATGGAAAGCGGCGAAGTCAAATTCTACATCGTCGAATCCATCGACCGCTACAAGTATGACGCCGTGCCCGAATCCGTCATGGAGGAAGGCGGGCGCACTCGCCTGACTCTCATCACCTGCCTGGGTGATTACAGCCACACTCTGCATATGTCCGAAACGCGCGTCGTCGCGGTATGCAGACCCATCACATAATAAATTAAGAAAATATTCAGGAGGTTTATAATATGTCCGGACATTCCAAATGGGCTAACATCAAAAACAAGAAGGAAAAGACCGATAACGCCCGCGGTAAGATATTCACCAAGATAGGCCGCGAGATCGCGATAGCCGTCAAGGAGGGCGGCGGCGATCCCGCCAACAACTCCAAGCTGCGCGACGTCATCGCCAAGGCGAAGGCCGCCAACATGCCCAACGACAACATCTCCCGCTCCATCAAGAAGGCCGTTGGCGAAGGCGCCGGCGTCAACTATGAAGAGGGCACCTATGAAGGCTACGGTCCCGGCGGCATCGCCCTGATCGTCGACGTCGTCACCGACAACCGCAACCGCACCGCCGCCGAGCTGCGCCATATCTTCGATAAGTACGGCAACGGCATGGGCAACTCCGGCTGCGTCTCCTACATGTTCGATAAGAAGGGCGTCATCGTGATCGAGCGCACCTCCGAGCTTGACGAGGACGAGCTTATGATGGCCGCTCTCGATGCGGGCGCCGAGGATTTCGTGCCCCAGGACGACTGCTTCGAGGTCTACACTGCTCCCAACGATTACTACGCCGTCCGCGAGGCGCTTGAGGGCATGAGCCTCAACATCCTCTCCGGCGAGGTCGCCATGATCCCCCAGACCACCGTCGATATCTCCGATCCCGAGATGGTCATGAAGGTCGAGCGTCTTCTTGACATGTTCGACGATGACGATGACGTGCAGAACGTCTATCACAACGCCAACCTTCCCGAGGAGGAAGAGGAGGAGTAACCTTATAATAATGTTAAAAGCGCCTTTGGGCGCTTTTTTCTATTCCTTATATGCCTTCCCTTGGGGGAAGGGGGACCGCCGCCGCAGGCGGTGGTGGATGAGGGCCATATGCGGCCAAGCGGGACCGCCGCCGCAAGGCGGTGGTGGATGAGGGCCATATGCGGCCAAGCGGGACCGCCGCCGCAGACGGTGGTGGATGAGGGTCTTATGCCCCCGTTTGTGCTCCGGAGGCCGCTTGTAAATCATTTACACACGTTTTTTCACATTCTTCCGCCGCCCGACCGCGCCTATTCACATTTTGGACATTATATAGGATTTTGGCCAAAATAACTTCTTCAAAACCATTGACAACCACCCCCGCATAATGTAGAATAACTATGATTAAGGTGTACTCTGAGATATGCTGTGCATACCTTAGCGTCACATGTTAATTTTGCAAAAATGCTACCCATTTCATAAGGAGGGAAGTATAGTGAAAAAGAGTTTTGTTAAGTTCGTTGCTCTTGCTCTCGTGCTTATCATGGTGCTTGGCGCCGTGCCCGTATCCGCCGCGAGCAAGACGATCGAGAACGCAGGCAGTCTGCTGAACGATATGTTCGGCTGGCTCTTCATGCCCATTCCCCAGGGCAGTGCGTTCCCCGAGCAGGAGTTCCTGCCTCCCGAGGTCGATGGCGTCACCGTCACCGTCCGCGCTCCCGAAGGAGCGCTTCCCGCGGGCACCGATATAGAGGTCGCCCCCGTTGATATGGCTGCCGTGCAGAACGCTGTCGATGCTTCCTCCGAAGTCTCCGGCACTGTTCTCGCTGCCGTCGATATCACCTTCCGCTATCGCGGCGAAGAGATCCAGCCCACCGCGCCCGTCACCGTCACCATGACCAGCGCCGCGCTCGATGGCCAGGATAACCTCACCGTCGTGCATATCGATGATCAGCGCGCCTCTCATGCCGAATCCGTCTTTGCCGAATTCGAAGAGGATACCGCCACCTTCGACGCGGATAAGTTCTCAGTGTATGCGGTAATTGATGATGGTGATACCGGCGACCGCGCGCGTCTGACCGTTAAGTTCTATAACGGCGAGACGGTTATCGACACCGCCTACATCACTCCTGCGAACGTCGATTTGGTCGGCAACATCATCCCCGACCCCACCGTCAACCAGGCTGAGGGCGATACCAAGGTATTCTGCGGTTGGATCATAGGCAAGCCCGATTATGATTCCAACGACGTTCTCGGCGATCACACCATCAATTACGTCCGTTCTGCCGTTGCCGATCGTCTTAACGATACCGAGCGCCCTGTTCAGGAAGGCGAGGTAATGAAGGTCTATGCTATGTTCTTCAATTACTTCATCGTATCCTTCCTCAGCGAGAACGGCGATGCGACGCGCTTTGCCGAGGCCGTCTATACCAAGGGAAACTCTCTTGAGTATTATATCGATCAGAGCTACAATCCCGAGCTTGACGGTTACCGTTTCGTTGGTTGGCAGATGGTAGGTACCGATACGGTCTACCCCAACAAGACCACCATCACCATCATGGGCGACACCACCTTCCGTGCTAAGGTGCAGGCCGGCCGCTGGCTCATTTTCGAAGAGAACCCCGATGGTAATCATAAGGGCGCCACCTACAATCCTCCCGTATTCTGCGAGGATGGCGTCGTCACTTCCGCTGTAAGGCCGAGTAATCCCACCCTCCCCGGTTATAACTTCGAAGGGTGGTACACCGATAAGAACTTCACCACCGAGTTCAACTTCAATCAGACCATCCAGGCGAACACTACGGTCTACGCAAAGTGGACGAAGAAGACCACCGCTCAGTATACCATTCTGATTTGGCAGCAGAACCTTGCGGGTGACGGTTACGATTTCGTTCAGTCGATCAAGCTCACCGGCACTACCGACGCCGCGATCACTACGATCAATCCTCAGGGCAGCGGCAATTCCGCCTACGTCAGGATCAACGGGACCGATTATAAGTACACCGGTTTCTACTATGATCACTCCGACGTCGCCGGCAAGACCATTGCCTGCCAGGGCACCACGGTCGTTAACGTATTCTTTAACCGCATTCAGTATACGCTGACTTTCCTGATCCCCAACGGCAGTTACACACGGATTTCCGAGCCCACTGCAAATGACACTAATGCGTATGTTTGGGGTTATACGTCTTCTGGATCTGCTTATGATTCGTCCTACAATATATACACTTGGACTGCAGGCTACAAAAAGCTCTATGCGAGGTCGGCATCCTCCTCTAGCACGTCTAAGTCTTGGTATTTCAAATCAGATGTGGATAGTGAAGGTTATTTCCTTTGGGTTCCTTACACTTCGGACTACTACGGAAATGCGACTAATTCCGGCCGTTATTACGAGCCTTCCGATTGGATTACAACAAAGACCATTGAAGCAGGTTACGGCCAGTACATCGGCGATCAGTTCCCGATCACCGGCAGCAACGGCACGACGTACAACCATGGTGAACGTTGGTATCCCACGCCGACAACAGACAACTTCCAGCTTCCTCTCGTATATATTGAAACGATGCCTAATGAGGACGTTACTTTCCGTCTCAATGAGGTCGCAAGGCCTGTTAAGACCATGGTAATGTATGTTGAAGCTCTTCCCGGCACCGACACCTCTAACGCTAATGTTTCAACCAACGGTGAACCCGCTGAAGTCGTTACCTACAACGGCAAGGCATTCGTGCTGTACAATTACGTATCGGCATATTATAACGGTGTTTCCGCAGAGGACTACACCGATCTGCCCGGTTTTGAAAAGCTCTGCGTTACCGATAACGAGAACAACGTGTTGACGCTTCAAGCTCAAGGCAGTGCCGGCAACTTCTATGAATGGGACACCTCAAACAACGCTACGGTTCGTTTCTATTACCTCCGCAAAGAGTATAAGATCCTCTATCAGGACGGTTCCTATTTCGACGGCAACCAGGTCATGATAGCGGACGGTCCCGACCGCGGTTACCTCGGTGAGGCTGATGAAATTCTCTATCAGTCTGACATAAGTTCCTATGATGATAACTATCTGAATCCTACCTATCCGGGCTATATGTTCGAAGGCTGGTACCTTGATAAGACCTGTACCGCTGCCGCGAACTTCAATAAGATGCCTGCGGGCAGTATCACCGTTTTCGCGAAGTGGCAGCGCATCCAGTACCGCGTGTACCTTCACGCGAACGAAGGCACCCTTCCTCCGGGACAGGATCCCGATTTCCGTATCGATCAGGGCGATATGATCTCCAACGGTGAAGAGATCCAGGTCACGAGGGAAGGCTATGAGCTCGTCGGCTGGTACACCGATTCCGAGCTTCATAACGCCTTCAACTTCAACACCAAGCTGAATGATGACACCGCCGGCATGCAGGACTACCCCCTTACCGGCAGGACTGATGACGTCGGCCGCTATTGGGTGACCGGTAAGTTCCATCTCTATGCCAAGTGGCGCAAGGTCCTGCCCGGCGCAAGCGGTCTTACCGTTCTCTATAACGCGGTCTCCTACATTCAGTCCCCCGGCAACAGCGTTCCCGGCCACTATGAGGAAAGCGTTATCGAATGGACAGATCCTCTGCCCTATACCGACGGCGCTTACGCGATCGGCCGCACGGCTTCCTCGCCCGACAGCCCCGACGATTACGTGTTCCTCTACTATGAGATCATGAATGCCGACGGAACTCCCTCCGGCAAGAGGGTCTACCCCGGCCAGAACTACGTCGTCGACTTTGACGACGCGGTCGTTTCAGACGTACCTTCCTCCGGTTCCAAGGGCGTTCCTTCCTCCGGAACAAGGGCGGCAGGCTCGACCTATGAGCTGGTGACTACTGCTCCTTCCGATTGGAGCGGCAACTATGTCATCACTTATGGAACCAACACCAGTATGTACGTTTTGAAGGGCGTAACGCCTTCTTCAAATGGTGCCAGTATCGAAAGCACATCCAACAGATCGTCATACAGCGCATCCGGAATCAGTCTGTCCGGCACGAGGTTGACTAACGTAGGCGATGCGTATGTGTTTACGATCGCCGCTCAGGGAAGTTACTATTCCGTGAAGAGCGTTTCTACCGGAACATATCTCGGTATGAACGGCACATATTTCAGAGGATACACCAACTATAATTCAAGCTATTGCAGATGGACTCCCGGCAGCGGCACAAATGCCAGTGGTTTGACATGTCAAAGCGGTGATTATCCGTATCTCAGCTTTTATACCAGCTCCAACTACTTCTGGGCGGGAAGTAGTCTTAACACTAATATCCGACTCTGGAAAGAGGTAAACAGCACGACCTACACCGTCACCTTCACGGATTGGGACGGTACCGTCATTACCTCGGTCGAGGTCGCCGAAGGCGGCAGCGCGACGCCTCCCGCCGATCCCACCCGCGAGGGCTACAACTTCATTGGTTGGAGCGGAACCTACACCGACGTCCATCAGAACGAAGTCGTAACTGCTACCTATGAAAAGGATACCACCTCCGGTACCGAAGTCTGGGCACCTGTTACCTCGATCGAGCCCGGTGAGGAGTATCTGATTGGTGTTATCAGTAATGGCAATGTCTATCTGCTGATGAGTAATAATCCCGATACTTCGACTATGTATGCTTCTTTAAGCTTGGACGGTTATACCCATTACTGTGCATATGCTATTAAGGGTATAAGAGATTCCTCGGATAGGGTTACCGCGGTTTCCAACGACACCATTTTGACCGCAGGCATTGATGATGTTAAATGGGTATTTACTGCAGTAACAGGCGGCTATCATATCCAGGCAACTAAGAACTCTCAGTATCTGCGCACTTACAGTACTTCCAACGATTACTACGATTGTTATCCCGGCTCCGCTACGAACAGCAGTCTTGATACTTGGTCGTGGAACGGCACAAACCTTACGCTGACTATTAGTGGAAGTACTAAGTATATCGGCGCTCTTGGCGATGCCACAACTGGTCAGATCAATTACTTCGACACAACGTTTACGAGCTCGAATGCCATGACGATCCAGCTCTACAAGAAGCAGTTTATCGCCAACGTCGATACCTACACCGTTAAGTTCTACGGTTGGGAAGGCGCCGAGCTCGATTCTCAGACTGTTGAAGAAGGCAGCTGTGCCACCGCTCCCGCGGATCCGACTCATGATGGCTATATCTTCTCGGGTTGGGCGAAGGACGGCGATGATACGACGCTCTACACCAAGGCTCAGGTCGACGCGATGCCTATCACCGCGGATACCACCTTCACCGCGCATTACACTACCGAATCGGGCAAACCGGTTTACACCGTAACCTTCGTCAATTGGAACGGCAACGTCCTCAAGACTACGTACGTTGAAGAAGGCAGCGGCACGACAGCTCCCAGCGTCCCCGCTCGTGAGGGCTACACCTTCACCGGTTGGGATACCTACGCTTGGGAAAACAACGTTACCGAGGATATGATCGTTACCGCGAACTTCCAGAAGACCGTTACCAAGCAGTACACCGTCACCCTCCGCGCGGTCTACGGTCCGAAGGCGGTTCTCAAATACACCCATATCACCTGGCATGCCAACAATGGCACCGGCGATTATCAGCACTCCGTTGACGTTATCATGAACGAGGATATTCCCATTGAGTATCCCGCAAATAACGGCAGGGACGGCGAAAGCGACGTGGAAGTATTCCCCAAACTCGAATGGGAGAATCACGTATTCCTCGGTTGGGCAAGGCTGCCTATCAGTGATATGAACGGCAATATCAATGCCGACTCCGATCCCGAGTCTGCGTCATATGACACGTACAAGGAAGTTGACGAGACCGATCTGTTCCTGAAGTATGTGCCTGCTGCTGACGGCGTGGGTAACGGTTCCTTCTATGCAAAGGCCGATGACGGACAGACCTGGAGAAAGGTTGATTATGTAGCCGCTGACGAGCTCATGCCTTACCACGGTATGTATGCGGTCTGGGCGAATGAGTTCAAGATCTACCATTCCGGTGTTGGCGAAGACGACGCAGTCGAAACCGTCGTAACCACCGCCGGCATCAAGGATCCCAATGCTACGTTCGACCTCCTCGAAGGCGTGAACATGCGTTCCGAAGTTAACGGCGCTGTCACGATCGATGCGTTCTCCACGACTAAGGTACGCGGAGTCAGCTCGAATTCGCTCTATGGCGGCTATTACCTTGAAGCCGACGCCGAGCATGATATCAGCGGTATCACGCTTCCCACCAGGGTCAATGGCAAGCTTCCCGCTTACGATGGCACCAACTGGATCTGGACGAATCCTCAGTTGGTCAGCGCCAAGGCTATGAAGCCCGAAGCAGGTCAGACCTACTATATTAAGGAAGTTCCCGCGGATAAGTTCCTGCAGTCGTACATCCATTACACCTACTATGGACTTATGGAAGGCGAAGGCAACGACGCGCATCTCGTTGGCACCGGTAAGATCGGTTCTCTGTTCGCGATATCCGATATCGATGACCTGATGTATCGCGAGACCGGCTTTATTGTGAAGAGCGCTAAAGCCCCCAAGGTGCACATTGTCAAGAGCATGACGATCCAGCCGCAGAACCATCCCGAGAATTATGCAACGCTGACCCCCGAAGATGTGTTCCATGTAAACGGCGATAGAAACTATCTCACCTACTCGATACTCTATAACGTCGTTCAGATCGAGGGCGAGACCAATGTTGTCAATTACGGTGAGGACTTCACTGTAAGCAGATATTGGAAGACTCCCGATAACCTGTTCGTTACCGGCATTGTCAATACTGCATATAGCGGAATGGGCAATGTGACAACACTTACAGCGACAAATGAAACTGTTCCCCCCGTTATCAGCGAAACGCTGAATACTGCGGGAAACTGAGAACAAGGAGGATTTCTACAATGAACAATCGTAATTTTGGTTTTCCTCTCGTAATGGATTTCCTCGATCCCGATCCCACGAATCCCCCGGCTGATCCTACGCCTTCGCCTATTCCCGGCGGCGGTTCCTCCACCGGAGGTAACCATGGCAACGGCGGCAACAAGATCCCCTTCGCCTGCTCCTTTGAGACCTGGAGCGAGAAGTTCGCTTCCGACTGCTACAAGGACGGCATAGTCGATTTCAACGACTACGGTCAGTGGTGGGCGGATTCCGGTCTGGGCGAGGACGCCTGGAACCAGTTCAACACCGGGCTTCCCTTCAACTGGAAGTCTCAGAATGAACGCTGATTAAACGATTAACCGAATAGCGTGGGGGGACCCCTCCACGCTATTCATCTTAAAACGGCATGGCTCAAAACAAGGTCTATCAGGTTGAATATGCGGGGCATCCCGTGAAGTATGCCTTCCGGGAGCCGGGCACGGCGGCGCTCTTTCGGGAGCGGCTGACCGAGGCTTGCGGCGAACCGGACGTGTTCGAGACCGAGGAATTCCTTGAAAGGGCAAAGCGCCTCATGCCCGATGAACCGCCCGAGGGCGCGGAGTTCCGCAGTCTGATCTGCCTGACGTCCAAGCTGCTGCTCAGGCACGGCTGCTGCCTGTTCCACGCGGTGTCGTTTGAAATGGACGGTCTTGCGTGGCTTTTGACCGCGCCGAGCGGCACGGGAAAATCGACCCAGTACATGAACTGGCAGCGGCAGTTCCCGCGGGAGGCGCGCATGATATCGGGCGACGTGCCCGTGATCGAGGCAAGCGACCGAGGCGTCCTGGTGCACCCCTCGCCGTGGAACGGCAAGGAGGGTTTGGGCAATCCCCTGCTTTCGGCTCCGCTCGGCGGTATCGTGATACTTGAGCAGGGTAGTGAGGACAGGCTCGAGCGCCTTGAGCCGATGGAGTGCCTGTATCCGCTGCTTCGCGAGTGCATCGTGCTCCTCGAGACCGAGGACGAGGTGCGGCATATCGCCGTTATGCTCGACAGGATACTGCGCAGTGTGCCGGTAATGAAGCTTGTGAACCTCGGCGGGCCCGAGTCGACCGCGCTGCTGCGCGGCGAGCTCAAGCGCATCGCCGCAATGAAGGGAGCGCGAAATGAGTAAGTTCAGAACAAGGCCCGGCGTCGTGCTGACGAATATCTGCGGCGAGCACATACTCGTTGCGGCAAAAGCCGCCGTGCCCGACTGCCCCTTCGTGACAAGGATCAATGAGGAATCGGCGTTCCTTTGGGAAAAGCTCAAGGGCGGCGCCGACGAGGACGAGCTTTTGCGGGCTGTCGAAAAAGAGTTTGAAACGGATGATCCCGAAGCATTGCGCGGGGCCATTCAAGCGTTTTTGAAGCAGATGAGCGAAATGCATCTGCTTGTGGAGGATTGATCCGGTTTTCAGTGCGTTTTACGTATTCCGGGGGGAATAACGGCGCTTTGCCGGAAAGGATTTTGTTGAGATGAAAAGATTTTTTGCAGTATTAACAGTGATCGCGCTCGTGCTTTGCACGGCGGTATTTGCTCTGTCCTGCGGCAATAAGCCCGAGGACGGGGGAGAGACCGTACCCGGTGATACGGCGATCGCAACCGACGGCGTTGCCGGATCCGAGGATCCCGCCGCTCCCGCAACGGAGCTGCCCGAAGGCGTAACCGCCGATCCTAACGCGCCTGTAACCGAGGCTCCCGCCGACGTGACGGCCGATCCCGCCGCTCCCGCAAGCGAGCAGCCCGGCTCCACCGGTGAAGCCTCCGCTCCCGGCGGCAAGGAGACCGCCGCACCCGGTGGAACGAGCGAACCCTTTGCGACCCTTGCTCCCGGCGGCTCTTCCGGCGGCGACAAGACCAATGCTCCCGGCACGACTCCGGCTCCCGGCGGAAGCGTCACTCCCGCTCCCGGCGAAACCGATTTTCCCGGTTTGACCGAAGGTGACGGCGGTGAAGACGGCCCCGGCATCATTGACAACGGAGACGGCACCGTTACGATCGTTGTTCCCAGCGGACAATCCTCCGGAGGTATCGGCGGTAATCCATGATAAGGTCCTATGAGCTGCTAACGGACGCGCTTCGCTGTGCGCTGCACGGAGAGCACGTTAAATGGGAAAGTATCGATGGGGAGGAGTTATCCTCCCTTATTGAGCTTTCCGCGCAGCATCACGTGCTTCCCATGATCGCCGAAGCGGTTTATTGCTGCCCCGCGGTCATGATGCACGCGCCTTTGCTCAAGTGGCTCAAAAAAAGAGCGCAGGATCAAACGATCTCCCAGGCTCAGAGGACGGCGGATTTCCTGCTGTTTTACAGGTTTTTGAATGAAAAGGGGCTCCGGCCCGTCATAACCAAGGGCGTGATGTGCCGCAGGCTCTATCCCTATCCCGATCAGCGCACCTCGGTCGACGAGGACCTTTTGATAGATCCGGGCGAATTCAGGGCCTATCACGGCGCGCTGATCGAATTCGGTATGGATTTGGTCGATCCGGAGTCGGTATCGGATTTCGAGACCTCCTACGTCGACCGTGTGAAAAACCTCTATATCGAGGTGCACAAGTCGCTTTTCGATGAGGATTCGAAAGCATACGGAGACTGCAACGCGCCCTTTGACGGCGCGCTTGAGCGCAGTATCGAGATAGAGTATGAAGGAGTGAAGCTGCGCACGCTTTCGCATACGGATCATATGCTGTATCTGCTGCTCCATTCATACAAGCATCTGCTCCATGGAGGCTTTGGGATAAGGCAGGCGGCGGATATATGCATGTTCGGCTCGCGATTTGGCAAGGAGATCGATTGGAAGCTGATCAGGACCGAGTGCGAAAAGCTTCGTATAGAGCGATTCGCCGCGGCAATATTCACGATCGGCGTCGAACGGCTGGCGATAGACAAGCCCGAAGCGTTTGCGGACATAGCGATCGGCACGGAGCATCTGCTCCTTGACATGCTTTCGGGCGGGCTGTACGGAGTTGAGGATATCAACCGCGCTCATTCCAGCACGCTGACGATCGAAGCGGTCGCCGCCGACAGGACGGGCAGACGCAGGAAGGGCGCCATCGCATCGCTCTTCCCGCCGCGCAAAGCGCTTGAGGGCAGATTCGGCTATTTGAAGAAGCATCCGTGGCTGCTGCCCGCGGCATGGGCGCAGAGGACGTGGAGCTATCTGACAAAGCGGGAGCACGGCCCGGTATCGCCCTCCGAATCGCTTAAAATAGGCAGGGAGCGGATCGAACTGCTGAGAGAATACGGCATCATAGAGTGAGGGTAAGAATATGAGTAAGAAGAATACAGCCGGTCTGATCGCCGGCATAGCGTCCGCGATCGTGCTTGCGGCATTCGTTATCGTGCTTGTGATACCCGCCTCGCGCGAGGTGTTCAAGACGCTGTCGTCCGAGCACCCGTACATAATGGGCTTCATCAAATTCGGCCTGCTTGCCACGGTGGGCGAGGTGCTTGCGCTGACCATAAAAAAGAAGTCGCCTCAGTGCCCCTTCTATATAGGCTGGAGGATGCTCATCTGGGGCGTGATAGGAGTTGCGATAACCTTCATGATGAAGGCGTATTCCTTCGGAGTGGCCGGGATGATGGAAAACGGCCTGCTCCCCGGTCAGGGCGACGGGTTCTGGAACCGTCTTTTGCGCGCGTTCTATACCGCCGCGGTGATGAACCTCACCTTCGGGCCGACGTTCATGGCGACCCATAAGTGCACGGACAAGTATCTTGAGCTGCGCCATGCGGGCATAAGGAAGCCCGGGCTCAAGGGCGTGATCGGGGGCGTTGACTGGCACGGATTCGTCAGCTTCACCCTTTTCAAGACCATACCCCTCTTCTGGATACCCGCGCACACCCTCACGTTCATGCTTCCCGCGGAATACCAGGTGATAGTTGCGGCCGCGCTTTCCATCGCGCTCGGATTGATACTTAGCCTTAAAAAGTAAATATGACCGTTATTGCGGCGGATCCCGGGCGGATCCGCTTTTGTTTATCACATTATTGCAAATTTGGGATAAAAAATCACGGCAAAAGATGCTCCCGAGTGTTGAAATCCGAAACGTTTGGAAGTATAATTGTACTATGGAGAAGTCTGAGGATGTAAAAGGGGAAAATAGAGCCTTTTTCAGTTCCATTCAAACGATCCGCGAAAAGCGGAAGGATGGGAGCTTCCGTGAGGTGATAGATGATTGGCGCTGGATCTTCAAATACACCAAGCGTCACAAATTCGCCGTACTGTTTTACACGGTGCTGGGTGTGCTCTCCACCACGTTCGGCCTCGTTGCAAGCGTGGCGGGGAAGTACCTCATAGACATCATCACGGGGTATGAGACTTCAAAGCTGGGCTTGCTGATCGCGATAATGCTCGGCAGCGCGGCCTTCAGCCTGCTGTTTTCAAACCTCATCAACCGCCTCTCCACAAAGATCGGCATCAATATCAATAACGACATCCAGGCCGACATATTCGACCAGATAATCGACGTCGACTGGAAGGCGATAAGCGAATATTCAAGCGGCGATCTGCTGAACCGTTTCAATAACGACGTGAACACCGTCAGCCGGAACGCTATAAGCTGGCTGCCGTCCATAATAATCGCGATCTATAACTTCATCGTGACTTTCGCGCTGATATGGCATTACAACAAGATCATGGCGCTGCTGGCGTTTGCAAGCGCGCCGATACTTCTTCTGATGAGCAAATACTTCATCGGCAAGCAGCGCGAGTATTCCAAAAAGGTCAAGGAGATGGGCTCGCGCATGATGGGCTTTGAGGTGGAGACTTTCTATAATTTCGACACCATCAAGTCCTTCGGCATCATGGAAAGCTATGGGAACAAGCTGCGTCAGTGGCAGCGGAAGTTCAAGAAGCTGAGCCTTGAGTATAACCTTTTCGTTATAAAGACCAACGTGTTTATGTCCGTGCTGGGCATGATTGTGCAGTACGCGGCATTCGGCTACTGCCTCTATCTTATGTGGAGCGGAGGGATATCCTTCGGCACCATGACGCTCTTTTTGGAGCAGAGGGCAAGGCTGTCGAGCGCGTTCTCGAGCGTCGTGGGCATTGTGCCGAATTTCCTCACCAGCGCCGTTTCCGCTCACCGCATACGCGAGCTCATAGAGCTCCCGCGCGAAAAGCATCTGCCCGAGAGCGCGGAGCTTATGAAGCTTGCCGAAGACGGCTTTGAAGTCAGGCTCGACAACGTGGATTTCTCTTACGTTGAGGATCACAAGGTCATAGGCGGCTCGGGCTTCCGCGCCGCGCCCGGCGAGATAGTGGCTATAATAGGCCCCTCCGGCGGCGGCAAGACGACCATGATAAGGCTTATGCTCGGCCTCATACATCCCGACGAGGGCAGAGCGTATCTGACGGCGTCCGACGGCAGCGAGGTCGAAATGAACGCCGATTCGCGCGTGTTCTTCTCATACGTGCCTCAGGGCAACACCGTGCTTTCCGGCACGGTTGCCGAAAATATGCGCATGGTGAGGGAGGACGCGACCGATGAGGAGATAATCGAAGCGCTCAAGGTCGCCTGCGCGTGGGATTTCATCGAAAAGCTCGACGGCGGCATTTATGCCAAGGTCGGCGAAAGGGGCAAGGGATTTTCCGAAGGTCAGGCGCAGCGCCTTGCGATAGCGAGAGCCGTGCTCAGGGACGCGCCGATACTGCTGCTTGACGAGGCGACCAGCGCGCTGGACGTCACGACCGAACGGCAGGTGCTCCGCAATATTATAGGGCAGAAGCCCAACAAGACCTGCATCGTGACCACTCACCGACCGACCGTACTTGGGCTTTGCGAAAGGATCTACCTTGTCAAGGACGGGGCGGTCAGGGAAGCGGACGAGCAGGAATCCTCGCTTCTTGCTATGGAGTTCTGAGCATGACAGACGTCCATTCGCACATACTGCCCGGTATCGACGACGGCTCCGACAGTTTTGAAACGTCGCTCAGAATGCTCGCGCTGGCCGAGGAAAGCGGCGTGCATACGATAGTTGCCACTCCGCATTACGATCCACAAGCCGGCTTCGACAACCATGCCTCGCGAGATCTTTTAAGGCTTAGGCACAGTCTTACGGAGGCGGCTCAAGCCGAAGGGCTTGATATAAGCATACGCCTCGGCATGGAGATAATGGCTTCCGACGATACGCCGGAGCTGCTCGAGGAGGGGCGGTTGTGGACCCTGTGCGGCACGCGATACTTCCTCGTTGAATTCCTCTTCGACGAGGAGCCCGCAAAATGCTTCGAGATACTTTCGCGGTGCAGGAAACGGGGCTTTCGTCCTATCATCGCGCATCCCGAAAGGTATCGTTTCATACGACGCGATCCGCAGATCGCATACGAATTCTGCCTGCGCGGGTACGGGCTCCAGATCAACAAGGGCAGCTTGCTCGGGCGCTTCGGCGAGGAGACGAGGATAACCGCGATGAGGCTCGTTTCCCACGGGCTTGCAGCCTGTGTCGCCAGCGACGCGCATGGTGCCGAAAGGCGCACGCCGCATATGGGCAAGGCGAGGGAGCTGCTTGCAGCGGAATTCGGAGAGGAATACGCCGAACTGCTTTTGACGGTCAATCCCGCACGGATCATAGCGGGAGGGGAGCTTGCGGGCTTTGAGCCCCGCCCCTTTATTTGATATCCCCGGCTGCGGGGACGGAGGTTTTTGCCTATGATGAGAATACTTCGAATAGCCATATTGGTCTTCTTCGTTATCACGACGGGGGTTTTTGCCTATACGGTCATCGAGCGCCGATTGACCGTTGATTACATTCCTCCCACCATTTCAGCGGATGAGGACGTTATCATGGTGAGCATAGCTTCCACCGAAGAGGATCTGCTTAAGGGGATGAGGGCTGTTGACAATATCGACGGCGACGTTACGAATACCCTTATGGTGGTGTCAAAGTCGAAATTCATTGCAAAGGGCACTCAGATGGTGAACTATGCCGCTTTCGATAAGAACAAGAACGTGAGGACGGCGACCAGGGAGGTCGTTTATATCGATTACGTCTCTCCCAGGCTGCACCTCAAATCCCCCCTGCGCTACGCGGCGGGCACCACGGGCATAGATTATCTCAAAAACATGACCGCGGAGGACTGCCTTGACGGCAATATCACTCAGCAGATCAAGATAAACCTGGGCAACGTGACCACGATCAGCAACCTTGCCACTCTCCAGCAGATCAACGTGCAGGTCACAAACAGCGGCGGCGACACGTCCTCCCTGGAGCTCAGCATAAGCATGGAGGATTATCTCCTGTTCAGCCAGCAGGCGCCCGCGCTGAGGGAATACATAGCGTACGTTCCCTGCGGCGGCGTGATCGACCTCGATTCATACGTAATAGGCATATGGGCGGCGGGAAACGTCAAGAGCTTTGCCGATGCAAAGCTCGGCCCCGAGAACGTAAGCGTTAACAGTAACGGGCTCGACTGCAATACTCCCGGCCTATACCATGTTGTTTACAGCCTCACCGGCAATGCGGGCGAGGAGCTGGGAACGGCCGATCTTATTGTGATAGTGGAGGCCTGATCATGGAGAAGAAACCAAACACCGGATCGATCTTCGATACGATCAACCTTTACAGCATACTGCGCGACATATTCAGGAACCTTTGGGCTATTGCGCTTGGCGCGGTGGCCGTCGCGATGATAGTCAATATAATTGCGCATACGAAGGTCGAGAGCACTTACACCACGAACGCAACGTTCGTTATCACCTCCAGGACGGCGGGCAATTATGCTTACAATAACCTCAGCGCGGCGTCGACCATGGCCGAAAGCTGCACCAACGTATTGAACAGCAGCCTCCTGAAACGCAAGGTGTGTGAGGACCTCGATGTTGACAGCTTTCAGGCGAGCATGTCTACAAGGGTCATAACCGACACCAATCTTATGACGCTGAAGGTCACGGGCGATTCGCCGTGGAATGCATACAGCATAATCCGCTCGGTCATGAAGAATATGGAGGAGCTGACCTCGCATATCTCAAGCGATATGGTAATGGAGGTCATGCAGGATCCCGCGGTCCCGATAAACGCCGATCCCGCTCCTTCTCCCAGGAGCCAGATGATCAAATGGGGCCTTATCGCCGCCGCGGCGCTTACAGCGGTATTCGCGTTCCTTTCCTACAAAAAGGATACGATCAAGAGCGAAACCGATCTTGAGGATAAGCTCGACGCGCACAGCCTGGGCGAGCTCTACAATTACGGAAGCACCAAGCTCTTCGGCAAAAATAAGAACAAACTGCTCATCACCGAGCTTACTGCGGGCTTTGAATTCGTAGAGCGCTTCAAAAAGCTTGCCGCCAGGATCAGTACCGAGGCGGACAAGCGGGACGCTAAAGTGATCGTCGTCACAGGCGTGCGCGAGCATGAGGGAAAGACAACCGTCACGGCAAATATCGCGCTTGCGCTTGCCAGAAAATCAGACAGGGTGCTGCTCATTGACGGCGACCTTAGGCGGCCCACGCTCGCGTCGCTCTTCCTTGACGACGATACCGTTCCCGAGGTGACTTTTAAGGACGTCCTTGAGGGCAGGGGAGAGCTTGACGACGCGCTGATACATGACGAGAAGCGGGATATTTGGCTGCTCCTCAACACCTCGGGCTGCTCGAATTCCACAGATCTGGTCTCGTCCGATGAAATGGCCGAGCTGATCGAGGACGCGCGAAGCAGATTCGATTACGTGCTTATCGACACGCCTCCGATGTCGCTGATGGCGGACGCCGAGGTCATGGCCGATATCTCCGATATCAGCGTACTCACCGTCAAGTATGATCTCGTTCAGGCGAGGGATCTGAACGACGCCATAGACGCGCTCCGCGTGTGCAAGGCGCATTTCATGGGCTGCGTGCTAAACGACGTGCGCTGCCTGCCCGGCGAGCGCAGGACGGTCGTAGGTTACGGCGGATACGGACGCTACGGAAGATACGGCAAGTACGGTAAATACGGTAAGTACGGCAAGTACGGAAGATACGGCAATTACGGCAGCTACGGCAGCTACGGCAGTTACGGCGCCTATGGCTATTACGGCCACTACAGCGATGAAAACAGCGACAGCCCGCAAAGCGAGTCATAACGGTGAGGAAGACATATGAGCGAGACTGCACCCAACAACGAACAAGAGCTTGATATGCTCGACATAAAGGGCTTCCTTCTGGATTTCTTCCACAGCTTCAAGCGGCTGTGGTGGCTCGTTTTAGCTTTGATAATCGCGGCTTCACTGTTTTCGTATTTCCGTGTCAACAGGAATTATTCACCCTCCTACGTTGCCGAGGCGACCGTATCGGTCGAGCTCGTCAACGGCGGCTCATATGCCAATCGCAACACCGCCGAGCAGATGGGTCTCATACTGCCCTACATACTCAACAGCGGCATGCTTTCGGACGTTATAGCGGCGGATCTCGGCATAAAGAGCGTTCCCTGCTCGATCAGCGCGACCTGCATCAAGGGCACCAACCTTTTGACGCTCACGGTCAGCGGCCGCGATCCTCAGCTTACCTACAGGGTGCTTCAATCGGTTATCAAGAACTATTCCGAGGTCACTCAGTACGTAGTGGGCCAGACAGAGATAACCGTGATCGACGACAGGGGCATCCCGAACGATCCCGGCAAAACAGCCGTGGTCAGGGGCTCGGTCTTGAAGGGCGCGATGATAGGCGCCGCGATAGGCCTTGCGATCGTCGTTCTGCGTTCGTTCCTGCTGCGCACGATCCGCAGCGAGGAGGATCTGCGTGCGTTCATCAACGCTCCCGTGCTCGGCACGCTTCCCGTTTGCCGCAAAAAGGAGCGCCGCAGCAGCCAAAGGCAGGATATCAACATACTGTTCGATTCCAACAGGGATGAATACATCGAGGCGATGCGCCTGATAAGGACGCGCGTCGAGCGCGATCTCGGCCTGAACAAGGTGCTCATGGTCACCAGCTCGGTCGCCGGCGAGGGCAAATCCACCGTCGCGGCGAATCTTGCGGCTTCGCTTGCGCTCAAGGGGCTTAAGGTCATACTCATCGACTGCGACCTAAGGAACCCTTCGGTTGGCAGGATGTTCAATCTCACCGGCAGTTATCCGGGGCTTGCGGCAGTGCTTGAGGGAAGAGCGGAGCTCGACGACGCGCTTGTAGAGGTCGTAAAGGAAGGCAAGCCCACCGGGCTCGAGCTGATGCCCGGCTCCGGCACGGCCACGCGTATGGCCGAGATGCTCAGCGGCGAGGCCATGAGCGAGCTGCTCGATCGGCTTCGTGAAAGGGCTGATATTGTCGTTCTCGATACGCCTCCCTCCGCCGTGCTGGTGGACGCTATGATGCTCATCAAGCAGGTTGACGGCATCGCGTACATCGTTATGAGCGATTTTGCCCGCAGGCGCTTCATAATCAAGGGTATCGAGGAGATAGTGGAAACCGGAGCGCCGCTCACGGGCTGCATATTGAACGGCGGCCGCACGAGCTCGTCAAAATACGGCTACTATGGGCATTACGGGCATTACGGGCGCTATGGCGGCAAGTACGGCTATTACGGCTACGGCAGTTCGGGCAAAAAGGATAAGGCGCGTTCGGCTGAATAAAGACTCGTTCCGGGGGGATCGAATGGGTACAGGGAGTTCCGATAACAGGCGCGGGCCCGCTTACGGGTCCTATAACAGATTCGTCAAAAGGACGATCGACATACTGCTTTCATCGCTTGGGCTGATAGTGCTTTCGCCTGTCATGCTGGTATCCGCGATACTTATCAAGCTTACCTCCGAAGGCCCGGTCATATTCAAGCAGAAGCGCCTGGGCAGAGGCGCTAAGGAATTCACCATCTACAAATTCCGCACCATGCGCGTAAACAGCGAGCATACCGGCTCCGGCGTTTACAGCGACGACCGCGATCCGCGCATGACGGGCGTCGGCAGGGTGCTCCGCAAGATGTCCCTGGACGAGCTGCCTCAGCTTGTGAACATACTCAAGGGCGATATGGCCCTGATAGGCCCCCGCCCGCCTCTCACGTATCACCCGTGGCCGGTCGAAAGCTATACGAAGGAACAGCTTCGCATGTTCGAGGTTCGCCCCGGCATCACCGGCTGGGCGCAGATACACGGGCGCAAGGACGTCGAATGGCACAAGCGTATCGAACTGAACGTCTGGTACGTGGATCACGTATCCTTCCCGCTGGACTTAAGGATATTCTTTACAACGATCGGCAAGGTGTTCACCAATGCCGACAACGAAAACAAGGGCGCGACTGTTGCGCAAGACAGCTCCAATACAGATGAGCGGCAGTCGTGAAGGGGAGCAGACAATGCTGAAACTGATGTACATCACCAACCGTCCGGAGGTGGCGGATATCGCGGAATCCGCGGGAGTGGACCGCATCTTCGTCGATATGGAATTCATCGGCAAGGATGCGCGTCAGGGCGGGATGGACACGGTGCAGTCCCACCATACGGTGAAGGACGTTGAAAACATCAAGCGAAGCGTTAAAAAAGCCGAGGTCCTCGCCCGCGTGAATCCCATCCATGGCGGCAGGCCGGATTACTTCTCTTCCGAAGAAGAGATCGACGCCGTGATCGAAGCCGGCGCGGATATAGTGATGCTGCCGTATTTCAAGACCGCGGCGGAGGCGGAAGCGTTCATCCGAATGGTCGGCGGCAGAGCGAAGACGATGCTGCTCATCGAGACCCCCGAGGCCGTCGAGCTGGCGGACGAGATACTGGCCCTTCCGGGCGTCGACGAGGTATTCGTCGGTCTCAACGATCTGAGCCTCGGCTTAGGGCGCAGGTTCATGTTCGAGCTTCTTGCGGACGGCACGGTGGAAAAGCTGTGCTTCAAATTCCGCAAGCGGGGCATTCCCTTCGGCTTCGGAGGCATCGCCGCTCCCGGCAGAGGGATGCTGCCATCCGAATACATAATCAGGGAGCATTACAGGCTCGGCTCCGGCTGCGTGATATTGTCAAGGAGCTTCTGCGATACCGGCAAGATATCCGACCTTGATTCGATCCGCTCCATATTCAACGACGGAGTGAGAGAGATCCGGGAGCTCGAGCGGGAGTGCGAAAAGCACAGCAGCTTCTTCTTTGACAGCCAAAGGGAACTCGTGCGCAGGGTCGATCTTATCCGCAAAGGAGAGAGCAAATGAACCTTCTGATCACAGGCGCATGGCAGGAAGCGCGGGAGCATTTCGACGAGATCAAAGCGCTTGGTCACAGCATCGTTTTCATGCAGCAGGAGAAGGATGTGCTGCCCTGCGATTCCGGCTGGGTCGAAGGCACGATCTGCAACGGGCTCTTCCTTCATCACCCGATCGATGCGTTCCCGAACCTGCGCTTCATTCAGCTCACCAGCGCGGGCTTTGACCGGGTGGATATGGACTACGTGCAGTCGCACGGGATCGAGATCCACAGCGCAAGGGGCGTTTACAGCATCCCCATGGCGGAATTCGCCTTATGCGGAGTGCTCCGGCTTTATAAGCAGACGCGCTTTTTCGAGGAAAACCGGCGCGCGCACAGGTGGGAAAAACATAGGGGACTGCGGGAATTATTCGGCAAGACCGTGGTCATAGTCGGATGCGGCAGCGTGGGCACCGAGTGCGCCAAACGCTTTTCCGCATTCGGCTGCAGGGTGATCGGCGCCGATATCGCACCGAGGGCCGATGAAGCGTACGAAAGCATGCTTCCCATCGATAAGCTTGACGGAATCCTGCCGTCAGCGGACGTGCTCGTGCTCACCGTTCCCCTTACCCGCGAGACCGAACGGCTCATAGACCGCCGCCGCCTCTCGCTGCTGCCCAAAACCGCCGTCATCGTCAATATCTCCCGCGGGAAGGTGCTCGATGAAAGCGCTCTTATCGAACAGCTTGCGGCCGGCCGCCTCTCCGGCGCCGTCCTCGACGTCTTCGAGACCGAACCCCTCGAAGAAGACAGCCCCCTTTGGAGCATGGATAACGTCATCATTACCCCCCATAACAGCTTCGTCGGAGAAGGGAATGGGGAGAGGCTTGGTGAAGTGATCAGCAGAATAATACAGCAGGTATAGTAATGGATAGATATGCACAACAGATAAGAGATTATCTGGATAGAGAAACCAAATATCGTACAAGCCTGTTTTGCAGAGGCTTTATTATAACAGATGCAAAACCCGATTACACTAATTATCCGTTTTATGGCCTTTGGAAGCAAACCAAAATAGGTGAATACACAGCTTGGGTAAATCCGGAAACCAATGTCTATACTTGCAAAAAGTATGGGCGGTCGGCAATGCTGATAGGACATGGATACGATTCGGAAACGGGTGAGATAAATGAGAATAGAATACTGGAACATATACTTGATGCGGATAATTCCGGAGATGAAGATAGATATAAAGCCATTGATGCTATAACTGGGGTGTTTGTTCTTCTTATATCAGAGGGAAAACGTATTTGGGCTATACAGGATTGCGGTGGGCAGAAAATGCTCTATTACGGTTTAGTTGATGGTAGTGTGGTATTAACCTCGATGCCTCAGCTAGCAGGAGATGTTTTTGATCTGAAAAGGGATGAAGATGTTGAGAGATTAATCAACACAAAAGGTTACTTCCGAGGAAGTGGATTTCTTCCTGGAAGCCTCTCCCCGTATAAGGAATTAACAAGGCTTAGTGCAAACATGAGCCTTGATTACCAAGACGGGGCTTTTCATATAACTCGTGTTTTCCCGAGAACAGTACGTAAGGAATGCAAATCAGAAGAAGAAAAGAAAAAACTAATAGAAGATATATACAGGATTTTCACAGCTAATATCAGCGCGACTGTGAAAAAGTGGTCTAAAGTCGGCTTATCACTCACGGGAGGAGTGGACAGCAGGGCGACATTTGCTTGCGCGAAAGAGCACTATCAAGAATTGTGCTGTTACAGTTATCAGTCAAAGACATCAGAGATGTTTGATGCTGATGCAGCCAAAGAAATCTGCAGAGCTGTAGATGTTAAACACCGCCTGTACACTATCCCTGAAGATACGGCACAAATACCGGATTAGGAAGTATTGAAGGCAATTATTGAGCATAACACTTCGCATATGTGCAAGATATTGCCTAATGAACTAAGAAAGTTTATATGGCTGCGCGAACATAATGACTTTGACGTAGAGCTCAAATCTGATATTTCAGAAATAGGAAGAGCCTATTATACAAGGAAATATTATAAAATCAACATCCCACGTACTCTTTTACCAAGACACTTAACGATTGGACAAGGCCGATACTTCTTTGAACCTTGGGCTTTCAAATATGCGGATCAAGCATATGCATCATATATGAAAGAAACAGGATTGACCGGAGATGTGTTTGAGTATCCTATGCATGACATTGCCTATTGGGAGGTTCGTATGTCATCGTGGGCTGCAACCGCATTGACTGCCCAAGAGTTTATTCATGAAATAACAATCCCGTACAACAACCGCAAGCTCATGGATCTATTTCTAAGCTTCCCCGAGAAAGATCGATTACAGGATTTACCTCATAAATGGCTGACAGAGAGAGGTAATCCCGTTGTTGCAGGGCTTGATTGCTCCGTGAAGGATTCCTACTTTGGAAAGAGACGAATGCTGATTGAAACGATTTATTACCTTTATGCAACTCGTTTGAATACTATTAGGCAAAAGAAGTTAGTTGCCAAACAAGAATGAGACGCTTATATAAGCACTACATTGTCCTACATAAGAAGGAAGAATTATGAACAGAGAAAAACTCATATCTTTTTTAAGAGAAAAGAAAAGCAGGCAAATACAGAGATATCATTCAAATGATTTATACACTATAAGAGAGGTGTGCAATCATGTTGGCGCACTAGAACCAAAGGGCGTGGATTTGGATAAAAAGTTATCAATGGTTTGTTGCTTTGAAGGAGTGTTCCTGAAAGATTGCCTATTCGTTCACTACGAGCGCGATGACGATGCAGTAGCTGTAAGCGCGATGAATCGCGGTGCAAGCGCCCTGATGTGCAGCCATCAGATCGCTGATTATCCATGTGTGATTGTGGACGATGTTTTGGGAGCGTTGAATCTGCTACTCAGGCCGCTTGCGAGCAAGCTGCATATTCCAACGATAGCAATAACCGGATCGGTCGGGAAGACCACAACAAAGAACTTTATAAACTGCGTGTTTTCTTCGCATAAAAGAACCTTCTGTAATATCACAAACGGTAACACGTTCGAGTACATTGGCTTTGAGCTCCAGCGCTTCGACAAAAAAGCAAAGTTTTTTGTACAGGAGGTTAATGAGAGCGATCCTCGGAATGCGATGAATTCATCTGAGGTTTTGAAGCCCGATATTGCGGTCATCACCAATATGGACAAGTCTCACATCGGCGAATTGGGCAGTGAGGAAAATATCATGCGCGCCATTTGCGAAATCACTGCGGGCATGGATGAAAACGGCATAGTGATCATCAATGCGGATGACCCAAACTCTCGTAGAGCCACCTTTAATCAGAAGACCATATCTGTTGGTATTCATGATACGGGGGCGGATTGTGTTGCGAGCAATATCCGCGCCGCAGGTGACGGGATAGAATTTGATGTTGCCTATAACGGACAGAACGATCACCTTTCCGTTACGGTCAGCGGTACGCATAATGTTTACGATGCCATGATGGCATATGTTGCTGGCAGATTGTATGATATACCTGCTAGAATCATCCGGAAAGGATTGATGAAGTATCGACCTTTGGGATTCAGGCAGAATACGTATCGCGCTGGTGGCATGACCATTTACGCAGATTGCTATAACGCCAGCGCCAAGTCGATTCGTTCCGCTTTGGAAGTGCTTGAAAAAAGACCGCACAAACCAGGATCAAAGAAAATTGCGATCATTGGGGATATCGGGGAGATAAAAGGATTTGAAGAGGATATTTATAAGGACGTTGCGGACAGTATCTCGGAATCTGATATTGACGTGCTTATTACGTATGGGACCGATACACAGATGATTCATCGTTTCCTTTCACGCGATATTGTGGCATATCATACCAGGTCTATGGATGAGCTTTGCGCAAGAATAGAATCAGTTGGCGGGAAAAACAACGAGATGCTCTTTAAAGCTAGCCGCTCGATGCATCTTGAGAATGCTATAAAAAAGACATATCCTACCGCATATATTAGAGGCATGATGCCGGTTTTTCTGGCGTATGGCAAATGGACGTTAAAGACATTGTGATACTTACGAAAGAAAAGTGATACTTTGTTGCAAGAGGTGCTGAATGGGAAAATCTATCATTGAAAAACTGGAAAGTATTCGCAATATTCGATTCTCTTATCGAATGAAGAATGGCATTCAGAAGGATGTGCGTTTTAGGGATATTGTGAAAATCTGTGGCGGTGGGGATTTAAACATTCCAGAAAACAGACGGGTATCCTTCATAGGTTTTTTTAACGAGTTCGATGATGTCTACGGGAAAGACTGCGTGATATATTATGATGCTTGAATCTTCAAGTAAAATGGCAAATGCAATAGCGCGAACAGGAGGAAGCATTTTTCGTAAGCACAGATGATCAAGAAGTGCGAAGGTATAGTTTTTATGAAGATCCTCTACACCGCAACCGTATTAAGCCACATCTGCCAATTCCACCTTCCGCACATGAAGATGCTGCAGGAGATGGGTTGGGAGGTGCATGTGGCCGCTCACGATAATTTATCGGCAAAGAACGGCCTGCAGCTTAAGAATTGCGACAAGTTCACAGAGATCCCGTTCGACCGCTCGCCGAAAAGTCCAAGCAACTTCAGGGCATACAAGCGGCTTAAAAAGCTTCTGTCCGAGGAGCATTACGACGTGATCCTCTGCAACACGCCCATGGGCGGCGTCGTCACGCGTCTGGCGGCAAAAAAGACCCGCAAACGGGGCACAAAGGTCATCTACATGGCCCACGGCTTCCACTTTTTCAAGGGCTCGTCAAAGGCAAGCTGGCTGACGTACTACCCGATCGAGAAGCACATGGCCAAATACTGCGACCTGCTGATCACGGTCAACGAAGAGGATTATGCGCTGGCAAAGGAGCGCTTCGGCAAGCGTACAAAGATCGCGCATATCCACGGCGTGGGCGTCGACGAGAAGCGCTACCATCCCGTAACGCCGGAGGAGCAGAGCGCAATGCGTAGGGCAGAGGGACTTTCGGATGACGATTTCGTGATCCTCTGCACCGGCGAGCTGAACGAGAACAAGAACCAGAAGACGCTCATCTCGGCAGCCGCGCTGCTGAAGGACAAGCTCCCGAACCTTAAGGTGCTGCTTGCCGGCAATGGCCCGAAGGAGCAGGAGCTGCGATCCATGATCGATTCACTGGGCCTGCAGGATGTCGTAAGACTCCTTGGGTACCGTACCGACCTTGAAAAGGTCACCCCGGCAGTCGATCTCGTCGTCTCCTGCAGCCTCCGCGAGGGCATGCCGCTCAATATCATCGAGGCGATGCTCTGTAAAAAACCCGTCGTCGCTTCGCATAACCGCGGGCATGACGAGCTGGTGGAGGATGGTACGGGAGTGCTTGCGGATCCTAACGACACCTATTCGTTTGCGGAAGCTGTACTGCGTTACGCAAACAACCGCTCAGCTCGCGACCGTGCCGGTGAACTTGCTGCAGAATACGCAGACTCATACACTGTTGCCTCAGTGAGGACGGAGCTATACGGAATATTAGACGGTGCTTTGAGGAATACGGAGCAACAATGAAGATAGGTATATTAACGCACTACAACGTTTATAATATGGGCGCTCAGCTTCAGATGATCTCGCTGGAGGCTTATTTGAAGGAACTGGGGCATAAGGTCATAATACTTACGTATGAGAAGAATTTCGATTATCTGGAGGGCGAAAAGGAACGCAATTCCGCCTCATGGAAAGCGCTTCCCTTCTATATAAAGCATTATCTGTTTGAAAAAGGGCCGGCGTTGACGCTGTTCAATTACCGAAAGGTTAAAGCCATAGACCGCGCAAAAGGCACACACGTTTTCACACCGTATGATAAAAGCGGCTGCGACGCCATCGTGATAGGCAGCGACGAGGTTTTCAGCGTGGACGTGGGTCTTAATCCCATGATGTACGGCTACGGATTGGGAGATGTGCCGGCAATAGCCTACGCTCCTGCGTTTGGACGCACGACCGAGGAAATACTTTACGAACGCGGTTGCTATGGGCTTGTCCGTGACGGATTAAAGGGTATGTTCCGGCTTTCTGCAAGGGACGCGCATACCCGTGAGATGATAATGAGCATGACCGGGCGTGAAGTACCTTTGGTATGCGACCCTGTACTGCTGTACGACGGGAGCGTTTTCGAGGGCAGGATCAAACCTATCGGCAAGCCATATCTGCTTCTGTACGCTTACGACGCAAACATGACCGGCCCGAAGGAGATCAGCGCGATCCGCACCTACGCAAAAAAGCATGGGCTCATTACGGTCTCCGCGGGAACGTATCACAAATGGTGTGATATGAATATTGCCTGCGGCCCTGCTGAATGGTACGGGTATTTCAAGGAAGCAGCCTGCGTAGTTACAGATACCTTCCATGGCAGTATTGCGGCAATGAAGAACAAGTGTCGCATGGCAGTATTTGTAAGGGAAAGTATCAACGCGTTCAAGCTTAAGTCGCTGCTGGAAGTGACGGGTCTGCGGGATCGCAGGCTGAACGCGGTTACAGAAGACGAGTTAGAGCGAGTGCTGTCGACGCCCGTAGACTATGTAGAGACGGAAAGGCGCATCAGTGCGCTCGCCGAAGAGAGCGGCAGATATCTGAAAGACGCATTGGAGTGCGTGAAAAATGGAGAACATACAAAGGCAAACTGATTTCCCTTGTTCGGGCTGTGCCGCATGTGCAGCCATTTGCCCGCGTGGGGCGATACGCCTTGAGCCGGATGATTCGGGACTGCTGACGGCAAGAGTGAACGAAACTCTCTGCATCGACTGCGGGCTTTGCATTAATGTCTGCGACAGGTTTTCGGACGAGATCCGCGGGCGCGATCTGAGGGAAAGCCCCCTTTATGCCGTGCAGAGCACTGACGCCGTAACGATAAAAAACTGTTCCTCCGGAGGCCTTGCGCACGAGCTTGCGGTATGGACCTTACGCCGCGGAGGAAAGGTTGTCGGCGCGGTCTACGATACACAGACCGACCGTGTGCGTCACGAAACGGTTTGCAGTGAAGCCGGGATAGCCGCCCTCGATGGCTCCAAGTACCTGCAGAGCGACCCGCAGGAGGCGTTCGGTAAGGCGATTGCGGAAGCTAAACGCGATCCTTCCGTTAGCTTCACCGTGTTTGGTACGCCCTGTCAAATCGCGGGGCTTGCAAAAGCCTGTGAGATAACCAAAGTACGCGGCAGGTTCATTTTGGTGGAGATATTCTGCCACGGTGTACCGCCCTACGGCATTTGGGAAAACCAGCTTGAGCGCATGCGTAAAAAGCTCAAAGCCGACCGATTCGACAGCGTACGTTTCAGGTATAAAAAGGATGACTGGCACAGTTACTGCATACGCGCAGACGCCGGAAATAAAACCTTTTATGGATCGCGTGAACGTGAACCGTTCTGGCATATCTACTTTGAGAATGTGCTTTTGGGAGACGCCTGCATGACCTGCCGTTTGCGGAAGGAGATCTCCTCTGCGGATCTGCGCATAGGCGATTATTGGGGCAGGCGCTACCAAAACCGCAGTGACGGCGTTTCTGCCGCGTTCGCTTTGACCGACACGGGCCGCGCCGCCATGGAGGAACTGCTCCGCTCCGGTGCAGTAACTGCTCTCGACCCCAGTTCTCCGGAGGAAATGCTCCGGGCGCAGAATATGGCGGGCTATGCCAACGAAGCCGCCCACCGCAGGGCGATGGAGCTTATAAAAAACGGCGCGCCGCTCAAAAAAGCGGTGCGGGCGTACCGCCGCATGGAGCCTGCAAAGCGCAGACTTAAAAGGGCAATGCTGCGTCTATCCTATCTGTTGCCTGGCGGAGTCAGGGCAAGGCTCAAAAGAGCGAGGAGCGCTGGACCACGAGTATAAGAGGAAACACAAAATGGCCTTGTTGACCATAATTACACCAACATATAACCGCGCAGACTGTCTGATTGCATGCAGGGATTCGCTGCTGAAGCAGACTGTATTCGACTTTCAGTGGCTCGTCGTGGATGATGGCAGCACCGATGAAACAACCGCACTCGTTCAAGGCTTTATGGACTCGAATCCGCCTTTTGCCATCGATCTTGTACAAAAGCCGAACGGAGGCAAGCATACTGCGCTGAATGCATCGCATCCATACATTAAGGGGGATTATGTGGTGATCCTTGACAGCGACGATACGCTCGTTCCCGAAGCGACTGAGAGAATACTTAATGCATGGAGCAAGTTTGCGGGCGACGCCGACGTGGGAAGGATAATCTTCCTCAAAGGCACTTCACAAAATGAGCCGGTCTGCCGTGCTGTACATACCGGAGTGCCGGTAGATACCCTGAAGGAGCCGCGCATAGGTACGCTTGGCAGAGACTGCTGTGATACCTTCAGAACGGAGCTTTTCACCAAATACCGCTTCCCGGAGTTTGAAGGGGAACGATTCATCGGCGAAGGTTCGGCGTTTTTTCCGATGGAGCTTGAATCGAAGGGCGTTTATTATAACGAGGTGCTGTATCTGTGCTCTTACCGCGAGGACGGCCTTACCAAAGCCGGACGCAGGATGCGCATACAGAACCCCAGAGGCGGGATGTATAATTCCAAAACCTACATGCATCCGCGTCTGCCATTGAAAACGAGGGTGAAGAAGGGCGTTCTTTATTCCTGTTACGCAAGGTTTGCCGGAGTTGGATTTAAGGATATGCTCCGGGATAACCCGTATCGGTTCCTTACCGCGCTGACTTGCCTGCCCGGGCTGGCCCTGGCGAATTATTGGAAACGAAAACATCTGTGACCGAAGGGGGAACAATATGTCCGGACCGATGTTCAGTATCATCATACCGGTTTATAATACCGAAAAGGAACTGGAACGCTGTGTTCGCAGTGTAACGAACCAAACCTTCCGCAATCTGGAGATCATACTCGTGGATGATGGCTCGCGCGATAACAGCGAGGCTATTTGTGACGCTTTGGCTGCCGAGGATGAGAGGATAAAGGTCATTCATCAAAAGAACAGCGGCTGCTCGGAAGCAAGGAATAGCGGTATTCGGGCGGCTAACGGGGAGTATCTGCTGTTCCTTGACAGTGATGACATGTGGGATGAAACTGATGCAATGGAACGGCTCTGTCAAATCATTGAAGAAAAACCGGTGGACGTAATCTGTTTTGGGGTCAAGATCTATGAAGATGACGGTATTTTTGTAAAAGCAAGGATTCCAGAGGAACCGAAGAAGGAAGATAATACGAAGGAAGAAGTACTGAGAGGACTCATTTACTCGAATCAGTATTTCAGCGCATCCTACGTTAAAGCGCTGAAGAGAGAGTTCTTCTTCGACAATGAGCTTTTTTTCCTCAAGGGCTTGCTTAGCGGAGAGGACGGCGAATGGTCAGCGCGTATAATGGTGACTTGCAGATCCATAGCTGTTTTTCAAAGCGCTTTTTATAGAAGAATTCGACGAAAAGAAGGCGGGATAACCTCTGCTATTGGAAAGAAGAACATTCTTGATGTGTTTGCGGCAATCGACAACGGCTTGAGGTTTGTAGACCAGCGGGCTGAGAATGAGGCGCTAAAACAGCTATATTTGGAATACTGGGCGTATCAGTACGCTATGCTGTTCGGATTAGCATATCGGCTACATTCTGACTCGGAGTATCCTGCACTGCTCGAGCACTTTCGAAAGTATAAATGGTTGCTGAGGTATGATCATGTAAAAAAGGTCAAAGCGGTTCGTTGGCTGACATCCGTTGCAGGAATACGTGGCGCCCTGCGCATACTGTCCCTTTACTACCGAGCCGGTTAGGAGGAAGCGATGGACTACGGACCAAAAACCTTTCGTGAATTAAAAATGTATGTTCGAAATGATCTGCATTATGTAAACGGTCATCCTTGGCGTTCGCTTATCAGCAGGTATTTGTTTGAACCTGGCTTTAAGTTTTCTTTTTGGCTTCGTTTTACCAGGTACTTCTATTTAAAAGGGAGAAAAGCGATCCTTCCGTTTCTGCTATGTCGGGTGAAACTAAAACGTATTGGGTACAAATATTCGTTCGACATTTCGTTCCGTGCACAGATTGGACCCGGCCTTACTATCGCGCATTACGGATACATAATAGTTACAAGCAACACGATAATTGGCAAGAATTGTTCGCTACGACCCGGAGTTGTGTTCGGAAAGAAGCTTACGGAAGCAACGGGAGGTCCGACTGTGGGGGATAACGTCGACTTCGGTGTCGGTTCGGTCATAGTTGGCGATGTCACAATCGGCAGCAACGTTACCGTTGGAGCGAACTCGGTCATAACAAGGAATGTGCCCGATAACTGCATAGTGGCCGGTGCGCCAGCAAGAGTCATACACTGTAAGAACAGTGAGACGATCAGCCAAGAAGGGTAAACCTAATGAAGTATTCCGTTATAATACCTGTTTATAACGAACGAACGGCAATACACCGCTGCCTGGACAGCGTTCTCCCGCAGCTTCCCGAAAACGCCGAGGTGCTGCTGATAGATGACGGCTCCACAGACGGCACCGTTGAAATATGCCGTGAATACGCGGCAAAGTTCCCGTGCATCACGCTCGTCGAAAAAATAAATGTCGGCGTTTCGTCCGCGCGGAACGCAGGTCTCGATATAGCAAAGGGCGAATACGTGCTGTTTGTTGATGCCGATGACGCTGTTGCGTCGGATTACTTTGATACACTAGATACTGCGCTTGCTGATTCACCGGATATGCTGATGTTCGACATGCGGATAATGGGAAAGCGCGACACCCGCATGAGAAAGTGCGGAAGGGACGGCATCTGTATTGACAGAGAACGGATGGCAACGATAATATCAAAATGCCTGCGCCGTCAGGTGCTCAACCTCATCACGACAAAGGCGTTCCGCAGGGAAATAATAGAGAAGTACGGCCTGCGCTTTGACGAAAGACTCGACATAGGCGAGGACAAGGCGTTTGCGTTCGCGTTCTCGCTGAAAGCCGAAAGCGTCAAAAAGATACGCGATGAGCTGTATTATCTGTCCGTGGACGACCCGAATTCGCTTTCGAGACGCAAGCGGGACAAGCTCTGCGAGAGCGTCTTGACGGAACACCGTATAATGTCAGATATGCTGCGCGCCGCCGACATCCCGGAGTCCGGCAAAAGGGCGTACGAAAAGGCGCTGAACTATTCCTTCTACCGCAGCGCGTACACGGTCGTGGGAGAGCTGAACAAGTTCGATCTGACAAAGACGGAGCGCAGGGAAAAGACCCGGGAAATACTCGAGGCGTTTTCGCGCGAGGAGGGCTTTGAACCAAAGGATATCAGGTGCGCGGCTTTGGCGTGCCCCGTTCGAAATAAAAAAGTACGGTTGATGGACGGCGCGATGCGCCGCTGCTCGAAACGAGGCAGACTATGAAAAAAGTATTGATAATCGCCGGCGCGCTGCATATAGGCGGAGCGGAGAAGGTTTGCCGCGATATCGGTTTATTTGCAAAGGATTGCTTTGAAGTTCATTACCTGGTGTTTGGCGACAGGGTCGGCGAATACGAGGCCGAGCTTTTGGAAGCGGGCTGCAAGGTCCTGCATGCGGATCCTCCCGCAAGCGGACATAAGGCGTACTTCGACTATCTTATGCGGCTGATCCGCAAAGAACGCTATGACGTTATCCACTCACATACAATGTTCAATTCGGGATGGGCTGTGCTGGCGGGCAAACGCTGCGGAGTTCCGGTGCGGATAGCGCATTCGCATTCAGCACTGGAAGTACCTATGCCGATATATAAGCGCTGCTATGAGAAAGTCATGCGCCAAATGATACTGAAAAACGCTACCGTATATGCTGCCTGCGGAATAAAAGCGGGGGAAAGACTTTTCGGAAAGAAGGCTTTTGAAAGCAAAGGGGAATTGTTGATAAACGGCATTCAAACCTCGGCGTTTGCATATGACGTGGCAGCGAGAGAGCGGATCCGCAGGGAGAAAGGGCTGGACGGCCGGTTTGTCATAGGCCATGTGGGACATTTGGCCGACGTCAAGAACCAGAGCTTCCTGATCAGACTGATGCCAAAGCTGCTGCTGCGCAGGCCTGACGCCTGCCTGCTCCTGCTTGGCGAGGGCGCTGACAGGGAAATGCTGCAGTCGTTGATAGATGAGCTTGACCTGAAAGAACGGGTACTGATGACGGGGAACGTTCGCAACGTGAACGAATATCTGTCGGCAATGGACGTGTTTGCATTTCCGTCCCTTTATGAGGGACTGCCGCTATCCATCGTTGAGGTACAGGCTAACGGACTTCCATGCATCATATCCGACAGGGTTCCCAAGGACGTGTTCGTAACCGATCTGCTGAAGGCGCTGCCGCTGGATAATGCTGATGACTGGATCGACGCCATCTGCACGGCACAGCGAAAAAACAGCGGGGAATACTGCGCTTTAGTGCGTGAAGCCGGGATGGACGTGCAGGGGTTCCTCGAGAAGGTTTACTCGATGTATGGGGTGTGAAACAGCCCGTGGAAGTAAGGGAACGAAGACTTAAACCGTCCGTAGGCTTTGATCCGTCATGGATCGGAAAGGAAACACATGAGTTCACGCCATCTGTTTGTCAGAATACTGTACAGGGGACTGGCAAAGCATCTGCCTCTTTCGGACAGCAATTTCAATTTGGGAGGGAAGGCGCTTCGCAGATTCTGCGCTAAGCGTGCGCTTCCCTTCTGCGGCAAAAATGTTAATGTTGAACGGGGCGCGGAGTTTGCCTGGGACCTGAGGATAGGCGACAACTCCGGCGTTGGTATAAATGCACTAATATCGTCCGGAGTCGTGATTGGCAGGGACGTAATGATGGGTCCGGATTGTATGTTGTTTACGACCAACCACGGCATGAAACTGGCCGGCGTGCCAATGTGGAGACAAAAATCCTCTGAGCCTGCACCTATCATAATAGGGGATGACGTTTGGATCGGCGCAAGGGTAATCATTCTTCCCGGCGTAAAAGTTGGCGACGGAGCGGTCATAGGGGCGGGTTCTGTTGTGACAAAGGACGTACCGACATGTGCCATCGTGGCGGGGAATCCTGCAAAGCTTATCAGAATGAGGAGCGATGAATGAAAAAAGTCCTGTTTGTTATCCCGACTCTGCGTATGGGAGGTGCGGAAAAGGCTCTCGTTTCGCTGCTGAACAGCTTGGACCCAAACAGGATCAAGGCGGATGTTTTTCTTTTTGAGCATGGCGGAGTGCTGCAGAACCAGCTCCCGGATTGGGTAAACGTGCTGCCGGAGGATACCGTGACGCGTGCAATGACACTGGAACTCAGGACGTACTGGCGCGATCTGTTAAAGAAAGGAAGGATCTCCGCCGCGGCCGCGAGGCTTTGGATAAGCATTCGATCGCCTCTTCGGGCAAAGATGGGCATGAAGCCGGTTTCAAGCTGGAAAACGGTGTCAAGGCACATTCCGTCATTGCCGGGGCGATACGATGCGGCTGTCGGGTTTTTGGAGGGATTCGCAGATTTCTTTGTCCTCGACAAAACGGACGCGTCAAGAAGGATCGCATGGATACATTCGGATCTCGGAACACAGCAGATAACGGCTGAGGATGCTGAACGCTATCGGCAGTTCGACAGCGTTGCCACAATCACGGAAGCCTGCAGGGAATCTTTCGCAGTTTCTGTCGGGGTATCAAAGAACAATGTCAGTGTCATTAAAAACATAGTTTCCCGCGATCAGATACTGAAGATGGCGGATGCGGAGGATCCGGATTGGAAGGAAGGAATCGCTCACATAGTGACCGTCGGGCGATTGGAATACCAAAAAGGAAGCGATATCGGTTTGGAGGCATGCAGAGTGCTTGCCGAAAAGAACGCAGAGTTTTGCTGGCATTTTATCGGGACAGGCAGCCTGATGGATAAGCTTAGGAACAAAGCCCTGCAGTACGGCCTTCTGGATCGATGCGTGTATGAGGGCCAGAAAGAGAACCCTTATCCATATATGAAGCGCGCCGAGATATTGGTCCAGCCCTCACGGGTAGAGGGAAAATCAATTGTTCTGGATGAGGCGAAAATCCTCGGCAAGGCGATCGTCGCGGCGGATTATCCGTCTGTTTCCGATCAAATCGAAAACGGAGTAACAGGGATCGTTGCCAAAACCTCACCCGAGGCGTTAGCCGAAAGCATTATCAGATTGATAGATGACGTTAAACTCAGGCAGACGCTTGAAAAAAATGCCGGAGAGGCAGCCTTGGATACGACGGAAGCGGAGCTTGAAAGACTATATGCTCTTATAGAAGCATAAACTGCTTGCAACGCAGCGCGGTATGCGTTTGCTGAACCGAACGGGGGGGAAACAAATGATCGGCACCGACCGCGGCTTTGTCACAATAGCCACCGGTATGGAGCACTATTATCGTATTGCATACAACCTGTTGTGCTCGTACAGGCTGAATGCGGGAAGGTATCCCTTTGCGATAATCTGCGACAGGGAGAATGAATACACAGCTGCATTCGACAAGTCCGTGCACCTTGAAGACCCGTCGAACAGCTACATGGACAAGCTCCGGCTTTTCGATTGCTTGCCATTTGACGAAACGATCTTCATCGACGCCGACTGTCTCATTTACGGGAATATAGACAGTTGGTGGGAACTGTTTGAAAAGGCGGGAGACTGCTCGGTATTCGGCTGCGCGTACGACGACCTTGATACCGATAAGGGCTGGTTTAAAACCAGTGGTATGGGGAAATACCGCGACAGGATAAGCTTCGTTCCGAGCTTCAGCGGCGGCGTCTATTATCTTCGGAATACGCTGACCTGCAAAAACATTTTCGACACGGCCAAGGAGGCCGCAGCCCATTACGGCGATTATCCGTTTGCGATATTCAAACATCCTGCCGACGAGCCTGTAATCGCCCTCGGCATGGCCGTGAACGGTTGCCGGCCGGTGGAATGCGGTGACGTCGGGCTCTATACTTACCGCCGTTTGACCCGCGCGGATATTGATGTTCCGTGCGCCGAGTGGTATTATAATGGGGAATGGCGGCAGATCAAAACCGTCCATTGGGGCAGCTTTGGCACCATGAAGGCGTTCTACCTTTTTGAGGCGGCAAAGGCAAAGCGAAAGCTCACCGGCAAGCCCCGAAAGGGACTCGGATGGACGCTGCTCTACCGATTCAAGCTGCTGTATCTCGCGCTTCACGCGTGCGATGTTGTCACGCTGTGGAAGCGAGTTTGGCGCAGGGTCAAAAAACGGCTCAGACGGGGGTAAAAGTGCTGAAGGTACTCTTCTTTATTGAAACGCTCGGCGGCGGAGGAGCGGAAAAGGTGCTTTGCGATCTGGTCAACCATATGGACCGGACGAAGTTCGATATCACGGTGCAGACGCTTTGGCCGTCGGAAAGGCGCAAAAAGCTTGCCGATGGGATACGCTATAAAAGCGTCTATCCCTCGCGCAGCAGGACGAATATGATGAGGATGCGCATTGAAAGCGCGCTTGGGCTGACGTACAGGCTGCACATGAAGGATGATTATGATATCGAGGCGGCGTATCTTGAAATGGGCTCCACCAAGATAATAGCGTCTTCCTCAAACAAAAAGGCTAAGAAAGTCGCATGGGTGCACTGTGATCTGACGCTAAGAGCAAAGGATCCGGAATGCTATATTAAGCAGGCAGCGCCTATATACCGTAAATTCGATAGGGTGGCATGTGTATCCAAGGGGGTTCTGAGTAGTTTTAGGGATATGTTTGGAAATAAGCCCAAGGCCTGCGTTATCTATAACACTGTGGACGACGCGGGGATACTACGCGGTGCAGAAGAGCCTCTGCCGGACGACGCTAAAAAACGTCGCGTGACGGCGGTCACACTTGGCAGGCTGACTCAGCTGAAAGGCTATGACAGGCTCTTGGAGGTACACAAACAACTAATTGATGAGGGCTTTGAATACGACCTTTGGATATTGGGCGAGGGTGAAGAACGGGAAAAACTCGAAACGTTTGTTAGAGAGAATGGGCTCTGGGATTCCGTCAGGTTTTTCGGTTTCCGGACAAACCCTTATCCATTCATCAAAAACGCTGATTTGCTTGTCTGTTCATCCAGATTTGAGGGGTTAAGTACGTTTGTAACCGAGGGATTGATACTGGGCAAGCCGATCGTCACAACGGATTGTACCGGAATGCATGAGCTTCTTGGGGATTCGGAGTATGGCATTATCACTCAGAACAGCACGGAAGGAATTTATAAAGGCATTAAGCGGTGCTTAAGCCAGCCGGCGGTTTTAAAAGATTATGAGCGAAAGGCACGCAGACGCGGCGAGGAATTTTCGGCATGCGAGCTTACACGCATAACCGAACGCTTTTTGGAAGGAATCGCCACTGAACATTGATCGCTGAAAGCGATAGCTGCATAAAACGACCACCCGACGCAGTGAAGCGTCCAAATCATATCGGAAGGAGGATAGAAGCGTGAATCTGATAGTGCATTTTTTGCTTTTCATAGCGGTGTTGTTTATTGCGCTGTTCTATCCTACACATCCAACACTTAAAAGGAAGAAGTTGATTGTGGGAACTGTCACCACCATGTTGGGAGCATTCAGCGGGTTGCGTACTTGGTGGATGGGCGATCTCATCAAGTATTATACGCTTTACAGGAACTGCAATGGAGCAAATTGGCAGGCTGCAATTACGGGAAAATGGTCCAATATGGGCATTCGTGTGTTTTTCCGAATGGCGGGAGCTGTTGGTATAAGCTATGATGTGTGCCTGTTTATCATTGCAGCTTTTGCAGCGATAAGCCTCGGTATACTAATTTACCGCTACTCGACTTCGCCTTTTGTCAGCTATTTGATGTATATAGGCATGGGCTTCTATGTTTTTACTTTTTCAGGCCTAAAGCAGACCATCGCAATGGGCTTCTTGTGTTTTGCGATGATGTCCCTGCTGGAGGGGCGCTTTCGGCGATTTATCTTGTGGACTCTCGTCGGAAGCTTCTTCCATACTCCTGCGCTGATTTTTTTGATAGCATACCCGTTTGCCAATAAAAAGATAGACAGATGGTACCTCTTGTTCGCTATTGCGGCAATCGGACTGGTATTTTTGCTTCGAAATCGGATAGTTGAACTGCTTTCTACGCTGTATCAGGATGACGCAGACACTTATGGCGAAGCCAAGAAACTGATCGGCGGACGTTTTATAATGATGGCTGCGATACTTGTCGGGGGTGTTTATCTGCGACCGGTCAGAAGAAGGGACGCAACCTATGCAAAGGTGTACAGTATAATGGTTGTTGCATTGATGCTTCAAACGTTTTCTGTGTACGATAATGTTTTTACACGCCTTACCGACTATTTCTATCAGTTCATAGTGGTTTTTCTGCCGTTTGTGCTGCGCCCGAAAGGAGGGCTTCCATCGACAGCTGTCATGATAGAAAGTCCGGGGTATTATCGCCACAGAGACATTTATACAATAGTTTTGGTGGGCATAACAGCATACTCGATATACTACTATTGGGATTTTATAAATGGCTCATATGTGATTTTGAAAGATTATTATTTCTTCTGGCAGATAAACCCCTATTTGCTTTATGGAGCTTGATATGCCAAAGTACAGCTTCGTTATACCGGTGTATAACTGCCGGCGATATTTGAAGGAATGTGTCGACAGCATTCTTGCTCAAACAGTTTCGGATTTTGAGATACTACTTATTGATGACGGCTCTGAAGATGGGAGCGCCACGCTATGCGATGAATATTCAGTGATAGACAAAAGGATTCGCGTTTTCCACAAGGAGAACGGCGGCGCGGCAAGTGCGAGAAATGCGGGTGTTGAGCATGCCGCGGGGACGTACATATTGTTCGTGGATGGCGACGATACAGTGGAGCCCAACTGTCTGGAACTGGTTGATCCGTTGCTTCAGGATGTGAAAACAATGCCCGTGTTCGGTATGTGCTTTGACTACTGGAGAGGAAACGAGCTTAAAAGAACGGAGCTTTGCAGTGTGGCATTTCCGGGCGAGTGCTCGGTAAATGATCTGACGAAGTCACTTTCCGCGTTTTTTGACGACAACGTTCTTTCAAGTGCGTGCAACAAGGTCTTTCCCACTAGACTTCTACGCGAACACAGGATTCGGTTCCCGGAGTCAGTTAGGCTTTACGAGGATCTAACCTTCGTGCTTTCCTGCCTGCCTTTCTTTGAAAAGATACACGTGATAGGGAGGGGGTTGTATCACTACCGCAACCAGCTTGAAAAGGCACACATTAACGACCGGGTGGCGGATCTTGATCGTATGCGCGCGGATTCAGTACCGCTTAACAATGCTTTTTTTGAGCTTGGAAAAACAACGAACCATATTGCGCAATGCGCCTCGGTATCGGCGAATCTCTATTTGATGCTGCTGGAACAGCATCTGCTCAGCGTTTCCTCAGGAGCCCGGGCCTTATGCGAGAAGCTTCCAAGATATGTCTCGGAAGAGAGCTTTAAGGAAGCGCTCCGTTCGGGTGCGCAGCTGCAATCGGCGAAACAAGAACTGCTTAGCATGATAGAACAGAGAAGATTTAACACGATACGCCGGACTTTTTCCATGAGACGATTTAGAAGCAGACTGCGCAGAACGGCAAAACGCCTGCTTGGACGTTGATTAGGGGTGAATCAATGGAGATTACATTAAGAGAAATGCAGCAGATCGAGCTTGATATGCTGCTTGAACTGGATAGGGTATGCAAAAATCATAGTCTACGGTATTATTTGGACGGCGGGACGCTGCTTGGCGCAATGTGCTATGAGGGATTTATACCGTGGGATGACGATATAGACATTAAAATGCCGCGCCCGGATTATGAACGACTAAAAGACTATTCCGGGGAGTTTTCAAGCCACATTCAGGTACGTTTTCCATCAAAAGAAGACTGTGAGTACACATTCCTAAAGCTCATCGACACGCGTACCCTGCTTGTTGAGAACTCGGGTGGGCGGACAAAACGGTCCGGCGTTTATATTGACATTCTGCCTATGGATGGACATCCTGAGGATGGTCCGGAATACGGGAAGCATTTGAAAAAGCTGAGCAGGCTGAACACACTGTTTCACGGTTCACAGGATCGTTTCGAAAAGCTGCGATATTCAGCTTCGCCGCTTACCCGCATGAAAGGCGCAGCTTATGCAGCGCTATATACGCCGTGGAGACTCCTCTGCAAGCTTACGAAAACCGCAAAGAAGTATCAGTATGACGAGTGCAGAAGGGTAGGACTTTTGGTCGAAGGGGATCCGATAAGAGAACGTTTTGAAAAAGCATGGCTGGAACCGCCGACGGAGCTTGAATTCGAAGGGCATATGCTGCCTGCGCCGCCGGGCTACCGCCGCCATATGGAGATCTTTTACGGCGAACACGTTACAAAACCGGAAAGCTACCATAATCTGCCTCAATACCCGGGCAATCATGACTACACCGTTAGCTGGAGGGAATGAAATGGGTTTCAAGATGACGCATATTTCAAAGTATGCTAGATGGTATAAGAAGCATCGTGAAGCATATCGTGACGACTGTACGGTTTCAAAAGAGCTTGCAAATATCAAACGCAGGCTCAATTGGGCGTTGCTTCGTGGCCAAGATGACAGAGCCGAAACGATCTCGGATGAAAAACACGAATGGATCCTTAACTATTTGCAGGAAAAGTGTCCGGAAACGCTGAAAAAGTACAAGGGTATGGAGACTCCGGAGCATCTATATGAGCCGAATCCCGAGATAAAGGTATGGAGCATGTGGTGGCAGGGCGAGGAAAAAGCAGACAAGCTTTTCCGTATGTGTATAGACAGCGCAAGAAGGCATACGCATCAGCCTGTAATCACATTGGACAGGGACAACTACAGTCAGTACTTTGAGATCCCCGAGCACATCCTTCGCAAGCAGGAGGAGGGCAAGATCGCCCTCCAGCATGTCTGCGATCTGATGGTGGTATCGATACTCGCGGCTGAAGGAGGCTTCTTCACAGGCGCTACCGTCTGGTGGTCACAGGACGCAACCGAAGAATTGCTCAAGGCGCCGTTCTGGACCTGCCGCGCGGTGTCGGAAAGCCACATCAATATGTCGCGTTCGCGCTGGGTAGGCTATGTTTTAGCTGGCAGGAAGGAGTTTCCGCTGTTCTCGTTTGCCAGGGATTGCCTGCATGAGTATTGGAGAAACTGCGATAAAGCGGTGGATTATCTGATGCTCGACTATATCTTCGAACTGGCGTATCAAAACATATCGTGCGTTCGCGAAACGATTGATTCACTTCCTGCAAAAAACAATATGCTCCGCAACGAACTGATCATGCACCTCTCCGACCCGTATGACCCGGAGAGCTTTAAACGCTACACCGAGGGCGACACCTTTATATATAAGCTTTCATGGAAATTTGGAAAAAAGGATGATGTGACCAAGGACGGGAAAATTACAAATTATGGCGCTATGTTTAGCAATCTATTGGGGAGTTTGGAGGGGGAGAGATATTGAAGCTCAAGATGATATTAAGAAACAATGTTTTCATTTGGAATGCTTATAGTCGTTTCCGTGGGACGATTGCCAACCAAAGACGGAAAAGACTAAATAAACAGTACAGCAAGGCAATATATAAGCTGGAAGATCCTTTAGTATTCCAAAGCAGAGTGGACGAAATCCTTTCCAAAATCCGAGAGGGAAAGAAACTGCCGGTATATCTTATAACTTCAAGGAATGATCGCCTTGGAATACTAGGATATGTAAACCTGTTTCTTCCGCATCTGGCTTATTCATTAGCGAAAGGATATATTCCTGTAATCGACTTGGCGTCTAATCCCAATATATATTCAACGGACAATGATAATTCATGGGAAAAATTCTTTACCCAACCTTTCGACATTGGGTTGGATGATTTGCAGGGGAACAAAATCATAAAATGCCCTGTGGATTTTTGGTACACGTATGGTCCGCATTGTATTCCGGGGATGAGTGAAAAAGAAATTACTTTTTGGAATAGAGTGTTTATGGCTTTAGTTCATTATAACGAGAGAACAGAATTGTACTTGCAAGAGGAATACGACGGGATTATTAAGAACCACAAAGACGTTATCGGAGCCATTTATAGGGGAACCGATTATACGCAGGGCCATCCAATAGGACATCCTATTCAGCCAAGCAAAAAAATGCTCGCTGACAAAATAGAAGAGAGCATGGCAACAGGTGATTATGAAGCAATATATATAGCTTCCGACGAGAAAGGGATAGTTGATTATTTGGAGAAGCGTTTCCCGAACAAAGTGTTGATTAATCGAAGATCGTATTACGATGAAGATAATACCATTGATTATTCGAGATGCAACATTGATCATCGCGGTATCAGTGACGTAAGGTTTCAACGCGAAGATGACGCTTATCTAAGAGGGGTTGAGTATCTTTCGTCTATTAACCTGGTTTCTAATTGTTCTGCACTAATTGCTGGCGGGTGTGGAGCGACTATTGCTGCATTGTATATGAATGGCTTGAAATATAAGTCTTCATGTGTGTTTCAGCTTGGAAAGTATGGGAAAGACCCAATACCGTACGAGGAATCCAATTAAACTGAACGTGGTAACACGGGTAGAAGCTTGAGAATAGTTTATTATTGGATTTATCATCTCTATTAACCATGTATGATACAATGATGGCATCCTTTATGTGAGCAAGGGGGAAAGTTCTATATAGCACAAGGGAGTAAAACTATGGAATATCAAACAATCGAACTCGCTGTGAGACTAACCAATGGTCTCGGAAACTTATCTTTTATAGAAGGAGGAATAGACATCCCCTTCCAGATTAATAGAATATATTATATTTATGATGTGCCTGTTGGAACTCAAAGGGGCGGGCATGCACATAAGCGGCTTCGGCAGTTGCTGTTCTGCCCCAACGGTACTGTCGAAATACTGCTGAATGATGGCAAGGAGCATACTTCTGTCATGTTGGACAGCCCGAATAAAGCGCTCCTGATAGGGCCTGGTTTGTGGCGGGATATGGTCTGGCATACTGATCGTGCGGTACTATGTGTTGCCGCTTCCGAGCATTATGATGAAAGTGATTATATTAGAAACTATGAAGAGTTTCTGCAGTACACCGAACAAGATAGAGGCGAAGAAAAAGATGGTTGATTTTGTCAGTTTAAAGCGTCAGTTTGACCGGTATTCCCCCGAATACGAGGATGCCGCTCTCCGGGCGATGCGCTCGGGTTGGTATATTATGGGCAATGAACTCAAAACGTTCGAGACGCAGTTTGCGCAGTATACTGGCGTGGGGTACTGCGTGGGTCTCAATTCGGGCCTTGATGCGTTGACTCTTGCCGTTCGCGCATTGGGGATAGGTCCTGGCGACGAGGTCATAGTTCCCGCCAATACCTACATCGCCAGTGTTTTAGGCGTTACGGAGAACGGAGCGACGCCAGTATTTGTGGAGCCGGATGAGTTTTTCTGTCTTGACGCCGAAAAGGTCGAGGCTGCGATCACTCACCGCACGAAAGCCATACTGCCCGTTCATCTTTACGGTCAGCCATGTGAGATGGAGCGGATCTGCTCCATCGCCGAAAAGCACGGCCTTTACATTATTGAGGACTGCGCACAGTCCCACGGTGCTCGTATAAACGGCAGACTAACAGGCACATTCGGAACGATTGGGTGTTTCAGCTTCTATCCAACAAAACCCCTCGGCGCGCTCGGCGATTCGGGAGCTGTTATAACGAGTGACCCGGTTCTTGCGGATAAGGTGCGTAAGCTGCGCAATTACGGAAGCGGCGTTAAATATGTGAATGAGCTCGCGGGCGTCAATTCAAGACTTGATGAGGTGCAGGCTGCGATCCTTCAAGTAGGCCTCAGGCATCTTGACGAGGGAAACGAGTATCGCAGAAGGATTGCGCGGCGTTATCTTGAGGGTATCCGCAGCGACCTCGTCACGCTTCCCGATACACGCCTGGGGGCCGAGCACGTCTATCACGTTTTTGCCGTACTGTCGGAGCACCGCGACGAGCTGCAGAAGCATCTGTTGGATAAAGGCGTTAAGACGCTCATTCATTATCCGATTCCGCCCCATCTGCAGGAATGCTATGCCCGTCTCGGGTACAGCCGGGGAAGCTTCCCCGTAAGCGAGACCTATGCGCAAAACGAGCTGAGTCTGCCCATTTACGTGGGTATGCCGGATGAGGACGTCGAGGCAGTGATAGAGGCGGTCAATTGTTTTAGTGTTTAATGGGCATATTCTGGGATGAAAGCATTCGAGGTGATTTATGTATCGAGGGAAGAGCATCGGTGTTGCAATAGCGACCTATAATGGGATGAACTATCTTGAAGAGCAGTTGAACAGCATTATGCTGCAAACTGTTGTTCCGGATGAGATAGTGATAAGCGACGACGGGTCGATTGACGGTACTGTGGATGCAGCCAGACGATTTGCAAAAGCACATCAAGACGTTGTGAATACAATAGTTCTTACTGACAATCCAAAACATGGTATTGGTGGTAATTTTGAATGGGCTATAAGGCATTCAACATGCGACATTATTTTTATCTGTGGACAGGATGACGTGTGGCTTCCGGAAAAAGTACATCATGTTGTGGATGTGTTTATGCAATCCCACAGCATCGAAATGGTGTGCCATGATTTGAAATGCATAGATGCCGATTCGAAACTGCTGCCTCAGCATCCGGTAAATTCAGCAGTGAAGGCACTGAATTTACAAGAGGGAGAGGTCTTACATGTTTCCAGAGAAAAATTCCTGGATGCTGCAGTTTCATCGGTTATCATTTCTGGCCCAGCGGCGGTTATTTCGCGCAAACTTGCGGATAAATGTCTGCCTATACCGGAGTTTCTTCCTGAAGATTGGTGGACCCAGTTTTGTGCGGTTGCAGATGATGAAGTGTACTATTTGAACGAGGTTCTGACGCTGTACCGTATTCATAACAGCGCTACTCACTCGGCTTCGATTGGGAAAATGGACAAACTGAAGAAAAGAATCCGAACTGCACTGAATTACCATAACGGCACTTATGAATTAGTAAGCTTCAGCAAAGCTGCAAGGAAGTATCTTGATGAAAACGGGGTTGTTCTTTCGGAAAACGAACAGGCATTTCGCACGATAGACCGTGTAAATGAAATCGGGAATAAAGTAATTGAAGCTGTTAGAAGCGGGAGGATAGCAGGAGCGGTTAAACTTACAAGGCTATATCGCACGGATATTAGGTATCGTCGAATTGGACGGGGTAATTATTATTCACAGCTGATCAACATACTGCTGGTCAGTAAGAGGAAACGCAGAAAGGGGTTAACCCAATAATGATGAAAATAGTATTAAGGCCTCTTTCTTGTAAGGATGCCCCGTTTATGTTGGAATGGATGACGGATCCCGATATCACATGCTATTTCAGGTTCGATTCCTCAAACGTGTCGCTTCAAACCTGTGAAGAGTATATAGAACGCGCGGCAAAAGCAGAGAACGCGGCCCACTTTGCGATCGTCGATGCGAACGACGAGTATCTCGGCACAATCAGCCTGAAGGACATCGACCGCGAGCGCGGCTGCGCGGAATATGCGATAAGCACGCGAAAAAAGGCTCACGGCACGGGCGCCGCAATGCAGGCAACGAAGCTGCTGCTTGAATACGCTTTCGACACCTTGGGTTTGAAAAAAGTCTATCTCAACGTGCTTGCCGATAACGGCAGGGCCAACGCCTTCTATCGAAAGGCCGGGTTCTGCTTCGTCCGCGAGGAACCCGATGCCGTTGAGATCCGCGGCTGGATGAAGACGCTAAACTGGTATGAGATTTGCCCTTCCGAAAAGGAGAAGGATTATGATGGAAACGAATGAAATTACCGTAAGCGTGGCTGTTATTACATACAATCTTCAAAAATACCTGCCCAAGCTGTTGGACAGCATACTTGAGCAAAGGACAAGTTTCCGATACGAGATAGTCGTGGATGACGATTGTTCTCCGGATGACAGCAGGACTATCCTCATGGATTACGCCCGCAGGTACCCCGGGGTTTTCGTACTGTCATTCCGTGATGAAAACGTGAAAGCAAGCAAAAACCTTCACGGCGTCATGCGCCAATGTCGGGGAAAATACATAGCGTTGCTGGAAGGCGACGATTGGTGGGACGACCCCGATAAGCTCCAATACCAGTATGACTTTATGGAATCACATCCGGAGTATATAGGGATGTACTGCAACTCGTGGGTCGAAACCAGTTTGACGGAAGTAAAGCATTATCCGCGTAGGGATATTTCCGAGCCGTTGGTGTTTACATTTAAGGACTTTAAAAACACGCACTTTTTCGATCGTATGCCCAATAGTACGGATACGGCATTTTTCCGTAATTTTTACGCTTCGGCGCCTGATGAGGTGGTCGACGTATTCTGGAAAGCGCATCCCATGGTGGCGGATCAGTCGTTGGCACTTATCCTATACGGTAAAGGACCGGTTTACGTTGACCCGCGTATAGTCAGCCATCATCGCTCTATCACAGATAAGAACGCAAACAACTATCAAGCGTTGTATGCAAGAGAAGATCATCGCGTCTCCGACGCCTATATGTATGCATGCCATGAGGAGTATATCGAGAAGGTGCTGCATAGAAGATGCGGGCGGTTCTACAAGGTCAGAGGTGATATTTTTGCTCAGACATTCTGGAGCTCAAAGAAAAACCGCAGCGAATCCGAGCGTGCAAAAGCAAAGGAGATATGGAACCAAAGAAAAAAGAAGTGGCCCCTTGTTTGGTGGACTTTTGTTTGGGGTTGTGGTACAATTATGCGAAAACTGATTCATGAGAAGAAACCTGTGCATGTGTAATGAAAGGAGTTACTAATGCCGGAACTGTCGATAATAGTTCCTGTATATAAGACGGAAAAGTATCTGCCGAAATGCATCGACAGCATTCTTTCGCAAACATTTACTGACTTTGAGCTGATTCTTATCGATGATGGATCTCCCGACCGCTGCGGCGAGATATGCGATGAGTACGCCGCAAAGGATGACCGGATTATAGTTATTCATCAAGAGAACCGGGGCGTCAGCGCAGCGCGCAATGCCGGCCTTGATATAGCGAAGGGAGAGTACATAGGATTCGTGGACTCTGATGATCAAATAGAAGAAGAATTCATTTTAATAATGTTGCAACAAGCCCGTAAAAAGCATGCAGATATAGTGTCATGTTCTATGCGCGTTTGTGATTCTGAATTAAATCCCAAACGCGATATCTTAACGGAGGAGTTTGTATACGACTCTCAACATATGACTCGGGAGTTGTTCAATACTCCAGATAAACTTGGAGGGTCGTGCTGTAACAAGATTTTTCTGCATTCAGCAATAATGGGAATTCGATTTCCGATAGGTCAGGTTATGTGTGAGGATCGAGCATTTTTGTTTAGGTGCTACATTCGATGCAAGAAGATTTATAAGCTGTCAATCCCGTTGTATGATGTTAGAGAAAACCCTTATAGTACAACAAGAACGGATAGCTTTGAAGTTCCTCTGTTGATTGTCGAGGGAAGTAGAGTGATACTTAACATGGTTCGTAAAGAAGCGCCAGAATATGAGGCGGTGGCAACGAAACGTTATGTGGATGATTGCATTAGATATCTTTCCAGTATCAAACCTACAAGTATAAACAATGACTTGCAAAGAATCAGCATGATACGGAAAGCTAAGAGAACGTGCTTGAAATGCTTGATTAATAGTTGGTTTAAAGGAATAATGCCTACAAAGATAGTGTATGGTTACTTACTTGGCTTGAAGAACATATCTGTTTACGGCGCGAGGTAGACCATGGAAGAGAAATTTACAACCGTAATCGTCCCGAAGTCAAAATGGCTTGACTTTCACCTCAAGGAGGTTTGGAAGTACAGGGACTTAGTGCTACTGTTTGTAAAGCGCAATTTTGTTTCTCAGTACAAACAGACTATATTGGGCCCGCTTTGGGCTATTATACAGCCGCTGCTTACGACGGTCGTATTTACCGTTGTATTCGGCAGACTTGCGGGACTTGCGGCTGAGGGAGTGCCGTCATTCCTGTTCTTTATGAGCGGCAACATCGCGTGGGCATATTTCTCCAGCTGCCTCACGCAAACGGCGAACACTTTCACCGGCAATGCCGGCATACTCGGCAAGGTCTATTTCCCGCGCATTGTAATGCCTATATCAACGGTGCTGACCAATCTGATCTCATTTGCGATCCAGTTTGTTATGTTCCTTGTGTTCCTTGCAATCTATTGGATCCGCGGCGCGGTCCACCCCACGCCGTATGCGCTCATGATTCCGCTGCTGCTTGTACAGATGGCCATGCTGAGCCTTGGCGTTGGTATTATTATTTCTTCGCTAACTACTAAATATCGCGACCTTAAGATGCTCGTTGGGTTCGGTGTACAGCTCTGGATGTACGGCACGCCTGTCGCATACGATATCGGTATTATTCCGCAGAAATTTATGGGTATCTACATGCTCAATCCCATGACGCCGATAATCAACACGTTCCGCACGGCGTTTTTGGGTCTCGGCAGCTTTGACCTTGTTTACTACCTCATCAGCTGGGGAGTGACATTAGTGATACTGTTCTTTGGCTTACTGCTGTTCAACAGAGTAGAGAAGACCTTTATGGATACAGTGTGAGGTGTGATATGGACGAATTGGCGATCAAAATCGAACACGTATCCAAGGAGTATCGCCTTGGTGCGATAGGCGGCGGCACTCTTCGCGGAGATCTGCAAACTTGGTGGGCTCGCAAGCGCGGCAAGGAGGATCCCAACGCAAAGATAGGCGCCAGAACCGACGTAAAGGTGGGCGAGCACTTTCTTGCGCTTGACGATATCAATATCGAAGTTAAAAAGGGCGAAGCGCTTGGTATAATCGGACATAACGGCGCAGGCAAATCGACCCTTTTGAAGCTCCTTTCCCGCGTTACCGCTCCTACTTCGGGAACTATCTCTTACAACGGCCGCATCGCCTCCATGCTCGAGGTTGGCACCGGCTTCCATCCGGAACTCACTGGCCGCGAAAACGTCTACATGAACGGCGCGATTCTCGGTATGAGCAAGGCGGAAATAGACAGAAAATTTGACCAAATAGTTGAGTTTGCCGAGATGCGCAGGTTCATAGATACTCCCGTCAAACGTTATTCCTCAGGAATGTATGTAAAGCTCGCGTTCGCAGTTGCAGCACATCTGGACAGCGAGATCATGGTTATGGATGAGGTCCTTGCCGTAGGTGATATGAAATTCCAACAGAAATGTCTCGGCAAGATGGGAGACGCCGCGAATAACGACGGCAGAACAGTGTTGTACGTAAGCCATAATATGAGCACGATTAGGCAGCTCTGTACGCGGTGCATCGTGTTGGATCACGGGAAGGTCGTTTTTGACGGCGACACGGAGACGGCGATAGATATATATGCCGACAGCCAACAGAAGATGGATTATCATTATGATTTTTCCGGACAGCCAAGGTCAATGCTGAAAAACAGAAAACTCGAATTTGTCAGCATGGACGTTTTGACGGATCCGTCGAAGCCCATTGCAGTTGGAGACCATGTCAAACTGAAGCTTCTGTGCAGAGCAAACGAGACGTTCAGTAATATGTATCTGCGGTTTGAGATCGTTGCGGCCGATAATACCGTTGCGGGAACTATGTTCGAGGGAATGCCGTTAGTGGCAAATGCCGGACAGAAATTGGAGCTTGTTTTGGATGTGGATACCGAGCATCTTGTCCCCGGCAAATACAGGTTTGACCTGCTTGCTTTCGAGAGGAATGAATTCGGAAACCAAGATTGGTGCGACAGGGTGAGTGGTGCGCCCGTACTCGAACTGCGAAAGAAAGACGACCGTGATTTGGATTGGCTTGCACAATGGTGGGGTCATACGCATTTTACGGATTTTAAAGTGGACTCAATACATCTTTTATAACAGAAGGAGAACCCGTATGAAAGGCATTATCCTTGCCGGCGGCGCCGGCACAAGGCTTTATCCGCTCACGAAGGTCACGTCGAAGCAGCTGCTTCCGGTTTACGACAAGCCGATGATATTCTATCCGCTGTCCACGCTTATGCTGGCGGGGATCAGGGAAATACTCATCATTTCTACGCCAACCGATCTGCCGAATTTCAAGCGGCTGCTGGGCGACGGGCATGCGTTCGGCGTCGAGCTTGAATATGCCGAGCAGCCCAGCCCCGACGGGCTTGCGCAGGCGTTCATCATAGGTAAGACATTTATCGGCAGTGAGGCCTGCGCCATGGTGCTGGGTGACAACATCTTTTTCGGCAATGGATTTGGAAAGATACTGCGCGCCGCGGCTATAGACGCGGAGCAAAACGCGCGTGCGACGGTTTTCGGCTACTATGTGACCGATCCGGAGCGCTTCGGCGTCGTAGCGTTTGATGAAAACGGCAAAGCCGTTTCGATCGAGGAAAAGCCAAAAGAACCCAAGAGCAATTATGCCGTAACGGGCCTCTATTTCTACCCAAAGGGCGTGAGTGCCCGCGCAGAACAAGTCAAGCCCTCAGCAAGGGGAGAGCTTGAAATAACTACTCTCAATGAGATGTATTTAAACGACGGTCTGCTGGACGTGCAGCTTCTGGGCCGCGGATTTGCATGGCTCGATACAGGCACAATGGAGTCGCTCGCTGAGGCAACAGAGTTCGTCCGTGTGGTTCAGAATCGGCAGGGCATTGAGATCTCCGCACCGGAGGAAATCGCGTTCCGCAATGGCTGGACGACCAAGGAGGAGCTCCTTTCTGCTGCAGCGGCATATGGCAAATCGCCTTATGGGATACATCTGCGTCAGGTCGCAGAGGGCAAGGTAATAGGCTAAGGAGGAAACTATGACCATCATCGTTACCGGCGGCGCCGGGTTCATCGGCTCCAATTTTATCTACTATGAACTGAAGAATCACCCGGAGGACAGGGTCGTCTGCATGGATAAGCTAACCTACGCGGGCAACCTTTCCACCCTTGAGGAGGCGCTCAAAAACCCGAACTTTGTCTTCTACAAGGTCGATATCTGCGACCGGGCGGCGGTCTATGAGATATTCGAAAAGGAACGTCCCGATGCGGTCGTCAATTTTGCGGCGGAGTCGCACGTAGATCGGTCAATAGAGGATCCGGAGATATTCCTGCGTACAAATATTCTCGGCACGCAGGTAATGATGGATGCCTGCCTGAAGTACGGCACAAAGAGATATCATCAGGTTTCCACCGACGAGGTCTATGGAGATCTGCCTCTCGACCGGCCCGACCTCTTCTTTACAGAGGAGACTCCGATCCATACCAGCAGTCCATACAGCGCTTCAAAGGCTTCGGCAGATCTGCTTGTAGGCGCTTATCACCGCACGTTCGGTTTGCCCGCCACGATCTCACGCTGCTCGAATAACTACGGGCCGTATCACTTCCCCGAAAAACTGATACCGCTGATGATCGCGAACGCCCTTAACGACAAGCCTCTGCCTGTTTACGGCAAGGGCGAGAACGTGCGCGATTGGCTCTACGTCGAGGATCACTGCAGCGCGATCGATCTGATACTCCGCAGGGGAACTGTGGGTGAGATCTATAACGTCGGCGGCCATAACGAGATGCGCAACATCGATATAGTGAAGCTGATATGCCGAAAGCTCGGCAAGCCCGAGAGCCTTATCACCTTCGTTACCGATCGCAAAGGCCACGATATGCGCTACGCGATCGATCCCACCAAGATCCACCGTGAGCTTGGCTGGCTGCCGGAAACGAAGTTCGCCGATGGGCTTGACAAAACGATCGATTGGTACCTGACGCACCGCGATTGGTGGGAAACAATCATCAGCGGCGAGTATAGAAATTATTATGAGAAAATGTACGGAAGCAGGGAGACGATATGAAAGTTTTCGTCACCGGCGCCTGCGGGCAGCTGGGTTTTGATACGGTAACGGAGCTTTGGAGCAGGGGGCACGAGACGTTCGCCACGGATATACTGCCGGAAGCGGCGGGCTTGCCTGAGGGCGTTGAGTACACTGCTCTTGACATTACCGACGCCGAAGAGGTACGCAGCGTGATGGAACGTGTTCATCCGGACGCGGTGATACACTGTGCGGCATGGACGGCTGTTGACGCAGCGGAAGAGCCCGAAAACCGTGAGAAGGTATTTGCGATAAACGTCGGCGGCACTCGCAATATCGCCCTTGCCGCAAGGGATATAGGCTGTAAAATGCTCTATATCTCCACGGATTACGTGTTCGACGGGCAGGGGACGGAACCTTGGGACGCCGATTGCACGAGTTTTGCGCCGCTAAACGTATACGGTGAAAGCAAGCTTGCCGGAGAACGGACGGTTTCCGAAATGCTGGAAAGATATTTTATCGTTCGTACGGCATGGGCGTTTGGCATAAGAAGCAACAACTTCGTTAAAACGATGCTGCGGCTTGGAAGTACAAAACCCGTGATTCGTGTTGTGAATGATCAGATAGGCACGCCTACGTATACGGCGGATCTTGCACGGCTGCTTGCCGATATGATAGTTACCGAAAAATACGGCACGTACCATGCCACCAACGAGGATGAATATATCAGTTGGTATGATTTTGCTTGTGAGATCATATGTCAGGCAGGGCTTAACGCCAAAGTGCTCCCGGTCAGTACTGAGGAATACGGGTTATGCAAAGCGAGACGCCCGCTTAACAGCAGACTTGATCGAACAAAACTGACAAGGGAGGGCTTTGCGACTTTGCCGATTTGGAAGGATGCGCTGGGCAGATACCTACGCAAACTGAGTGAAACGATGGACTGAGCATAATGAAGGAGCTACGTTGCGAAACACATCCTATGACAATTCGAAAAAGGAGGAAAAGAATATGTCGATTCAAGTGTTGAAACCAAAATTCCATATCGATGAGTGCTTACAAGAAATACGGGAATGCCTTGAAAAGGGTTGGACCGGTATGGGTTATAAAACCGTTGAGTTTGAGAATGCGTGGAAGGATTACACAGGGCACAAAAACGCATGCTTCCTTAATTCGAACACTGCGGGACTGCATCTTGCGGTCAAGATACTCAAACAAAAGTATAATTGGTCTGAGGGTGATGAGATCATCACAACGCCTATCACTTTTGTTTCATCCAACCATGCCATTCTTTACGAAGGGATGCACCCGGTTTTTGCAGATGTTGACGAATACTTGTGTATCGACCCAGCGGATATCGAGCGTAAAATCACGGAACGGACGAAAGCCGTTATGTTTGTTGGGTATGGCGGGAGAGTCGGAAAGCTGGAGCAGGTCATAAAGCTTTGCCGTGAGCACAGGCTGAGGCTTATTTTGGATGCCGCTCATATGGCCGGAACTAAAGTCAAGGGGGTTTGTCCTGGCACATGGGAGGGCGTAGACGCTGCGGTCTACTCTTTCCAGGCGGTTAAAAACCTTCCGACGGGCGACAGCGGGATGATATGTTTTGCGGATGACGCTGATGATAAACTTGCAAGAGAGCTCGCGTGGCTTGGTATCAACAAGGATACCTATGCCCGTTCGAATCAAGGATCGTATAAGTGGAAATATGACGTTGATCACCTGGGGTATAAATACAACGGCAACGCAATAATGGCTGCTATCGCTTTGGTGCAGCTGAAATACCTCGACGAGGAGAACGAGCGCCGTCGCAAGATCGTCTCCATGTATGATCGCGGCTTTGCGGATAACAGCAATATTCAAATCATCAAAGCTCCATATGCACAGGAGTGTTCATTCCACATTTACGAAATGGCGGTGCCTGATCGAGAAGCGCTGTTAAGTTATCTTGCTTCATACGACATTTATTGCGGGGTGCATTACCGCGACAATACGGAGTATAAGCTTTACAACTATGCGTACGGCACTTGTCCTTATGCGCAAGAGATATCGGGGCATCTTATCACGATGCCGCTCCATATGTGGCTTTCTGATGAAGACGTCCATACCATTATAAAGGCGGTAAACGCATTCTATGAAGGGAAATGAAATAACGCTTCGGCCGATCGAGGAGCGGGACGCGGAGAATATTGTGCGTTGGCGCAATTCCGATGATGTGCGGAGAAATCTGTTCAGCCAGTCTCCGATCACCGTTGAACAGCATCTGCAATATTACCGGGCTGTTGTATGCGCGGGAAAGTGCAGACAATTCATTGTTACTCTCAATGCAAATGGTGAGTTGAGCATAGGAACAGTGTTCCTTAAGAACATTGATTCTGTAAAAAAACAAGCGGAATTCGGAATTTTTATAGGCGAGCCAGTTGGAAAGGGCCGCCACTATGCGTTACCCGCTACTGATAAAATTCTGGAAGTAGCGTTTGAAGAAATGAAACTGGATAGAGTTTACTTGTATGTCGTGGAGGACAACGTGCCGGCAATACGCACCTATATGCATGCGGGCTTCACTGAGTATACCCGCGAACCGGGCCGATTTATCAGAGAAGGAAAACCGCTCGATGTGATCGCAATGGATATCACATCAGATACTTGGAGAAGAATGCATAATGAGCAAGATTAAGGTTACGGCCTGTGAGATATCAGGCCTGTATATCATTGAACCGTCTGTGTTCGGTGACGAACGCGGTTGGTTTATGGAAACGTATAACTTGAACGACATGCGTGAAGCAGGACTGAACATGGTGTTCGTGCAGGATAACCAGTCTATGTCGCGCCGCGGGGTGCTGCGGGGGCTCCATTATCAAAAACGATTCCCCCAGGGAAAGCTTGTGCGCGTGCTTCGGGGAGAAGTCTTTGACGTTGCCGTGGACCTTCGGCGGGGATCTGCGACATACGGCAAATGGCATGGCGAGGTACTGTCTGCCGAGAACAAAAAACAGTTTTATATACCCGAAGGGTTTGCACATGGATTCTATGTGATGAGTGAGATCGCAGAATTCTGTTATAAAGTAACGGATTTTTATCATCCGAATGACGAAGGCGGCATCCGTTGGAATGATCCGGATATCGGCGTCGATTGGCCGATTATTGAAGGCGTTCCGGTTCTGCTTTCAGAAAAGGATAAAGAGCAGCCATTCATTCGCGAACTGGATAATGAATAGAAAAACGCTGCGGATCCGGGCTTGCGTCATTTTGTCCCTGCTCATTATCATGCTTATCGCCGAATTACTCTACTCGAACTTTACGATGACCGTCAACCGTTATACATTTCGATCGGGCAAGGTGAAAGGAAGTATCCGCCTCGTCCTCCTCTCCGATCTTCACGGGCGGGAGTTCGGCGAAAGCAACGCGCGGCTGCTTGAAAAGATCGCGGGTGAGGAGCCGGATATCATCGTGCTGGCGGGCGATCTGTTTGACAGGGAGTCGGATGAGGAGGATATCGGCCGCGTCTGCGCGTTCATTGCGGAGGCGGGGAAGATCTCCCCGGTGTATTTCGGCATGGGGAATCACGAGATGGGCATTTCGAAAATGGCATGGGCGGAGCTTGCGGAGCGGATAGAGCAAGCCGGCGCGGTCGTGCTCGAGGCGGAATATGTTGACACGGAGATCAACGGCACGCCTTTGCGCATAGGAGGCTACGCGGGCTATTACCGCACGCCTCAGATGGATACGTCCGACTCCGCGCGGCAGGAGAAACTTATGCGCTTCTTCGACGATTTCGAGGATACCGACCGCTTCAAGCTGCTTATCAACCATGTTCCGACCAACTGGCTGGATTGGGGCTACCGCGACAAAGCGCCGGTGGATCTGGTGCTTTCGGGGCATTATCACGGCGGCGTCGTGCGGATACCGATACTTGATCGCGGCGTTTATGCGCCGTACGTCGGTTGGTTTCCCCCCTACACCAAGGGGTTGTTTGAGGGAGAAAAAGCGACCTGCGTGCTGACGACGGGCCTTGCCGGCGCGAAAGGTATGCCGCGCTTCTTCAACCCACCGGAGATCGTGACTGTGGAGCTCGATGCGGGCTGACGGCGGCTCACAGCTCCTTTTCCATCATCCTGTGCGGGATCCCGGCGTCGTCGAACACGCCGGAAACGCAGGAATAACCGCATTTTTCATAGAACGGGACCGCATAGCACTGGGCGCCGAGGGTGAATCTTCGGGCGCCTTTCTTCTTATAATACTGTTCCGCATAGCGCAGCATGGCGCGGCCCAGGCCGCGGCCGCGATATTCCTTTATGAGGCAGATGCGCTGAAGATGCACGGTATCATCCGTTTCGAAGTATGCGCGGAAAGTGCCCGCGGGGAGCGAATCGCGGGCTTCGTCGAGCAGAAGGAAATGCCCGCAGCCGGAGGCAGGGGAGTCATACCTGTCGATCTCGAGCTCCAAGGGCACGCCCTGCTCGCGCACGAAAACCTCCATGCGCAGGGCGATGCAGTCGTCTATGCGGTCGTTTGCGGGGATTATGATCATGCTGTGCCTCATTTCGTTTTTTGCGGCGGCTGCGCTATTGACATTCCGGTTCGAAATGCTAAAATTATATCATAATCGATCGGACGCCAAGGGAGCCTTTCTTCCTATTATATTGCGGAAGCGTTGGTTTTTCAAGCATACGCAGGCGTTCGAAATCATATCGGAGGTATCTGGCATGAAAAAATACGTATTCGCTGCGCTGATATTGACGGTATTGGCGCTCATCGCTCTGCCCGTCATGGCATGGACGAATCGTGTTGAGCCCAACGAGGTCTACAGCGGCTCATGCGGCGCGGGCGTGAACTGGACGCTCAACACCTCGACCGGCGTGCTCAATATAACGGGCGCCGGCGCGATCACCGCCAACCCCTGGAAGGACTATAAGGATTCCATACTCACGATCAACGTGGGCAACGGCGTCACCTCGATAGTCAAATATGCGTTCGACGATCACAACAGGGCTACTGCGGTCTCGCTCGGCAACACGCTCGAGATCATCAACGACGGCGCGTTCAAGAACTGCGACAGGCTGACCTCCGTCGTGCTGCCTAACAGCCTTCTGGAGATCAAGAACGGTCTGAATTATTCCGATTCGGGCGCGTTCTACAACTGCGACAGGCTCGAATCCGTCACCTTCGGCGGCAATCTCCGGGGCATAGGCAACTTCACTTTCAGGCAGTGCCCGGCGCTCACAAGCGTCACCCTGCCCGACGGAGTTACGGGAACGATAGGTCAGGGCTGCTTCTATGGCTGCACGGCAATGACTTCCGCCTCCATCGGCAGCGGCGTTTCCGAGATCGGCATAGGCGCTTTCCAGGGCTGCGACCATTTGAAGACCGTGACCATGGGCAACGGCGTCAGGACCATAGGCAAATACGCCTTCGACGGCTGTATCGCTATGACCTCCATCAACCTGAGCAGCACGCTCGAGACGATCAACGACGCGGCGTTCAAGAACTGCGACAGGCTCACCTCGATCGTGATTCCCGACAGCGTCATGTATCTCAAGAACGTGTTGAATTACAACGATTCGGGCGTGTTCTATAACTGCGACAGGCTCAGCTCGGTAACGCTTAGCTCAAGCCTTGAGGGCATCGGCAACTTCACCTTCAGGCAGTGCCCGGCGCTCACCGGCGTCGTGATCCCCAACGGCGTCAGCGGCGCGATAGGCCAGGGCTGCTTCTATGGCTGCACGGCAATGACTTCCGCCTCCATCGGCAGCGGCGTTTCCGAGATCGGCATAGGCGCGTTCCAGGGCTGCGATCACCTTAAGACGGTGACGATGGGCAATAACGTCAGGACCATTGGCAAATACGCCTTCGACGGCTGTATCGTAATGAACTCCATCAATCTTAGCAGCACGCTCGAAACGATAAACGACGCGGCGTTCAAAAACTGCGACAGGCTCACCTCGATCGAGCTTCCCGAAAGCCTTATGTACATTAAGAACGTTCTGAATTACACCGATTCGGGCGTGTTCTATAACTGCGACAGGCTTGAATCCGTAACGCTCGGCTCAAGGCTCGAGGGCATCGGCAACTACACATTCAGGGATTGTTACGAGCTTACGGGCATCGTGATCCCCGACGGCGTGAGCGGCACGATAGGCCAGGGCTGCTTCGAGAACTGCACCGCGCTGAGATCCGCCGTTATCGGAAACGACGTGCAGGAGATCGGCGCCGAGGCGTTCCAGGGCTGCGATCATCTTGTGACTGTGACAATGGGCAACAGCGTTAAGACCATCTATCGCTATGCGTTCGACGGCTGCATCGCGATGAACTCCATAAGCTTGAGCAACACGCTTGAGACGATCTATGACGCCGCCTTCAAGAACTGCGACAAGCTCTTCTTCATCGAGCTTCCCGACAGTCTGCTGCACATCTACAACAACTATAACTACTCCGATTCGGGCGCCTTCTACAACTGTGACAGGCTCGAATACGTCAAGTTCGGTTCGGAACTTGTGGATATCGCCGACTTCACCTTCAGGAACTGCCCGGGGCTCGTCAGGATCGTGCTTTCCGACGAGATCGAAACGATCGGGAACAAGGCCTTCCAGGGCTGTTCCGGACTGGTTTACGTCGAAACCGGCGACAGGCTCAGGACGATCGGCGAAGGCTGCTTTGCCGACTGCACGAAGCTCACCTATCTCATTCTGGGTCAGCGCGTGAACTCGATCGGCAAGAACGCCTGCCAGAACTGCCCCAGGCTTGCGAACGCTTTCTTCATGGGCAGCGCTCCCGAGTCGATATTCGACGGCGGCACGAACAATCAAAGCTTTAATTCCCAGGTGATCACGCTGCGTTACCTCACGGGGAATACCGGCTGGATGACTCCCAACTGGCACGGCTACCGCACGGCGCTTTTCACTACCGAAGATCTGCCCGTGCTCCCTTACGCCGACGTGAATATGGACTATGTACTGGATACCACCGACGCGCTCTATGCGCTGCGCACCGCGATGAACATCATGATGCTCTCCAATGAACAGCTTGCACGAGCCGATATCGACGGCAACGGTATCGTCGACACCACCGATGCACTCCTCATACTCAGGATGGCGCTCGGAATAGGCTGATAGTACAAACGAAAGCACCGCAGGCAGTCCCCGGCGGTGCTTTTTTATGCCCGAAAGCCCGAAAAAACAGTATACGATCGGCCGTTTTTGACATAGAAATATATGCATATCGGTCGGTACAGGACGTGCTTTTTGATACAAAATCACCTGATTTTAAGGTCAAGATGTGCCAAACAGCCTAATTATATGCCCAAAATGGGGCATATTTAGGCTGAATTGTGGCAAAGCAAGCCGAAAATGTGGAAATATATTTATTTTTGGGGTAGACAATATATCGCATCAAGTGTATAATATACGAGCAACCCCTCAAGGGTAATACCTTTCTAAAATTTCAGGAGGAATCAAAATGCACAGTAGTTTTAAGAAGGTCGCATGCGCCCTGATCGCTCTGCTCATGGTAATCATGGTGCTTCCCGCGGCGTCCATTGCCGAGAGCACGTCCCGCGCACAGTACGAGGCCCGCGAGCTTGCCAAGCTGGATACCGCTTGGGCAAGCATCGAGAAGGTCGAAAAGGAAATGCTCGCAAGGAAGGCTGCTCCTTCCGCAGTTACCATGGCCGCCTATCAGGCTGTCGTGAACAACCCGCTTGTTGATAAGGACAGCATCGTTTGGGAAAACGATAACCAGTTCGCCTTCACGATCGACGGCATGCACAACCTGTATTGCTATCGCGTACGCAACACCGAACACGTTCCTTCCGTTAACGCAAAGGTCATCGACTCTATAACCAGGGGCGTCTGCGGCAACGCGGGCAGCAAGAACGTACTGCTCGTCGGCCCCTATTACGGTCAGGATTCCAGCTTCACCGATCAGTATAAGACCGAGGCTCAGTCCATCGCCAACGCCACGGGCGGCACGCTCACCAAGCTGACCGGCACCGGCGCTACCGGCCCCGCGATCGCTCAGAACTACACTAACAAGGGCGTCGTCATCTATGACTCCCACGGCGTTCAGTCCGGCACCACCTCCTATCTGTGCCTGACCACCACCACCGGCATCACCACCACCGACTATAATAACGGCTGGGCTGTCAAGTCCGGTTCCGCGGCGTTTATCGACGGCCGCTACATCCAGAATCACGTTTCCGGCACCCTCTCCAACTGCTTCGTCTGGATGGCTATCTGCGAAGGCATGAAGAAGGCCGGCAAGGGCACCACCGGCACCGCGCTGCTGGCTGCGGGCGCCGCGGGCGTTTACGGCTATTCCCAGTCC
>JAFXZJ010000040.1 GCA_017541305.1 Clostridia bacterium | reverse complement strand
GCAGTCAACGGTGAAGGTGACTTCGCCGCTGTAAAGCTGGTCGGGATCGATGCTGGTGGTCGCGGCAGCGACAGAGGTGTAGTTGTGGACGTTGATATGATACCCCTGCGGCTCGAGCTGCGGGATCTCGACTTCCACGATCTGGGTCTCGAAGAGCTCGTTCTCGAAGGTCGCGGTGTAGCGGCCAAGGCCGGGAGCCTCGACTGTGGGCTCGGTGACTACCGTGTAGACGGCGTTCACGGTCTCGGTGAGAACGTGTGTCTCGTCGTTTTCGCAGATCGCGGTGGCGGTGCAGGCGGCGTTGCCATCGGACCAGACGTAGGCGGGAGCGCCCCAGACGTGCGCAAGCATGTTCACAACACCGTTTACAACGGTGGCGTTATGCGATACACGGGGATTATCGTGGCAGTAGGATTCCACGATCTGAACGGGGATCTCAACGGGGCCGGCAGCGGGAGCGGTCTTCCACTTGAAGTTGAGCTTGGCAAGTATGCCGCCGATCTGGATGCCCTCATTCACATAACCATGGGAATAGACAAGCACTATGGCATAGATATTGCCCGCTTCGCCGTACTTGTTTTCGCCGGTCTGACCTTCGTATACGGTCCTGACCTCAACGGTGGGCTGAGCGGAAGGAACATGATCTTCGTTTTCGTAAATGTAATCGATGCAGCCCTCGGTCTCGGTATCGGCGTCAACGCACTCAAGAACATTCTCATCATAGTCGACAAGGAGGATAGCACCTATGGTGGAGGAGTTCTCGGATATCTCGAGGTTCCAAATGAAGCTGCTGTCCTGAGCGGGCGTACAGATCGACTTGGTCTCGCCGGTGTAGGTCACTTCAACGGCTGCGGGCGTACCGGGATCGGTAACTTCCTGATAGGAGTAGAGCTGTACGTAGCTGGTCTCGTCGGGAGTCGTAATCACATTCATGAAGTTGGAATAGCTTCCGCCGGTTGCAAGGTAAGATGCATATCTTGCAGTGCCGTTGTTAATGCTCAGAGTATGCGCGGTGCTGTCCCATACCCAGTTATCGCCGTACCACTGGCTGTTCAATATAGAGTACGGACAAAGGTCACTTCCCGTACTGATGCCATAAACGGCAAGGTAATAGTTGTTTGCGCCGGTGATCGTGCCGCCCTCGGTGGAAGAGAAAGTCCACTTGCAGTTGGTAAGATCGTCAGTCCAACCGGAGCAGCCGGTGATATTATTGCCGTCGAGCACCGCAGCGGCGGTATAACCGCAGTAATCACCGTTTACGCTGTAATAATAATGGTTGCCGGGCAAGGTACCCGAATCGTTATAGTTCATGGCAAGATACACGTTGCCGCCTACGACGAAACCGATGAGATACTCGGTTCCAACGACGATCTCATCCGTCGGCACCCATGCGGATTCGGCCTTAACGGGGGTCTCCGCTTCGTAGCTCCTTGCGAAAACACTCACGGGGACAAGCGCCAGAACCATGAGCGCGGCAAGAACTACACCAATAAGCTTTTTTGTCATTTTGATTTCCTCCTTAATTTTGGGTATAGAAATACCAATCATAGAAATGATACCACAAAAAATATAATTGTCAATAGCCGAAACGCCGTTTTCACAGGTTTGCCGTATTTAATTTTATATTAAAAAAACCCATGTGCGGGACATGGGTCGTCACACTTTACGGCGAAAGCGCCGGAGGCCTTTGTAAAGCGCTGAACAACAGGGTTTTTTTACATATCAGAAGCGATCTTCATCAAGGTCTTTCGCGGCCTCTCTCAGCTTCTCGAGCGCACGTTTTTCGATGCGCGAAACGTAGGAACGGGATATGCCGAGCAGCTTTCCCACCTCGCGCTGAGGCAGAGGTTCACCGCCGTCGAGCCCGTATCGGAGCAGTATGACGGAACGCTCGCGAACGTCGAGTTCGGAATCGACGAGCCTTCGCAGTCTTTCCGAGGAGATGCGGTCGAACACCTCGCCGAAAACGTGCTCCTCGTCGGTGCCCAGCACGTCGCCGACGGTTATCTCGTTGCCGTCGCGGTCGACGCCTATGGGTTCCTCAAGGCTCACCTCTCCCCTTCTGCGCCGCTCCGCGCGTATGGACATCAAGATCTCGTTTTCTATGCACCTTCCCAGATAGGACGCAAGGGATCTGCCGCGCGAGGGAGTGTAAGTATTGACGGCTTTGACAAGGCCTATGGAGCCTATCTGAATAAGGTCGTCGATATCCCGCCCGTGGGCCTTATATTTCTTGGCTATATGGGCTGCAAGGCGCAGGTTGCGCTCGATCAGCTCGTCGCGGGCTTCGGGATCGCCCCGGGCAAGGCGGGCAAGCAGCGCGGCTTCCTCCTCGGGAGTGAGCTTGTCGGGCAGCGAGGCTCCGCCGACGTAGCCCGTGAAAACGAAAAGGTTCTTCAGAAATTCGAATATGGCTTCAAGCATAAAAAACCTCCGCATGATGATCGCTAAATCATATGCGGAGGTTTTCGACTTTATTTGATAAGGTTCGGTTATTCCCGGCTTATTCCGCGGGAGCGGGCTCGTTTCCCGATACGCCGAGCGCGAGGCGGAGCACGAGCAGCGCATCCTCGGTGGTGATCTCGCCGTCTCCGTTAAGGTCGCCCTGCATCAGGAAGGGATAATCGGCGGGATCCTCAAGCTCCAGCGCGCACCTGAGCAATATCAGCGCGTCGGTGGTGTCGACGACGCCGTTGCCGTCCGCGTCGCCGCAAACCGGCTCGGCGGGGCCGTCGCTGGGCTCGGGCGGCTCGGAAAGCAAGGGCGTGGGAGTGGGCGCCGCAGTGGGCTCGGGCGATTCGGTGGGATCGTCCGTGGGGGCCGGTGTTTCGATCGGCGCTGGGCTGTCGGTGGGAGCCGGCGTCTCGATCGGCGCGGGACTGTCGGTGGGGACCGGAGTTTCGATCGGTGCGGGGCTGTCGGTGGGGACCGGCGTCTCGATCGGCGCGGGGCTGTCGGTGGGAGCCGG
>JAFXZJ010000039.1 GCA_017541305.1 Clostridia bacterium | reverse complement strand
GGGCTCCATATTGCCGCCGAAGAGCTGCCAATCGCAGTTGACGTCCTGATGGGAATCGGGATTTGCGGGGAAGGGATCATCGGGGCTCATTACGATCGCCCATGCGTCGCCGCGGGGATCGGGCTCGCCGTGGGTGGAGATCATAACGTCGAACGCCTCGGCAACGGTGGCGTTGTTGTACTTCATCTCATTCCAGAAGGTCGCCTCGTACATATAGTCGCCTGCGAAGGTGACGGACTGGGAGTAGCCGTAAACGCAGCCCGCGCCAGCGTCAAGCAGAGCGTAACCGGTGGTGCCCTGGCCCTGGCGCTTCATGCCCTCACAAATAGCCATCCAGAAGATGTTGTTGGGCAGATCGGAAGCGATGTGATGCTGGATATAACGGCCGTCGATGTAAGCGGCGCTGCCGGACCTTACAGCCCAACCGTTATTGTAGTCCTCGGTGGTGATGCCGGCATTGGTGGTCAGGCACAGATAGGAGCTGGTGCCGGACTGGGTGCCGTGAGAGTCGTAAATGACGACGCCCGCATCGGGAGCGGCGGCGGCGATGGCGGGGCCGGTCGCGCCGGTGCTCTGAAGGATGGTGACGTCACCGCCGGTGGCCTCGGCGATGGACTGCGCTTCCTGCCTGTACTGATCGGTGAAGCTGCTGTCCTGGCCGTAATAGGGACCGACGAGGAGAACGTTCATGTTGGTGGGGCCGTTCTTGGTGCTGTGAATGACCTCAACGGGCTTTACGGAATCGGCAAGCTCGGGACGGGCCGCCTGGCTGGCAACGTAGTCATAGCAGTTGGCCATGCCGTCTACGGTGAAGAAGAAGCTCTTCTCGGAAACGGAGTCGAAGCCGGCCTTGTCAACAAGGGGATGGTTCACAGCTGCCTTATAAACAGCCATGGTAACGTCGGCCCTTTCGGCGCCGGCGGCAACGGCCTGGGCTTCGACCGCATTGAGGTCTTCCCAGACAAGGTCGAGGAGGTGAAGCTTAGCGCTCTCGGTCTCCGCAGCAATAATGTCTTCTGCCAGAGCGGCAGCGGGGATCGCGGCAAGCACCATAAGCACTGCAAGCGCTATGCCAAGGAAACGTTTAATCTTCATAGAATCATCTTCCTTTCTATATGGATATGTATATTTTATCACAGTTTACGCTCCTTGTCACTATATAAAAAGCCCGTTTTGGCCAAAAAAAATATTATATTTTGGACATGGACGAAAACAGCCCGCCCCGGAGCTTTCCGGAGCGGGCAGATGCGCTTAATTTATCAGTTGAGAGCGAGCCTGAGCACGATCAGCGCGTCCACGGAATCCACGATCCCGTCGCCGTTGAGATCCGCCGCGCGAAGCTCGGAAGCCGACAGGCTGACGATTCCGAGGGAATAGCGCATGATCAGCAGCGCGTCGACCGAGGTGACCTGATGGTCGCCGTCAACGTCGCCCATGACGACCGCGCCGGAGTATTCGACCTCCTTTAAATAGCCCGCGTCGGTAACGCCGTCTACGTAGGGATCCTTGACGAAGCGCCACTCGAAGGTGTAGGTGCGGGTGGTTCCCGCGGTGTAGGTATAGTTCGCCCAATCGGTCTCGCCGGTGAGCTGAGCGGTCTGGGAATTGTTCACGAAGAAGCGGAAGTAATCGAAATCCTCCTCGGCGCTGGCCATCCACTTGAACGTTAAAGTCTCCCCCGCCTCCATGTCAAGCACGAGACGCAGAGTGGAGGTGGAATTGCCCACCTTGGAATTGCCCGACATTGCGCAAAGCTCGCCGTCCACGACGCCTACGCGCCAGGGATAGCTTGCGGTCGCGCTTGTGAATTCCAGCGTGCCGCCGGGAACGTTCGCCGCCTCGCTGAGGGTGGGCGTGTGCATGACGTTAACGGTGCACCAGGCGGTGCCGAACAGCTGGCCGCCAACGGTCACCTCGCACTTGATGCGGGTGGCGCCTTCGGCAACGCCGGTAACGGTCGCCCTGCGGGAATTGCCGCTTACCAGGGCGATGGAGGTATCCTCGCTGCTCCAGGTCAGCTCATAGCCGCCCGCGTTGAAGGGCTCCCTTTCAAAGTCGATCACTCCGGTGAAGCCTTCGTAAATATCAAGGCTCTCATCGCTGAGCGTGAAGCTTTCGAGAACCGCCGGCTCGAAGAGGCTCCAATCGCAGTTGACGGTCTGTTCGCCGTCGGGATTCGAGGGGAAAGCGTCGACGGGGCTCATGACTATGGGCCACGCGTCGCCATAAGGATCGGGCACTCCGTATGCCGTCTTCATGGTCTGAAGCGCCTCGTTCATGGGCGCGCCTTCCTTCATCTCGTTCCAGAATATGGCCTCATATTCATAGTCGCCGGCGAAAGTTACGGACTGGGAATAGCCGTAGACCGCCGCCGCGCCCTTGGCAAGCAGCGCCGTGCCGGTGGTGCCGTTGCCCTGGCGCTTCATGCCCTCGCAGATGGCCATCCACACGAGGCAGTTGGAGAGCTGCCCGGAGGCGTGATTCTGGATATAGCGGCCGTCGATGCCATAGAAGGAACCGCCGTTATACGCCCAGCCGTTTGTATAATCGGCGGAGGTGAGGCCGGTGCCGGTGGTGAGATCGAGATAGGAGGTGCCCTTGGAGGAGATGCAGTTGCCGTGGGAGTCATATATGACGACGCCCTTATTGGTGTAATTCTGAGCAATCGCGGGGCCCGTGGCAGCCGAGCCGGTGAGCGCGGTGTAGGTGCCGCCGGTGGTCTGCGCTATGGACTGCGCCTCACGGATGTACTGATCGGTGAAGCTGGAATCCGAGCCGTAATAGGGGTTGACGAGCAGTACGTTCATGCTGCCCGCTGAGTTTTTGAGCCCCTCGGGGACCTCGGGGGTGACGATTTCGGCCCTGACCGTCTCCCTTGCGGGAGCCTTGTCATAGTTGCGGACGCGGTAATTGTAGCCGCCCCACATGCCGTTGGTCGTGAAGGAGAACTCGTTGTCGCTCACGTCGGTGATGCTGCCCGCGTCGATCAGGGGGCAGTTCAGCGCGGCCTTATAGACCGCCATGGTGACCTCGCTGCGGTTGGCTCCCGCGTCCATCATGGCCTTTTCAACGGGATCGAGCGCCGCCCAGACGTCGTCCCAACGGCGCATCTGCTCGGCCTCGTGAAGTTCGTAGGCGACCGTGTCGGCAAGCGCCGCGCAGGGAACCAGCGCAAGGATCATCAGAGCGGAAAGAACGGTGCATAAAAAACGCTTGATACTCATTTTGTGATTTCCTTTCTGTTAATATTAATCATGCCGCAGCGCCCTTTTAAGGCGCCGCGGCATTAACGCACTTGATTATTTGCCTTCGGGAATAAGGCCCTTCCTTGTCAGATCGATCTTGCCGTCGGGCTTGATATCGATTACGCGGACGAGTATCTCGTCGCCGAGGGAGACCACGTCCTCCACCTTCTCAACGCGGTGGTTGGCAAGCTTGGAGATGTGCACGAGGCCCTTCTTGCCGGGCTTTACCTCTACCTGAGCGCCGATGGGCAGTATGTTGACGACCTTGCCCAGAATGACGTCGCCGACCTCGATGTCCTTTACGATGGCGTCGATCATCTTCTTGGCCTCGGCAGCGGCGGCTTCGTCGGCGGAGGCGATGAATACGCGGCCGTCGTCCTCGATATCGATCTTTACGCCGGTCTTGGCGATTATGCCGTTGATGGTCTTTCCGCCGGAACCGATGACCTCGCGGATCTTATCGGGATGGATGGTGAAGCGCAGTATCCTGGGAGCGTAGGGGCTCATCTCGGGCCTGGGCTCGGCGATGCACTCGAGCATCTTGCCGAGTATGAACAGCCTGCCCTGACGCGCCTGCTCAAGAGCGCGGGTGAGTATCTCCTCATTGATGCCCTTGATCTTTATATCCATCTGGATGGCGGTGATGCCGTCCCTGGTGCCGGCGACCTTGAAATCCATATCGCCCATGAAGTCCTCAAGGCCCTGGATATCGGTCATTATGGCGATATTGCCGGTGGAATCGTCCTTTATGAGGCCCATTGCAACGCCCGCGACGGGCTTCTTTATGGGAACGCCCGCGTCCATGAGGGACATCGTGGAGGCGCAGATGGAGGCCTGGCTGGTGGAGCCGTTGGAGGAAACGACCTCGGAAACGAGGCGGATCGCATAGGGGAAGGTTTCCTCGTCGGGGATCATGGGAAGGAGCGCGCGCTCGGCCAGAGCGCCGTGACCTATCTCACGCCTGCCGGGAGAACCGAGGCGCTTTACCTCGCCCACGGAATAGGGGGGCATATTGTAATGATGGATATAGCGCTTGAAGTCCTCCTCGCCGATGCCGTCGAGGGTCTGCCCGTCGCCCAGGGTGCCCAAAGTGGTCATGGTCATGACCTGGGTCTGACCGCGGGTGAACACCGCGCTGCCGTGAGTGCGGGGCAGAATGCCGGTCTCGCACCAGATGGGACGGACTTCGTCCATCTTGCGGCCGTCGGGACGGATGCCCTTGTTGATGATCTTATCGCGCAGTATCTCCTTCATGAGGTTGTAGAGGATCGCGTCGATATCGGCAGAAGCTTCGGGATATTCCTCGGCGAAATGGGCCTGCACGTCCTCCGTCACCTGCGCGGTGCGGGTCTCACGCTCATGGCGGTCGAACGTATCGAGCTGCCAGACGACCTTCTCGCGGGCATATTCATTGACCTTGGCGGTCAGCTCCGCATCGGGAACGTGGATCTCGGGAACGATCTTTTCCTTGCCGATCTCGGCCTGGATCTTATCTATGAAGGAAACTATATCCTTGATGAAGCAGTGAGCGTAGAGGATCGCGTCGAGCATCTCCTTTTCGGAGACCTCGTTGGCGCCGGCCTCGACCATCATGACGGCGTCGCGGGTGCCGGCGACGGTGAGCGCCAGACGGCTCTTCTCACGCTGAGCGGAATCGGGATTGATTATGTATTCTCCGTCAACGTAACCGACGGAGACCGCTCCGACGGGGCCCATGAAGGGCGCTTCGCTGATGGAAAGGGCGATGGACGAGCCGATCATCGCGAGGATCTCGGGCTGGACGTCCTTTTCAACGGACATGCAGGTAGCTACTACCTGAACGTCGTTATAGAAGCCCTTGGGGAACAGCGGACGAAGGGGACGGTCGATCAGACGGCTGGTCAGCACGGCCTTTTCGGAGGGACGGCCCTCGCGCTTGATGAAGCCGCCGGGGATCTTGCCGGCCGCGTACATCTTTTCTTCGTAATCGCAGCTTAAGGGAAGGAAGTCGGCTCCCTCTCTGGGGGCCTTGGCGACCGTGGCGCAAACGAGCAGCGCCGTGCCGCCGCAGGAGATCATAACGGAGCCGCCCGCCTGCTCGGCATATTTGCCGGTCTGGACGGTTATCGTACGGCCCGCAAGCTCCAGTTCATAAGTTTTCTGCATTTTCCTAATGCTCCTTTATATATAACTTTTAGTGTAAACAAAAATGAGTCGTATCTGCGGCGCAGGAGGCCTTGCCCGCGGTTTTTTCTTAAATAAAAGGGGGTACTCCCGCCCCCTTTTGATTACCTGATTTACCGTTCCGAAATTACTTGCGGATGTTAAGAGCGGCGATAATGGCCCTGTAACGCTCGATGTCAGTGGACTTGAGGTAGTTCAGCAGGCCGCGCCTCTTACCGACCATCTTGAGCAGGCCGCGGCGGGAATGGTTATCCTTCTTGTGCTCCTGCAGATGGGCGGTGAGGTGATTGATGCGCTCGGTCAGAAGAGCGATCTGAACCTCGGGGGAACCGGTATCACCCTCATGCAGAGCATAGGTGGTGATGATCTCGTTCTTGCGTTCTTTTTCCATTTTGTGCCTCCAAATATTTAGTATCCCTGCAGGCTGCGTAAAACGCCGGAGTTCTCGCAAAACGAAGCTTGCAGATCGCTTCACGCCATAGTTTGACCCCATAACATGAAAGCAATGTATTATAACACGGGAAAAGCCCTTTTGTAAAGGGCTTTTCCAGGCAAAAAACTCATATATTTGTTTCCATCCCGGATCACGTATGATACGCTCCTTCCTGCAGCGTTTTTTGCATACTGTGCAAGGCTTTCCTTCGCCCTCGTCTTTTGCGTTTGCAGCCTTATGGATCGGCATAACAAAAGCACGGGGGTATTTGCCCGACCGTCATAAGGATGTTTTTTGAAGGAGTGGTGCAGACCCGGTTTTTCGGGTCCGCACCCTCCTTCTTTTTGTCAAGATACGAGCTTGATCGATTTGGGCATGTTCTTGATTTCTTCGATCATTGCGCGGATCTCGTTTTCGTCGGGGATGCTCATCATCCCGACTACGGTGAAATAGATATCCACCTTCACATGGCAATGGCCATCGTACTTATCGTTGTTGTGGACTTCGATGCGCTCGATCAGGGAATTGACGAGCGTAGGCGTAAGCTCCTTGACGTCGGTCAGCTCACGGACGGTCTTGAGAAGCAACCGGAGGTCGAGGGCCTTTTGTTCTGCGGAGGCAAGCTCTTCCTTAGCTGTCCGGACCCGTTCCGTGAGTTCCTGCTGTTCATTTTCATATTGAAGCATGAGCTTTTTATAACGCTCCTCCGAGAGGTATCCAAGCTTGAAATCGGAGTACAGGCCCGAGATAAGCCGATCGAGATCGTTGATACGCTTTTCGCCGGATTCTGTAAGTTGGACGAGCTTTCTATGTTCCATCTGTCTGAGAACGTCATGCTTCTTTGCGAGCAGGTATAGGAACACCGGTTCATAGCTCCTGACGAAATCAACGAAATCGCTGATGGCTTCGAGCACGAGCCTTTCAAGGACTACGTTGCGGATGAAATGAATCTTACAGTCGCCGCGCCCGCTCTTGTAATTGGCGCATCTGTAATGCTCCTGCTCCCGTGTTAGGCTCTTCGCCGCACAGAAATGCAGCTTCGCTCCGCAGTCGGCACAGAACACCTTGCCTGAAAACAGACTCGTCCGTCCGGTAGCTGTCGGACGGATGCGGTTTTCACGGAGCTCCTGAACACGAAGCCATTGATCCTCTGAAATGATGGCTTCCTGCATATCGGGAATTATCTGCTGTTTCTCCTCGGGATTGTAGACCGTCTTGTGAACCTTGTAGCTCACCGTCGTAGTCATGAAGTTCACGGCACAGCCGGTGTACTGACGGTTCGAGAGGATGTGCACTATCGTCGAATCATCCCAGCCGTAGATATCCGCTGGAGTAGGCGTAGAGTGCTTCCTTCCGATCGAATCGTAGTACGCCGTCGGGACGAGCACCTTCTCCCTTTGCAGGAGCTTTGCTATCTGCATGGGACCCTTTCCATCAAGGCACAGAGCGTAGATACGTCTTACGACCTCGGCGGCGGGTTCGTCGATCACCCATTGCTTGGGATCGGTATCGCTTCGCTTGTAGCCAAAAGCCACGGTGGAGGACACACGCTCTCCGTGCTCGGATTTCGTTTTCCATACCTGCCGTATCTTCTGACTGGTCTGAGAAGCGTACCATTCGTTGAAGATATTGTAGAAAGGCATCATCTCCATGCCGGCACCGGTCCTGCTGTTGACGTTCTCCTGCAAAGAAATGAATGTAACGCCGAGGGACGGATACACAACCTGCGTGAGCCTTCCCATCTCAACCTGCTCTCTTCCGAAGCGGCTGAGGTCCTTTACGATTACGGTAGAAATCTCGCCCGCTTCGATCATCCTCTCCATTCGGAGAAAATCGGGGCGGTTGAAGGTCGTGCCCGATACTCCGTCATCCGCGAAGAACATGTAATTGGTTATACCGTGCTTATTGCAGTAATCCTCCAAAATGGTCTTCTGGTTCTTTATGCTGTTCGATTCCATATCGGGATCGCCGCCGAGCTCCCTGTCATCGACAGAGAGACGGCAGTACAGCGCCGTTATCTTTTCTGCGTTTCCGTTATCATTATTATTCATTCTGTTTTTCTCCTTTCCGACAACCGGAGGCGCAGCAAGGCATATTGAGCTTACCGCGCCCCGGGTCGATTATCAAATGTACGGGATCAGACAAGACCGCTTTGGATCAGCATCTGCTTGAACTGATCGAGCACTGTGCGCTTGCCGTCCGTTTTCATATGAGTGGATACCAAATACTCCGTGCCTCCGATACGGAGAGAAAAAGAGCGGTCGGCGGGGATTTCACGAATGAGTTCCTTATCGCAGAACCCTTTGACGCCCGTAATGGTACGTTTATCATTATCTTGCTTCATCCGATCGCTGCTCCTTTCCTTTGTCCTTCATATGACGGTCGAGCATACGGAGAATAGCACTGCGGATATCCGCCGCCGTGCGGGCGTTCGGGAAGTACCGCTTCATTTCAGCCATATTGAAACTGACCTTTTCCTTCTGATTGGGCTTCTCTTCGGCCATGATATCGAAGAGCATGTCCTCGTCGATCGAGCCGTCGTTGATCGCTTTGTGCATATGGACGGCCTGAGCATATGAGGGTGTGCAGTCATTCAGGTCGATGGCGCTCATGAGCGCGGCCTGCAGATCGCTGTCAAGGAATGAAAGCTCAACGCCGACGGAGAACGCGATGCGTCCGTCATCGACCATATCGAGCAGAGCGGGGATCAGATGCGTTAGGCGGATGTAACGGCGGACCTGCGTTTTGCTGTCATCGGATTGATCGGCGATAATGTCCGCTGTTTCCAACTTCCGACCGACTTGGTCGGAAGTGAGGTCGGAGCGGTAGCCCTGCCTGCTCATGGCTTCCAGTTTAAGCTTGTAAGCAAAAGCCTTCTCGCTCGGGAGGATGTGCTCGCGGTGAAGATTGCTGTCCACGAGCATTATTGCCGCTTCATCGCGGGAGACCGATTCAATAACGGCGGGGACTTCTGTAAGCCCGGCGAGCTGCGCCGCATGCAGGCGGCGATGACCGGAGATAAGTTCGTATTCATCCGGTCTGTCCTCAATTGGTCTGACGATGAGCGGAGACATAATGCCGCGCTCGCCTATACTGTCAACAAGGGCGCTCATCTCATCGTTATCGAGCACCTTGTAGGGATGTCCCTTAAAGGGACGGATATTGTTTGCCGGTATCATGACCGGCGTAATGTTTGTGTTTTGCATACTAATAATCCTTTCTTAAATCGTTTTGTTGTAAATGTAAGAGCGCCCCTTTGAGCGCTCCCGGTGTAAAAAGTTATCGTTCATATTCATATTGCGGGGTATGACGACCTATCTCGTCGTACTCCTCAAACGCCGCGCGCATCTTGGGAATATCGGCCTTGATATCTTCGCAGATACGCAGCTCCCGTCGGACAAAGCGCATCTGCTTTGTGAGCTCGGCGATCTCGGGTATCGGTCCGTCCGTGCGCCGCTGTTCCTTTCTGAGCGCATCGCGCCTTGCTTCCAGCTCGGCGTATTCCTCGGCGCGCATTGCTGCGTGCGCGTCAAGCTGATCCTCATAGTCGATCCCATACTTTTCGAGAAGATCGTGCTGCCTGATGTACCGTTTGAGCTTCCGGACCTCTTCGCGGTTCACCCGGTAAACGACCTTTTTGCCCTTGCCGATCCACCCCAGCACGTACATCCACGAAAGCACCAGCGCGCTGAGACCCATGCCTTTATAGTAAGGCACCGGCGGCTTTTCAGCTCTCGGAATGACAAGCACTTCCGTCTGCCTCTCGAAGCTGTCCCAAAGCATTTCCTCGATATCATCCTCGGTCATGCTCTTGCCGTCCTTTTTCAGACGCAGAGGACGCTTTCCTCCGGGAGGCAGGAAAGAAGGATACTTGCATCGATGATCGACCGTATAGCCGATCTCCTGCATGAGGCGGTAGAAGTGCTGTACATCGATCGCCCTGTCAATGCACTCCCGCATATCGAGATCGAGCATACCTTCATAGTGAGCTGCCCTTCCTTATGAGCCCGCCACTCGGCAAAGCTCAGGCCGTGCCTGCGCGGATTTTCTATAACGTAAAGGCCATGTTCCCGACAGAGCTCGTCGGATACTTCCCTAAGCCGCTGATGATCCCGCTTGTGGTTCTCGTACTTCCTTCCCGTGCGGAAGGAAACGGAATTGACCACGAAATGATTATGTACGTTTTTGGTATTGAGATGCGTGGTAACCAGCACTTCGTATTCATCTCCCCACATCCGCCTTGCCGTTTCCATACCCAATGCGTGAGCTTCCTCGGGAGAGACTTCTTTTCCATAGAAGCTCTGAAACCCGTGATAACAGGTATTGCCGCCGAGCTTGCCGTATCGTTTCTTTGTAGCCGTCATCCACTCATACGCCTGCTGCCATGGACAGTTGAGAGCGGATACGTACATGAGCTTATCCGTCTTGCCGGGATCGGAGGTATAGCGTATTACCTTTCTGAGGTCGTCCGTCATATCCTCGGGAGCTATGGTCTTCTCCGGATTGACGGTGTAATTGATTATTCTTGAGATACTGTCACCGATCGGCCAGAAGCCGGTTATTGCCATATTAACCGCCTCCTATGTCAAAGAAGGCCCTGCGGATATCGGTAAGCAGATCCAATACCGCCTTTTCCGCTTCTGGTGATAATCCGCCGTTCGTCAGCTCGGAGAGCCTTCCGGTGATATCAAAAAGAGCATCGGTCGGAGCCCCGCGCGGCTCGTAACCCAATGCTCTTTTTCTCACGTATTCGCTTATAGTCAGCCCGCACTTTGCGGCCTTCCTGCAGATGGCGTTCTTTTCGGACTTCGTAACCCTCAGTTCCAAGCGTTCC
>JAFXZJ010000038.1 GCA_017541305.1 Clostridia bacterium | reverse complement strand
TGAGTTTTGTATAATAGCGACAAAACCGAGCCCATCGAGGACTCGGTTTTGTTCAGGGGCCCTTCTTGCTCGTCGGCCACGGCCTCCTCGCTTCGGTCACTCCGCATAAGCACGAAGTGCGGCGCTCGCATTCGAGCCCCTTAGGTTAATCAAAAGAAAAACCAGCTGTTCGAATGAGTTTTGTATAATAGCGACAAAACCGAGCCCATCGAGGACTCGGTTTTGTTCAGGGGCCCTTCTTGCTCGTCGGCCATGGGCCTCCTCGCTTCGGTCACTCGCGTGCTTCTGGTGCGCCCACCGGGCGGAAGCACGCTCGCTTCGAGCCCCTTCGGTTAATTGCAATAAACAAATGAGGATGTCCTGCGGACATCCTCATTTGTTTGGTACACCTTCAGGGGCTCGAACCCTGGACACCCTGATTAAGAGTCAGGTGCTCTACCAACTGAGCTAAAGGTGCGATTCATTGTGCAAGAAGTATTATACACAGTTCTGAAAAAAAAGCAAGCCCTTTTTGAAGATATATTTATCGCGGATGGATTTTACACCGTCTTTACATTGCGGGTATTGAAAAAGCAGGGCCATATGATATAATATCAAGCAAAATCATCAAGGAGGTATCTTTATGATCGACAGAGCAAGTATAAAGGAACGTGCCATGAGCATGTTCAGGATGAATTACTGGCCGAACGTAGGGCTGTTCGCGCTCCTGATGGTGATCGCGGGCGCGGCGAGCGGCTTTACGAGCCTCGGCAGCAATATCAGCACTCTTTCGAGGCTCGGCGAGAGCTCGGGCTTCAGCGAGATCTCAACTGCTCTCTTAGGCGTCTCGACCATCCTGTCGCTGATAGGCATTGCGGTGGTCATATTCGTTCAGGGACCGCTCTCGGTATCGTCGGCCAAGGCCTCGATAAGCGTTTACGACGGGAACAAGCCCGATTTCAGGCACGTCTTCTACGGCTTCAGCGGGGGCAGATACGGAAAGAGCGTGGGCGGCATGGCGCTCGTCACCCTCTTCGGAGTGTTGGGAGTGATCATAGTCATCATTCCGCTGCTGATCGTTTTCGCATTAACGGTCGGCCTCTCCGAGTACTCCGGAGAACTCCTGCTCAATGACGGCGCGTATATGGCCTCCGGACTGCTGTTCGGGATACTTCTGACCGTCGCCGCGCTCATACCTGCGCTGATCCTCAGCATCGGCTTCTCCCGTGTGCCCTACCTCATCGCGGAGGAGGGGATCACCGGCATGGCGGCCATCCGCCGCTCCTGGGAGCTCATGCGCGGACATAAGTGGGAATACTTCGTGTTCCGCCTCTCCTTCCTCGGCTGGGAGCTGCTCAACGTGCTCACCCTCGGCGTACTCGGCATATTCAAGGTCAACCCCTATATCGCCATATCCGACGGCGGCTATCACCGCGAGCTTGTCGGAGGCGACGAGCCCGTGCTAATGGGCGAGCCCGCCGTAGACGAATACGGCAATTGTCAATTCTGACGCATTATATGCAAAAGGCGGAAGGAGCGCTCCTTCCGCCTTTGTTTTTTCCTTATCAGAACATGAATTCCCCGTCGCGGCCCAGGGTCACGCGGGTATCGTAGAAGGCCCTCATGCCGTTCACCATATAGTCCACGTCCTTCGCTCCCGCGGTCTCGCATGCGGAATGCATCGCGAGCTGCGCAAGGCCTATATCGAGCGTGTTGATGGAAACGTGCGAGCCCGAGATATTGCCCAGCGTGCCGCCGCCCGCCACGTCGGAACGGTTGGCAAAGTGCTGGCAGGGGATCTCGTTTTCCTTGAGCAGCCTGTGGAAGAAGGCCGCGGAAACGCCGTCGGTGGTATAGCGCTGGTTGGCGTTGAATTTGATCACGATGCCCTCGTTCATATAGGTGCAGTTCTCCTCATCGGTCTTTTCGGGATGGTTGGGATGCACCGCGTGAGCGTTGTCGGCAGAGAGCATGAACGATGCGGCCATTGCGCGGTAAAGCTCCTCCCTGCCCTTGCCGAGGGAGATAAATATGCGCTTCATCACGTCGCGCAGGAACGTGGAATCCGCACCCTGCTTGGTGCCGGAGCCGACCTCCTCGTTATCGAATACGCAGAGCATATTGACGCCCTTTTCGGGAGCCTTGGCCGCAAGGAACGCGGTCAGGCCGGAGAAGGCGCATTCAAGATCGTCAAGGCGCGGCGAGAGTATGTATTCGTTCTCACGGCCCCAGAGCCTGCCGGGAGTGCGCGGATAAAGGAATAGATCGGATCCAAGTATCTCGCCCACGTCACAGCACGCGGCCTCGGCAACGAGCTTTATGAATTCGCCCTTGGATTCGCCGTCGCCGAACAGGGGCATAAGGTCGGTCTGTGCGTTATACTTGAAGCCGTCGTTTATCTCGCGGTTCATGTGGATGGCCACGTTGGGGATGACCATGATATCGCGCCCGATATCGACGAGCCTTGCTTCCATGCCCTTGTCCGTTTTGACGAGCACGCGTCCCGCGACCGAAAGGGGGCGGTCGAACCACGTTGAAAAGAGCATGCCGCCATAGCGCTCCACGTTGAGCTTTGTGTACTTGCCGCGCACGGAAAGCTCGGCGTTCTCCTTGATCTTGAAGGTCGGCGAATCGGAGTGCGCCGCGACCATTCTGAAGGAATCCGCTTCGCCCGTCGGGATATCGAACGCGATGACCGAGCTCATGTTTCGGGTGACGAAATAGCCGCGTCCGGGCTCGAGCTTCCAGCCTTCGCCCTCGGTCAGGCGGGTGCGCCCGCTTTTCTCAAGCTCCGCGCAGAGATTGGCCACGGCATGGAAAGCCGTTGGGGAAGCGTCGATGAAGGTGAGAAGATTTGTAACGTTGCTCATATCGGTTAAACTCCTTTGAGATTTAATACGATCGGTGTTTTCGAATTCCGCGCTGTTTCCTTTGTCGATATTTTCAAGCCCGCAGTACGGTCTTGAAAACGATATATTCGCGCTCTGCGCGAATTCGATATGTCCGAGTGCCCTCGTACTCGATATGTTTGAGTTATGAACTCAAACATGTGCGTTCCCGCTCTCTCATGCCCGCAGGCATATCGTATCGTCAGCTATGCTTACGATATATCGAACGCCGAAGGCGTATATCGAAGCTCCCGAGGAGCTATATCGTTTCCGCGCAGTTTCCTTTGTCGATATTTTCAAGCCCGCAGTACGGCCTTGAAAACGATATATTCGCGTTCTGCGCGAATTCGATATGTCCGAGTGCCCTCGGACTCGATATGTTTGAGTTATGAACTCAAACATGTGCTGGTGCGGTGGGCCTTTGTCCATTACGTTTGGCTGTAGTCACAGACGCTATGATCATTCGGCGTATGGAACCGCATTTTTTCAACAGCATCTTGTAGTTTTCATCACTAATACGTTCTTTGCGATACAAAACCTCAATCCAATACTCGGTCTCGTAGCTTTCCTTTAACGCGATCTCGAACTTATTTATAAAATCCGCCCTGCTTTGGGCATATCTTGCCTCATGGATATTTGCTCCGACAGAAGACGAAGAACGTTCAAGCTGCCAGACATATGACCGACACCCGCTGATATTGTCACAAATATCAGATACAATTACAGCAAACCGAACTGTTTCCTCTCGTAAAAGATCCTTATCACTGTCCATGCATTATTCTCCTTGACCGCATTTTTCTCACGCCCGCAGGCATATCGAAGCTCCCGAGGAGCTATATCGTTTCCGCGCAGTTTCCTTTGTCGATATTTTCAAGCCCGCAGTACGGCCCTGAAAACGATATATTCGCGCTCTGCGCAAATTCGATATGTTTGAGTTATGAACTCAAACATGTGCGTTCCCGCTTTCCCTCATGCCCGCAGGCATATCGTATCGTCAGCTACGCTTACGATATATCGAACGCCGAAGGCGTATATCGAAGCTCCCTGGGAGCTATATCGTTTCCATACAGTATTTCACGTGCCTTTCCGCGGGATCGATATCGGTGTAGATATACAGCATCCTGGCCCCCACGGGGTCCTCGATCTCGTTAAGTACGGCGCGGCCGTGATCGTGCATGATATCGACTCCGGCATAGTGGAGGGGCAGCTTCTTGCAGACGTTTTCGATTATCTCCAGCTCCTCGCCGGAAAGCGTGCCGAGCGGCACCATCCTTGCCGAGCCGCCCAGTGAAAAATTGCTTCTGAAATCGGTCTTAGATTCCCTCAGCATGGCGGCGGCGGGCTTTCCTCCGATGACGTACACCCGCATATCCCGGCCCAGATCTGTGGCGACGGGCTGTATCACGCTCTTTTCGGGGTGCGCCGAGCGGTAGACTTCAAGGTCTGACGCGCCGCTTATCATCGTCACGCCGCTGCCCCCGTGCCCTCCCGCGGGCTTGGCGACGAAGGGGAACGCAAGCTCCGGCCCGCCTTCGGTCAGAAGCCGCGTATCCAGCATGGGAACGGAATCCCTCAGGCGCTCGTAAGTCGTAAACTTATCGTTTGCGGTCTCGGTGACGACGGAGGGATTGGTAACGAAAAGCCCTTCGTTTTCAAGGAATTTCACAAGCTGCGAATCCCTGGCACGGTTGATCACAAGCTCCGCCCCGCAGCATGCCGCAAGCACGTCCTCCCGCGAAAGGCGGTCGATCAAAACAAGCCCCGTGCGAAAGCCCCGCGCTTTGAGCGCCTCGGAATACTTATCTATCAGGACGCGGTTCTTCTCCGCGTCCTCTCTTTTATACAGCAGGCGCGCGCTTCTCATGCGTCTTTCCCCGTGACGGTGCGGATAATATGCGCGATTATCTCGTCAGCGGCGTTCACGCCGGTGCAGTCATAGATGGATTTGAAATGCGCGTTGGAATTCACCTCGCACACGAGGGGGCCGGCGTCCGACTCCAACAGATCGACTCCGCAGAAATCCAACCCCAGCGCTTCCGAGGCTTTGAGCGCGGCGGCTTCCTCTTCGGGGGCGGGGATATGCTTACGCATGGACCCGCCGTTTGAAATATTCGCGCGGAAATCGCCCGTTTCGCTCCACCGCTCCATCGCGGCGATCACACGGCCGCCCGCGACGTTGAGGCGCAGATCGCGCCCCGCGCTTTCCTTTATGAACTTCTGGAATATCACGCGCCTGCCGCCGATCTTTTTCAGCAAAGCGCCCGCTTCGGCAGGATCGTGAGCAAGGTACACCTGCTGCCCGAACGATCCGAAAGCCTCCTTGATGACGAGCGGCGCGCCCAAAAGCCCGAACATCGTCCCGACGAATTCAAGATCGTTATAGCCTATGTTCTCATAGGTAAACGGCGCTATATAGGTGGCGGGCATGGGAACGACGCCGTCCAGCGCCAGATGGGTGAGGGACTTGTCGTCGCAAAGCTCTATCGCGCGGGAGGTATTGAAAAGCCTCAGGCCCCGCCTTTCGAGCTGCGAGGCAAGGCGCACGTCCTTATCGTAGAAGAGGACGAAATCGACCGCGTCGATATCAAAGGGGAACCGATCTTCCCCGATCCCCGAAACGGGGAAGAGTTCGTCGTTCGTAAAAAGCGACAACTCCACACCAAACCTTTCGGCCGAGGCCAAAAAGCGTGCGGAGATATCGGAAAATTTATTCGTATTGAGAAAGCGGTTGACTATCAGTATGCCGTGCAGCTTTTTCATATCCTCTTAGTAACGCTCCTTGGCACGATATTGCAGTCCCAATAGAGCAGTCTCCCCTCCATCATCTGCGCGAGCTTGACCGTGCGGACGGTGACGTTATCGATCTCCTCGGGCTTGAGGGTCGAAATGCGGTAGAGCACCGAGCCGTGGGGCAGCTCGAAATCGCTGTGGAATTCGGGAGTGCCTATCGCAAAGCCCGCCTGACGCGCGGCCTCTTCAAAGAGTATGCGCTGCTGCTCGGTGCGGAAAGCGACGTGCAGATTGATGCGCCTTGAAGCATCGGGATTATCACCGGATCTCTTGAGCTTTTCTATCTGCTCGCGGTTGGTGATGGTCTGATACTTCACCTCGTTGGGATATAGTAGCTGGAAATAGGTCGCCCAGTCCTCCTCCCTTTTGCCGCCCACGCGGCAGAGGTATTTCTTCTCCCTTGCCGCAGCCTCCTTCAGCCGGTCGTACTCGGCTTTGGAGGCCACGTAGAAATAGTATTGGCGCATTGCGCCCAGCTGCACGAAGCCCGCGGGAGCAACGCCGACGCCCTTTGAGCATTTTGTAACTATGCCGACGATGCGCTTTATATCCGAAGGGTGCAGTATGTGTTCATCCAATGTCTGGCAGCAAAAATAGCAAAGGTAGGGCCTTGACGCGTCGGGCGCCTTGCGATAGAGCGAAAGCTCCACTCCGAAGAGCGCGCGCTCTCCGTCAAGCCTCCAGTCATATTCCAGCCAGGTTATCTCCTTTGCCATTTGCCCACCTCCATATCGGGTTTATTCAAGGACCGCCTTGATCCTCCTTACGCCGGAGGACGAAGCCTCTTCCTTCTTTATCTTAAAGGTGCCCAGCTCGCCCGTGCGGGAAGCGTGCGGGCCGCCGCACATCTCGCAGGAATATTCGCCCATGGTATAGACCTTGACTATATCGCCGTATGTGAACAGGCCTATCGCGCCCCTTGCCTTGGCTTCCTCATAGGGCATCTCCTCGCAGGTGATGGGAACGTCGGCGGCAATAGCGTCGTTAACGAACTTTTCGACCTCGCGAAGCTCCTCGGGAGTGACCTTGCGGGGGAAGGAGAAGTCGAACCTGAGCCTTTCGGGGGTGATGTTGGAGCCCTTCTGGCACACGTTCTCGTCGTTCAGCACCTTGCGCAGGCCCGCCTGAAGCAGGTGAGTGGCCGAATGCAGTTTGGTGGTGATCTCGGAATGATCGGCAAGACCGCCCTTGAATTTCTGCTCGGCGCCGGCCTTGCTCTTGGCCTGATGCTCGGCAAACGCCGTGCGATAGCCCTCCACGTCCACGGTAAGGCCGTTTTCGCGGGCAAGCTCCTCGGTGAACTCTATGGGGAAGCCGAAGGTGTCGAAAAGATGGAAAGCCGTGATGCCGTCGATGCGCCCGTCCGCCGCGTTCCTCTTGACGCGCTCGAATTCCTTGGTGCCCTGCCTGAGGGTCTTCTGGAACCTCATCTCCTCCTTGTCAAGCTCGGAGATGATCTTTTCGCGGTTTTCGCAGAGCTCGGGATACACGCTGCCATAGGTGGATATCACCGCGCAGGCAACCTTGGAAAGGCTCATTTCGGGCATTTCAAGCTGCATCGCATAGCGCAGCGCGCGGCGGATTATACGGCGGAGGATATAGCCCTGATCGACGTTGGAGGGTGTGACGCCGCGCTGATCGCCCAGCATAAAGGTCGCCGTCCTCATATGATCGGCGATTATGCGGAAGGCCTTTGTGACCTCGGGCGAATCGCCGTAATGCTTGCCGGAAAGCCCGGTAATTTCGGCGAGTATCCCCGTGAAGGCATCGGTATCGTAAACACTCGCGGCGCCCTGCAGGGTGGCCACGGTGCGCTCAAGGCCCATGCCGGTATCCACGTTCTTCTGCGCAAGGGGCTCGTATTTGCCGTCGGCGGTCTTGTTGTACTGCATGAATACGTCGTTCCAGATCTCAAGATACTTGCCGCAGTGACAGCCGGGGAAGCAGTTTTCGCCGCAGGGCTCCTTGCCGGTGTCTATGAACATCTCGGTATCGGGACCGCAGGGGCCGGTCTGACCGGCGGGACCCCACCAGTTGTGCTCCCTGCCAAGATAGAATATGTGCGAGGGATCAACGCCCATCTCCACCCAGCGGTCGTGCGCCTCGGTATCGCGGGGAAGGCCCTCCTCTCCTGCGAAGCAGGTGAAATAGAGCCTGTCCTTATCTATGCCCAGCCATTCGGAGCCGGTCAGGAATTCCCAGCTCCACGCGATGGCCTCCTGCTTGAAATAATCGCCAAGCGACCAGTTGCCCAGCATTTCAAAGAAGGTGCAGTGGCTTGCGTCGCCGACCTCGTCTATATCGCCTGTGCGGACGCATTTCTGCACGTCGGCAAGGCGGTTCCCCGCGGGATGCTTTGCGCCGAGCAGGTAGGGAACCAGCGGGTGCATGCCCGCCATGGTGAACAGCGCGGTGGGATCGTTTTCGGGAACGAGCGATGCGGAGGAGATTATGGCGTGTCCCCTCTCGCGGAAAAAGCGAAGATAAAGCTCGCGAAGCTCTTGCGTGGTCAGATTCTTCATATCAAATTGCCTTTATAGGCTCCTTTCTTGACGGGCCGAAGCCCTTTGCATAATAAATCACTTTACATTATATAACAAGTGCAGGCCCGTTGTCAAATGTACGTGCATAAAAAAGCCGCTCCCTGCCGGAAGCGGCCCCGAAATGCGGTATCAGAAATGTGAGATTATCCCCAGCGCATAGCGCAGTATGTACAGCGCGTCGGTGGTGTCGATTATCCCGTCGCCGTTAATGTCCGCGCGTTGGCGCTGATCCGCGGGCAGCTCCATAATGCCCAGCGCCTGACGCAGGGCGTAAAGCGCGTCGGTGGTATCGACGTTCCCGTTGCCGTCCACGTCGCCCAACATGCCGCCGTCGCCTATGCGCACGTTGTCCAGCGCGGCGGTATCGGTGCCGTAGGACAGGTTGCCGTCCTTTACGTATTTCCACTCAAGCTGCAGCGTGCCGGAATACGATCCGCTCGTGGTAAAGGTTTGCCACGCCGTGCTGTCCCTGCCGGAGAAACGCTGCACCTCGGTCCCGTTCACAAAAAACACCATGTAATCATAGTTCGCTTCGCAGTTGATGTAATAATCGAAGCTGATCCTGTCGGGCGAGGGAACGTACACTTCGGCCGTGAGCTGCGAGGTCGTGGAGCTGTAACCCGTATTGCCGCTCTTGGCGCAGTAACGGCCGTTGAAGTCGCAGGGGATGAACGTGTACTGGCCGTCGGATTCAAAGTGTATCCAATCGGACTGATCCATCCACTCCGGGTTCAGCGCGCGGTCAAGCTCGTTGCTTCTTGTAACGCGCACGTTGTCGATCATGACGATATCGTCTCTCGAATCGATCGAGTAGTCCTTCTCATACGCCCAGCCGAACCAGTATTCGCCGGCCGTTTCGCATATGAAGGTGTAGTCGTCCCAGGAAATCTGACCGCTCTCGTAGAATTCTTCCTCGGTATCGTAATAGGAGCCATCCCGGCGCGAGACGATAAAATGGAAGAAATCCCCGCCATCCTCGCTGTCGACCATGTACTCAAAGCTCAGCCTGTCGCCGACGTTCATATAGCAGCCCGCGCCGAACGAGCACGAGGTGCCCTCATAGAATTTGTTTGAGGATACCGCCGCGTCCCAGCCGGCCGTGTAATACGGCGTGAACCATCCGCCAGCGCCAACGCCGCCGACGTAGTGCAGATACTCGTCGGTATCGGGATCGTTTACCACGTCGTCGAAATCATCGGAGTCCCAGTTGTGGAAGGTGCCGTTATAAAGTATGTTGAATACGAAGGCCATGTCGTAGCCCTTTGAAAGGCTCCCGTCCTTCACGTACTCCCAGCGGAAATTATAGGTTTTCGTCTCGTTTGCCGTGAAGGTGTGGGATTTGACCTGCGGACGCTCCCAGCCGGAATCGGTCAGCATGACCTGGCCGTCGGCGATGAACCTGAATCTGTCGTAGCTTTCGGAGCTGACAAGGTAATCGAACGAGAGCGTCTCGCCCTGCCTCATGGATATCTTCGCCTCGAAACAGCTCGTGCTCGAATTGATATAGCGGTTGTTGCTGCAGGGCGCGATCTGAGTCGAACAGAAGCCCGCGCTTCCTGCGGGGGTGTTGAAAATTATATCGACGTCGTTATAGGGGCTCAAAGCCTTCTGCATGCCGGTAAAGCGATCCTGAGCGTTATCGTAATTGACGAGCGTGATATTATCAAGGCAGGCCCGGTCTCTGCCCTCGTCGTCGGAGACGTCCTTCACGTATTCCCATGTGAAAATGTGTAAGCCCGGCGTCAGCTTCCAGCTGTAGTGCTTCCACGTATAGTCGTCCGTGCCGCTCCAGGTGCAGATGTTTCTTCCATCGATCTTGAATATCAGGTAATCCAGATCCCGCTCGCTCTCCACCTTATAATCGAAGGAGATGTAATGATCGACGGCGGGATCGGACGGGACCATGCCCGAAGCCTCGATACGGGCGATCGAATTGCCTATGTGCCAGTTCGACGAGCTGACGTAGAAGGTATGGTCGCCGTTGTCGGACGCAGTATTGAACGAATACACGCCTTCCGCGGGATCGCTCAGCATCAGTCCTCCGCCGCCGGGAGCCAGCACGGCGCGCTCGCGTTCAAGGTTCGCGCATCTCGAAAACGCAAGCTTTTTCAGACGCACACAGTCATAGGAATAGCCCGAGGAGGCGTCCTTTTCGTACTCCCACTTGAAAGTGTAGTCTCCGTCCTGCGGGATAGTATAGATGTAACTCAGCCAGTTCTGCATCAAGCCGGATCTTTCATACACCTTGGAACCGTTCACGTAAAAGCGGAAGAAATCGTGACCCTCCTCGGTGATGCACCAGTAGAGGAAGGAGACCCATTCGCCCGCCTCCATATGGACGCTCGTGGTGCTTATCGTGCTTCGGCTTGAATTGACGCCCGAATTGCCGCTTTCGATGTATTTGGTGGTAAAGCCGTAATTGTCGGTGCCCGACTTGTCGAGCCAGGGTATATTGCTGTCGACAAACGTGAAATAGGTGTTGGAATCGGAGTCGTTGAAATAGCTCTCGTGCAGCCTTGTTTCGCCCTTTTCCGCGGCGGGCTCGCCTTCCGTGAGCGCGGCGGCGGGCAGGGCGCTCAATGCCATGAGCGTGCAGAGAACGAGTGCGAAAAGTCTTTTGACCATAGCGTTTATCCTCCTTTTGCGGGGCGAAGGCGCCGCCTTTTATATAATTATATCATGGCGCGCCGCACCTGTCTACCTTGACTTTCCTTATTCCCGGTTTATTCCGCACTGTCGCAATAACGGTCTCTTCCCTGCGGCCTTGCCTGCCGCGGCGCGGCCGTTCTGCGGATCCGCAAATTCGGTATTGCTTTTACACTTCCGGACATGTTATAATAAAGTGTTATAAAATCCCCTTTACACGGAGGTACACCTATGCATTGGTCCTATGAGATCGCAAAGAAGATCATCGAGCGCCGTCCCGACAAGGAAGAATACGTTTGCGCCGCGGGCATAAGCCCCTCGGGAAGCGTCCACATCGGCAATTTCCGCGACGTTGCGACAAGCTGGTTCGTCGTCAAAGCCCTGCGCAAGATGGGCAAAAAGGCGAAAATGCTCTTCTCGTGGGATGAATACGACCGCATGCGCAAGGTCCCCGCGAACGTGGCGGCTGTGACCGAGGGCTTCGAAAAATACATCGGCTGCCCCTATACCGCCGTTCCCAATCCCTTTGACGACGGCTGCGCCACCTATGCCGAGCATTTCGAGAAGGAATTCGAGCCCGCCATGCTGGGCTTCGGCGTGCACATGGATTACCGCCATCAGTCCGCTATGTACGAGGGCGGCTGCTATACCGAGCAGATAATCAAGTCGCTCCGCTGCAGGCGCGAGATATTCGACATACTTGACAGCTTCCGCACGCAGGACGCCAAGGAGGGCGAGCGCGAGGCCTATATGCCCGTGGCCATCTACTGCCCCGTCTGCGGCAGGGACACCACGCATATCACCTCCCTTTCCGACGACTGCCTGCACGCGCATTACGTCTGCGACTGCGGGCATGAAGGCGAATTCGATTTCGAGCACGATCATCACTGCAAGCTCGCCTGGAAGGTCGACTGGGCGATGCGCTGGGCGTATGAGGGCGTTGATTTCGAGCCCGGCGGCAAGGATCACGCCGCGCCCACCGGCAGCTATCAGACCAGCCGCGTGATCTCCCGCGAGATATTCGGCTATGAGGCGCCGCTCTTCGTGGGATATGAGTTCATAGGCATCAAGGGCACCACGGGCAAGATGAGCTCGTCCTCGGGCCTTAACCTCACCCCCGATTCGCTCCTCAAGATCTACGATCCGGAGATAATACTCTGGCTCTATGCCAAGACCGAGCCCGCCAAGGCATTCGATTTCTGCTTTGACGACGGCATACTCCGCCAGTATTTCGAGTTTGACAAGCAGTATAAGGATTTCCTCGACGGCAATTCGGACGAGTTCATGCAGGTCGTTTTCGAAGACTGCCTCATCGAAGGCCGCAGGCCCGAGACCGTGCCTATGAGCCTGCTCGTGCAGTTCGGTTCGATAGTCGATTTCAATATCCCCATGCTCGAAAAGGTATTCGAAAAGGTCGGCACGCCCTATAAGGCGGCGGATTTCGCCGAGCGTCTTCCCAAGGCAAAGTATTGGCTGGAGAACTGCTCGCCCGAAAGCGTTTACCGCCTGCGCGCGACCCGCAATTTCGAGGTCTATAATTCCCTCTCCGAGCCCGAAAAGACCGAAATATCAAGGCTTTACGAGGTGCTCCAAGCGGGCGGCTACGACCTTGACGGTCTGCAGACGCTCCTCTACGCCATCCCCAAGGAGGCCCTGCCCGAGAACGCGGGCGACAAGCAGCTCAAAGCCGCTCAGGGCGCGTTCTTCAAGAACGTCTACCGCCTGCTGATCGACAAGGAGCGCGGCCCCAGGCTCTACCTTTTCCTCTACGCGATCGATAAGGACTCCTACATGAAGCTGCTCGATTTCTCCTGCCCCAAGACCGAGGACGAGGAGCGCATCGAGCGCGAAGCCGCCGAGGCCGAGGCAAGGAAGAACGCCGCGCCCGAGAAGAAGATCGAATACGGCGAGCCCGATCCCGTCGCGCCCGTAAAGCCGCAGATCACCATCGACGATTTTGCGAGGATGGATCTCAGGGTCGCAAAGGTGCTCAAGTGCCAGGAGATCAGGAAATCCCATTCCTGCTATAAGCTCACGCTTGACGACGGCGAAGGCGAGCGCGTGATAGTCTCCTCCATCAAGGCCTATTACAATCCCGACGAGCTTATCGGCAAAAAGCTCATCGTTGTCGCCAACCTCGCACCCGCAAGGATCGCCGGCGTGGAATCCAACGGCATGCTGCTTGCCGGCACGAACAACGCCTGCGGCTGCAAGGTCGTATTCGTCGACGACGCCGTCCCCTGCGGAACGATGATAAAGTGATCCGTTTCTGAACCCCGCTTAAACGCGGGGCTTTTTTGCCTCAAAAATGTTGCATTTTCCGCTCTTTTTCCTGTTGCGTCGGCGGTCGAGCGGTGATATAATATATGAGAAAGAGCTGCCAAGCTCTCATCTGCAAATACCAAGGAGGGAATAATCATGGCAGAAAGCATTCTGGACAAGATCAAAAACATTTTCACCGGCGGCGGCAAGGAAGCCGAGGAAGTAAAGGACGAGGCTGTTGAGACCGCGGAAAACGCCGTCGAAGCGGTCGGCGAAAAGGCCGAAGAGGTCAAGGAAGAAGTTGCCGAGACCGCCGAAAACGTCGTTGAGGCGGTAGAGGAAAAGGCCGAGGAGGTCAAGGAAGAGGGCGGCAATATCATTGAGGATATCAAGGATAAGGTCGGCGACGTCGTGGAAGGCATCAAGGACAAGCTTCCCGACATAGGCGAATTCTTCAGCTCACTGCTGGGCAATCTTCCCGTCGAGGGCGAGCTGGGCGATCAGGTCGGCGCGGTCATAAACGACGTTTCCCGTTCCGCGCCCGCAGGCAGCAGCATCGGCGATATCATCGGCAATATCATCGAAAAGCTCAAGAGCACCTTCTCTATGGAGGGCGATATCGGCCAGAAGATACAGGCCGTCATCGAGTTCCTCAAATCCAAGATCCCCGTATAATCCCCCGCAGTCATAAAAGAGCGCTCCCTTGGGCGCATTCACTTAAGGATACACAGCCTCAAAAGGTATCTTTTTGCGCCGGGCTGCGTCAAAAATGCTCGAAAGACTCTCCGAGTATTCCTGCGCTTTTTTCCTTGCCGGGCACAAAAATCTCCTCTTTTGAGACGC
>JAFXZJ010000037.1 GCA_017541305.1 Clostridia bacterium | reverse complement strand
CCGCTAAAGGCGCAACACTGTTGCCCCTTTTTAACGCTCCATGTGGCGCGTGCGCCCACTCGGCTCGAAAAATGATTATTTTTCGGCCACGTGGGCGACGCTCGCTTTGCTCGCTTAGTCGCCCCCTGAGTTTGGGGTACTTTGCACGGTCGCCCCGGTAGTTTTGGGTGTTTGGAATGGTCGCCCCTAATGCGGGAATCTCCAAAAGGCTTCCCCCGCCGCGGGGAAGCTGTCGGCTGAACGGAGTGAAGACGACTGATGAGGGGATTCCTTTGCCTGCGGCCGGATCATGATTTCTTTTTCTTTTTGACGACTATCACCGCAATTACGGCGACGATCACTGCGGCGGCGGGGATGATATACCAAAGGGGGCTCGCGGCGCCTTTTTCGTCCTTTGGCTGTTCCGCGGCAGGCGCTTCCGTTTCGGGAGCTTCCGTTTCGGGCATGGGCTCGCCGGTCAGCACGCCGGGATGGGCGGGAAAAGCGGGCAAACCGGCGCCGTAATAGCCCGGCTTGGCCGCGGCTTCAGCCTTGGCGATCTCATCGAGCAGCTCGCTGCCGGTGGGGAGCTCGCGGTAATTCTTCACTTCCGAATAGGTATCGTCGAGCGGCAGGAGGATCACGCGCTCGTCCTCCCCGAACGCCTGCAGGATCACGTAATCTTCGAATATGGTTTTGAGAAGCTTCGGTTCAAACGGGACGTTCGCTTCGGCGGCAAGCCGCTCCATGATGGAAAGCGCATTGTCAAGCTCCGCTCCCGATCCTATTCCCTGATAGTGCAATTCACCGGAATCATTTCTGAACACCTCGAAGGTCGCAACCTTCCTTCCGTCCTTATCCATCGAGAAGCACCAGTAATTACCTGAGATCAGCCTGTCGGAAAGCTTCGTGGGATCCCCGTCGGATATCCCGTAGATCATCATTCCCTGCCCCAACGTAAGCGTGTCGATCTCCTCTGCGGACTCCACCATGGTACCGATGTATCCGGCGTTCGGGTTTTTCATAAAGCTTTTGCAGTAGGGCATGGCTTTTTGCTCTGCTGTTGAAACCACGTCGTCGGGCAGATCTTCGTTGAGAGCGGCTGCGGGGATCGCAGCCATTGCGATCAATAGGAAGACGATAATAACGGCGATCTTTTTTTTCATGATAAACACCTCCGTTAAAAGTATTGCCGAAATAAACACTTACCTTAATATATATTATATAGCAATGAACACGATCGTGCAAGCGTTTTTAAAAATATACTTATATTACACACCCTCATACAAGATAAGAATGTGTGCGAATGCTCCGCAAAGGCTTTTGATCGGCCGGCGTTTAGACGGCGGATGCTTCCGTTTCGGGCGCTTCCGTTTACGCAGGCTTTGCCGGGGCGCCCGAATCTGCCGTATCGCTTTCAACGTGCTTCATAATATAAGACGGCGTTTTTTCAAAACACTGTCGCGTTTTAAAAAGTATATTTTCCGTTGTCACTCGCGAACGCAATATATTAAAAAAGAGGGGCTTTCCACTTGAAAAAACGGCGAAAAGTGTTAATATATAAGGTGGGCTTATAATAGGAGAGGAATAAAGCCGAACCTGTTTTGCGCCCGAATACAGCAAGCTTAAAAACGGGAGGAAAACTTCGTCATGGAAATCAAGAAAACCGGTGTTGCCGGAACGATGGAATCCAGCGATATCATCGTCAGGATCGAGCCCAAGGATACCCCGGGCGTCGAGCTGGAGCTTGAAAGCGCTGTGATGCAGCAGTACGGCAAGCAGATCGAAAAGGTCATCCGCGAAACTCTTTCTGAGCTGGGAGTGGACAGGGCTTACGTCAACGCCGCCGATAAGGGCGCGCTGGACTGCACCGTTGCCGCGCGCACGGCCGCCGCCGCTTACCGCGCCGCCGAGAGCAGCGATTACGTGTGGAACGAGGTGCGCATATAATGAGCAGATTAAGAAGAAGCATGCTCTTCGTGCCGGGCAATAACCCCGGCATGATAAGGGACGCGCATATCTACGGTTCCGACTCCATCATGTTCGACCTTGAGGATTCCGTTGCCATCACCGAAAAGGACGCGGCAAGGTTCCTGGTCTATAACGCGCTGACAAAGCTCCATTACGGCAAAAAGGAGCTCGTCGTCCGTATAAACGATCTGTCCTCCGGCCTGGGCATTGCCGACCTTGAGGCGATCGTGCGCGCTCAGCCCGACGTGATAAGGCTTCCCAAGACCGACAGCGCAAAGGACGTTATCGAGTGCGAGCGCGAGATAGAGCGCATCGAGCGCGAGGCGGGCATTCCCGTGGGCAAGACGGGCATGATGGCCGCCATCGAAAGCGCCAACGGCGTGCTCAACGCGCGAGAGATCGCATTCGCATCCAAGCGCCTTATCGGCATAGCGCTGGGCGCCGAGGATTACGTTACCGATCTTAAAACCACCAGGAGCCCCGAGGGCATCGAGCTGATGTTCGCCCGCGGCATGATAGTCAACGCCGCAAAGGCAGCCGGCATAATGGCTCTTGACACGGTCTATTCCGATATCAACAACGAAGAAGGCTTCCTCAACGAGGCAAGGATGATCCGCAAGATGGGCTTTGACGGCAAATCCGTTATCAACCCCCGCCAGATCGCGCCGCTGCACGCGGTGTTCACTCCTTCCGAAAAGGATCTTATGAAGGCCCGCGCCATCATGGAGGCCATTGCCGAAGCCAACGCAAGGGGCTCGGGCGTTGCGTCCTTAAAGGGCAAGATGATCGACAAGCCCGTCGTTGCAAGGGCGCAGTATCTGCTTGAAATGGCCGAGCGCGCCAAGACCATTACCGTCGAAGACATTTAAGGGTGAACGCTATGAGTAAGTTTGATTTCGATTCCATTCCCCATATCAAGGAAGTCACCGCCTGCCACGGCGCATACGAAGCGCACAACGTTGCCGAAAAGAATCCCGTGAGCTTTGACGAGCGCCAGAAGGATTCCAAAAAGGTGCTCCCCTCCATCGAGGAGGCCATAAGGCGCGTGGGCTTAAAGGACGGCATGACCATTTCCTTCCATCATCATTTCCGCAACGGCGATTTCGTTATCAATATGGTAATGGACGTCATAGCCAAGATGGGCTTTAAGGATCTGACCCTGGCCGCTTCCTCGCTGACCGACTGCCACTGGCCCCTCATCGAGCACATCAAGAACGGCGTTATCAAGCATATCGAGACAAGCGGCCTTCGCGGCAAGCTGGGCGACGCCGTATCCCACGGCCTGATGGATTTCCCCGTGATATTCCGCTCCCACGGCGGCAGGGCTGCCGCCATCGAGACGGGCGAGCTGCATATCGACGTCGCGTTCCTGGGCGCGCCCTCCTGCGACCCCTACGGCAACGCCAACGGCTACAACCGCGATTCCGAGGAAGGCTCCTGCTGCGGCTCGCTGGGCTATGCCAAGCTCGACGCGCTCTATGCCGATAAGTGCATAATCATCACCGATCACCTCGTTTCCTTCCCGAACACCCCCTTCGGCATCCCCGAGAGCCAGGTGGATTACGTCGTCAAGGTCGACAACATAGGCGATCCCAACGGCATCATGAGCGGCGCCACCCGCTATACCAAGAATCCCAAGGAGCTGCTGATCGCCAAGTATGCCACCGACGCGATCGTGGCCTCGGGCTATTTCAAAAACAATTTCTCCATGCAGATGGGCTCCGGCGGCGCGTCGCTTGCCGTTGCCAGGTTCCTGCGTGAAAAGATGATCGAGCAGGATATCAAGTGCCGCTTTGCGCTGGGCGGCATCACCGGCCAGATCGTGCAGATGCACGAGGAGGGCCTTGTGAGGAAGATCCTCGACGTGCAGAGCTTCGATCTTATCGCGGCCAACTCCGTCAAGAACAACCGCTTCCATCAGCAGATCGACGCTTCCTATTATGCAAGCTACGTTAACAAGGGCGCCGCAGTCAACCAGCTCGATTTCGTCATACTCTCCGCGCTCGAGGTCGATACCGATTTCAACGTCAACGTAATGACCGGCTCTGACGGCGTCATCCGCGGCGCCGTGGGCGGCCATCCCGATACCGCGGCGGGCGCTTCCATGACGGTCGTCGTGTGCCCGCTGCTCCGCGGCCGCATACCCACCGTCTGCTCCAAGGTCAACACCGTCTGCACCCCCGGCAAGACGATCGACGTCGTCGTCACCGATCAGGGCATCGCGGTCAACCCCGCCCGTCCCGAGCTGCGTGAAAGGCTCGTCGCAGCAGGCCTTCCCGTGACCACCATCGAAAAGCTGCGCGACCGCGCCGAGCGCATTGCCGGCATCCCCGAGCCCATCAAGTACGGCGAAAAGATCGTCGGCGTGCTGATGTACAGGGACAACACCGTTATCGACGTGATCCGCGAGGTCATCGACTGACAGATCAACCGTTTTTGCCCCTCCTCATTTACGGGGAGGGGCAAAAGCAGCGATCGGAGTACCGGGTCGCTTTTTCGACCTCTCGGTCATCCTCGCCAAGACTCGCACACGCTTTGCCTCCCCTTGGAGAAGGGGAGGTGCCTCGGCAGGAGGCGGAGAGGTTCGAACTGTTTAGTGCGAAGTGATCGACCTCTCAGTCATCCTCGCTTCGCTCGGCTGACAGCTCTCCTTATCGAAGGAGAGCCAAGGAACTTGCACACGCTTGGCCTCCCCTTGGATAAGGGGAGGTGCCTCCGCAGGAGGCGGAGAGGTTCGACCTTCT
>JAFXZJ010000036.1 GCA_017541305.1 Clostridia bacterium | reverse complement strand
TCACGCTGCAGGTGGAAGGAAGGGTTATCACGTCATTGACGAGCGCGGTCTGACTGCCGACGCTCGCGCCGCAGGCGATGAAGCTTACGGTATAGCTGGGCTTGGGCGCGAAGTTGACGCGCACGGTGCAGTCGGATTCGGGGCTCACGGAGATCGTGTTGCCGTTTACGGTCACGGTCGCGGTGCCGGAGATGACCTCGGCGCTCTCAACGTAATAACCGTTGGCGGGGGCGGCGGTGATGATGGTGCCGATAACGGAAACGGTACCCCACGCGGTGTTGTTGGATACCGCGGTCACGGTAAAGGTTTCCTCGTAATCATCGGTGTAAGCCTTGATGCGGTAGTCGCCGTTGTCGGGGCAGTCGGTCCAGGAACCGTTGGGCTCCTTGTAGTAGGAGGTGCTGCCGTGGTTGGCGTGAGTCCAGTACAAGAAGTCGGCATAGCTGGAGTTGTTGAAGCTTGCGTCGTAGGGAGTATGGATGTATTTGCCGTTGTCATCGGCGGTGGGGCAGTTATGGGTGATTACTACCGAGAAGGTGTCGCCTTCATTCAGAATAACCGGGGAGTCAAGTTCGATAGTGAAGTAACCGGCATAGGTAAGATAACCGCTGGCGCCGCTTACACGGGTGCCGGAGGAAGGATTGCCGGCAGTGGGGTTCTTGTAAACGTCAACGGAATAGGTCAAAGCCTCGTCCCAGCTGCAGAAGGAGATAGCGCGGAGCATTTCGGTGCCCTTCGCGGTGAAGACGTTGGCAACCTGGGTGTTGTTGGCAAAGCCCTCATACCACTCGGTGCTGCTGTTGTAGCCCTTGCCGTAGCAGGCGAGGTTGCAGGTGCCGTCATACTGATAGTTATGATCGTAGTTGTCGATGGGCTCGGCGTCATAGAAGTAGATGTAGCCCGAATTCGCAACGGAAGCATCCTCGTAGGAGATATACATATAGCCCTGATCGAATTGGGAGGCGCCCCAGCTGTTCTTGCAGAGCCATGCTCCGGCCTTGGAGGGCTTATTGGGAGAGAACATGGAGGCTGCGATGGTGTCATCCCAACCCACGACGGTGATCGCATGGTTAGGCGATGCTGAAGTGCTGGTAACGCAATGATAGGTGTAGGTATAGGTTGTATAGTTGTTGGGAGCGGCACAGTAGCTGATGTTGCCCGCGCCGTACTCCATAATGGCACGCTTTACACCCTCGATATCGGTGGAGGGCACCCATACGGAGTTCTGAACGTGGCAGATGTTGGAGCCGTATGCGTACTGGCTGTTGAGACCGGAAGAAGCGACGGTGCTTGCTTTGCCGTATGCTAGAGCGGAAACGGATTCGCTGGCAGCACCCGTCCAGCGCATGAGGGTGTAAGCGGACATTTCGCCGTTGCCGCCGCAGTCGAGGCCGTTCTTGGCGCTGCTGTCGGTAAGGACGGTCTTGTCGCCGTTCAGCATGCCCTCCGCATCATAAGCGGTGGAATAGTTGAAGAAGCAATGCTGAGTCTCGGAAAGGTTCAGGCTCGTGGTAGCGGCGGAACCGGTTCCAACGGGAATGCCGAACTTGATCATATAGCTCTCAACGCAGGCCATGGCGGCGTGCGCCCAACAGGAGCCGTAAGAACCCTGGTTCTTGACGGAGGTCACGTAATTGTAATTGCGGCTGTCATAGGTGGAGGGCAGTGTGTCGCGCATATTGCCGGTCAGCCGGTAATACGTATCCATATCGCCGCGCTCATACGCGCTCGATACGGCGCGGGCGCCGTGCAGTTCGCCGGGAATGTAACCGGCGGGCATAGTCTTTGTTTCGGTCTCGTTTTCAATGCTCTGCACGGCTTCCGCCAGAGCAAAAGCGGGAACGATACCGATGACCATGATCGCAGTAAGCAGAACAGCGATCAGCTTCCTGAAAGTCCGATTCATTGTTTTTCTCCTCAAACTGAATTTGTGTCCCCGGGGGACACATCGTGAGCCTATTATATCATATAGATATATCGGAATCCATACTTTAACCGAAAAATTTTATTTTTATTTCCGCCGAATTGCGGCAATGCTGTGTCAATTTTCAAACCCGGCAAATATATATACGGCAGGCATATCCGATGGATTGACAGTGTTCGACAAAAACAATATAATTGCATTCGGGCCTATGCCCGATCAAGTCCAAACAGAAAGACGAGAACCAAAATGACCGTTACAGCCAAAACCCCGTGGGAGCGCGTCAGCGGCGAGCTGCCCATGCATCTTGACTATTTCATGGGTACCATGTTCGAGGCGGTGGAGCTGACCGCCAGGAACCATCCCGATCTGCCCGCGCTGGAATTCATGGGCAGGATCACCACGTATAAAACGCTTGTGCAGAACATCGAGAACTGCGCCAAAGCGCTCAAGACCATCGGCGTGAGGGAGAACGACAAGGTCACCATCGCGCTGCCCAACTGCCCGCAGGCGATCTATATGTTCTATGCGGTGAATCTCGTCGGCGCCGTAGCCAACATGGTGCATCCGCTTTCGGCGGAAAAGGAGATTGAGTTCTATCTCAACGAGTCGCAAAGCGTCACCGCGATCACTCTCGACCAATTTTACGGCAAGTTCGAGAATATCCGCAAGAACACCAAGGTCGTCAACATCATCATCGCGTCCGTGCGCGACGAGCTTTCCAAGCCCCTCAAGGCCGGCTATATGCTCACCGAGGGCCGCAAGATCAAGAAGATCCCCAAGGAAGCGCCCGTCATACGCTGGAAGGAATTCATGGATATGAGCCGCATGTGCTTCTATGATTACAAGGTCGCAAGGAAGGCCGAAGATCCCGCAGTCATACTCTATTCGGGCGGCACCACCGGCACCACCAAGGGCATAGTGCTCACCAATCTAAATTTCAACGCGCTCGCCGCACAGGTCGTGGCGGCCAACCCCATTTACCGCGTTGGCGACCGTATGCTTGCCGCAATGCCCATTTTCCACGGCTTCGGCCTGGGCGTGTGCATACACACCATGCTGGCGAACGGCGCAAGGTGCCTGCTGCTTCCGCGCGTTACCCCCAAGGAATACGCCAAAAAGATAGTAAAATGCAATTTCGTTGCCGGCGTGCCCACGCTCTTTGAGGCGCTCCTGCGCCTGCCCGGCATGGAAAAGGCCGATCTTTCAAAGCTCAAGGGCGTATTCTCCGGCGGCGATTCGCTCTCCATCGAGCTCAAAAAGAAGCTCGATAAATATCTTGCCGATCACGGAGCGTCCGTCACCGTGCGCGAGGGTTACGGCACCACCGAGACCGTCACCGCGTGCTGCCTCACCCCGCCTCACATGCACAAGGAGGGCTCCATAGGCATCCCCTTTGCCGATACCTATATCAAAATAGTCAAGCCCGATACCGACGAGGAGCTTCCCTACGGCGAGGAGGGCGAGATACTGCTTGCCGGCCCCTCCGTAATGAAGGAGTACATGAACCATCCCGAAGAGACCGCGCAAACGCTGAGACAGCATGCCGACGGGCTCACATGGGTCTACACCGGCGATCTGGGAGTTCAGGACGAGGACGGCTTCATCTATTTCAAGGGCCGCGCCAAGCGCATGATAATCTCCTCGGGCTATAACGTGTATCCCGCTCAGCTCGAGAACATAATCGACGCGCTCGATTTCGTGCAGATGAGCTGCGTGATCGGCGTGCCCGATCCCTATAAGGTGCAGAAGGTCAAGGCGTTCGTGATGCTCAGAAAGGGCGTTCCCGCCAATGACGAAACGCGTGAAAAGATAATGGCGCACTGCCGAAAGAATATCGCCAAATACGCCATGCCTTATGAGATCGAGTTCAGGGACGATATGCCCAAGACCCTCGTGGGCAAGGTCGCCTACCGCGTTCTCGAGGAGGAGGAAGCCCGCCGCGGAGAGGAAAGAATGGCCGGCGCAGCGGACTGATGATTTATATGCGTACCGGGCGTTCCGATCGGAACGCCCGGTTTTGTTCTGCCGCGACCGAAAGCATCGGGGCTGCCCCGACCGGCCGTCCATCCGACGATTCGGGAAAAAGGCTTCCGTATAAAAAACGCCGGGACGAAACCCGGCGGCAAGACATTTGTCAATTCAGCCTTATCTGGCAGCTGCGCATGGTCTCAAGCGCGGCTTTGTGTTTTTCGGGCGTTACTCCCGCACAGCAGGCGGGATCGACCGAAATCTCCGCCTCGGGGAAATGCGCCTTAAGTATCAGCGCGTTGCTTATCACGCAGATATCGGTGCACAGGCCGATAAGCTCGACCGAGAACTCCTCGCCCCGGGCGGCCTCGCGGATGAGGCGGGGGAGGGTGACCGAGCCGAAGGTGCGCTTTTTCACCGCACGGAAGCCCTTTTTTTCAAGCGCCTCGGCTATGCGCGCGTCGAGCCGATGGCCGGGAGTGCCCTTTATGCAGTGCGGCACGGGCAGGTTGCGCCCCTCGCTCGTCTGCATGTAGTTTGCCGAATGGGTGTCGAAGGTGGCGAATATATCCCCTTCGAACCCGTTTATTTTTTTGACCGCGGCGGGCACGATGGCGGCGGCCTCCTTCGTCCCCAGCGCTCCGTCCACGAAATCCTTCTGCATATCGATCACAACAAGAAAACGCTTCATACTTCCCGCCTCTTTCTGTAAAGCTTTGCGGGACGGTGTCCCGCCCCGTGCGAAAGTGCGTCCGTTTCCTCAACGAGCTCCGCCGTCTTGCGCCTGAAATTGGCGGGGGAAACGGGCTTGCCCGTCAGCGCCTCCTGCACGCTCTGCAGGGCGTACAGGGTGAATTCATCCGGAAGAAAATCAAATATCGCCTCGAAATCCTCGGCCCTTTCGCGCAGCAGCTCAAGCGCCGACGCGATTATTTCCGCGTGATCGAATGCGAGCGGCTGCTTGCCCATCGGGATGAAATGCCTGCCCGTTATGAGCTCTCTTCGTTCGAGCCTCAGCGCAAGCGTAAGCTCGCCGTTTTCAAGCTCCGCCGTGAAAACGCCGTCACGGGTACCGAAAGAGCGCACTTCGAACCACTTGGCGTCGCTTGCGTCGGAGCCGGCCTCGGGCTCCGCGCCGCCGCTTATTATACAGGCGAAGGCGTTGGAGATCACACGCCCGCGCGGGTCACGGTCTATGCCGCTGAACACGCCCGCGTTTATGAGCGCGGCGGGTAAGACGCCCGTCTCCTCGCGCGATTCGCGCAGCGCGCATTCCTCCACGGTCTCGTCCATCCTCACAAAGCCTCCCGGCAGCGCCCATTCGCCTAAAAACGGGTGTTCGCCGCGCTTTATGAGCAGCAGCGAAAGCGCGCACGAAGGCTCCCTTCGAAAGCTTTCGCCCTCCTTGATGCTGAGGCGGAATATGGCCGTGTCCGCCGCTACCGAGGGACGGTCGTAATCCGCTATGCTGTAATGCTCCAGGAATTCCTTTTCGGTTATCATTCGATCTCTCCCGTCTATACTACCAAATTGCCCTGCCTTTCGGCCACGCCTATAGTCGCCCGTGCGCCCGAGTTGAATTCAAGGCAGTCCTCTTCCATGCCGTCGCTGAATATCACGCCGTTTTCGGGCATTGCCGAGGCGATCGCGATCGGCTTGCCCTCCTCGATCCGGCCGAATACGAGCTCCGCGCCGGTCGACCTGCTGGGATACGGCTCGCGAACGGCAAAGTACAGGCTGCGGGATTCCCATGTGAAGCTCTCGTCAAGCTCGGGCCCGCGCATTATGCCAAAGCTTTTATCGATCCCGGCGGCCCCCGCAAGCACGCTTTTAAGCCAGCCGGTCCTGCCAAGGCCCGTCGAAACGATTATGCCGCTTGAGCTTTGAGCCTCCGTTCTGCCCGAAACGCTCAGCTCATACCTTGCCGAGGCATGCGTCCTGCGGCCTATGAATATGTCGTTTACGCCGCAGATCGTCTGCCCGTCGTTCAGCCGCGCCTCGGCAAGCGTCACCCTGCGCACCTTCCTCAAGCCCTTGTCGGTCTCGGGGACTATCCTTTGAAGATCCCCGGCGCAAAAGGGAAGGAGCACGCCGTCCCAACGGGCGGGGTCGGGGTTCACGCCGATGAGCGGCTGTGAGCTCAGATATTTAAGAGTGTTGGCCACAAGCCCGTCGCGGCCTATCGTCACCACGATGTCCCGCTCGCCGAACATAAAATCCGGCACGAAGCCGCGGTCGAGCACCATTAGTCGTCCATACCGCTCAAGAAAGCCCCGCGCCGTGTCAAGCGCTTCGCGGTATCGGCGGTCCTCCTCAACATAATCGTCAAAGCAGCCTCCGTGATGCTCGATATAGAATCCGGCCTGCCCGGGGGTGTTGTGCCGCCTTATCAGCTCGTCAAGGCGCGTCTTCTGCGTCACGAGCACTATCCTGCGATCGGTCATCCTTTCCATGGCGCGCCTCCCAAAGGCTTATTTGGCGCAAAGCCTCGAGATGCTGTCCGCAAGCTCGGGCGTGATGTTCAGCGTGCCGATCCCCGTGCCGCTCTGCGCAAAGGATTCGATCGCGCCCGCGATGGTCCTTGAGGGATTCATCTTCGCCCTGACAAGGGCTATAAGCACCTCGGGCCCCAGCTTTCCGCAGGCCTCCATCACCGTGCTTATGCGGTAAGCCTCCGCGTCGGCGTCCTTCTTTGCGTTTTCAAGCTTTAGATCGGCAAGCTCCCGGCGCTTCTTTTCAAGCTCTATCTCGGCCTCCAGCTTTATGCGCTCGCGCTCGCCGGCGTTTCTGACCTCGATCAGCTTCAGTTCGCTCTCCCTTTCAAGCAGCATGCGCTTTGTGGCGGCTTCGGTCTCGCGAATGAGCTTTTTCTTTTCCTCAACGGATATCTCGGTGGAAAGCTCGTTCTCCTTCACCCTGCGCTCCTGCTCGATAGAGGCGTTGCGGCGCTCGTACAGAGCGTCGTCGCTGTCCTTCAATATCTCCTCGCGCCTGCGCGCCTCCAGAGCGCGCTGAGTTTCGGCGCCCGCGCTGATCTTCGTTATCGAAAAGCCCATTATCTCAAGCCCCAGCGCTTTGATCTCGCCGTCGGCTTTCAGCTCTTCAAGCACCTGCGCCGCGATATCGCGGTCGGCTCTCACCGCCTCGGTCAGCTCCATCCTGCCGATGCGCCTCCTTATCAGCACGTCGGCAATGTTCAAAAGCCTCCTTGAAAGCTTGCTTCCGGGATCATTATAATAGCTCCCGGTCTTAAGGTCAACCGAGAAGTTCATAAGCTTGGCTATGCGCTCGTGCTCCGTTATGCGATAGGTCAGCTGCCCCTGCACGGCGACGTTCTGATAATCGGCGGTCTTCTCGTCGAATATGAAGTCGGCGTCCATCGCGCTGATGGGCACCACCGCCGCGGAAGTGATCCTGCCAAGGCAGCAGAATGAAAGCCCCGCTCCTGAAGCCGCAAGCTTGCCCCTGCGGTACTTCAATACATAATCATTGGGCTGAAATTTAACGTACATGGCTTTTACCTCCCGATCGTGTTATTTGCGGGAACTCGGGACGTCCTTTGTTCCTTGCAATATGATAATAACACAATGCAACTAACAAGTCAACGACCCCGCGCAAATATATTTGCATCCGGGAAAGACAAAAACTATTCTCTTGACACGCTCGTTCCATAGTGGTAGAATATCAGAATAATATACAGAAACAGGTGAGTTCATGGAATGGTTCCCGTGTATATGCGCGTTCATTGGCGGCGTGGGCGTATCGCTCGTTGATTTCGCGCTGATGAAAAAGGCGATGGGCGTGCCCGAAAAGCTCAGCGGCTTTCTGCTGCTGCGCACCTTCATATCCGCCGCCGCGGTCGCGCTGCTCTATTTCATAGGCAGGTGGACCGGCGTGCAGCTTTTGCCGTTCATGATCGCGGGGGCGCTGGGGCTGACTGCGGGCCTGATACTGACCACTCTGATACTCATGAAGAAACAGCGCGGGGGAAAGGAATAAGCCATGGGCGAAATATCCGAACCGATCATAAAAATAGGCGGGATCCTCGATATAACCGCCGAGGTGATAACGATGTTCGCGATACTCGCGGTCGTCACCGTTATCGCGCTCATAATAAAGCATAATCTTAAGGAGCGTCCCGGAAAGTTCCAGAACATGATCGAGACCGGCGTTGAATATCTCGACAATTTCTTCACCGATCTCATGGGCAAAAAGAATGCCCGCAAATATCTGTTCTATCTGGGCTCGCTCTTTGTTTTCATCATTTTCGCCAATTACTCGGGCCTCATACCCGGCGTTGGGGTATCAAGGTATTTCAAAGCGCCCACCTCGTCGCTCTCCGTCACGCTCGCGCTCGGCATAATGACATTCCTGTTCATCCAGATCTCGGCGATCGCGGCGGGCGGCAGGCACTATATAAGGCATTTCCTCACGCCGATAGTGCCGCTTCTGCTGTTGGACGAGCTGATAAAGCCCGCCTCGCTCACCCTGCGTCTCTTCGGCAATATCTTCGGCGAGGAGACGGTCATAGAAAAGCTCTACGAGCTCCTGCCGATAGGCGCGCCGATAATCATGATGGCCCTTTCGCTCATCTTCTGCGCGATACAGGCCATGGTCTACACCATGCTCACCGCGTCGTATCTTAATGAGTTCCTGGAAGAATAAAAGCTAATCATTTCAAAGGAGATACACAAATATGGAATCCGCAATCACAGCATTGGCAGCCGCGCTCGCGATAGCGCTCTCGACCATGTTCCCCGCGATGGCGCAGGGCAAGGCGGCAAAGGCCGCGCTTGAAAGCATCGCCCGTCAGCCCGAGGCCGCAAAGGAGATCCGCTCCACGCTGCTCCTCTCGCTGGCGCTCATCGAGGCGCTGACCATTTACGGTCTGCTCATAGCGTTCATGATCATAGGCAAGATCTGATCGGTTTCGCACCATGGAGATCAACATTCAGCCATCGCTCATAATATGGACGGTCATCTGCTTCGGCCTATTGATGCTCGTGCTCGACAGGCTTCTTTTCCGTCCCCTTTTAAAGCTCATGGATGAGCGAAAGGAGAGGGCGGAGTCGGCGCGGCGCATGGCCGGCCAAGCCAAGGTCGAGCTCGAGGCGCGGGAAAGCGAGCTTGCGCTTTCGCGCGAGGCCGAGCGGCAGAGGCTTTTGAAGGAGGCCTCCGAAAAGGCCGAGGCCTTCCGCAGGGATTCCGAGGCGGAGCTTCGCGCGCTCTCCAGAGAATTGGAGGAGCGGGTCGCCCGTAACCGCGAGGAGGCCGCCAAGCTTACCGACGAAGCGCTTGCGGATGTATCGGCTTCGCTTGACGGCTTCGCGTCCGATTACGCTCAAATGCTCACAAAAGGTGTAGAATAATGCAGTACCTTTATGCCGCCTTAAACTTCCTCATACTCGCCGCCCTGGTATGGCTGCTGCTGGGGAAGAGCATCAGGAGAATATTCAGCTCCCGCAGGGAGCGCATCAATGCGGAGCTCGACGAGGCGGAAGCCATCGAGGCCGAGCTTTCGCGCGGGCTTCCCGCACCCGCGGATGAGCCGCTGCCCCTGCCCGCCGAAGACGGCCTGGCGCCCCTGCGCGAAAGATTCGAGCACGAGAAGCGCAGACGCATCGACGAGGCCGAGCGCCGCATGGCGGAGGATCGGCGCGAAGCGATGGTCAAGGCGCGTTCGCTTGCCGCGGACGAGCTGATCGAGCGCATCCGCATGAAGTTCCGCGAGGAGGACACCGTCAGGGCCATCCGCAAAACAGAGCCTCAGCTTGCCGAAAAGATACTCGAGATGATAGCCGTCACCCCGGGCGACATGTGCTATCTCATGCACCACGATGTGCTCTACGTCACGCTCACGTCGGCGTTCCCGCTCAATCAGGAGCTTGTCGACAGGATAGGCGAGCGCGCGGAAAAGCTGCTCAGCGGCGTGGGGGGCAGGCCTTCGTATTGGGTCAAGGTCGATCCCGAGCTCATAGGCGGCCTCAGGCTGAGGATAGGCGACACGGTGTATGACTGCACCATCGAGAACCGCCTTTATCATTTGAAGCATGAACTTAAGGAAAGCCCGCTCCCGCAGCAGATCAGCGCGGAGGACGTTATAAGGAGCCTCGGCGAGGGCCTTGCGGCGCAGGGGCCGGAGGTGGACGAATTCCAGTTGGGCCGCGTGCTCTCCGTTTCCGACGGCATATGCCGCCTGGACGGTCTTGCCGACATCATGTACGGCGAGGTGGTCGAATTCGAATGCGGCGAGCGCGGCATGATACTGGATATCGAGCCCGACCGCATAGGCTGCGTGGTTTTCGGCAAATATGAAAAGATAGAGACCCTCAGCCGTGTGCGAAGGGTGGGCAGGATCGCAAGCGTGCCCGTGGGCGATGAGCTTCTGGGCAGGGTGGTCGATCCGCTCGGCCGTGCGCTTGACGGCGGGGAAAGGATAAGGGGCCGCGAACGCAGGCCGATCGAATTCAAGGCGCCCGGCATACCCGACCGAAAGACGGTCGACGTGCCCCTGCACACGGGCCTCAAGGCGGTCGACGCGCTCGTGCCCATCGGCCGCGGTCAGCGCGAGCTGATTATAGGCGACCGTCAGACGGGCAAATCGGCCATCGCGATCGACGCTATAATCAACCAAAAGGGCAAGGGGGTCAGCTGTATCTACGTCGCGATAGGGCAGAAGGAATCGACCGTTGCCGAGATCCGCGACAAGCTCGAAAAGCACGGAGCCATGGAATACACCACGATAGTTTCCGCCACGGCTTCAAGCTCCGCCTCAATGCAGTACATAGCGCCCTTCGCGGGCGCCGCCATGAGCGAATACTTCATGTATTCCGGGCGCGACTGCCTGATCGTGTATGACGATCTTTCAAAGCATGCCGTGGCCTATCGCGAGCTGTCGCTGCTGCTGCACCGACCGTCCGGCAGAGAAGCATACCCCGGCGACGTGTTCTATCTGCATTCAAGGCTGCTCGAGCGCGCCGCGCGGCTTTCTCCCGAAGCCGGAGGCGGCTCCGTCACCGCGCTTCCCATAATCGAAACACAGGCGGGCGATATCTCTTCCTATATCCCCACCAACGTGATATCCATCACCGACGGGCAGATATTCCTCGAGACCGATCTTTACAACGAGGGTCAGCGTCCCGCGGTCAACGTGGGTCTTTCGGTATCGCGCGTGGGCTCCGCCGCGCAGACAAAGCTTATGAAGCAGGTCTCGGGCAAGCTTCGCATGGAGCTTGCGCAGTACAGGGAGCTGAACACTTTCGCTCAGTTCGGCTCCGATCTGGATGATTCCACCAAAAAGGTGCTCGACCGGGGCATGCGCATGATGCGCGCCCTGCGTCAAAAACGCTATGAGCCGCTTCCCGACTGGAAACAGGCGCTGCTGATATATGCCGTTTCCGAGGGCTTTGCCGACGGCGCAGCGCCTGACGAGATCGAGGATTTCGAAAAGCGCCTCTGCGAGCGGTTCGAAACGAAGCACAAGGAGCTCGTATCGGCGCTTAAGACGGGCGAAAAGATGAGCAGGGAATTTGAAAACCGTCTCAGGGAAGCCCTGCGTGAATTCGCGGAGGTGAGCTGATGGCTTCGCTTCGCGACCTTAAAAAACGCCTGCAAAGCGTCAGGACGACCGGCCAGCTCGCGGGAGCGATGCGCACCGCGGCGACCGCCAAATATGCCCGCGCAAGCGGCAGGCTCGGCGCGCTCTCGCCCTATTCCGAAGCCTTCCGCGAGATAGCGGGGCTTGCCGAAAGGGCCGTCCCCGATGAACCGAAGCGTTCCCGCAGGGATGATGAGCCTAACGAGGAGCCTCCCCGCACGGAGATCAAGGCGTTTTTGCTCATCTCCGGCAACCGCGGCCTCTGCGGAGGCTACAATCACGAGCTTTTCGGGTTTTTCGCGGAGCGCTTGAAGGAGACCGTGGGCGAGTATAAGCTTTACACCTGCGGACGCATGGCGCGGGAATACTGCGCCGAGAAGGGCGTCGCGGTCTCGGAAAGCTTCGATATCGCCGACGTGCCCTCCTATGACCAAGCAAGGGCCGTTTCCGACAGGCTGCTTGCGCTGTATGCCGAGGGAGCTTTCACATCGGTCACGATCGTGTATCAGCGCTTTCACAATATGCTCAAGCAGACTCCCGACGCAAAGCGCTTCATTCCGCTCGATGGGGAGACCGAGCGCGACGGCGAGCCGCCGCTCTTCATACCCGACGCGGAAACGGTCAAAAGGGAGCTGCTTCCATTAAGTCTTGCCGCCGATATGTACACGCTGCTTCTGTCGTGCTCCTCGGGCGCTCAGGCGGCAACGCTGCTTGCCATGCGCTCGGCGTATGACAATGCCAACACTTCGGCTCAGCTGCTCGAAACAGCCATCAACCGCCGCCGCCAGGCTCAGGTCACCGAAAGCGTGATAGAGACGTCGTCGGGAACGGCGGGATCCTGAAGCTTACATAATCGATCACAGGGAGATTCACCATGCCCAAAGGCGCAAAAGGATTGATAACTAAAATAATGGGTCCCGTCGTTGACGTGACCTTCCCGGTGCTGTCCGACGTGCCGGAAATATTCAACGCGCTCGAGGTCGAAACCTCAGCCGGCACGCTGCTGCTCGAAGCGCTTCAGCAGATGGGCGGGGGCGACGTGCGCTGCATCGCCATGCACTCAACCGAGGGCCTGTCACGCGGCATGGAGGCGGTCGATACCGGCGCGCCCATATCGGTGCCGGTCGGCGAAGGTATGCTCGGCCGCATGATAGACGTCAGCGGCGGTCCCATTGACCGCGCGGGCGAGGTTATCGCCTCCACCCGCTGGCCGATCCACCATGGCGCTCCGGCATTCGTCAACATCGTCCCCGCGACGGAGCTGCTTGAAACGGGCATCAAGGTGATAGACCTGATGACCCCCTATGCCAAGGGCTCCAAGATAGGCCTTTTCGGAGGCGCGGGCGTCGGCAAGACGGTGCTCATCATGGAGCTGATCCGCAATATCGCGTTTGAGCACGACGGATATTCCGTGTTCGCGGGCGTCGGCGAAAGATCGCGCGAGGGCCTCGACCTGTGGCAGGAGATGAAGCAGTCGGGCGTTATCGATAAGACCGCGCTGGTGTTCGGCCAGATGAACGAGCCCGCCGGCGCAAGGCTGCGGGTGCCGCTTGCGGGGCTGACGATCGCCGAATATTTCAGGGAAAATTCACATAAGGACGTGCTCCTTTTCATCGACAACATATTCCGCTTCACACAGGCGGGCTCCGAGGTGTCGGCGCTTCTTGGGCGCATGCCCTCCGCCGTAGGCTATCAGCCCACGCTTGCTTCCGAAATGGGCAAGCTGCAGGAGCGTATAGTGTCCACCAAGAACGGCTCGATCACCTCCGTGCAGGCCGTTTACGTGCCCGCCGACGACCTGACCGATCCCGCGCCGGCAACCACGTTCACGCATCTTGACGCCACCACGGTGCTCTCGCGCTCGATAGTCGAGCTCGGCATCTATCCCGCCGTTGCTCCGCTCGAATCCGCATCGCGCATGCTCACCCCCGATATAGTCGGCGACAGGCATTATCAGACCGCCAAAGAGGTGCAGCGCGTGCTGCAGCGGTATAACGAGCTGCACGATATAATCGCCATACTCGGCATGGATGAGCTCTCGCCCGAGGACCGCCTCACCGTGCGCCGCGCGCGCAAGGTGCAGCGATTCATGAGCCAGCCCTTCCACGTGGCCGAGGGCTTCACGGGGCTTGCGGGCAAATTCGTGCGCACCGAGGACACCATCAAGGGCTTTGAGGAGATACTGGGAGGCGGCTGCGACGATATCCCCGAGCAGGCGTTCCTTATGAAGGGCGGCATCGACGACGTATTCGCCGCCGCCAAGGAAATGGGGGCTGTCTGATGGGCGCGCTCACGCTCAGGCTCCACACCCCCGAGGGATACGGGAAGGAGCTCGAATGCGATCACGTCAACCTTTTCGCCCGCGACAACGCACTGGGCGAGGGCGGGGGCTCCGTTGGCATACGCCGCTCACACTGCGCGGCCGTGATCGCGCTTGCGGATAACGCAAAAATAGAAGCCAAGCTCGATGGCAGGCCGGTTTTTACGGGCGCCGCCTCGGGAGGCTTCGCTATGGTGAAGGACGATATCGTGACCGTGCTCACCGATCATATCGAAGAGGTAAACTGAATTGGAAAAACACAGTGAAATATTGAAGATCACCCCCGGCTGCACGGATCACAACGGCATGCTGGGGTATTATGAGACCTTCCGCGCGTTCATGGATATGGCCGCTATTCATGCCGAGCTGCTCGGCGTGGGCTTCGAGGCGATGTTCAAAAGAAGGCTCTTCTGGCTCACGGTCAAGACCCGGGTCGATTTCATTCGCCGCCCCAAAATGCGCGAGGAGGCCGAGCTTCTCACCTGGCCCGAGGCGCCGGGAAGATTGCGCGCCAACCGCAGCTATGAGGCGCGCGTTGACGGCGAGCTCTGCATAAGGGGCAGGACCGAATGGGCTGTGATCGATACCGATACCAACCGCCTTGTGCCCATGAAGGGCATATTCTCCGACGAGCTGATATTCGATATCCCCGCCGCCATCGACGAGCCCTTCGCCCAGATCCCCGATGAATTCACGCCGGATGAGCAGTATTCCGATTATACCGTCCGCTCCGTGGATATCGACGTCGGCAGGCATATGAACAACTCCGCCTACGTCCGCGCGCTCATAGGCTCCCTTTCGATAAAGGACCTGAACGGCATTGACCCAAAGAGCATCACCGTCATATTCCGCGCCCCCTGCCACGAGGGCGATCTTCTCAAGCTGTTCAGGCACGATACGGAAACGCATGCCGATTTCAAGATGATGAGGGAGGACGAGACCGTGCTGCTGTGCAGAATGGAAAAAACAATTAGCAATTAGCAATTAATGTTAAAATCCCGCGCAGGCGGGATTTTGAAATTATAAGGGATATCTTTCACTTCGTTCCCTCATCGGTTATCGCTCCCTGCGCCGCGCCGACCAAAAGCCTTCCCACTCCGCGGGGAAGGTGTCGCCGCAGGCGACGGATGAGGGGGGCTTCCGCGCGCAGATCACATTATAATCGGGGAAATGGGGCAGTTCGCTTTTGACAGTATGAAAGCCAAAGACGCTTTTGAAGGATCCCTCATCAGTCGTCTTCACTTCGTTCAGCCGACAGCTTCCCCGCAAGGGGGAAGCCTAACGCTCGAGGCCGACCAAAGCCTTCCCTTGGGGGAAGGGGGACCAAAACGCTTTGGCGTTTTGGTGGATGAGGGGCCGGTAAAGCACTCCTAACTGCAACGCAACAAAGCCCGCACAATCGCGGGCTTTGCCGGTGATCCGGTGATCCCGCTTTTCGGCGGGATCATATTCATTTGCCGACCATTTACGAAAGGAGATCGCAGCTCTCTGTTTTGATCGGCTCTCATTTCAAATACGGTGCTGCTATTTCATCGAATGCATCCTTGTCACAGTAATCGCAATTATACAGCGGTCCGTCTTTGCCCCCTCGTGCGGAACATGTTGAAGAATATATGAAATACGGCCATGGCTCACCGGTATAATCTATCAAGACGCATATGTCGCCGTACTGCAGGGGCTCAGTTTTGTTGTTTTGATAGAATCTTAGACCGCCGAGCTTTTCAAGCAGATCGGGCCATTCGGCAGCGTCGATCTCAACAAGCGTCTCGTATTCAAAACCGTCCGTCAACACTCCGTCAACGATTTCTTCGGGATGAGTCACCCTTATTATCGAAACCGATTCTATATTGTCGATCCAACGTGACTGATCATAATTCCAGATCTGATGATACGCATCGATAGATGCGAAGGAAAAGGCGGATACTATCGCCGAGACGATAATAACAGCTTTGGCAATTGCTCTAGCCGCCTTTTTCAGCGGAGCTCTGCGATCGGAAGAACGCTTTATCCGTATCAGCGCTGTCGCACAGCACAACGCCAAAGCAGCAAGACCTATCGCAAGAGGAACGTATGCCCGGTGGAGCAGCGCGGATGCGGAGAAGACCGCTGCCGAAATGAAAAACGCCGCTGCGGTCAGCCAAAAACCAACGGAGTATCTGCGCTTTTTGATACGGTATGAATCCAAAAGCGCATCCACGTCACCTATCGCTCCGGTCGCAAGCTGATATGCTTCGGAGGGCAGGCGGCCATTCTTTATTTCCTCCTCATAGCGAGATATAGCCGAATCAGTCAATTCACTGTAAAGCTCCTTGCCGCCGGGCTTGTTTATCGCGGTGCCGAAGAGCTCTGAGATATACTTTTCGATCTGCTTATGCATCGTGGATACCTCCTCTTTCAATGAGTTCGGATATTATCCGCTTCGTTTCGTTCCAGCCTGCTACCCCTTCGGAATATGCAAGCTTCCCTTTTTCGGTCACGCGGTAATAGCGCCGTCTTGCGCCGCCCTCGCTTTCTCCCCAATAGGAACTGATCAGCCCTGCCTGCTCCATGCGGTGAAAGGCGGTGTAAAGGGTGGCTTCCTTTAACTCATACAGCCCTCCGGTGATCGTGCGGATGGCCTTGCCTATCTCATAGCCGTAGCTGTCCCCGTCCATCAGGCGCGCGAGTATTATCGTATCGGTGTATCCGCGTATCTCATCCGGCGAAATGGACATCGTACCACCTCCTTGATTTACATTATACAGCATACTACTTCGCCTGTCAAGGTATTGTTTCAAAGAAAGTAAAAAACCGGCCGCGGGGACAGTACCCATGGCCGGTAATGCTTCTTTCTTTCAGATAATACCCTTATCTATCATCTCCGCGACCTCGTCGAGCGCGAGATCCCTCTCGCGGGCGATCGCGGCAAGGTCTTCGTATTCATATTTGCATTTGGCAACTCCGAAGCCCTGCGCCTCCTTTACGCGCACTGCGCCGAACTCGGTCCCAACGTAATCGGTATGCCTTTCAAGGGAGTACCTTCTGCATTCGCGCTCGCGCACGCCGATGGTGGTGGTGTGGCGGAATATCAGCTGCGTCAGCTCCGCCCGCCTTTCCTCATTACAGAGTACGGTCAGGCGCGTTCCCGGGCGGGATTTCTTCATACCCACGGCCTGGGTGGTCACGTCCAGCGCGCCCTTAGCCAGCAGCTCCTCCATGGCGAAGGCTATCCTTTCCGGGGTCATGTCGTCGATATCGCATACGAGCTCGAATACCCGCTCCGCGTCCTTATCATCCGCGGTCTCGCCAAGCAGCGCGCGCACGCAGTTGAGCCTCGGCAGATCCTTCCTGCCCATGCCGTAACCGATGGACATAACGCTCATGGGCGGCATATCGCGGAACCCGCTCACGAAATGCTTCAAAAGGGCCGCTCCTGTCGGGGTGCACAGCTCCACGGGTATCTCGCCGCCGTAAATGGGCACGCCCCGCAGTATGAACGCCGTCGCGGGGGCGGGCACGGGAAGTATGCCGTGAGCGCAGTGAACGTGGCCGGCGCCTACGTGCACGGGGGAGGCGATCACCTTTTCGGGAGCGATCAGCTCCATAAGAAGGCTGCAGCCCACGACGTCCGCCACGGCGTCGAGCGTCCCGACCTCATGGAAATGGATCTCGCTTACGGGAACGCCGTGCGCGTGGCTTTCCGCCTCGGCGATAAGGCCGTAGACCGCTTTTGAGTTCTCCTTCACCGCGTCCGAAACGGGCATGTGAGAGATGATATGCTCTATGTCCGAAGGACTGCTGTGGTGATGATGTTCGTGCTCATGCCCGTGCTCGTGCTCGTGTTCGTGTTCGTGTTCATGCTCGTGTTCATGCTCGTGCTCATGCTCGTGCTCATGCTCGTGCTCGTGGTGATGATGGTGCTCGTGCTCCTCATGCCCATCCACCGCAACGCGCATATGCGTGCCCACGACGCCGCATTTGACGCTTTTTTCCGGTACGACGGAAACACCCTCAAGCCCGAGCGAATTCATTTTTTCAACGTAAAGCTTCTTTTTTTCATCGTCAAGCAGTTCGAAAAGCGCGGCGTTCAGCATATCGCCCGCGGCGCCCATTGAGCAGTCCAGATACAGCGTTCTCAAGGTCGATCCTCCTTTTTATCCATATGGTTTATCATGTTGGCCATGTATCCCGCGCCGAAACCGTTGTCGATATTGACGACGGAAACTCCGCTCGCGCAGGAATTGAGCATCGAAAGCAGCGCGCTCAATCCCTCGAAGGCCGCGCCGTAGCCCACGCTGGTGGGAACGGCGATCACGGGGCAGTCGGCAAGCCCGCCTATGACGCTCGCAAGCGCTCCTTCCATGCCGGCTATCGCGATTATAACGGACGCGGACATTATCTCATCCATGTGATCGAGCAGCCTGTGCAGCCCCGCAACGCCCACGTCATACAGCCTTACGACCTCGTTTCCCAACGATTCGGCGGTGATCGCGGCCTCCTCCGCAACGGGGATATCGCTCGTGCCGCCCGTTGCGACTACGATCTTTCCAAGGCCCGAGGGCTTTGGAAAGGCGCCTATAAACCCGATGCGCGCTTTGTCAAAGTATCTCATGGGGAGCCGCGCCGAAACGGCCTCCGCCTTTTCGGGATCGAGCCTTGTTATCAGCACGTTCTTTTCGCCGCCCTTAAGCATGGCGTCGACTATGCCCGCTATCTGCTCCGCCGTCTTGCCCGCGCCGTATATCACCTCCGCCGCGCCCTGACGGCTCCTTCTGTGAAGGTCCACCTTGGCGTAGCCGATGTCCTCGAACGGGGCCTTCTTGATATCGAGCAGCGCTTCATCCACCGAAACGCTCCCGTTCTTCACGCTCTCCAAAAGTATTTTAAGATCACTGCTCATGCCTTGCCTCCGGATCGACGGCAACTTCGGAATAATACTTCAAAAATTCGTTTTCTATCAAGGAAAGTTTTTCATAAAGCGGCGCTCTCTGCGCTTCCGTGACCTGTATCAGAGCCGTATCGCCGCGCGTGCGCACCCTGAAATCCCCAAAACCCAGCCGCATCATAAAGCTTTCCGCCCTTTGGGTGCGGTCAAGGAGGGGGATCGTCAGCTCCGTACCGTGCGGTATGCGCGTCGCCAGGCAGGAATACGAGGGCTTGTCCCAGGTGAAAAGCCCGGCTTCGCGCGAAAGTCTGCGGATATCGGCCTTGGTCAGACCGCACAGGCGCAGGGGGGAAAGCACGTTCAGCTCGGTCAAAGCCCGCATGCCGGGCCGGTCGGAGGCGTCGTCCGAAGCATTGGTGCCGTCGACGATCAGCTCAAAGCCGTCGCTCTTCGCCCGCTCCGCGATCGCTTCGAATATGCGCCGCTTGCAGAAATAACAGCGGTTTTCGGGATTTGAACGCACGTTCCCGTCGCCAAGCGCGTCAAGGCACAGCACGCGCATTGAAACGCCCAGCTCGCGGGCAAGCCTCAGCGCGTCGTCAAGCTCGAAATAGGGCTGAAAGGCCGTCTTGACGTAATATGCCCGCACACTTGCCGCGTATTTGGAAGCGGCGTAAAGCAGGTATGCCGAATCGACCCCGCCTGAAAAAGCCAGCGCGGCCTGTTGATGCTCGGTGAAAAACTCTTCAAGGGATATCATAGAATTCCATTTCCTCGATCCATGCGGGATCGGTCTTGCCCGGCCTGTTCCTGCTTCCGCAGGCGGGGCAGACGGGCGAGGGCGAAGCGAAGGCGCGGCGGCAGGAGGAGCACACGTATTCCGTCCTGCGGAAAAGATGCGTCCTCTTGATCCATTTGCCCTTCTTGATTTTTCCCGATGATCGCTTCATATTTTCAAGTATATCTTACACCGCGCGCCGCCTCCTGTCAAGCGCGTAAGGCACGTTATGGTTTTTTATGCACGCCGCGGATTTGTAAAAAATGTTGAAATAAGTCGATGGAGCGAGTATAATAGTATTCAGGGGCGATATGGCTTGCCCCGCATCCGGGGGTTGTTTTTTTATTCGCAATCATTTTATTATCGTTTCCTCCGGATCGGAAGGGATCGTATGCAGACCAAATCATTGAACGGAGAACTCTTCGCCCACATGGTCGAAGGCGGCGCGGCGCGCCTTAACGAGACCAGGGTGATAGTGAACGAACTCAACGTTTTCCCCATTCCCGACGGCGATACAGGCGACAACATGTATATGACCATCGACTCCGGCTGTTCCGCTGTGAAGGCCGGAGCGGACATGCCCCTGGGCGATACATCCAAAAAGATCGCAGGCGGCATGCTTTTGGGCGCGCGCGGGAATTCGGGCGTCATTCTCTCAAGGATATTCGCGGGCATTTCGCAGGGCTTTGAGGGCGTTGGCATTGCCGACGTCAGCACCTTTGCCGCCGCAATGGAGCGCGGCGTAGCCGAATCCTACCGCGCGGTACAGACCCCCGTCGAGGGGACCATACTCACCGTCTATTCCGACGCCGTGCGCTATGCGAACGCGCGCATCGACGAGCACACCGATTTCGAAGCCTATTTCGAAAACTTTCTCGATGAGCTTCGCGCTTCGCTCGACCGCACCCCGCAGCTGCTTGACGTTCTGCGCGAGGCGGGCGTGGTCGATTCCGGCGGCGCGGGCTTCGTCTACATCGCCGAAGGCATGCAGGCTGTGCTCAAGGGCGAGGAGCTCAAAAACGCCTCCTCCGTTCCGACCGGAAGCAAGGCCTGCGATATGAGCGCGCTCACCGAGGATTCGCCGTTTGATTTCGGCTACTGCACCGAATTCCTTTTAAGGCTCCGCACCGAAAAGGTGGGCGACGTTGCGGCGTTCGACGAAAAACCGCTCATCGACTGGCTCATCGCAAACGGCGAATCGGTGGTGGCCTTCCGCGATGGCAGCATAGTCAAGGCGCACGTGCACACCATGGAGCCCGAAAGGATACTTGCCCACTGTCACGGCTTCGGCGAATTCCTCACGCTCAAGATCGAGAACATGTGCCTGCAGCACAACGAGACCAATATCCGCAACAACTATAAGCCGCCCCAAAAGCCCAAAAAGAAATTCGGCATAGTGGCGGTGGCCTCGGGCGACGGCATAAGGGACACCTTCCTTCAGCTCGGAGCGGACGCGGTGGTCGACGGCGGGCAGAGCATGAATCCCTCCGCCGAAAGCTTCCTCGAGGCGTTCGAAACGGCCAACGCCTCCACGATTATCGTTTTCCCCAACAACGGCAATATAATTCTGACCGCACAGCAGGCCGCCGCGCTCTGCCGGGATGCGGATGTAAGGGTGATACCCTCCCGCTCCATAGGCGAATGCTATGCGGTGCTGTCGCTGATCGACATGTCCTCCGGCGACGCCGATCTTATCGAGAAGAGCTGTGAGGAGATCATGGCGTCCGTCGCCACGGGCACCGTGTCACGCGCCAGCCGCGACACGGTTAAGGACGGCATAGGCGTCAGGAAGGGCGATTACATAGGCTTTTCCGACGGGCGCATCTACGTGGATTCGCCCGATCCCGCCGAGGTCGCGCTGAGCCTTGCAAAGTCGCTCTCCGCAGATGATTACGGCATACTCATGCTCGTCTGCGGCAGGGACGCCGACTCAAAGCAGGCGCAGGAGATCCGTTCCGCGCTCCAAAAGGCGCATCCGCTTACCGAGGTGATACTGCTCGACGGCGGCCAGCCCATATTCGAATACATAATGATTTTTGAATAATACTTGTTTTATAAGGAGTCATCATGCTTAAATTATTCACCGATACCGACTGCGACGTAACTCCCGAGATCGCCCGGGAATACGACTGTTCACTCATCAGCATGCCCTATTCCATCGACGGCAAGACCACCTATCCTTACGTCGATTTCGACAAATTCGACGGGCACGCCTTCTACGATCTTTTAAGGAACGGCGCTTTGCCAAACACCTCCGCGATCTCGCGCGAAAAATACATCGAGGCGTTCGAGCCCGTATTTAAAAACGGCGACGACATACTCTACGTGCATTTCTCCCGCGCAATGACCGCCACCTTCGACGCCATGGATCAGGCGCTCGCGGAGCTCGGCGAAAAATACCCCGAAAGAAAATTCTATGAGATCGACACCAAGGGCATCACCATCGTCAGCCTCAACATAATGCTCGAGGTGGGCGACATGATCAAGGCGGGCAGACCGGTCGAAGAGATCCTCGAATGGGCAAAGACCGAGGTCGATAAATTCGCCATCTATTTCTTTGCGGACGATCTCAAGTTCTTCAGGCATTCCGGCAGGGTCTCTGGCCTTGCGGCAACCATGGGCACGCTTCTGGGCGTGCGCCCCATAATCCATATGAATACCGAGGGTAAGATGGTGTCCGTCGGCAGCGAGCGCGGCAGAGCGCGCGCCATCGCCCGCCTCATGAAATACGTCGAGGATCTCGGCGAGGATATAAAGTCCCACCGGGTGATCATCGGCAATACCGACTCGCCCGAGATCGTGGAAGAGATCGAGGGCCTGCTCCGCGCCAAATACGGCGACGATCTCAGTATAATCAAGGTGCTCGTCAATCCCACCGCCGGCAGTCACTGCGGACCCAACGGCGTAGGCATCTGCTTCCACGCGAAACACAGGTGAGCGGAAAAAAGGTAAGCGGCAGATCGAAAAGCCTTCCCCGCGGGAGGGCGAACGAGGGTTGATATGATCGAGGTAGTTGAGGTTAAAACAAAAAAACAGCAGCGGGAATTCCTTAATTTCCCGCTAAGGCTCTACAGGGGCGAACCGAATTTCGTTCCGCCGCTGTGGATGGACGAGAAAAAGATATTCCGCAGGGATTACGTCTATAACGACACCTGCGAGGCGGTGTATTATATCGCCCGCCGCGACGGAAAAACGGTCGGGCGCATATCCGGCATACTGCAGAAGGCCGCCAACGAGAAGAACAACGAGAAGCGAGTCCGCTTCACAAGGTTCGATTCCGTCGACGATCAGGACGTGGCGGACGCGCTCTTTGCCGCGGTCGAAAAGTGGGCGCTTTCGCTTGGCATGGACACCGTCGTGGGCCCGTTGGGCTTCTCCGATCTCGAGCGCGAGGGCATGCTCATCGAGGGCTTCGATCAGCCCTCGACCTTCGAGGAGCAATACAATTACGAATATTATCCGCGCCTCATCGAAAACCTGGGCTACGTAAAGGAGGTCGACTGGACCGAAAGCCGCCTCTATCCGCCCGAGGAGAACAACGGCCATTTGAAACAGCTCTCCGACCGCATCATGAAGCGCTATAACCTGCGATTCGGACCGGCTGAAAACGTAAACGATTTCCTTGATAAATATGCCGACGGCCTATTTGAGCTGCTCGACAGATCCTATGATCAGCTCTACGGCACCGTGCCCTTCACCGACGGCATGAAGAAGCTGATGATAGACAATTTCAAGCTCATCATCGATCTCGATCACGTCGCCGCGATACTCGACGAGAACGATAACGTGGTCTGCCTCGGCATCTGCTTCCCCTCGATAGCCGAGGCGGTGCGCAAGTCCAACGGGCACCTGACCCCCGCCGCCGTCGTTCGCGTGCTGCGGGCGATAAAGCATCCCAAGATAATCGATCTGGGCCTCATCGGCGTCGATCCCGCGTGGGCCATGCGCGGCGTATCCGTCGCGGTATCCGCCGAGCTCGAGCGCATGCTGCGCGCCCCCGGAATCGAATATGCCGAAACCAACCTGAACCTCGAGGACAACCTCATGATACAGAACCAGTGGAAAAGGTTCAGGGAGGTAAAGCATAAGAGAAGAAGGTCATACGTTAAGAAGCTGAGGGAGGTGCGCGAATGATAAAGATAGCACTCGACTGCTTCGGCGGCGATCACAGCCCCGAGGCCAATATAGACGGCGCGATAACGGCGCTTGATCGCTTGCCCGATCTGGAGCTTGTGCTGACGGGCGACGAGAGCGTGATAAGCCCGCTTCTGGCGGAAAAAAGCTATGATAAATCAAGGCTTTCCGTGCTTCACGCGCCCGAGGTGATCGGCTGTGACGAGACTCCGACGGTCGCCATAAAGCAAAAGAAGGAAAGCTCGCTGATGAAGGCGATAGAGCTTGTGAGGAACGACGATTCCGTGCACGGCATCGTGACGATCGGCTCCACCGGCGCGCTGGTCGCGGCGGGCACGCTCAGGGTCGGCAGGATCCCTGGCGTCAAGCGCCCCGCGTTCTGCCCCATAATGCCCACCATGAAGGGCGGCATAGTCGGCATATGCGACAGCGGCGCCAACGTCGACGTCTCCGTGCGCATGCTGCAGCAGTTTGCGATAATGGGCAGCCTATATCTTGAATCCTACGGGCTTGAAAGGCCCAGGGTCGCGCTGCTGAATATAGGCGTTGAGGATACCAAGGGCGACGAGCTGCGAAAGGCCGCCTGGCCCGCGATCAAGGCTATGGAAAGCGTCAATTTCGTGGGCAATATGGAGGCGCGCGAGCTGCTTTCGGGCGATTACGATCTCGTGGTCACCGACGGCTTTGCGGGCAACGTGCTCATAAAATCCACCGAGGGCGCCTGCCTTGAAATGCTCAAAAAGCTCAAGCGCGATATCTATTCCCGCACCATCAACAAGCTGGGCGCGCTTCTTATGCGCAAAATGTTCAAAGATGAAAAGGAATTCATGGATTACCGCAATTACGGCGGCAGCGTGCTCCTCGGCTGCAAAAAGATAGTCGTAAAGGGCCACGGCTCGTCCAACGCGGTCTCGGTTTATAAATGTCTCGAGCAGGCCTATAAGATGCAGGCCGCCTCGCTCATCGAAAGGATAGGGGAGGAGATATCAAAGCTCGCTCCCGAGCAGTAAACCGTTCACGTTCATCAAGGCGCAAAAAAACATGCGCCTTTTTTATTTTTTTGGGGTTGACATTCCGGTCTATCCATGATAGACTGAAACTGCAGTCTACTGAGAATAGACCAAGGGAGGCCTTTATATGGATAATACCGATCTCGGCGCGGTGCAGCAGCGCTTCGCGGAAATAATATGGGAGCATGCGCCCATCGCCTCGCCGGAGCTCGTCAAGCTCTGCGGGGAAAAGCTCGGCTGGAAGAAATCGACCACCTATACGGTGCTTAAAAAGCTCTGTGAAAAGGGGCTTTTCAAGAATGACGGCGGCTTGGTTCGCGCGCTCATATCCAAGGAGGAATACTTTTCCCGCCGCAGCCTCAGCTTCGTGGAGGAGACCTTTTCGGGCTCGCTGCCCGCATTCGTCGCGGCGTTCATGAACGGCAAGCCCATAACCGATGATGAGGCGGACGAGATAAAGCGCATGATCGATTCGTTCAGAGAGGGGGGGAAGGCATGAGCGAGGTGTTTTTGAAGCTTCTCAATATGAGCATCTCGGCGGGGTTCCTCGTGCTCGCCGTATGCGTTTTGCGTTTCCTGCTCAAAAAAGCGCCCAAATGGGCCGTCTGCATCCTCTGGGCGATAGTGGGCCTGCGCCTCATAGTCCCCTTCGGCGTCACAAGCTCCCTGAGCCTCATACCGAGCGCGGAGACGGTGAGAGCGGGCGCGGTCCCCGATTCGCCGCCCGTGATCGATTCGGGCTTTGCCTTCGTCAACAGCGCGGTGAATCCCGTGATCTCGGGCTTCTATGAAGGAAAGAGCGCGGCCGAAGCGCCAATCTCCGAGACGCCGCCCGGTACCTCTTCCTCCGTCGGCGTTTCCCATACCCCGGCGCGCGGGGCGGATCCCCTGCTGATCGCGGCGATAGTATGGGCGTCGGGCGCCTGCGCGATGCTCGTCTATATGCTCGTATCCCGTCTGCGGCTCGAAAAGCGCACTGCGGCAAGGCTCGAGACGGAGAAGGGCGTTTTCGTCTGCGACGCGCTCCCCTCCCCCTTCATACTCGGCGTGTTCCGCCCGCGCATATTCCTGCCCTCGGGGCTTTCCGAGGCGGACCGGGCGCACGTGCTCGGGCATGAGCGTGCGCATATTAAAAGGGGCGATCATATCTGGAAGCCGCTCGGGTTCATGCTCCTTTCGATCCACTGGTTCAATCCGCTCATGTGGCTCGCCTATGCGCTTTTGTGCCGCGATATCGAGCTTGCCTGCGACGAAAAGGTGATAAGCCGCATGGACAACGATGCGCGAGCGGCGTATTCCGAGACCATACTCTGCTGTTCGAAGCGCAGCCGCCTGATCACCGCGTGCCCGCTCGCATTCGGCGAGACGGCTCCCAAGCATCGAATAAGGAAGGTGCTCGATTACAAAAAACCGGCGTTCTGGCTGATAATTCTCGCCGTGCTCGCCGCGATCGTCTGCGCGGTGTGCTTCCTGACAGATCCCGAGAGAGGAGCTTCAGATAAGGTGAAATGCGTAAAACTCGATCCGGTGATGATGACCGAGACCGCGATAGAGATCAAAAAGGCCGACGAAGCCTTCCTTGAGGAGCTTATCACCGGCCCAGACTGGCAGGAGGGCGAGACGCCTCTCTTCGGCGCATACGGATTCACGGCGGACAAAAAAACGGTGCGATACGATCCCGCGGGGCATATCCTTTGGGATCCCGAAAGTGGGACGTTCAAGACCGTGAGCTACGGCGACTGGGCGAGGCTGAACGGGATGCTCTCGCTTGAAACGGCCATCCCCTTCGAGCTCGAAAACGCGAAGGGCTTCTCGAACGATCCCAACGTGCGCGTTGGCGCGGCTGGGATGAGCTTCACCTCGCACAACACCGTCACCGCGGTGTTCGACGTCGTCGGGGACGAGTATTTTCAATACGGCGAGTTCTGCGTGCTTTACAAAAAGGTCGGCGGCGATTGGGAAAAGGTCCCCGTCCGCACCGACGTCGATTTCGCGTTCTCCTGCGTGGGCTACGGGCTTTTTGCCCACAGCTTCACGACGCACGCCTACAGCCTCGATATGTTCGGCGATCTCGAAGCGGGCGAATACAGGCTTTATCTGAACGGCTCCGAGCCCACCGATTATTGGATCGATTTCACCCTCAAAGCGCCCGCCAAGGCGTATTTCCCCGGCGCGGCGGCGCATTCCGAGCATGCGGGCGTGGATATCGGCGTGAGCCTCGCCGAGGAGTACGACCGCTATATGCTCTTCGGCCTCGTGTGGACCAACAACACGGACGGCGATATCGAAGCCGACGGCAGCTTCACGCTCTCGCGCTTTACAGACGAAGGCTATACCGAGCTGTTCTTCGACGAGGTCCCCGAGGAAAGGTACACGGTCCCCGCGGGCGAGAGCCGCTACGTCCCCTATCAGGTGTACGGCTATTATAAGCTCGAGCCCGGGAGATACCGCCTCTATCCGGGCAGGACGGGGGAGTATTGGATCGATTTTTCCGTGGATACGCAGGAGGAAAGGCTGAATAAACTCCGCGCCGGGCACGGCGAATTCTTCGGGCTCGGCGGGAAAAAGCTCTTTATATACGTGATGAATGAAAGGTATTACGTGACGGATGAGTATTTTGACGTTACCGAGGACGGCGACTGCCCCGAGATGGCGAAGCGGATCTCATCCCGCGGCGTCTGTGCGGCGGATATGCGCCTCGTGCTCTCGCAGTACATGAGCGACGGATACCATTATGACAAGCCGGTGGACGTGATACCCGTCAGGAATAACGTTTCAAGCACTGTCTTCCTGCCCGAATTCATTTGCGCAAGGGCGTATACCGCGCTTTTCGGGACCTTCGGCTATGAGGGCGCGGAGGCCGAGGAGCGCCTTGAAGAGCTTCGCGAGAAGGCGCCGGAATACTTCGGCCTGGATACTTCAAACGGGCTGAACGTGTACGTCTGGCAGATGGCCAAGGGCAGCTTCTCCTTCTGCCTGAAGCCCGGCGGAGAGCATAAGTGGGAGGAGCTGTTGAGCGCGTACGGCGTCGGCTCCGCCGATATGCGGCTGATACTCTCGACCTATGATATCCCGGATGAGGATATCACCGTCATACCCTATCACAACCCGATATCGAGCTATTATTACAGGATCGACAGTTACTACGTGCCCGGCGTGAGGAAGATGCTTGGCCTCAGCCCGGACGAATGAAGCGTTTCGCTTATCGGAACCAATTATCGCAGAGAAGCTTGAGCCCTATCTCAAGCCCGATTTTGAGCGAATCGGTATAGAGCCATTCCTCGCGGGTGTGCGCACCCTCGCCTATAAGCAGGCCGAACGTCACGGCGGGCACGCCGAGGGAGAGCGGGATGTTGGCGTCGGTCGAGCCGGCGCTGCGGGCGGGCTTTTCACCCGTGACGGATACTATCGCGTCCTCACAGCGCGTGATAAGCGCCGCAAGGGCCTTCTCGTCCACTGCCTTGCCGCAGGGGCGTTCGCCTATCAGCTCCGCTTCAAAATGCGCTTCCTCGCAGTCGGCTTCGGCAAGCAGCTCTTCAAACTGCTTTCGCATGAATTCCAGACATTCATGGTCGTCGGAACGGTATTCATACAGCATTTCGCAGCGCTGAGCGATGGTGTTCACGGAGGTGCCTCCCGTGATCACGCCGGCGTTATAGGTCGTGCGCGAACCGGGCTTGTCGGGAAGCGCCTGCGCATACAGCTTGGTTATCAGCTCCGCCGTGCGGTGTATCGCGCTTGGGCTGCCGAAGGCGGCAAAGGAATGCCCGCCCCGGGTCGTGCAGGCGACGCGCCATCTTTCCGAGCCCACTGCGCGGGTGATAAGCCCCTCGTCGAGCGAGCAGTCAAAGCAGATCACGGATTCGATCCCGTCCCCGTGATCGCTCATCACGCGGCGCACGCCCTTTAGGTTCCCAAGCCCCTCCTCGCATGAATCGAATACGAACAGCAGGGGGCTTTTGGGCTCCATGCCGTGCTCACGGAAGTATTTCAGCATAGTGAGCATGGCACATACGTCGGCGGAATTATCCCCTATGCCGGGGGCAAACAGCCTGTCGCCCTCCTCGCGCACGGGAAGCGGCTCCGTATCGGGAAAAACGACGTCCGTATGCGCCATGAAGCAGGCGGCCTTTCCTTCGCCGCCCAGGCGCACCAGCACGTTTTTAGCTTCGTCCGTGAAGGGCTCATAGCCCAGAGCGCTTATGTATTCCATCAGGAATCTCACGCGCCCGTCCTCGCTGCCCGACGGCGCGGGGATCGCCGCAAAGCGCTTCAAAAGCGCCTTGTGCTCCTCAAAATGATCCTCTATCCAGCGTTTCATATCCGTCATACCCGTCCTTTCCTCAATGCGTATATTCCGATTGTATCACCCGGAAAGGGATTTGGCAAGTTCACGCAAGGCAAACGTCGTATTAAATATTATTTCAAAAGGGCTTTTCGGGGCCTCGGGGCTGTTGACAAGGCGGTAAAAAAAGAGTATAGTTACTTAGTTGGTAATACCTTTGGCAAAGACGTTCCCGCGATGTATCACACGATGAGTCTTTGCCATATCTTATTTAATTTTCACCTTGGGAGGTACTGTATGGAAAGGTTGGAACAGCTTTACGAGGGCAAGGCAAAGAAGGTTTACGCCACGGATAACGACGAGTTCGTCATCGTCTCCTATAAGGACGACGCAACGGCGTTCAACGGCCTCAAGAAGGGCACCATTAAGGGCAAGGGCGTAATCAACAATCAGATGAGCAACCGCCTTATGAAGATGCTCGAAAAAGCGGGCATACCCACTCATTTCGTCGAGGAGCTCGACGAGCGCAACACCGTCGTCAGGAAGGTATCCATAGTGCCTCTCGAGGTCATCATCCGCAATATCTCCGCGGGCTCCTTCGCAAAGCGCTTCGGCGTTCCCGAGGGCATCGTGTTCGACGAGCCCACCATCGAGTTTTCATATAAGAACGACGAGCTGGGCGATCCCCTCATGAACGCCTATCACGCCATCGCGCTTAGGCTTGCCACCCGCGAGGAGATCGAGACCATCAAGTCCATGGCATTCGCGATAAACGACAATCTCAAGGCATTCTGGGCGGGCTGCGGCGTCACGCTGGTCGATTTCAAGCTCGAGTTCGGCAAGACCTCGGACGGCAGGATAGTATTGGCCGACGAGATCAGCCCCGACACCTGCAGGCTTTGGGATTCCGCAACCGGCGAAAAGCTCGATAAGGACAGGTTCCGCCGCGATCTCGGCGGCGTTGAGGACGCCTATGCCGAGGTAATGAAGAGGCTCAACGAGCATATCGAGTTTTAAGGATAAAACCATGGCTAACTGCGCTATAGTAGGCATCAACTGGGGCGACGAGGGCAAGGGCCGCATGGTCGATCTGCTCACGAAGGATTTCGAAGTCGTCGTGCGCTTCCAGGGCGGCGGCAACGCCGGGCACACCGTGATCAACGAGCACGGCAAATTCGCTCTGCACCTGCTCCCCTCGGGCATATTCCGCGAGGGAGTCGTCAACATACTCGGCAACGGCGTGGCGGTCGATCCCGAAAGCCTTGTGAGCGAGATGGACGATATCATCTCAAAGGGCGTCCCCATCACTCCCGACAACCTCATGATAAGCGACCGCGCGTCGCTCCTGCTCCCCTGGCACAGGCTGCTCGACGAGCTTGAGGAAGCACGCCTTGCCGATAAAAAATACGGCTCCACCAAGCAGGGCATCGCGCCCTTCTATTCCGATAAATTCCAGAAAAAGACCGTGCTCGCCGGCGAGCTTTTGTACCCGAAGCTGCTCAGGAGCCGCTTGAAGGATCTGCTCGAGTGGAAGAACCTGACGATCCAAAAGGTTTACGGCGCCGAGGGCTTCACCTTTGAAGCGCTTGAAAACTGGATCGACACCTGCTGCGAGCGCATAAAGCCCTTCGTAAAGAACACCGGCGCGTTCCTTAAAAAGGCGCAGGACAGCGGCAAACGCATACTCTTTGAGGCGCAGCTCGGCTCGCTCAAGGATATCGACTTCGGCATCCATCCCTACACCACCTCGTCCAACACCCTCGCGGCATACGCGCCCATCGGCTCGGGTCTGCCCGGGGCGAAGATCGACGAGGTGATAGGCGTGGTCAAGGCCTATTCCACCTGCGTGGGCGAAGGCCCCTTCGTGTGCGAAATGTTCGGGCCCGAGGCTGATAAGCTCCGCGAGGAAGGCTTTGAATACGGCGCAAAGACCGGCAGGCCCCGCCGCGTCGGCCCCATCGATATCGTCGCCACCCGCTACGGCGTCGAGGTGCAGGCCGCGACGGCGATAGCGCTTACAAAGCTTGACGTGCTGAGCTATATGGACCGCATTCCCGTCTGCACGCGCTACGAGCTTGACGGCGGCATGATCGACGAATTCCCGTTCCCCGCCGCGCTCGATTCCTGCAGGCCCGTGATCGAATATTTCCCCGGCTGGAAATGCGATATCTCCGCCTGCCGCACGTGGGAAGAGCTTCCCGAGGCCGCCAAAAACTACGTCCTCTATATCGAAAAGCAGATAGGCTGCTTCATAAAATACGTCTCCGTCGGCGCAGAGCGCGACAGCATGATAATCAGAGAATAAGAAAGGTTACGCTATGACCGATAAATACGAATCCCCGCTTTCCTCCCGCTATGCAAGCCCATATATGCTGGGGCTGTTTTCCGCGGACAAGCGCTACGGCACGTGGCGCAGGCTGTGGGTCGCACTGGCCGAAGCCGAGATGAAGCTCGGCCTGCCTATCACCCGGGAGCAGGTGGACGAGCTCAAGGCGCATCTTGATGATATCGATTACGAAGTCGTCGCCGCGCGCGAAAAGGAAGTGCGACACGACGTTATGGCGCACGTCTACGCCTACGGCTTAAAAGCCCCCTCCGCGGCGGGCATAATCCACCTCGGCGCCACGAGCTGTTACGTCACCGACAACGCGGATATAGTCATCTATCGCGACGCGCTGCGCCATATTCGCGGCGAGCTGCTTTCCGTGATGCGCAATCTTGCCGATTTCGCAATGAATACCCGCTCGATCCCCACGCTGGGCTATACTCATTATCAGCCCGCGCAGCTCGTCACCGTGGGCAAACGCGCCTCGCTCTGGCTGCAGGATCTTTACACCGATCTTCACGAGGTCGATTTCGCGCTTGAGAACATAAAATTCCTGGGCTGCCGCGGCACCACCGGCACCGAAGCCAGCTTCATGGATCTCTTCGAGGGCAGCGGCGCAAAGATCGACGAGATGAACCGCCTTATCGCCGCCGATTTCGGCTTTGACGAGCTTTTCGACGTATGCGGTCAGACTTATCCGCGCAAACTCGATTCGAGGATACTGAACGCGCTTTCCTCCATCGCACAGAGCTGCTATCGCATGGCGAACGATATCCGCCTTCTTCAGCATGACCGCCAGATCGAGGAACCCTTCGAAAAGAATCAGATCGGCTCCTCCGCAATGGCCTACAAGCGCAATCCCATGCGCTCCGAGCGCATCTGCTCGCTCGCGCGCTATCTAATGGCCGATTCCGCGAACGCTTCCATGACGGCCTCGGTGCAGTGGCTCGAGAGAACGCTTGACGATTCCGCCAACCGCCGCATTTCCATGCCCGAGGGCTTCCTGGCGTGCGACGCGATCCTGCGCCTTGCGATGAACGTGACCGACGGCCTTCGCGTGAACGAAAAGATCATCGAGCGCACCGTGCGCGAATACCTGCCCTTCATCGCCACCGAAAACCTTATGATGGAGGCGGTGAAAAGGGGAGGCGACCGTCAACAGCTCCACGAGATAATAAGGCGCTGCTCCATGGAAGCCACCGCCCGCATGAAGCAGGGCGAAAGCTGCGATCTGCTCGAAAGGCTTGCGAATGAAAACGAATTCGGCCTTTCGCTCGATGAAATGGAAAAGCTGCTCGAGCCGGCGCTCTATATCGGCCGCTGTCCCGAACAGGTCGAAAGATTCGTTGAAAAGATAAAGCCCCTTCTCGAAAGCGCCTTGAATGAAAAGGCCGAGATAAATCTATAATCAGAGGTAATAATGAGCTTACATGAAGAATGCGGCGTATTCGGCCTTATAGCGCCCGAACCCATCGACGCCGCGAACATTGCGTATTACGGACTCTACGCCCTGCAGCATAGGGGTCAGGAGAGCTGCGGCATCGTCGTGAACGACGACGGCCTGTTCGTTTCCCACAAGGATATGGGCCTCGTTTCCGAGGTCTTCGATGCAGAGGTGCTCTCCAAGTTCCCTCACGGCAAGATCGCCGTCGCACACGCGCGTTACGGCACCACCGGCGGCACCAACCGCAACAACTGCCAGCCCATCGAGGTCAACCATCAGAAGGGCCGCATGGCGCTCGCGCACAACGGCAATCTGTCCAACTCGGCGGAGCTGCGCAACGCGCTCGAGCTTAACGGCGCGATATTCCACACCACCAGCGATACCGAAACGATCGCATATATCGTCACCAAGGAGAGGCTCAAGGCCCCCTCGATCGAGGAGGCGGTTTCCCGCGCGATGAACATGATCGAAGGCGCCTATTCGCTCGTGCTCATGAGCGCCCAAAAGCTCATCTGCGCCCGCGATCCCTACGGCTTCCGCCCGCTCTGCTATGGTAAAACGCGTGACGGTATGTACGTCGTGGCTTCCGAAAGCTGTGCGATAACCGCCGTCGGCGCGGAATTCATACGCGACGTGGAGCCCGGCGAGATGCTCGTGTTCTCCGACAAGGGCGTGATCTCAAGGCGCGAGCACTGCGGCAAAAAGCCAAAGAAGCTCTGTGTTTTCGAGTATATCTATTTCGCCCGTCCCGATTCCGTCATCGACGGCGTCTCCGTGCACGAGGCGCGCTTCAACGCGGGCCGCGAGCTTGCCAAGGCTCATCCCGTCGATGCGGACATAGTCATCGGCGTGCCCGATTCGGGTCTTGACGCGGCTCTCGGCTACAGCGAGGAATCCGGCATCCCCTACAGGATAGGCCTCATCAAGAACAAATACATTGGCCGCACGTTCATCGCTCCCGGCGACAGGCTCGATAAGGTCAAGATAAAGCTTTCCGCCATCGAAAGCGTCATACGCGGCAAGCGCGTGGTCATGATAGACGACTCGATCGTCAGAGGCACCACCAGCGGGCGCATAGTGAAGCTGCTAAGGGACGCAGGCGCAAAGGAGATCCACATGCGCATATCTTCGCCGCCCTTCCTGCATCCCTGCTATTACGGCACCGATATAGATTCGGAGCAGCACCTCATCGCCTGCCACCACACCGTGGGCGAGATCGCCGATATCACCGGCGCGAACTCGCTCGGGTATCTTCCGATCGAGAGCCTGCCCTGTTTGACGGGCAGCTGCGATTACTGCAGCGCGTGCTTCAACGGCGAGTATCCCACAAGGATACCCACCGATACGAGAAAGGATCGCTTCGAGCAGCGCCTTTCCGAGAGAAAAAAGAAAAAATAACGCTTTGGGGGAATGCCGGCAGGCGTTCCCCGATTAAGTTTTGGAGATGACCATGAAAAGGATAATGCCATTGATCGCGGCCGCTGCGTTCACACTGATACTCGTCTGCGGCTGCGGCGAAAAGCCCCGCCCGCAGGAGGCGATCGCCGCGCCGACCAACGCGCCGACCGAGGCCGTGACCGCCGCGCCGACGGATACGCCCGCGCCGACTCCTGCGCCAACGCCCACGCCTGCGGAAACGCCCGCGCCCTCTCCGGTTCCCACGCCCAAGCCAACCGAAGCGCCCAAGCCCACGGATACGCCCGCGCCCTCTCCGGTTCCCACGCCCAAGCCAACCGAAGCTCCCAAGCCCACGGACACGCCAGCGCCCAAGCCTACCAAAGTCCCCACGCCCACGGATACGCCCGCGCCCGCTCACAAGCCGCTCACCTCGGCAGAGAAGCGCAGGCTCGTCAATTTCGACAACCGCCTGCCGGACGGGTACAAGCCGCACGATCTTGTGAACGCCAAAAAGCTTCTGGGCTCGTCGGGCACGGTAAAGTCGGATTCCATCAGGATACAGTATGAGGTGGGCGTGCAGCTGAAGAAAATGTTCGAGGCCGCCTACCGCGAGGGGATCACCTGCAAATACCGCATCAACAGCGCCTACCGCACCGTTGAAAAGCAGTGGGAGATGTGGAACAAGAAGCTTGCCGCCGATCCTCATTACGCCGACGACCCCTATTCGCGTCCCGTCGGGGTGATGCCCGGCAACGCCTCCGAGCACTGCGCGGGGCTAGCCGTCGATCTGGCCTCGACCGATTTTCCCCGTGAGAACGCGGCTTTCGGAGACACTCCCGAGGGCATTTGGCTCTATCGGAACGCCCACCGCTTCGGCTTCATACTCCGCTACCCCGCGGACAAGACGCATATCACCGGCGTCAAATCCGAGCCGTGGCATTTCAGATACGTCGGCACGGAGCTTGCGCAGGCCATCCACGCAAGCGGTCTCTGTCTGGAGGAATATCTCGGAGGGATGTAACCTTTCCCGTCCGTTTTGCGGTATATGGGGTGAAGGGCCGGAAATATGACGAAAGGAGCTTCCCATGGACGATTCCGTGATAATCGAGCTTTATTTTGCGCGCGATGAAGCCGCCATCGAGGAAACATCGGGGAAGTACGGGGCTCAGCTTCGGCGCATCGCACTGAACGCGGGGGCCGATTTCGAGACCGCCCGTGAATGCGAGAACGATACATATTTACGGGCGTGGCAGCTCATTCCCCCGCATGATCCGGGCGAGCATCTTTTTGCCTTCCTCGGGCGCATAATGAGGGGCAGAGCGGTCGACCGCATCCGCAGGGAGAAGGCGCAAAAGCGCGCGGCGGAAACGGTCGAGCTCACCCGCGAGCTGGAGGAATGCCTGCCGGGCAGCGATTCCGTGACGGAGAGCGTCGAAAGAAGCGAACTGAAAGCCTCGATAGACCGATTTCTCGACGGGCTTTCCGAAAGGAAACAGCGCATGTTCGTAAGACGCTATTGGTACTTCGATCCGATATCGGATATCGCCGCCGCCAACGGAATGACCGAATCGTCGGTCAAGACCGCCCTTCACAGAATGCGTGAACAGCTGAAAAAACATCTCGAGAAGGAAGGTTACGGCATATGAACGGTGATGAATTGATGGAGATCGTTGGCGATATCGACGACCGTTTCGTTGAAAAAGCCTATGATACTCAAAGAAAAAAGGGCGCTTCCGGGTGGCTCATGCCTGCGGCGGCGGTGTTCGTTGCGGCGGTCATAGCCCTTGGCGCGATACTCTATAACAAACCGATCAGGCTGGTCACTCCCAAGCCTCTGGGCGTGATGCTGCTGGGCGATCTCAACGGTATTTCACGAAGCTTTGAAATATTCAAAAAGGAGGAGCTTGAAGTGGCGAAGAACGAGCCCGTGGAGCTTATTCACAAGTATGACGCCGAGCGCGAAAAAGAGATCCAGGGAGAATCCAAGTGCGTTTTGCGCATAGGCTTCTTCGTTTACGGCGGAAGGCTCTATCGTCACGTCGATCTCGGCGATTTCGGCTCCGATGAGCTCGTGGGAGAAAAGCTTGGCCACGTCAGGGGCGTGGGCTGGCTCGGGAAGGATCCTGCGGCGTATGATGAGCTGACAGGCCTTACCGGGGGCGATATCTACGAGGTCAAGGGCTTCGATCCCGAGTTCATGGTCTGCCGCAAGGGGTACGGCAGCAGGATCACCACTTACGTCTGCAATTGCGGTTACGTGATCTCCAAAGGGGAGGACGTTTTTGAACAGCGCTACCATTTCTCCGACAGGCTCGAGACGCTCGTTTACGAGAAACCCGGCGATCATCTCTATAAAAAGCAGTACGCGCTCGATCCCGCTCTGCCCGAGGTCAGGTCGTTCATCGAGGCGATAGACAAAGCCTCGTGGCATCTGATGGACGTTATGGACGCGCTTTGGCTGGATACTGAGCAGTGGATCGAGAACGATTACCACAAGCTCATATTCAAGCTGGGCGGCGTAGACGTGACCGCAACGCTGTATAACGGCTATCATCTGTTCATTGACGGATTCGACGGCTGCGCGATAGACCTTGATGAAAAGGATATCAAGCCATTGTTGGAGCTTATGGAGTCGCACGAAAAGTCCGTTCCCGTAGAAAACAACAGCGATTCGCAATTCGTAACCGTCGAGGAAGCGAGACAGGATCCGCGCTTTGGCAGGTACGTTCCCTCGTTCATCCCGGAGGGCTATGAACTGTATTATTGTATCATAAGATACAGCGTGGATATGAACACGGGCAAGCGTACAGGCACCGAGGGGATAAGCTTTGATTTTATGACCAAGGACGAAAAACATATTTTAGTCGTGATCGGCTCCGTGTCCGATGCGCTTGAAGATGATGCGGGCACCGACGAGGATAAGCGCTGCACAGCGCCGATCGGGGAGCTGACGGTGAACAACATCAAAGAAAACTGGGGCGACAACGGGCCCGAGCCTCTCCGTGTCTGCGGTTATAACGACGAGGCTTCGATCCGGCTTTCGGCATCCGGCGTTTCAAGGGAGGACATGCTCCGGATAGTAAGATCCGGGTTCCATGGAAAATAAGCAATGCGAAATAATCAAAGTATACCCGAAATATGATTGACCCCGGCCCTCCGAAATGGTACAATACTCATGTTATTCGTTCCGCGGAGGGCTTTGCTTTGCGTTTTTCCGTCAAAAAATCGACCGTCGTTATGCTGATCGCGCTGCTTGCGTTTGCCGCGCTGCTTTTCGCCGCCTGCGGCGGCAGGAATGAAGTTATCGACGTCGATGCTCAAACGCCCGAGCCCGAGCTTCCCGAGGAGACCGTTTCTTACGTTATCGAGACCGAGCCGCCCGGGGGCTGGTTCATGCCCACCATGGCGCCCGAGCACACGCCCGAGCCCGGCGCGACCCCGGCTCCCGCGACCCCCGTGCCCACGCAGGAGGTCATCCCCGAGGGCTATATGTCCATGTGGGAGAAGACGCGCCTCGTCAATTTCAAGCACCGCCTTGCCGATGATTTCGTCCCGCACGATATGGTCAACGCGATGGAGTTCTTCAAGGGCGTCGCCGAATGCAAGCTCGATACCACCAAGATACAGTACGAGGTCGCCGTTCACGCCAAGGAGATGTTCCGGGCGGCGGCAAACGAGGGCGTGCCCCACAGCTATCGCATAAACAACGCCTACCGCACCATGAATCTGCAGTGGCAGATGTGGAACGAGCGCCTTGCGCAGAACCCCTCCTACGGCGCAAATCCTTATAAATACCCCGTTGGCACCATGCCCGGCAACGCGAGCGAACACTGCGCCGGCCTTGCGCTCGACATCACCTGCGTCAATTATCCCTATACCGACAACGGCTTCGGCAACACCGCCGAGGGCAGGTGGCTGCGCGAAAACGCCCATCGCTTCGGCTTTATACTGAGATACCCCGCCGAAAAGGCGAATATCACGGGCGTCCATTTCGAATCCTGGCATTTCCGCTATGTGGGCAAGGAGCTCTCGGGGATCATCCATTCCCGCGGCATATGCCTTGAGGAATATTACGGCGAGATCCCCGAGGTCTCGTTCGCCACTCCGCGCCCCGCGACCGCCGCTCCGGATCGCACGCCCGCGCCCACCGCGGCGCCCACGCCAAGGCTGACTTCCGCACCCACGGCAAGGCCCACGTTCGCGCCCACTCCGGCACCCACGGCCGTTCCCACGGGCTTGCCCACGGCCGTTCCCACGGGTCTGCCCACGGCGGCGCCTACGGAGGCGCCCACGCAGACTCCCGCGTCAGATACCGCCGCGCCGCAGATCACACCCGCGCCCACCGGCGCGCCCACGCCAAAGCCTACCGAAGCGCCCACGCCGGCTCCCACGCCCAAGCCCACGGAAGCTCCCACGCCCAGACCCACGGAAGCTCCCACGCCCCTGCCCACGGCGCAGCCCACTCCCAAGCCCACCGAAGCGCCCGCACCCACCGGCGCCGTGGAACCGTGATATCCATGCCGCTTGAAACACAGCGGCTTTTTTTGATCAAAGCGCAACCGGGCCCTCCGTTTTTGCGCTTATATAGGTGAAGACCGAATGGAAAGGAAGCACGCTCATGGACGACGGCCGCATAGTCGATCTGTTTCTTGCCCGCGACGAGGCGGCGATAGCCGAGACATCGCTCAAATACGGCGCGGCGATAAGGCGCACGGCAAACGCGCTCGTGCGAGACGAGCAGACCGCCCGCGAGTGCGAGAACGATACCTATCTCGAGGCGTGGAACCGCATCCCGCCCAACGAGCCGAGGGAGCATCTGTTCTGCTTTCTCGGCGCGATAGCAAGGCATATCGCCATCGACCGCTGCCGCAGAAACGAGGCCGCAAAGCGAAGCGCGGTATTCGTCGAGCTGACGGACGAAATGGCGCAGCTGCTGCCTTCCCGCTCCGACACGGAAAAGGAGATCGAGGCGCGCGAGCTTGCAGGGGCCGTCAGCGCTTATCTTAAAGGACTTCCAAAGGAGCAGCGCATGGTTTTCATAAGGCGCGTATGGTATTTTGACAGCATAGCGGAGATCGCGGAAAGATTCGGCTTTTCCGAGAGCAAGGTCAAGAGCATGCTCAAAAGGACGCGTGACAGGCTGAAGGCGCATTTGATAAAGGAGGGTCTGATCGATGAACGAAATTGAAGCATTGGACGCAATGGGCGGGATCGCCCCGGAGCTTGTAAACGAGGCGGGGGAGAGCGTGCGCAAAGTTAAGCGCCTCCCGGGCTTGCTCATCGCCGCGGGCTTTTGCGCCGCCGTGCTCGTCTGCACCGCGGTGTTCGCGGTGGTAAAGCCCCATAAAGGCCCGGGGACGGACGCGGGCGTATCGATCGATGCGGACCGTAAGTTCCTGTATCCGTTTTTCAAATATGAAGGGCGCATATACGAAGGCTGTGAAGCATTTCCGAACGTCCGGGATTTCGTGGGCGAGACCCTTGGCACGATCGAGCATGCGAACATTGACGAGAATTTCCCGCTCGAGGAGCTTGAGGATATGACGGGCGTCGCTCACGGTGAAGTCTGCGCGGTCAAGGGCGTCGATCCCAAGCTGATGCTCTGCATGAGGCGGGGGAGCGAGGTGACAGTGTTCACCTGTTCCTCGGGGCTGAGGCTCGTGCGCGGCTCGGACGTGTTCGAGGATATGATGCACATAAAGGAAGCGGGGAAGGGCATAAGCTATGAATCCCAGGCGTCCTTCCGCGTCGGGAACAACGAGGTGTATGAGTATGATGGTGACGAGGCATATTTTAACGCTTTCATCGACGCGGTCTGCGAAGGCGAATGGATCCCCAAGAAGGAAATGGACCGGGACGCCTACCGCTGGTGGAACGTCTATATCCGGCTCGAAAGCGGTTACGAAGCGCACCTCGTCTATTACCGCGGCGGTTACGTAAAGCTGTACGGGCTCGACGGCGCGGCGGTAAAGCCCGATCCCGAAAGGATCAAACCGTTTATCGAATACCTGGATTCCGAACACGCTCCCGACAAATAAGACGCATGGATGACCGCAAACACGGTAAAACGCGAAAAATCCCGCAATCGCGGGATTTTTGCTTTGCCGTATTATTTCAGTCCTGCTTTATTTCCGTCAGCACCCAACCGTATCCGGAGGCGGTCCTCAGCTGAGCGCCGCAGTAGCGGCACACCTTATCGCCCACCGACGGCACGGGCGCGCCGCAGTTAGGGCATTTGATGACGAGTATGTTGTCGGTGAAATCCTCGTTATAGGCGGCAATGTATTTCAGCGTCAGCCGCTTCTGCCAGGTCTCGCCCTGCTTGTCGTCATACTGTGCGGCGACCTGATAATTCAGCTGACGGTCGCGGCCCTGCTTTACGTAGGCGGCAAGCGCGGCTCTGTGTATCACTATCCCTCCGGCAACGTCGTCTGGCAGCTGCATGTTCTGCCTGCAGGATTCGGAAACGCCCTTGTCGAAGAGCACCTCGCCCTCGATCGCGCTTTCATAGAACGTGTGCGCATCCTGCTTGACCCTTTCGGCAATGACCGAGGCGTTGTAATCGGGGAAGTCCTTCCTTATCTGCGGCAGCAGAAGCCCCTCGATGGAGGAGAGGGACTTGGGCACGGTGTGCTCCCTGACCTGAGCGTCCTTGATCTGGCCTATGAGCCCCTCAGCGGAGCGGCCGACGCGGGCGATCCAGCGAACGGCGGCGTACACTATGGAGGCGGCGGCGAGCGCGGCGATGACTATCAATATGACTGTGAGATACGGCGGCATATCAAACTGCCTTCCTTTCGGGTCGTTTTATGAATATGAGGAAGTATGCGATATAGAGCGCGGCGGCGCCCGCGTCGATGACCGCGGTGATCCACTGCTTGTCCTTCCAAAGCTCCCCGCCCAGCGCGCCCGCGAGCGCGATCACGCCGCAGGCCGCGGCAAGCGGTATCACGTTTTTGCCGGACACCAGCTTTTTAAGCGGCACGTCGGGAAACATGAGCTTTTCGCCCAGCACTATCAGGCCGAACACCACGAGCGCGCCTATTATGAATCTGATTATTCCGCCCACTATCGGCACGCCCATAAGCGAGCCGAGCGCAGAGAACACCCACAGTATCGCAAAGCCCACCGCCCACATGGGCAGCAGAAAGAGTATTCGCACGGGCACGGGCAGACGCAGAAGATACGCCTTCACGCGGTCCTTCCAGGTGCGCTTTGTCTCCTCCTCGGGCAGCTCGGAATCAAGGCAGAAGTCCGCCGAGGTATCGGGCGGGGGAGCGATCTGCACCACCGTGGGCGGGCTCGAAGAGGCTGCCTCCTCGGGCTCGATTATCTCGGCGGGGGAGGAGAAGAGGCTGCCTAAAAACATCGACACCGCAAGCCCCGCGCCGGCGGCGGCGTGCCCGGCTTTCTTCGCCGCTTTTTTCAGGTCGAACCGTTTTCTTCGCTCTTTGTTTTCCATCGGCGCGTCCTCCTTTGATATATGACGATTATATCAGAACGATCGGGAAAAAACAAGAAGCTCGTATAAGTGTGCCGGTCAACTTCTCTTTTTTGCTCAAAGGCCCAATTTAAACTTGACAATGGCCGGTTTCTACTATATAATGGAAAGGTAGAGGCGCAGAGGCTCGGGTAGTGCGCCGTGAAGGGCAGCGGAGCCCAAACGGTTCGCGAATAGGGTCTTTGCCGAAGGTGCGTTTGATCCCGCTATACAGCGCATCTGGGCGTACGGCCAAGCGCCGTGCGACTGTCATTGCTTGTCAATGGAGCGCTATCAAAGCGGCTCGAACGAGCCGTCAATGACAGCGCCCTTTTTTATAAGCACAGCGCATTATCTTCAATAAAAACATCATTTTCACACGGAGGTATTCTTTATGGAAAACAAAATCACATCCACCATTCGTCTCCGCATGAGCGCGCAGGATGCGCATTACGGCGGCAACCTTGTCGACGGCGCCCATATGCTTGCCCTTTTCGGCGACGTTGCGACCGAGCTTCTCATAAAGCTTGACGGCGACGAAGGCCTCTTCAAGGCCTATGACATGGTCGAGTTCATCGCTCCCGTATTCGCGGGCGACTATATCGAAGCCTACGGCGAGATCACCCATATCGGCAACACCTCCCGCAAGATGGTGTTCGAGGCCCGCAAGGTCATAATGCCCCGTCCCGACATCAACGATTCCGCGTGCGACGTGCTGGCAGAGCCCATCGTCGTCTGCCGTGCCTCCGGCACCTGCGTCGTGCCCAAGGATAAGAAGCGCGGCAATTACGATAACCTTTGATCTTAAAAACGGAGGGATATAATGGAAAAACTGATAATCACCGCCGCCATCTGCGGCGCCGAGGTCACCAAGGCGCACAACCCCGCCGTTCCCTACACCGTTGAGGAAATGGTCAATGAAGCCCGCTCCGCCTATAACGCGGGCGCCGCTATCATCCACGTGCACGTACGCCATGACGACGGCACCCCCACTCAGGACCGCGAGCGCTTCCGCGTGGTGATGGACGCCATAAGGAGCGAGCTGCCCGACGTCATAATGATCCCCTCCACCGGCGGCGCCACCGGCATGAGCCCCGAGGAGAGGCTCCAGCCCACCGAGCTCTTCCCCGAAATGGCCACCCTTGACTGCGGCACCTGCAATTTCGGCGACGAGATATTCGACAACACCATGCCCAATATGCGCGTGTTCGGCAAGCGCATGATCGAGAACGGCATCAAGCCCGAGTACGAATGCTTTGAGATGGGCCATATCGACACCATTCTCGACATGGCAAGGAAGGGCGAGGTCCCCGGCGATCCCATGCAGTTCAACTTCGTTCTGGGCGTCAAGGGCTGCACTCCCGCAACCGTGCAGAACCTTTGCTGGATGGTCAACGCCATCCCCAAGGACGCCACTTGGACTTCCACCGGCGTGGGCCGCGCTGCATTCACGCTCGCCGCTCCCACCATCGTAATGGGCGGCAACGTGCGCGTCGGCTTCGAGGATAACATCTATCTGTCCCGCGGCGTCAAGGCGGCGTCCAACGGCGAGCTCGTCGAAAAGGTCGTCCGTCTCTCCCGCGAGCTCGGCCGCGAGATCGCATCCCCCGAGGAAGCAAGGCGCATCCTCTCCCTCAAGCCCTTAAAGTAAGCCCCGCGGGCCCGGCATTCGGGCTCGAATCCCAAACCTTAACCCGATAATCAAATAAAAATATTATTTTCCGGAGGAATAAAAATATGGCACTCAAAGGCAACAAGTACGGTACTCACAGGGTCATCGAGCCCCACGGCGTTCTCACCCAGGCTGCTTGGAAGATCGATAACGACATGACCAAGCATTACTCCAACGAGATCATCTGCGACGTCATCTCCCTCAATATCGACTCCGCTTCCTTCACTCAGATCGAGGAAGCCTGCGAGGGCGATGAGAAGAGGATCGGCGAAATGATCATGGGCATCGTTGCCGAGCGCGGCAAGCAGCAGAATCCCGTAACCGGTTCCGGCGGCATGTTCATCGGTAAGGTCGCCTATATCGGCGAGGACCTCAAGGATCGTGACCTCAAGGTCGGCGATAAGATCGCTTCCCTCGTTTCCCTGTCCCTCACTCCTCTCAAGATCGACAAGATCCTTGCCATCCATAAGGATATCGACCGCGTTGATATCGTCGGCCAGGCCGTGCTCTTCGAGAGCGGCATCTATGCCAAGCTGCCCGATGACATGTCCGAGACCCTTGCCCTTGCGGCTCTTGACGTTGCCGGCGCACCCGCTCAGGCCCGCAAGCTGCCCAAGGAGGGCGACAGCGTCCTCATCCTCGGCGCTAACGGCAAATCCGGCGTTCTCTGCGGCTATGAGGCCATGAAGAAGGTCGGCCCCAACGGCAACGTGGTCGGCGTCGTAAGGAACCCCAAGCAGGTACCCGCTCTTATGGAGCTGGGCGTTTATAACAAGGTCGTCGTCGCTTCCGCGACCGAGCCCATCGCCGTTCTCGAGGCCGCTCTTGAGGCCAACGACGGCAAGGAGTATGATATCTCCATCTGCTGCGTCAACGTCGAGTCCTGCGAGATGAGCGCGATCCTCCCCGTCCGCGACGACGGTATCGTCTACTTCTTCTCCATGGCCACCTCCTTCACCAAGGCCGCTCTGGGCGCAGAGGGCATCGGCAAGGACGTCACCATGATCATCGGCAACGGCTACACCAAGGACCATGCCGAGATCACCCTCAACGTGCTGCGTGAGAACGAGAAGCTCCGCAAGCTCTTTGACGAGAAGTACTGCTGAACCTATATGCTTCCCCCGCGCGCTTATCGGGCGCGCGGGGGGATGTTTTATTGCGGGAGCGTCCCGCACATCCCAAAATGACGGAGTCTTTAATGAAAAAACTTGTTCTTTTTGCGCTGACGGCGCTGCTTCTCATATCCGCCCTTGCGGGCTGCGGGCATGAGAACGAGTACGTGCCCGAGGGCCCCACTCAGGTCGATTACGGCGAGGTGAGCTACGTGCCGTATGACGACGGCTCGGCCCTCAAATTCAATTATCTCGATTGCTTCGTGAACTCTTCCGAGGACGAGGAGCAGCTCATCTTTGTCGCCAACACGGAGGACGACAAAGGCGTGCTCACCTATGAATTCTTCGATTCGTTCCGGGATTACGAGCATAACGGCTATTATTACATGATCCCCTCCAGGAAATACGCCGAAATCGCCTCTTTTTCCGAGGAACAGGCGCGCGAATACATGAAGATCGCCCTTGGCATGGTCGACGCTCAGAACGCGGATTACACGATCGACGATTTCAAATACGAAAAGAACGAGCATTACGTCTGTCTCTCCATGGAGGCGACTGCGGAATACCGCGTCTCCGGCGAGATACAAAAGATGTGGCTCGTGAAATACGTTGTCGATAACGAGCGCGTGTACACCCTGCATGCGTTCGTTCCCGCAAGCTGCGTGACCAAATACGGTCCCGTATTCAAGGACGTCGAGTTCGATCCCGAAAACGCGCTGACAAACAGCGCAGAATGATCAACAATCTTTAAACTGAAAGGAATTGACTATGGTTACCATCAATCAGAGCCGTGCATACGGCCTTTTCAAGGACATCCCCGATGAACTCTGGAACGACTGGCAGTGGCAGGTCGCCAATCGCATCGAGACCCTTGAGGACCTCAAGAAATACATCGCTCTCACTCCCGAGGAGGAGGACGGCGTAAAGAAATGCTTGGGCACCCTCCGCATGGCCATCACGCCCTATTACCTCTCTCACATCAATCCCGACGATCCCTATGATCCCATAAGGCGTCAGGCCATCCCCACGGCGCTCGAGCTCTATCAGGCGCCCGAGGATCAGCTCGATCCTCTCCATGAGGATACCGATTCGCCCACTCCCGGCCTCACCCACAGATATCCCGACCGCGTGCTCTTCCTCGTTACCGACCAGTGCTCCATGTACTGCCGTCACTGCACCAGGCGCCGCTTCGCCGGTCAGAACGATACCGCGGTGCCCGACTGCCAGGTAGAGGGCTGCCTCGAATACATCAGGAACCATCCCGAAGTGCGCGACGTTCTGCTCTCCGGCGGCGACGCGCTCATGATCTCCGATGAAAAGCTCGAATACATCATCTCCGAGCTGCGCAAGATCCCCCATGTGGAGATCGTCCGCATCGGCTCCCGCACGCCCGTCGTGTGTCCGCAAAGGATCACCCCCGCGCTGTGCGATATGCTCAGGAAGTATCATCCCATCTGGCTGAACACTCACTTCAATCATCCCAACGAGATCACCGAGGAATCGAAAGCTGCCTGCGCAAGGCTGGCCGACGCCGGCATCCCCCTGGGCAACCAGACCGTGCTGCTCCATGGCGTTAACGACTGCGTGCACGTCATGAAAAAGCTCGTGCAGGCCCTCGTCTATATCAGGGTCAGGCCGTATTACATCTACGTATGCGACCTGTCGATGGGCCTCACCCACTTCCGCACGCCCGTTTCCAAGGGCATCGAGATCATCGAGGGCTTAAGGGGCCACACCTCCGGCTATGCCGTGCCCACCTTCGTAGTGGATGCTCCCGGCGGCGGCGGCAAGACTCCCGTCATGCCCAACTATGTCATCAGCCAGACCCCCAGGAAGACCATCCTCCGCAACTTCGAGGGCGTTATCACCACCTATACCGAGCCCGAGCACTATGAGGAGGACTGCCACTGCGAGGAGTGCCGCAAGGCAAAGGAAGCCCGCTTCGAGCCCGTCGGCGTAGCCGGCCTCGAGCAGGGCCGCAAGGACGGCGCTATCTCCCTCGAGCCCAAGGGCCTTGCCCGCCTCGAGAGAAGCAAGAAGCACTGAACGAACAAAAGCGGCAAGCAGGGAGCTTATAATGAACGAAAAGCTTAGACTGAATCAGGAGAACGTCAATAAAGCGCGCGAGGCGGCGCATCGCATAGCCGTCGATACGCAGAGCTTTATCGATCTCCACACCACCGTCACGGTCGAGCGCACCGTGTGCAGGCTTCTGGGCATCGACGGCGTGAACGCCCTCGACGTCCCCCTGCCTAACGTGGTTGTCGACCATATGAACGAGAAGGGCCTGCTGGGCGTCGGCGCGGCTTACCTTATCGGCACGGCCATGCTCGATACGGGGCTCGATCCCCAGGGCATTGCCGAGGGTATCGACGAGGGCAGGATCGATCTTTCCAATCTGCCGCCCCGTTCGATCGACGAGATCCGCTCCGCAATTATGCCCGTTGCCGAGGCCACCGTTGAGCGCATCAGGAAGAACGTCGCCAAGCGAAACGAGTATCTCTCCGAGTTCGGCGACAAGACCGATCCCTACCTTTACGTGATCGTCGCCACCGGCAATATCTATGAGGATATCACTCAGGCCAAGGCGGCTGCCAAGCAGGGCGCGGATATCATTGCCGTTATCCGCACCACCGGCCAGAGCCTGCTTGATTACGTCCCCTACGGCGCCACCACCGAGGGCTTCGGCGGCACCTATGCCACGCAGGAAAACTTCCGCCTCATGCGCGCCGCGCTCGACGAGGTGGGCGAGGAGGAGCACCGCTATATAAGGCTGTGCAACTATTGCTCAGGCCTGTGCATGCCCGAGATCGCCGCGATGGGCGCGCTCGAAAGGCTCGACGTCATGCTCAATGACGCGCTTTACGGCATACTCTTCCGCGATATCAACCCGCAGCGCACCATAATCGACCAGTTTATGAGCCGCGTGATCAATTCCTTCGCGGGCGTCATAATCAACACCGGCGAGGATAACTATCTCACCACCGCCGACGCGGTCGAGGAAGCGCACACCGTGCTCGCCTCGCAGTTCTTGAACGAGCAGTTCGCGCTTGAAGCCGGCCTGCCCGAGGAACAGCAGGGCCTGGGCCACGCCTTCGAAATCGATCCCGACGTGCCCAACGGCTTCCTCTACGAGCTCGCTCAGGCGCAGATGGCAAGGCAGATATTCCCCAAGGCGCCGCTGAAATACATGCCCCCGACCAAGTTCATGACGGGCAATATCTTCCGCGGTCACGTGCAGGACGCGCTCTTCAATATCGTAACGATACTGACGGGGCAGAAGCTCCACCTGCTGGGCATGCTCACCGAGGCCATCCACACCCCGTTCATGAGCGACCGTGCGCTGTCCATCGAGAACGCGCAGTACATCTTCCGCACCATGCACGATCTGGGCGACGATATCACCTTCCGTGAGGGCGGCATAATGGAAAAGAGGGCCAACGAGGTACTGCAGAAGGCGACCGACCTTTTGGCCGAGATCGAGAAGATGGGCCTCTTCGCCACCCTTGAAAAGGGCATATTCGCCGATATCAAGCGCTCGCGCGACGGAGGCAAGGGCTTGAACGGCGTCACAAGGAAGGACGCGGTCTACTTCAATCCCTTCATCGAGCTTATGAAAAGGAGTCTGTAAGGTATGAGCAGTGGTTTGTATAATACGCATAAAGCGGACTTCGATACCCATTTCGATCCCAAGCGCGTCAAGGCCTATGGCGACACGATGAACGACGGCAAGGTGCAGTTCTCATTCACCCTGCCCGTAAAGAACGACGAGCGCGGCGTTGAAGCCGCCCGTCAGCTCGTGCGCAAGATGGGCGTTGACGAGCCCAACGTCGCCTGCGCCAAGACGCTTGATAAGGAATTCACCTTCTTCGTCGTTTACGGCTCCGTTTCCCACTCCGTCGACTATGAGAACATCCACGTGGTCACGGTCGAGGAGGAGACCATGAGCATGGAGGAGACCAACGAATACATCAAGGAGCACTTCGGCCGCAAGATAATCATGGTAGGCGCTTCCACCGGCACCGACGCGCACACCGTCGGCATCGACGCCATAATGAACCGCAAGGGCTTTGCGGGGCATTACGGCCTGGAGCGCTATGAGATGATCGAGGCCTATAACTGGGGCGCGCAGATCCCCAACGAGGAATTCGTCAAGAAGGCGCTCGAGGTCAATGCCGACGTGCTGCTCGTTTCGCAGACCGTCACGCAGAAGGATATCCACATCCAGAACCTCACCGAGCTGGTCGAGTATCTCGAGGCCGAGGGCCTGCGCGATCGGTTCATACTCTGCTGCGGCGGCGCGCGCATCACGCACGAGCTTGCAAAGGAGCTTGGCTATGACGCCGGCTTCGGCGCCGGCAAGTATGCCGACGACGTCGCCACCTTCGCCGTGACCGAAATGGTCAAGCGCGGGATGAAATAAGTTTTGGGCGTCTCCTTATGCGCATGCGCCCTTAGAAATGATTTCCGGCAGGATGATATTTCCTGCCGGATTTTTTATTTCCCTGTTGACAAATAGAATGAATGTGCTATAATACAAATATGGAACGAATGAGCGAAAAAACCTATGTGTGTATAGACCTCAAATCCTTCTATGCCTCGGTGGAATGTGCGGACAGGGGCCTGGATCCTTTGGATACCAATCTGGTGGTCGCGGATGAATCCCGCACGGAAAAGACCATCTGCCTTGCCGTCACGCCGTCCTTGAAGGCGCACGGCATATCCGGCCGCGCGAGGCTCTTTGAGGTCGTCCAAAGGGTGGCCGAGCTCAATGCCGACCGAAAATTCGCCGCCAAGGGGCACGAATTCTCGGGCTCCTCCTATATCGGCTCCGAGCTTATCGCCGATCCTTCGCTCAAGATCGATTATATCACGGCGCGTCCCCGCATGGCGCGCTATATGGAAGTCAGCGCCAATATCTACAAGATCTATCTGCGCTATATCGCGCCCGAGGATATCCACGTCTATTCGGTGGACGAGGTGTTCATAGACGTCAGCAAGTATCTGAGGCCCTTGAAGACCACCGCGCGCGAGCTTGCCATGCGCATGATAGGCGACGTTTTAAATGAAACGGGCATCACCGCCACCGTGGGCATTGGCACCAATCTCTATCTTGCCAAGATCGCGATGGATATCGACGCCAAGCATATGCAGCCCGATAAGAACGGCGTGAGGATCGCCGAGCTTGACGAGATGAGCTACCGCGAAAGGCTCTGGGCGCACACTCCCATAACCGATTTCTGGCGCATCGGGCGCGGTATCGCCGCAAGGCTCGATAAATACGGCATCCGCACCATGGGCGATATCGCCGTGGTGTCCGAGGCGGGCGAGCGCAGCGCGCTGAACGAATCGTTCCTTTACAAGCTCTTCGGCATAAACGCCGAGCTTCTGATCGATCACGCCTGGGGCTGGGAGTCCTGCACCATGGCGGATATAAAGGCCTATCGCCCGCGCGCGCATTCCTTGAGCAGCGGTCAGGTGCTAAGCACGCCCTATGCGTTCGACAGGGCGCGTCTCATCGTGCGCGAGATGGCCGACGGGCTCTCGATGGATCTCTTTTCAAAGGGCTTCGTCACCGATCAGCTCGTGCTGTCCGTCGGCTACGACACCGAGAACGTCACCGATCCCGAGCGCCGCAGATATTACAAGGGCGATATCGTCAGCGATTACTATGGAAGAAAAGCGCCCAGATCCGCGCACGGCTCCGTGAATCTTTCCGGGCCAACCTCCTCCACGCGCGAGATAACCGAGGCGGCGGTCGCGCTGTTCGAGCGCATAGCCGACAGGGCGCTCACCGTCAGGCGGCTGGGGATAGCGGCAAACCGCGTGCTGCGCGAGGACGAGGCGCCCAAGGAGGAATACCGGCAGTTCGATCTTTTCAGCGATCCCGAGGAGCAGCTCAAAAGGGCGCAGGCGGACGCGGCACAGCGTGAACGCGAGCGGTCGCGGCAGGACGCCGTTATAAAAATACGCAATAAGTTCGGCAAAAACGCCATATTGAAGGGCATGAATTTCGAGGAGGGCGCCACGGCCCGCGAGCGCAACGCACAGGTCGGCGGCCACCGCTCGGGCGAGGGCGACAAGGTCGAAAAGCCGGGCGAAAAGAAGTGTGAAGAAGGCGAAAAAGCGGGGTAGGGGAGGTGCTTGAATTGAGGCACGACGCGCACGCATACGACGAGCTAATGCACGGTCCCAGGCATGTTTCCAAGGATCGCCCGCATATGTCCAATTACGATCGGGCGGCGCAGTTCGCGCCCTTTGCCGCGCTGACGGGCTTTGACGGCGAGATCGAAGAGACCGCGCGCCTCACCTCCGGAAGGCCTTTGCTCGACGAGGATGAAAAGCACCTGATAGACGTCTGCCTTCGCAATATCAAAGCGAATATCGCAAGCAGCCCCAAAGCGCGCATAGATTATTTTGCCGCCGACAAGCTCAAGGAGGGCGGAGCGATATTCTCCCACCGCGGCAATATCGCTGTAATAGACGAATATGCCCGCGCCGTCATATTCGACGACGGCACGAGCATAAAGATCGATGATATCATAGAGGCCGAGTTAGTTTAAAATGACCTCTCTGTTCTCAAGCAGCACCGCTCCCCTTTGACAGGCGGGGCAGGTGCACCATTTTTCGCCCTTTTCCTTTGCGGCAAGGGCGCCTTCGAGTATCATCTGCGCGCGCTCCGCGCCGAAATGCTCCTTTGCAAAATCACTCCCGAAAAAGCCGATAGTATCGTCAATGGTGTTCACGTCCTCCTCAAGCTCCGCAATAAGGGCTTCGGCGGCGTTCTTTTCATCCGCGGTGCCTATGGAATCGAGCCACCTTCTGCCGGCTTCTGCAAGCTCCGCGCAGCAGGGCGGGTTGGAGATCAGCTCGGCGCATATCCTTTTGAATTCGTTCTTGTCCATATTTGCCTCCTGTTTTTGTTTTTTATTTAAGACCATTATATCACCTTCCGACCGAAAAGAAAAAATATATTGATCGAAACGATTGCAATATACCAAAAACGTGATAAGATAATTATTAAGATACCAAACACATTTGAGGTGATATAAATGAAGAAACAGTTCAAAACGGAGTCCAAAAAGCTCCTCGACATGATGATCAACTCGATCTATACGCATAAGGAGATATTCCTGCGCGAGCTCATTTCAAACGCCTCCGACGCGATCGACAAGCTCTATTACCGCTCGCTCACCGAGGGCGGCGTCGGCCTTGCCCGCGGGGATTACGAGATCCGTCTGACTCCCGATAAGTCCGCGCGCACGCTGACCATACGCGATAACGGCTGCGGCATGACCAGGGAAGAGCTTGAGAGCGACCTGGGCACCATCGCCAAGAGCGGCTCGTTCGATTTCAAGAAGGATGGCGAGCAGAAGCCCGATATCGACATAATCGGTCAGTTCGGCGTGGGCTTCTATTCCGCGTTCATGGTGAGCGAAAGGATCACCGTCGTCTCCCGCGCCTACGGTTCGGACGAGGCATGGAAGTGGGAATCCTCCGGCGTGGACGGCTACACGGTCGAGCCCGGCGAGCTCTCCTCGCACGGAACCGAGATCACGCTCCTTTTAAGGCCCGATACCGACGATGAAAAATACTCCGAATTCCTTGAGGATTACCGCATAAGAAGCCTTGTTAAAAGGTATTCCGATTATATCCGCTATCCCATCCGCATGATGGTCTCACACTCAAAGCGCGTCGAGGGCTCGCCCGATGACAAGCCCGAGTACGAGGACGTTTTCGAGGATGAAACGTTAAACCGCATGACGCCCATCTGGAAGCAGGATCCCAAGGAGGTCTCCGAGGAGGATTACGCCTCGTTCTACGAGGAAAAGTTCCACGATTACGAAGCGCCCCTCAAGGTGATAAGGCAGAAGACCGAGGGCATATCCGATTACACCGCCCTGCTCTTCATCCCCGCGAACGCGCCCTATAATTATTACACGCGCGATTACGAAAAGGGCCTGCAGCTCTATTCCTCCGGCGTTATGATTATGGAAAAGTGCAAAGAGCTCCTGCCCGACTATTTCAGCTTTGTAAAGGGCCTGGTCGACAGCTCCGATCTTTCCCTCAATATCTCCAGGGAAATGCTCCAGCACGACAGGCAGCTCAAGGCCATCGCCCGCGCGCTTGAAAACAAGATCAAGGATGAGCTGCTCAAGATGCAGGAGAACGAGCGCGATAAGTACAAGACCTTCTTCAAGGCCTTCGGCACTCAGCTCAAGTACGGCCTTTATGCGGATTACGGCATGCACAAGAACGTGCTTTCGGACCTTGTGATGTTCGATTCCTCCGAATCCGACGAGTCCGTGACCCTCAAGGAATACGTTTCCCGCATGAAGGATGGCCAGAAGAAGATCTATTACGCCGCCGGCGAGAGCCGCGAGCAGGTCAAGCTCCTGCCGCAGGTCGAAGCCGTCACGGGCAAGGGCTTCGAGGTGCTCTATCTTCTGGAGGACGTCGACGAGTTCGCCCTTATGATGCTGCACGAATACGAAGGGCACGAGTTTGCCAACGTCACCAACGACGAGCTCGATATCGCCACCGACGAGGAGAAGGAAAGCCTGAAGCTCGAGAACGAAAAATCCAAGGATCTATTCGATTTTATGAAGGAAGCGATAGGCGAAGGCGTCTCCGCTGTGCGCTTCACCGGCTCGCTCACCGGCCATCCCGCCTGCATATCCAGCGAGGGCGCGGTCTCCGTGGGCATGGAAAAGACCCTTGGCCGCATGCCCGGCGCCGAGAGCGGCGTCAAGGCCGAAAAGGTGCTCGAGATCAACAAGGATCACCCCATCGCGGGCAAGCTCAAAATGCTCTTCATCGAGGATAAGGACAGGCTCAAAAAGTACAGCAAGGTGCTCTATGCCAATGCCCGCATGATCTCCGGCCTCACGATCGAGAATCCCGCCGAGATCGCCGAGCTCATAACGGAGCTGATGGTGTAAAAAGGCTTATCCGCAATAATACGGCGCCGGTCGATTCAAGCCGGCGCCGTTCGTTTTGTCGGCGGATGGCGCCGAGGGGATTGACACCTCATTTCACTTTTGCTAAAATGACCTCAATAAAGCATTCGAGGTATAATTATGGAGCTCTCTCCCTTTTTCAAAAGCGTTCTGGAGCAGGACCGCGCGCCGATCGTCATCTGCGACTGCACCCACACCATAATCTATATGAATCCCGCCGCGGCGAAGGCCGAGGAAAAGCACGGAGGCTTCTCGCTCGTCGGCAAAAGCATAATGGACTGCCATAACGAGAGGAGCCGCCAGGCGATCCTCAGGGTATTCGACTGGTTCGGGGAGGAAGTATCGCACAATATCGTGCACACCTTCCATAATCCCACCGTCAATAAGGACGTCTATATGGTCGCCCTTCGCGATGATTCCGGAGAGCTCATAGGCTATTATGAAAAGCATGAGTTCCGCGACCGCGAGACCATGCCCCGCTATGCGCTGGATCGATAATGCCGCCCAAAAGGAATTCAAAAAGGAATACCGCGCTCACCGTCACGTTCTGCGGAATGATGGCGGCGCTTGGCGTCGTGCTGATGCTCTTCGGCAGCGTGCTTGCGGTGCTGACCTATGCCGCGCCGCTTCTGGCCTCGCTCTGCCTCATACCCGTGCTGCACGAATTCGGCAAGGGAAGGGCGGCCCTTTGCTATATCGCCTCCGCGGTGCTGTCGGCGCTGCTCTGTCCCGATAAAGAGCTCGCGTTCTTTTACGTCGCCCTCGGATACTATCCGATCATACGCCCGCTCTTCCTCCACATCCCTTCAAAGGCGCTGCGCTTTTTCGCCAAGCTCGCATTCTTCGCCGTCGTGACAGGCGCGCTGTATGCGTTCCTCTATTTCGTGCTCAGGCTTGACGCCGTGATGAAGGATCTCGGCGAAGCGGGCACGGTGATGAACGTCGTGTTCTTTGCGGGCCTCACACTGTGCCTTCTGATCTATGATATGGGGCTTGCCGTGATAGACCTGCTCTATATCCGCCGCATACGGCCCAAGCTCAAGTTCCTCGGATAACATATATTTGCATTTTTGCCCCTATCTGTTATAATAGGGGCAAATTCTTTTTCGGATAAAACTATGAGTAAATATTTCGGAAACAAGGCGTTTTATCGCCGTGTGTTCACGGTGATGATACCGATACTGATCCAGCAGGTCATCACCAACGGCGTGAGCCTTCTGGACAACATAATGGTCGGCAGGCTGGGCACCGAGCCCATGAGCGGAGTGGCGATAGTCAATCAGCTCATGTTCGTTTTCAATCTGTGCATATTCGGCGGCATTTCCGGCGCGGGCATATTCACCACGCAGTTTTACGGCAAGCGTGACGACGTGGGCGTGCGCAATTCGATCCGCGTCAAGCTTTATATCGCCGTCGCTTCGGTGGTGCTGTTCACGCTCGCCTTCATATTCTTCGGCGACGATTTTATAAGGCTCTTCCTCCATCAGGGGCAGGAGGATCTCGATCTCGAGGCCACTCTGGCTTACGGGCGGGAATATCTTGCGCTGATGCTCATCCCCATGCTTCCATTCGCGATATCACAGGTCTACGCGGGCACGCTCAGGGAGACGGGGCAGACCACCGTTCCCATGCTTTCGGGCATAATCGCGATCATCGTGAATCTCGCGCTCAATTACGTGCTCATATTCGGAAAGCTCGGCGCCCCCGCAATGGGCGTCAGGGGCGCGGCGATAGCAACCATCGTCGCCAAGGTGGTGGAATGCGCCGTGCTCATCATCTGGGCGCACGGAAATATAAAGAGCTTCACCTATTTAAAGGGGCTCTATTCCTCACCCAAGGTGCCCGGAGCGCTGCTCAAGAACATCGCAATAAAGGGACTGCCCCTGCTGCTCAACGAGGTGCTGTGGGCAAGCGGCATGACGATGCTCAACCAGTGCTATTCCAAGCGCGGGCTCGAGGTGGTCTCCGCGGTCAATATCTCCTCCACGGTGTCCAACCTGTTCTTCTGCTCGTTCTTTGCCATGGGCGCGACGATATCGATAATAGTCGGTCAGCATCTCGGCGCGGGACGCGAGGAAGAGGCCGTCGAGGAGGACAGGCGTCTCATCATGTTCTCATTGTTGCTCTGCACCGCCGTGGGCATTATAATGGCGGCCGTAGCGCGGTTCATCCCCATGCTTTATAACACCACCGAGGGCGTGCGCGATCTTGCCTGCACCCTGCTGCTCGTAAGCGCCGCAATGATGCCCGTCGATTCGTTCACCAACTCAAGCTATTTCACGCTTCGCTCCGGCGGCAAAACGCTCATCACGTTCCTCTTCGACAGCGTGTTCGTCTGGGCCGTGTGCGTGCCCACGGCGTTCGTGCTCTCGCGCTTCACCGATATCCCCATCGTGCCCATGTTCATAATCGTGCGCGGGCTCGATATCATAAAATGCGTGATAGGCTATATCATGATCAAGCGCCGCAAATGGGTCAACAACCTCACCGAGCTCGAATAAGCAAACAAAAAATCCTGTGATCACAGGATTTTTTATATTTCATCTCAATTGCCTCGCGGCCTTTGGGGCGTCCTTCGTACCTGCGGCGGGCGGGTCTGCCTCTGCCGATTCGTCTGAGCGGGCCGTGGGCGCGCTTTGGACTGCGCCTTCTTCGAGGCTCCGTTCCTTTCCGAAAGATACTTCTTTTTGATATCCTTTATATGCTTTTCCTTCTCCTCGTCGGAGACGCGCGTGTACTGATAAAGCTTGAAATAGATGCTCTGTATGTCGCTCTCGCTCAAGCCCTCGGGGGCGTTCCAATAGATATTGCCCGCGACTATTTTAAGCCTGCTTTCGTTGGTGATGAGCGTATCGGGATAGCTCACCTTGATGCGCTTTATGTCCGTATTGTCCGAGAATACGATCACGGAGAACATGGGCACCCTGCCGCCCAGAAGCTTTTTAAGATGCGCCACGTGCCCGCGGTTCTGCATGACGGGGTTGTAAAGCTTGTTTTCGATAAGCGATCCGTCCCGCCTGAAGAGCAGCTGCTTCCATTCGCGCTCGGTGTCGCTGCCCTCGATCCATCCGTAGCGGCTCTTGCTCTCGAAAACGAGTATCCCGCGCGAACAGATCATGATCGCGTCCAGCTCGGTCGTGCCGCCGTGCTCCATGGGTATGTATAGGTTGAACAGGAATTTCGCGCCGCGCTTCTCATATTCGCGCAGGGCGTCGTAGATATTGTATTCGGCGCTGCGGCTCGCGTCGGAGCGCACGTCGTCCCACGAATTGCCCGTGATGCGCCTGTATTGGGACGAATTGAACCGCCTGCGCTCCCTCGTAGCATAGAGGAGCGCGGCAGTCAAGACGATTATCAGTACCGAACCTGCTATAATATAAGGCAACTGTTGATTATCCCTTCTTAAATATGCCCAGGATCCCGCGGAAAATGGATTTGCCCAGCTCGCGGCCTATCGAATTCACGGTCGACGACGCCACCTTGCCCAAAGTGGAATTCTTCTTCTTTGCGGCCTTTTTCTTTTCGGCGGCGGCCTTTTCCTTTTCCTTGCGCGCGGCCTCCTTTGCGGCTTCCTTCTCGGCCTTCTCGCGCTCCTTGGCCTCAAGCGCCGCCTGCGCCTCCTCGGCCTGCTGCTTTTCGCGCTCGAGCTTGTCCGCGTTGATTATCTCGTATGCGGATTCGTTGTCCACTGCCTCGTCATACTTGCCGTAGACGTCCGAGGCCTCTATCTCGGCCTTCCTGCGCTCGTCGTCTATCGCGCCCATCATGGACTGCGGGGGCATGATCGTCACGCGCTCGCAGATATTGGGGCGGCCCTTTTCATCGAGGAAGCTGACTATCGCCTCGCCCGTGCCAAGCGCCATTATGGCCTCCTCGGTGTCGAATTCGGGGTTTACGCGGAAGGTCTGCGCCGCGGCCCTCACCGCCCTCTGCTCCGAGGGAGTGTAGGCTCTCAGAGCGTGCTGCACGCGGTTGCCGAGCTGAGCCAATATGGGATCGGGCACGTCGGAGGGCTGCTGCGTGATAAAGTACACGCCCACGCCCTTGGAGCGTATGAGCTTCACCACCTGCTCGATATTGTCCCTCAGCGCCTTGGTCGAATCGTGGAAAAGCAGATGCGCCTCGTCAAAAAAGAACACCAGCTTGGGCTTTTCCAGGTCGCCCACCTCGGGCAGCTCCTCAAACAGCTCAGCCAGCAGCCACAGCATAAAGGTCGAATAGAGCAGGGGAGACCTGTACAGCTTAGCGCAGTGGAATATGTTGATATAGCCGCGTCCGTCATCGGAATTCTGCATCCAGTCGGCAAGCTGTATGTCGGGCTCGCCGAAGAAAACGTCTCCGCCGGCGTCCTCAAGCTGCAGGAGCGCCCTTTGCACGGCGCCTGCGGACTGGCGCGAGATATTGCCGTATTCGTTGAGCAGATCGGATGAGTTCTCGGTGCAATAGGCCACCATAGCACGCAGATCCTTCAGGTCCGTCAGCAGCCAGCCCTTGTCGTCCGCCACGCGGAACACTATCGCAAGCACGCCCGTCTGCACCTCGGTCAAGCCCAGAAGCCTTGCAAGCAGCGAAGGACCCATCTCGGAAACGGTCGTCCTCACGGGATGCCCGCCGTCGCCGAATACGTCCCAGAACTTCACGGGATAAGCCTTCATGGGGAAGGTCGTCTCGTCAAAGCCCATGCCCTCCACGCGCTTTTTTATCGTCTCGTAATCGCCCGCCTTGACGCAGCCCGCAAGGTCGCCCTTGACGTCCGCAAGGAATACGGGCACGCCCATGTCGGAAAAGCTTTCCGCCATCACCTTCAAAGTGATGGTCTTGCCCGTGCCGGTCGCGCCGGCGATCAGGCCGTGGCGGTTCGCCATCTGCGGGAGTATGTATGTTTCGATATTGCCCTTGCCAACGAGCACCTTACCGTCTTTAAGCATAACAAAATAAGCTCCGATCTTTCAGGATGCTATTACTATATCAGCAAATGTAAAAAAAGTCAATCGCGGCGAAGGCTCAAAATCCCCGCGCAGTGTGAGATCTTTTCGAATCCCAACCCGGGCAGCAGGGGCTCGAGCTCGTCAAAAACGAAATAGTATTCCTCGTCGTCCCATTCGTCGCCGGCCTCGGCTCTGCACTTCTCAAGCTCGGCGCGTGTGCGGAAGGCAACGTCGCCTATCAAAAGCGTCCCGCCGCAGTTTAGGAGCGCATACAGACCGCGAATGAATAAAGGCTTGTCCGCATCCGGGATATGGTGGAGCGAGTATGTCGCGACTATCGCGTCAAAGCGGTTCGCCGTAATTTCATCCGCGAGCCCCTTTGAAAAATCACCGCAGAAAAGCTTTGCTCCGGGCATCTTCGCTTTGGCCTTTGAGATCATATTGGGCGAAAAATCCTGCCCGAAGACCTCGCACCCGGCCTCATACAGCCTTGCCGTCAGTACGCCTGTGCCAAAGCCCAAATCAAGTACGCGGCAGGGGCCCTTTTCCATCACGCGCGCGAAGATGCTGCCGAGCACGTCCTTATACCTGGCAAAGGGATAGCGATTATCCTCGTCCGAAAGTCCTACGGCCTTATCATAGCCGTCTGCCCACAGATCGAAACCTTTGCTGTCTAACATTTTTACTCCTTTATTGCCATCATTCGATCTCCGAAAAGCGGATCGAATACTCGAAAAGGCTGATCCGCTTATTCCCGCGCACCTTCTCAATAAGCTCATTTGACGGGGCGTTGAGGCAGATTATTCCGAATATCGTTTTGTTCTTGAATCTTGTGCTCTTTTCAAACCACTCCATGTACTGCACGGTTTTGGCGTATGCGTCGTCATAGCCCGAATCGCGTTTCAATTCGACAACGTAAAGATCCCCTTCCTCGTCCTCGCAAAGCAGATCGAGCCTTCCCACAGGTATCACGTACTGTCTCCCGTATTCGCCCGGCCTTCTGAATATGCTGAGCTTTTTTCCGAAAACGGGGATACCTGCGTTGAGCTTGGCTTCAAGCTCGTCCTCGAGCAGCTTCTCCAGATGGAACTGCATGCCGCTCTTTTCGGAAGCCGCGCGGCGCTCCGCTGTAAGCTCCGCTTCATCCGGCCCTTCCTCGATCGTGATCCGCGCCGCAGGACGCTTTTCCCTGTATGCGCGAACGGCTTTTTCGGTGATGTGCTTATCGATCCGGTACTTTCCTCCGTTCACGATATCCAGCGCTTCCTTATTCCTGCCCAAGTACAGAAGCGTTTTAACGCAGTTGTTCGCGGAATAGGGAATATCCCTGTTTTCTTCAAGACATTTTTCAAATACGCTCAACGCCTCGGAATACCGTTTGCGCTTCATAAGGGTATAGCCCAAAAGATTCATCACGTCCGGCTCGTCGGGATAGGCGTCAAGGCATTTCCTGCAGGTCTTTTCCGCGGAAACAAGCTCTCCGCATTTTAAATACGCGTTTGCCAAATAATACAGCAGATTGTTGTATTTGACTGCAACGGGATCGTCGTCGTTTTCAAGGCAGGCGGCAGCGTTCCTCCACATCTTCATCGAATAATAATCCAATCCGAGACGTTCTCTTGCAAATCGGGATCCGGGACAGCGGGAAAGATGATCCGTCAGAAGATCGATCCTTTCCTCCATAGCGCAGGATAAATACCTCGGTATCAGTCTGCACAGATCGATTATTTCGGGCGACACGCCGTATCCCGCGTATTTCTCACAGAGCGCGGGCCAGAACGCAGGAAACCTGTTTTTGAATATCACAAAAAAGTCGGCGATCTCATATTCGGTGACGGGATCCTCCGCCGTCGGGCGATGATCGTCGATATTCTTCAGCAGCAGTCTTTGCGCGGCTCTGCGGTCGCCTCTGAAAAAAGCCGCCACGCCCTTGTAGAAGCCGTGATCCGAAGAGAGCTTGTCCGCCACCCGGCAGTAGGCGTGCAAGTCCGGATCCTCAAGGAATACGTATTTGGGATCGTACTCGGGCGCATCCGAATACAATTCTAAAAAAATATTGCAGAAATACGCTCTGAGCTCGTCGATGCGCGGGCGTCCGTCCCATTCGCAAAGCTTTTTTGAAGCCTCGACAAAGCCTGCATCAGTTTCCGGCGGGAAGAGCTTAATAAACAGTTCTCCGATATCGGTTTCGTTTTTCTTTTCCATAGAGCTTTCTCCTGTTCTGTTATTCCAATGCGTGCGCTCTCGCCATCAGCGCGCCGCCGTGATCCTTCAGCCATTTCCTGTGCGCCTTATAATCGGGATCGACGCTCTCCACCTCCGCCCAGAACGCCTTCGAGTGATCCGGATGCTTCAGGTGACACAGCTCGTGCACTATCACGTAATCCATGACCGCCTCTGGTGCAAGCATCAAAAGGCAGTTGAAGTTGAGATTGCCCTTTGCGGAGCAGCTTCCCCATTTGCTGCGCTGATTGCGCACGCTCACGCGGCCGTATTCCACGTCAAGAAGCGCCGAATAACGCATAAGCTTTTCGGGAAGCACCCTGAGCATATCCGCGCCGAGCTTCCTTATATCGCCTTCGCTCAAGGCCCCCGCGCCTTCCGCCTCGGCCTTGACCCTGTCGAGCTTCGCTCTCGTCCTTCCGATCCAGCCCTCGGCCTCGCGCAGGGCGTTTTCGATCTCCTTTTTGGTGCAGAGCATCGGCGCCCTGACCGTCACGTTCCCGTCACGGTCAAGGCTTATGCCGATGCTCCTTCTGCGGCTTTTTATAACTGTATAGGGTACCATACGCAATGCCTATTCTTCATCCTCCGGCTTCCAGCCGTTGGTCAGATAATCACGCAGCGCGTTCAGCTTGTTATACACGTTTCGCTTGTTCATGGTGTAGAGCATGCGGTATTCGGACGACTTAAGGTCGATAAGACCATTGCTTACCAGCTTTTCCAGATGATAGTACATGGCGCTGCGTGTAGTCTTGTACTTTTCCGCGAGCTCAAGTCCGTAGGTATAATGATCGCACATATCGCAAAGGACGTTGAAACGCATAGGATCGGAAATCAGTTTAAGCAGATAGAGATGCGAACTCGGTCCGTCGATTGTAGCATTCTTCCTTACAAGAGCAGCTATATAAACACCTACGATTAGCAAAACATTTGGATCACCCAAAGGGGTCTCTTTACCTCCGTGCTCAATAGTGCTTGTGAAGTAGTGTGTGGATGGAGCGAAACAAACCCGATTAAAGGCAAAAATGCTCTGGTAATACTCGGTCCATTTGATTTCACTATCCTGCATATTCATTCTCAGAAGATTGTTTAATATAGCTGATGGATCCCCAAAACCTTTGATTTCTTCTATTGCTCTTTTCAATTCATCCTTTATTGACAGGCTTATTCGTTCTATTTCATTTGCAACTGCACAGACCAAATTCCGCAGTTTTTCAAGATGAGGAAAAGGATTTGATATTGCATCCACAAGCGCCCATTTTTCTTCGGGCTTAGCAAGTATTTTGTCAGCAGCAGCAACAAAACCCAGCATACCTTTATCCTCGTCTCTGTCTGCAAAAAAGGGAGAGAGTGAGTTAGTATAAAAGTGCTCGATCAAAAAGTCGTGAGGCCATTGCATATAAGTTTCAATAAGGTTATCAAAACCAAAGGGAGCCTGTAAATCACCCGGAAGCGCAAGCAGCATACCTCCGATAGTTATTGTCAGTGCATCTGAAACATTCCGGTTTAATTCGATCGGAGTGAAGTATTTAAGCATCACCTCATCGGGTTTAAACAATTCGTCGAGTTCATCTTGAAAAGCAGAGATTCTCTCAAGTAAAGCATAATACTCATTATTCATACTTGCAGATTTCTTCTGAATATCGGCTAGTCTTTCCCGAACCCGATTCTTTGAAAACCGATCTGAAAGATAGATACGAGCTTCGTATAGCGGAATGATATCATAATGGATTTTCATTGTACAGACCTTCCCATCAATAATCTGAGCATATTTTACTATAATTTTTTTTATAAATCAAGATTAATCCCTATTGACAATCAAATAAAAACCCGTTATAATATGATTAATAGATATTAATCATCAATTGATTTGCATGATTAGTTAAGTTTAAGGAGGTAAATACCAAAATGAACAAGCGTATCCTTTCAATTTTCTCTGCTCTTCTTCTTGCTTTGTCTGTTGTTTTCGCAGTTCCGTTTGCTCGTGAAGCGGCTATTGCCGAAGAAGAATGGATCGTCCCGGAGGGCTATAATGAACATGACTACAATACAATTGTCGCGTTCCTTGAGCAAACTAACGAAAACGGCATAAAAAACGGTACTTTGCTGAATGCCGACTATGATCCCAACGATCCCGGATCATGGGGAGAGGATAATAATAATCCGTGGAACCCTCATCATCGGTTCTCTTGGGAGATGTTTAATGATGAAATGCGAATTGCCGAAATACGAATAGGCATGTGCAATCTGAATGGAGAATTAGTGCTGGACGCATGTTCTTATCTATGCCACTTGGATTGTGGAAATAACAGCTTGGATAGGATAAGCGTTTCTGATTGTAATGAATTACAATGGCTGTATTGCCATTCGAATTACCTAACGGAACTTGACGTATCAAGCTGTCTCAAGCTTAGAGTGCTGTGGTGTGAGAACAATAATCTCGGCACGTTAGATCTTTCGAACAATGCCGAATTGATTCATCTGTATTTCGGCAATGATCCGTTTGGCACAAGCACTGCAAAAAATCATATCAGAGAAATAGACCTTTCGCATAATATGAAGCTGGAAGTTATAAGCTGTGACTACATGCAGATGGATAGTTTCAGCATTCCATTCTGCGAGTCGTTATGGATGTTAGGCTGTCGTGAATGCGGTCTGAACAGTATAGACGTTTCGAACGCCCCGGCGCTTGAGAGTTTGTCTGCAAACGGTAATTGCTTATCCGCAATTGATCTTTCGAACAATGTTCAGTTGCGTGAACTTGCCTTGAACAACAATAATCTCACAGAGCTTGACATTTCAAATTGTTCATTGCTCGAAAGCCTTTGGTGTGATAACAACCGCTTGAGCTCTTTGGACGTCTCCCACAATACCGGCTTGAGTACGCTCAATTGTTCACAAAATAGAATAAATGATTTGAACTTAAATGACTATGTCAGAAATCTGTACTGTACAGAGAACCCGTTGAATAGTATTGATTTAAGCAATTGTAAGAATTTTCAAATAGATACTATCAGAACCTTTGGCAACGGATATGTTGGCTGTATAGTATCAATTGACGACGATTCGTTTGTTGCAGCATCAACCTGTCAAGACAATTCTAATTTTGAAGGATGGTTTAATGAGGAAGGCGACTTATTATCGACCGATGAGGAGCTTGATCTAAGTACGTTTTTTGAGACCGAAAAGGTGTTTATTGCGCAATTCACTGATGATGAAACACTGATAGGCGACGCCAACGGCGACGGCGCTGTCGATACCGAGGACGCCCTCCTGGTCCTCCGCGCGGCGCTCGGTATCGATGGCGATCCCGAGACGCTTCTTGAAGGCTGCGACATGGACGAAAACGGCGCTATCGACACCACCGACGCACTGCTGATACTCAGACTCGCGCTCGGGATAAGCTGACCGAAATGCACAAAGCCGGGGATCTTCTCCTCGGCTTTGTGCTGCATATCGGAATAATGACGGAAGCTAACCGGCAATAACGAGCTCAATTGGTTAGTTGTTGTCGGTTGGCTTTTCTCGGCATCAACCGCACTTTCGGCATAATGCCATTATACTTGAGCCTCTATTTTTTTTCTGCGGCTTTTTACAAGCTTATACGGCGCGATATCAGAGCTCATGGATTATTTCGAGCGCATAGCGCAGTATGAACAGGGCGTCCGTGCTGTCGATAACGCCGTTGCCGTCGATATCTCCCGCGAGGAACGTGGGGCCTTCCAGATCGATTATGCCGAGCGCGTGGCGAAGCGCCAGCAGCGCGTCGACCGAATCGACCGTGCCGTTAAGGTCGCAGTCGCCCTTGAGGAAGCTTATCGGCTCGGAGCCTATCTCGATCACGGAAACGTTCCCGGCGTAATCGCAGAGCTTCACCCAAACGCATCTGCTGTCGCCCACGTCCATGCCAAGGCGGGTGACCGCCCCGCGCGAGGTCTCCTCAACGGGAGTCTCGCTTATAACGCCCGTGCAGGCGGCGTCGGAATAGACGCCTATCAGCGCGGTATAGTGGTTGTCGCAAACGGAAAGCTCAAGTCTGCCGTCGGTCAGTTCGCCGCTCACAAGCTGCGGGGCGGTCTTGTCGATCGTGATGGGCACCTCCCACACGGCGTTCTCGTTTTCATAAGGATCGAAAGTGTCGAAGCTCTGCATAAAGCCCGTCATGCGCAGTATGCAGTGCGTTCCGTCGTCAAGCTCGCCGCCGCCCCAATGCTCGATCGCGCTCCAGGGCTCGGCGCCCACGGGCTGATAGAACGAAACGAAGGAGTTTTGCACGGCCTTGGGAACAAGATGCAGATCCTGCACGAAATACTGCTCGCCGGTCTCTGCGTCCACCACCTCATAGCGGAAGGTTTCGCAGTTGCGCAGCAGATAGGTGTGAACAAGGTCTATCGCATCCATGTTCCCGTCCCCGTTGGGGCTGAGCGAGGCACGGTCAAGCAGGAAGCTTGTTGTGGAGGCAAACGGATTCATGCCCAGAAGCACGTTCGTTTCGCCCATTTTGGCCGCGGCGCGGTTGGTGCCCCACTCGTTGGGATAGGTGTGGGATATGCCCATGTACTGATCATAATAGTTCTTGCGGTCGAACACCGCGCCGTATTCCCAATCGCCGTAGAAGCCAAGGAAGGGCACGGAAAGATCGGTCTCGCCGTAAAGCCTTACAAAGCCTTCAACGTACATCCCAAGCGGGCACGTGGAATCTATCACCTGCGCATAGGAGCCCAGGTCCACCGTCACGCTGACGGTGCTCCTTCCGCCCGCGGGCACCCGCACGGAGGCGGGCGCGGTGACCGTGCATTCCGGGGTGATATCCTCGGGCGAATGGTTCATTATGTTCACCAGGCTGTAACCTATGAGCCACATGTTGATCTCCTCGGTCAGCACGCGGGTGTCCACCGTGTAATCAAGGTCGTGTCCGCAGATGTTCACGATATCGAAATCAAAAGCGAACACGCCGGTCTTCTCATCGTCGTCGCCCAGCTCTATCTTGGGACGGGAGCAGCCGCTCACCTCGATATAGGCTTTTGCCTCAGCCGCGGCAGCCAGATCGGCCTGGCCGGCGCCCTGCTGACGGGGGCTGTAAAGCTCGCCGTTCATCTGCGCCGGATGCGCAGTGCACATGATCAGGCGGTTGACCATCTCCATCGTCTCAGCGGGAGAAAGCTCGGGGAAGCGCTCCTTAACGAACTGCTTGACGAGCGCCATGCCGCCGGCGATATGCGGAGTGGCCATGCTGGTGCCGCTCTTCATATCATAGCTGCCGCCGGAGTATTCGGGATCCACCGCGGCGGTGATATTGTCGCCCGGAGCCATTATCTCGGGCTTTATGCGCAGATCGGAAGTGGAGCCCCAGCTCGAATAGCTCGCGGGGGTGTGATCGGCGCTGTTTAAGCTTGCCGCCACCGACAGCGCGCCGCGAAGCGTTGCGGGGGTGGAGGTGGTGCCGTTATCGTAATTGAATGTGGGGGTCGTGCCGTTAAAGATATTTCCGCCGCCCGCGGTGCCGGCGTTGCCCGAAGCCGCCGCCACGTTCACTCCGCTTGCGGCAAGCAGCGTGAATACCGCCTCAAGATCCTCGTCGTCGGTAAAGCCGCAGTCCGCGCCGAAGCTCATATTGACGGAATCGACTCCGAGATACGCGCAGTCCTCCAGCGCGGCGACTATATCTATCCAGTCGGCGTTGCCGCCGTTGAATACCTGCATGGCGATTATCTGCGCGTTATAGGCCACGCCCTTGGCCTCGGGCGAGCTGCCCGCGGCGATGGAGGCAACGTGCGTGCCGTGATCGTTCTGCGCGTAAGCGTGCGAAACGTCGGTGTTGCCCGCGTAATAGTTGAATGCATAGGGTATCTTGCTGCTGTAATAAAGCTCGCTTCCCGTCAGCACTCCGGGATAGCGCTGCTCGGCGCAGAGCTCGTTTTCGGAAAGCACGGCGTCAAGCCCGTCCGTATCAAAGCGGGGCTGCTCGGGAGCGGCGGCAAATGCCGGATGCGAGGCAAGTATGCCCGTGTCGATCACCGCGATCGTCATGCCCTGACCGCTGAAGCCAAGCGCCCACATATCGTCCGCGTTGATAAAGCCGACGGAGGTCGAAAGCCTTTCGGCTTCGCCCTCGGCGTCCACCTTCTCCGGCAGGGTGAAGGTCGGGCTCACGTAGCAGTCCGCAACGCCGGGGAGCGCCTTTATGCGGTCCAGAGCGGAATATTCGGTCCGTATCGCAATGCCGTTGAACAGCATCGTGTAGCTGTAAAGCAGCTCAAAGGAAAGACCCTTCGCGGGGCCGGAGGTGATGGAGGAGAGCGTCTCGGCCTGCTTTGCGCGAAGATAAGCGCACGCGGCTTCGATCCTGTGATCTCCCAAGGGGAAGCGCGCAAGCGCTGGCGCATCCTCAAGCTTCACTATGATATTCACGGTCTCGTTGGGATCCGCGCAAGCGCGGACCGGGTCCGATCCGGCGGCTTTTGCCGCATTGGGCGCGGGAACTGACGCGAACAGCATCATCGCAAGGGCGATGAGCGACGCCGCTATGGCTTTCAGGCTCTTTTTCATATCGGTCTCCTTCCTTTGCGGCCTTGGCCGCTTACAAATATGCATACAGCCGCAGAGCGGACCTCTGCGGCGGATTCACGTATTTATAATACCATATCGGGGGATGGAATTCAACCTTTGGCGAATAAACGAAAGCTTCGCGGCTTATAACCTCACACGAACTTTTTCATCTGCCCAAGCGCGTGCTTCTCCAGCCTTGATACCTGAGCCTGGGATATGCCTATCTCTCCCGCGACCTCGGTTTGCGTGCGTCCGAGGAAGTAGCGAAGCTCTATGATCCTGCGCTCCCTTTCGGGAAGCTGTTCCAAACCGGTTTTGAGCGCGACCGAATCGAGCCATCGCTCCTCGGTGGCCTTGTCGTCCGCCACCTGATCCCCAACGAATACCGCGTCGCCGTCGTCGCGGAACACGGGCTCGTTCAGCGATACGGGATCCGCTATCGCGTCCAGCGCGAAAACCACTTCCTCCTCCGGCGTATTCAGCGCCTCGGCGATCTCCGAAAGCTTCGGTTCGCGTCCCAGCTCGTATTCAAGCCGCGCACGCTCCCTCAGCGCGTGATATGCCGTGTCGCGTATCGACCGCGAAACGCGCATGGCAGAATTGTCGCGCAGGTATCTTCGCACCTCGCCTATTATCATGGGCACCGCATACGTCGAAAAACGCACCCCGTGCGAGGCGTCGAAATTGTCTATGGCTTTTATAAGGCCTATGCAGCCTATCTGAAAGAGGTCGTCGGGGCTTTCGCCGCGCCCCGAAAAGCGCTGTATGACGGACAGCACAAGACGCAGGTTCGCCTCTATGAACAGCTCGCGCGCGGCCCCGTCGCCCGCCGCCGTTCGCGCAAGCAGCTCCGCGCTCCTTTTCGCGTCCAGCCGCGGGAGCTCCCCCGTATTGATGCCGCAGATCTCGACCTTGCCCGAGCCCATGAAAAACCCTCCGTAAAAGAATTCTCACAAATAATTCTTTACGGAAAATTGCCTGGGTATTCATCGCGCCGCCCGCTTTTATTGACGAAAAAGCTTGACTTTGCGGGCTCGGCGGATTATAGTATAAAATGAGGTCATGTGTGAAGGGAGAATTTTGTGCGAAACGCGCAGGCCATGCCTCAAAAAATCAGCCATATATTGGAAGAAAGGACGACCTTGCACAGCGGGGTCTCAAGGAGCAAAAGAATATGACAACGATCAAGGAATCCTGGAAGAAGGTCGGCAAGGACCTGGGCAATATCGGCGACAATCTTACCGACAGCGAGCTCGGCGAAAACGTCAAGCAGTTCGGCAAGGACTTCGGCAAGTCGGTGGTCAAGACAGTCAAGTTCGGCATCCGCGCCGTCACCGAATGGGCCGCCAACGACGATAACTCGCCCGAAGCTCCCGCCGAGGAGCCGGAGACCGTCGAGGCCGAGGAGGTCGAGGCCGAGGAAGTCAAGCCCGAGGAAAAAGCCGAGATAATCTACGACTGACTAAACACAAAAAACAGGGCAAAGGGGGCATCCGCATAAGGAGACTCAGGTTTTTGCCGGTAAACCAAACGTGAAATAACGAAACCGAGGATGACTGATCCATCCTCGGTTATTTTATTGGGGGCTGAAAACGCGAAGCGTCTCAAACAGATGCCTTTTGAGGCTGTGTATCCTTATACGGATGTCCCCGATAAAGCTTATTCGTTTTTCACTATCGGCACGGCATATTCCTCGACCGCCTTCACGGTCTTGCCGATATCCAGCGTGAGCCATTTGCCGTCGCGGTAGAGGGTCCTTCCCCTCACCATGGTCAGCTCCACGTCCGAGCCGCGGGCGGAATAGACGACGGTGCTTATGGGATCGTAAACGGGGCGCAGATGCGCGGCGTCGGTGTTTATCATAATAAGATCCGCGTCGTAGCCTGCCTTGAGCCTGCCGGTCTCGTCGGAACGGCCCTGGGCGATCGCGCCGTTCACCGTTGCCATCTCAAGCGCGTCATATGCGGGAAGCGCGGTGGGATCGAGCGTAAGCCCCTTGGCGAGCAGCGCCGAGATCTTTATCTCCTCAAACAGATCCAGCGAGTTGTTCGAGCAGGCGCCGTCGGTGCCAAGGCAGACGTTGATACCCGCCTCGCGCATCGCGCGCACGTCGGCCATACCGCTGCCGAGCTTCAGGTTGGAAACGGGGCAGTGCGCGACGGAGGCGTGATGCGAAGCAATTATGCGCATATCGTCCTCCTCAAGCCACACGCCGTGCGCAAACAGCACGGGACCGTCAAGCACGCCGTATTTTTCGAATGCGGCGGCGGCCGTCATGCCGTGGCGGCCCTTGGCCTCCTCGTGCTCGGCCTTGGTTTCGGAAAGATGTATATGCGTGATAAGCCCGTGTTCCTTCGCCTGATCGCGCACGCGAAGCCATATCGCGGGCGGGCTGGTATATTCGGCATGTATGGCAACGTCCGCGCGGACGGCTCCCTTTGAGCCGTATTTTTCTATCAGCTCGCTCGTTTCGATTACGGCGCGGTCCTTTTCGAAAACGTAATTATCGCTCAGAGCGAGCACGGCGTTGCACAGGTTCGCCTTGATGCCGATCCGTTCGATCTCCCTCGCCGCAGCGGGTTGGCAGAAATACATATCCGAAAACGATGTCGTGCCCGAGGCAAGCATCTCGGCAATGCCAAGGCGCACCCCCGCGACTATCGCCCTCTCGTCAAGCCGCGCCTCAACGGGGAATACCTTATCGTAAAGCCAGGTCTTCAGGTTGTAATCGTCGGCATAACCGCGCATGACGCACATTGCCGTGTGCGCGTGCGCGTTTACAAGGCCGGGCATAACGATGTGCCCGCGCGCGTCGATCGTTTCACGCGCCTCGGGCTCATCCGGCCCGATGCAGGCGATCCTTCCGTTCGCAATGCCTATGGAGCCTTTTATCACAAGGCCCCTTTCCGTCATGGGGATAATGACCGCGTTTTTTATCAGAGTATCAAGCATCATATGACCTCAAGGAATTCCGTAACGTAGCCGGAAAGACGATCCGATGCGGCGTTGCCCGCCTCGATTACCTCCTCGCCGGAGAGCGGCTGATCGAGTATGCCCGCCGCCATATTGGTAACGAGCGTAAGACCCAGTATGCGCATGCCGCAGTGACGTGCGGCGATGCTTTCGGGCACGGTGCTCATGCCCACGGCGTCCGCGCCGAGTATGCGCATCGCGCGGATCTCCGCCGGGGTCTCATAGCGCGGGCCGGTGCAGTAATAATACACGCCCTCGTGTATGTTCTCGCCGTGCGATTCCGCGATCCTGCGGAAGGCCGCCATGTATTCGCGGTCGAACACCTTGCTCATATCGGGGAAGCGGGGTCCGAATTCGTCAAGATTAGGTCCCGTCAGGGGATCGGGGCCGGTCAGCTTTATGAAATCGGATATCAGCATAAGCTCGCCGGGCTTGTACGAGGTGTTGATGCCGCCCGCCGCGTTTGTCACGATAAGCTTGTTTATGCCGAGCAGGTGCGCCAGCCTTATCGGGAACACCGCGTCTTCGGCCTCCCATCCCTCATAGATGTGCAGGCGGCCCTGCATCATCAGCACCTTCCTGCCGCCCAGCTCGCCCGCAAGGAACCTCCCCGCGTGACCGGGCGCGGTGGAGAACCTCATATTGGGTATCTCGCCATAGGGGATGATTATGGGATCCGACAGCCTGTCCCCAAGCTTGCCGAGACCGGAACCGAGTATTATGAGCACCTCGGGCTCAAACCCGCCAAGCTTTTCGCGAAGCTTGTCCGCACCCTTCAAATAATCGCTGAATTTAAGCATTTTCTTCAACCTTTCCGGCTTTTGCCCTTTCGAATGCTTTTCTGAAATTCTCCTCGAAGGGGGCGGTGATCACGCCCTCCTCGGTCACTATGCCCGTGATAAGCTCATGCTCCACCACGTCGAATGCGGGATTCAGCACCTTGACGCCCTCGGGCGCCATGCGCTTTTTGAAATAGAGCTCCGTCACCTCCGAGGGATCGCGCTGCTCTATGCGTATGCCTCTGCCGTTCTCCGTCTCCATATCGACTGTCGACAGCGGAGCGAACATGTAAAAGGGTATGCCATATCGCTTGGCAAGCACGGCCAGGCCCGATGAGCCTATCTTGTTCGCCGCGTCGCCGTTGCGCACGGCGCGGTCGCAGCCGATGAACACCGCGCTTATGTAGCCCTCGCGCATGACGTGATTCGCCATGTTGTCGCAAATCAGCGTCACGTCCACGCCGGCCTTCATCAGCTCATATGCGGTAAGACGCGCGCCCTGAAGGAGCGGCCTCGTCTCGTCGGCAAAAACGTGTATGTTCATCCCGCGTTCCTTGGCAAGCAGCAGGGGCCCGAGCGCCGTGCCATAGCACGAAGTTGCAAGCGGGCCGGCGTTGCAGTGGGTAAGCACGCCCATGCCGTCCTTCAAAAGGGGCAGCGCGTGCTCGCTCATGCGCAGGTTGTTTTTGATGTCCTCCTCCTGTATGGCAACGGCCTCCAGACGAAGCTTTTCTATAAGCTCCCCGCGGGGCAGCAGCGCGTTGCGCTTCAAGGTCTGCCTCATGCGCGAAAGCGCCCAAAAGAGGTTCACCGCGGTGGGGCGCGAGGAGGCAAGGTAGCGCTCCGCGTCGTCCATGCGGCGGAAGAAATCGGCCTGATCCCGATCCGCCTTGGCGCACAGGTAATAGCCGTATGCCGCGGCAATGCCTATCGCGGGCGCTCCGCGAACGCGCAGCTTCGAAATAGCCTCAAAAAGCTGTTCGCGGTGTGAGATCTCCAAATAGACTTCCTCGCCGGGAAGCTTGGTTTGATCCAGTATTATCAGCGTGTCGCCGTCCAAGCGTATGTTTGAAGGTATCATAGGTCAGATTATAAATTGAAGGGCAAGCAGGAGTATCACTCCGGGGATCCCGAACACGCCGGCAACGAGCGAGCTAAGCCACGTTATCGGGATATAGAAGAAATCCATCCGGAGATAGGTTACGAAAACTATATCGAACAGACAGAGCATCGCCGCGCCGATTATGCCGTTTATCAGCAGCTTCCAAAGTATTTTGGAGGTGACGCCTATCAGCTTGAACACCAGGAACAGCACGGCAAGCGCTCCGCACACGATCAGCAAGGGAACGTATTGTCCCAGCTGGATGTTCAGCGTGCCGGGGTTTGCGGTCAGTAATTGGAGCATACATTCACACCTTTCAGTCGCAGTCTTTTCCTGCTTATTAGTCTAATCGCGGCAAAGGGCTTTTATTCCGAAAGGCCTATACGCCCCGCCGAATACGAAAGCACGGGCGCGTCTGCGTTTTCGGGGAAGAAGGGCTCGCCAACGGCAAGCGTGCCGCCGTCGTCGGCCGCTTCGGTATAGCGCAGGCCGTCCCTTGTCAGCTCAAGGAAGCGCACGGATCTGCCCTCGGCGATCCTTGCGGTGTAGCCTCTGCCGCTGCGGGCGATCACGATATCCGAAGCTCCGCTCCGGCTCTCGCGGCGAAATGAGATCAGCATGCCGTCTTTCACAGAGCCCTCGATGCGTCCTCCGTCTGCAAGCTCGAATACGAACGCGCCGCCGCGGTCTATCTCGCCGCTGCCTGGATAGGCTCCCTCAAGCGTGCCCGAAAATGGCGCAGGCGTGTCAGAGGCGGAGGGCAGCATGCCCACAGTCGCATAGCATTCGGTAAGCAGCGCCATATCGTCCGCAAGCCGCATATATGCCCGCATGACTTCCTCGTCGTCCGACGAAAGCGCTTCCGTCAGCATGTTTGCGCCCAGCCTCCTGTAAGCGTTCAAAAAGCCTATGAAGAACGTGAAAACGGGGTTGGCGCCGTCGCCTGCGTCGGTGGGAGAGGCGGACTCGGTCATGGACGGCTCGGTGGCACGGGGATCCACTCCGGGCTCCGAAGCGTCGTGCAGCAGGTCTCCCAGCCACGCGCAGCCGATAAGGCCCGGCAGCAGCAGCGCGCAGAGCGTCAGAGCGATCGATATTTTAAGTCCGCGCCTCATTCGGCGTTCAGGTAGTCGACCTGCGCGGGGGTAAGCTCGTCCAGGCCCAGGCCCATGGCTTTGACCTTTATCACAGCCACCTCGCGGTCTATGCTTTCGGGCACGTTATACAGGCCGGGAGCCAGCTCGCGCCCGTGCCTGACGAGATACTCCGCTGAAAGCGCCTGTATCGCAAAGCTCAAGTCCATTATCTCGGCGGGGTGGCCGTTGCCCGCGGTGATGTTCACCAGCCTGCCCTCCGCCATGAGGTTGAGCATCCTGCCGTCGGGCATCCTATAGCCCGTGATGAAGGGCTTGCGCTCGACCTTTTCCACCGCGATCTTTTCAAGCTCGGCTCTGGATACCTCCACGTCGAAATGCCCGGAATTTGCAAGTATCGCGCCGTCCTTCATCTTCTCGAAATGGCGGCTTACGATGACGTCCCTGCAGCCCGTTGCGGTGACGAATATGTCGCCAAGGGGGGCGGCGTCGTCCATCTTCATCACGCGGAAACCGTCCATCGCGGCTTCAAGCGCGCGGAAGGGGTTCACCTCCGTCACGATCACGTTCGCGCCCAGGCCCTTTGCCCTCATCGCGATGCCGCTTGAGCAGAATCCGTATCCCGCCACGACGACTGTCTTACCCGTGACCATGTTGTTGGTGGTGTACATTATCGCGTCCCAGGTGCTTTGACCGGTGCCGTGACGGTTGTCGAAAAGGTGCTTGCAGTTGGCGTCGTTTACAGCCATCATGGGGAAGCGCAGGGTGTTGTTCCTGACGCGCGCCTTCAGCTTAAGTATGCCCGTGGTCGTCTCCTCACAGCCGCCGATGAGATTCTCGGCGTACTCGGGATGCTCATCGAACATCGAAACGAATTCGCCGCCGTCGTCTATCGCTATATGGGGCCTGAACTCCAGGGTCTGCCTGATATGCTCGTGATATTCCTCGGGCGATGCGTTGAACCACGCATACACGTTCATTCCCTCAGCCGCCAGCGCGGCGCAGATATCGTCCTTGGTGGAAAGGGGGTTCGAGCCCGTCACGGCGACCTCGGCTCCGCCCTCCCTCAAAAGCAGCCCAAGGTAAGCCGTCTTGGCCTCAAGATGCACGCATACGGATATGCGAAGCCCCGCAAAGGGCTTCTCGCGGCGGAACCTTTCGCCCAGCTCCTTCAGCACGGGCATATAGCTCTTCACCCACTCTATGCGCTTTTTGCCCAAAGGGGCGAGGGAGATATCTCTTATTGAACAACTCATGATCAAGCACCTCAATACATATTATTTCATTCTAATTATACCATGATAACGCCGCAAAAGCAAGGAAATAAAAACGCTTGGAATTTGCTATTGACAACGGCTGCGGGCGGTAGTATCATTTCCTCAGCAAGAAGAGTAAAGCAGCGTTCGTTAAGTGTTGGCCGAACGGGGAGTTGACGGCCAAACGAAAAGCTCATGCATTCGCATAAGAAGCTTGCGGTCCGCTGCCTGCATCCCGCTTCATAGGGCAGCCCCAAAGAGGATCAAACCTCCTTTCCCATGTCTTATGAAACAGGGAAGGGAGGTTTTTTATTTGTCTGCATTTGTTCTTATAATAGGCTTCATACTGTTTCTTGCGGGAGGCTTCGGCCTCTATGCGGGAACGAGCGAGGAAGGCGAGCTTGCCGTCCGGGTGCGCGAGGCGCTCTCGGGCGTTTTCCCCGAGCCCAAGACTTTCCTTATCATATTCGGCGCCGCCGCGGCGGTCGTCGGCTTCGTGCTGGTGCTTCGTGCGGTCGTCCGTGCAAGGCGCGAGCAGAGATCCCGCGCAGGCATGAGCCTGCGCGTAATGACCGTGCTTGCGATGCTCATCGCAATGACCGTCATGCTCGACCGCTTCCCCGGGCTCTCCATAAAGACCCCCGGCTGGAAGATAGGCTTTGCGTTCATACCGCCCATGCTGGCCGCCATGCTCTACGGGCCGCTCGAAGGCGCGCTCGTTTACGGGCTTTCCGATCTGATCGGCGCGCTGCTGTTCCCGTTCGGGCCGTATCATCCCGGCTTCACGATAGTCGCCGCGCTCATGGGCTTCGTTATGGGCGTATTCCTCAACAAAAAGCCATTCGCCTTCGCAAAAGGCGGCTTTGAATGGAAGAAGATACGCTTTTTCCCCAATATGCTCCTGCCGGTGCTGATAAACGCGCTGCTCCTGGGGCTGGTCGTCAACACCTATTGGGTCAGTCAGCTTTACGGCTCCAAGACCTATTGGGGCTGGTTCGTCTATCGCCTTGTTGAGTATGCGATACTCGTTCCCGTGCAGCTCGTGCTTATCCCCGTGCTTTTAAAGCTCTGTGAAACTCTTAAGAAGCAGGGCCTTGCCAACAAGGACCGCAGGAGCTCCGTTTCCTCCGCGCGCCTTTCCGAGATCTCGCGCAGCGCAAGCATTCTCGGCCTTTCGCGCATCACCGAGCTTTTAAAGCTCATGAACGATCCTCAGGATAAGCTCCCCATCGTGCACGTCGCGGGCACCAACGGCAAGGGCTCCTTTTGCGCAATGCTCTGCTCCATACTGAGGGAGGCGGGGTACAGGGTCGGCTCCTTCACTTCTCCCGCGCTCTCGGGCCCCGCGTCCTCCATCCGCATCGACGGCGAGGAGATCGAGCCCGAGCTTCTTGAGGAAACATTGGGTTCTATCGCTCCCCTTGCGGAGCAGATGGCCGAAAAGCCCACCGAATTCGAAGTGCTCACCGCGGCCGCGTTCGAGCTGTTCGTGCGCAAGGGCGTAAGGATAGCCGTGGTAGAATGCGGCCTCGGCGGAGATGGCGATTCCACCAACGTCATCGCAAGCCCGCTGCTTTCCGTCATAACCAATATCCAGCTCGACCATACCGACCGTCTGGGCAGTACGCTTGCCGAGATCGCGTCCCACAAGGCGGGCATAATCAAGCCCGGCCGTCCCGTGCTCTGGGGCGGGAGCGATCCCGAAGCCGACGCGGTGATAGAGCGAAGGGCAAAGGAGATAGGCGCGCCCATTTACCGCACCGATCACAGCCGCCTCACCGTGCTTTCGCACAGCCTCGATCACACCCGCATAAGCTTCCGCGACGTGGGCGAATTCGATCTTGCGCTCATCGGCGCATATCAGCCCGAGAATGCCGCCAACGTGCTCACCGCCGTCGATATCCTCCGCGGCTTCGACGTGAATATCAGCGACGAGTCCGTGCGCCTCGGTCTTGAAAACGTCCGTTGGCCCGCAAGGTTCGAGGTCGTCTCCCGCGAGCCCCTCGTGATATTCGACGGCGCGCATAATCCCGACGGAGTTAAGCTTGCCGCCGATACCATGACCGCGCTTTTCGATAAAAAAGCCGCCCTGCTCATGGGCGTTATGGCCGATAAGGATTACGCGAAATACCCCGGGCTTCTCGGGGAAAACGCCGAGATCGTCTTCTGCATAAGGCCGCGCAATCCCCGCTCGCTCGAGCCGCAGAAGCTTGCCGAGACCTTTGCGGCCGCGGGGATAAACGCCATTGGCTTCGACGATTTCGCCGACGGCGTGAGGACCGCCCTTGCCTATGCCGCCGAAAAGCATATCCCCCTCGTTGCCATGGGCACGCTGTATATGTATGATGAATTCAAAAAGGCGATAGGGGATCGGTGAGCCTTTATCCCATAAGGCTCCTTATCCCTTCCGGCCATGAAGCGCCGTAAAGCTTCACGGGCCCGGGCTTCTGCTGTGCCCGCTTTCATAGCTGTAAAAAAAGGGCTCTCCCGAAGGAGGCACTTCGTAAGGAAGTGCTTCCCTCCCTTTTCGAGGATTGAAAGTGTTAGTCAACACTGGTATAATCATCTCGATACAATTGAATGATTGGAGGAAGCATATGATCGTCTATCATTATAGCCGGACATTAAAGGCAGAAGATCGTTTAGTGCCGGGCCATCTGGATTTTTTTGATCTTTGCGAACCATTCATGCAGGCATTGTCACATGGCCGGGATTGCTTTTTCAGCATGCTGCTGAACGGCAAGTATATGTTCGCGGTGCTCAATAGATCAAATCTCCGATACTGGGCAGATTATGCAAAATGGGCTACCGAAGGTTTATTCGAGTATGTTCGTAAAAACGAGTATCCTCAATGTGTCAGCCGTCTTCGCTGCAATTATTTCTGTACCGATCTCAGCGATTGCATTAGAATGTTTAATGAGGACTGGGGAGAAGAAGACGAAGAAGAAAAGCGGAAAGTGCATCTTTTTGAAGTCGAAGTCCCTGAAGACGGTCTGGAAATGAGAGATATTTCCATTTACGATGCCGCCTATGACGCGATTCATGATAGGCAAGATGTAGACACTGCGCTTAAATATGCGAGAAAATACTTTGCCGGAGAGCATGGAGAGAAGCCCAATTGGGAATATTTGTCCGCAGGTGATGCAGTGGCTGTCAAAGACATCTCTCACTATCTGCGAGAACAGAATTAAGCATCATTCGCCCGAATTTGAGTTTATAGGGAATAGCTTCCCCTGTCCACAATCATAACGAGCATCGGATTTTGCACCACAAAATCCGAGAGACATAATAGGCGTGACCGCAATGGTCACGCCTATTTCATATCCTTTTAGGTGGTTATACCCCAGATCAACAACTATTTTTCTGAGAAGCACGCTATTGTTGTGAGGAGCGAAGCAACATGGCAATCCGTTGACCACCTCATCAGTCAGCCTTGCGGCTGACAGCTTCCCTCAAGGGGAAGCCGTTGGTTGGCGCGCTCCTCAAGCCTTCCCCTTGAGGGGAAGGTGGCCGAGCGAAGCGAGGTCGGATGAGGTGTAGACGAGAGCAAGCAAATCATCGGGGCGCCTTCCTTACGGAGTGCGCCCCGATCGGAGAGCTCCTTTTTATCATCAAATCACATTCTCACAAGCTCGTATTCCCTCGTTCCGAGGCCTATCTTTTCGGCGTGTATGAGCCCCGCCTCCCAGTCCGTATCGGGATGGACTATGCGGAAAAGATCGTGCCCGTGCTCGTGCTCACCGCCCTTGTCCGCGGCGGAGCCGGGAACTATCGGCGCGCTGTTGGCCGCGTCCACGCAGGCCTGATCGAGCGCCACCGGATCGAACGAGGCGAACATGCCTATATCGGGTATCACGGGCACGTCGTTGCAGGAATCGCAGTCGCATTCGGGCGAAACGTCTATCACCATGCTTATATGAAAGCTCGGCTTGCCGGATATTACCGCCTTGGTGTATTCGGCTATCTTTTTGTTCATAACGGGCTTTGCCTCGTCCCATTTGGTCATTATCGCGTCCATGGGGCAATAGGCTATGCAATAGCCGCAGCCCACGCATTTGTCCTCGTCGATGACCGCCTTTCCGTCGATCACGTTCACGCCGCTGTTGTTGCAGTGCCGCACGCACATGCCGCAGCCTATGCAGCGCTTCTTCGATATGCGGGGAGTGCCGCTCGAGTGCATCTCCATCTTGCCCTTTTTGCTGCCCGCGCCCATGCCTATGTTCTTAAGACAGCCGCCGAAGCCCGCGTTGACGTGCCCCTTGAAATGCGTCAGCGAGATCACAATATCCGCCTCGGCTATCGCCGCGCCTATCTTGGCGGTCTTCACGTATTCGCCGCCCTCCACGGGTATCTCGCGCTCGTCGGTGCCTCTTAAGCCGTCGGCGATTATCGTGTGCACGCCCGTTGCAAGCGGATTATAGCCGTTCATGTATGCCGCGTCCAGGTGGTTGAGCGCGTTGTTGCGGTAGCCCACGTAAAGCGTGTTGCAGTCGGTAAGAAAAGGCTTGCCGCCCAACTCCTTTATGCGGTCGCACAGCACGCGCGCATACTGCTGACGCAGGAAGGCCATGTTGCCCACCTCGCCGAAATGCAGCTTCACCGCAACGAACTTATCCTTAAAGTCGATCTCGGCTATGCCCGCCCTGTCTATCAGACGGCGGAATTTATCCAGCAGGCTCGAATTCATGCCAACGTGCATATCGGTGAAAAATACCTTTGAAGCCATGCTTTTCTCCTTAAATATCAAGCGTTTCGACCCAGGTCTTTATGCTCTGCTCCGAGGCGCGGTTCAAAAGCCTGCCCTCAAGCAGCCTCGCGCCTTTGCAGGAGGGAGCCAGAAGCTCGTTCGTCCTGCCCATGCCGCTCCCGCCCGAGGTGGCAAAGGGGATCACCGTCTTGCCCGTCAGATCGTGCGCCTCAAGATAGCTGTTCACTATCGTGGGAGCAACGTACCACCAGATCGGAAAGCCCACGAATACCGTATCGTATCCGTCAAGCGCCGGGCCGGGGGAGGCAAGCGCCGGGCGGGACGCTTTATCCCGCATCTCTATGGTGCTGCGCGAATTCTTGTCCATCCAGTTCAGATCCGCCTTCGTGTAGGGGACCGCGGGCGTTATCTCGATCAGATCCGCGCCGATCACTCCCGCGAGCCTCCGCGCGATCTTCTTGGTCACTCCCGTTGCGGAAAAATATGCGACTGCTGTTTTTTTCATATCTTCACCTCCTGTTGTTTGATTTGATTATATACTTAATCCGCGGCCTGCGCAACTCCGTGCGGAATATATTTTGGTCCGGACGCCTCGTCGGCGCTTCCCGAAGACGCCCTCGTTCCGGATCCTTTCTTCATATTTGCTCTGCGTATCATCTGATGCGAAAGGCCGGGGGAGCTCATGCCTCAGCGTGCACAAAAATACCGATTCCCAAAATAAACTTCATATGCTATAATACCCCTTGGGGCATATCCGCTCCAAGGGGTTTTTATGCACAGGGACGCTTTTTATTCCGTTCATCCCGCGGTGAATATGGCGTTCTTCATATTCGTGATGCTCATAACCTGTCTGGTGCTGCATCCCGTGATAGTGGGGATATCGCTCGTTTCCGCCTGCGCCTATACCGTCGTGCTCAAGGGGAGGAAGGCTCTTGTCTTCGACCTCTGCTTGGTGCTGCCTTTCATAATCATAGTCGCGCTGATGAACCCGCTCTTCAATCACGAGGGCGTGACGGTGCTGTTCTATCTGTGGAACGGCAACGCGGTAACGAAAGAGGCCGTGCTTTACGGGCTCGTTTCCGCCTGCATGTTCGCCGCACTCATAATGTGGTTCTACTGCCTCAATTCGGTGATGACCGCCGATAAATATGTCTATCTTTTCGGAAGGGCGATCCCCACGCTGTCGCTCGTTTTCTCAATGGTGCTCCGCTTCGTTCCGCGCATATTCAAGCGCATATCGCTCGTTTCCCGCGCGCAGAGGAGCATAGCCCCGCCCATGGGCAAAAGCGCGGTCAAGGCCGCTCGGCACGGCATGAGCGTGCTTTCGGTTACGGTCACTTGGGCGCTCGAAAGCGCCGTCAATATCTCCGACAGCATGCGTTCGCGCGGCTACGGGCTTAAGGGGCGCACCTCGTTTTCCATATTCCGCTTTGAAAAACGGGATGCGGTAATGGGTTCCCTGCTGCTTTTGGCTTTTGCGCTGTCGGTATGGGCGGTGGCCGCAAAGCGCATCTATTTCCGCTTCTATCCCTCGATAAAAACCGTTCCCGCAGACGCGCTGTGCGTAATCGGCTTCATCGCCTTCGCGCTGCTCTGTTTGGCCCCCGTGCTCGTCAATCTCAAGGAGAATATCTTATGGCGTCTGTTAAAATCGAAGATCTGACATTCACGTATCCCAATGCCGCGTCGCCCGCGCTCGAGAATATCTCGCTCGAGGTCGGCGAGGGCGAATTCATGCTCGTGATCGGGCCCTCCGGCTGCGGCAAATCGACCCTTCTGCGGCATATGAAATCCGTGCTCACGCCGCATGGCGAAAGGAAGGGAAGGGTGCTCGTTTCCGGGCGCGAGCTCGATTCGATCCCCCAGCGCGAGCAGACGGCCGATATAGGCTTCGTTTTTCAGCATCCCGACGACCAGATCGTCACCGACAAGGTGTGGCACGAGCTGGCCTTCGCGCTTGAAAGCCTTGGCGCCGAGCAGGGGCGCATGCGGCTGAAGGTCGCCGAGATGGCGGGCTATTTCGGCCTTGAAAAGGTGTTTTACAACGAGGTGAGCGAGCTGTCGGGCGGGCAGAAGCAGCTGCTCAATCTTGCTTCCGTAATGACGCTCAGCCCCAGGATACTCGTGCTCGACGAGCCCACCAGTCAGCTCGACCCGATAGCCGCGTTCGATTTTCTCACCACCGTCAAAAAGCTGAATACCGAGCTTGGCATCACCGTCATACTCAGCGAGCATCGCCTTGAGGAGGCCATGCCCTTTGCCGACCGGGTGACGGTCATGGAGTCCGGGCGCATCACCGTGTGCGACGCCCCGCGCAGGGCGGCCGAGATACTGTATCGAAGCGGATCGAAAATGTATTACGCCATGCCCGCCGCGGCAAAGCTCAGCCTTGAGCTTGGCCTTGACGAGACCGCGCTCACGGTCAACGAGGGGCGAAGGCTGCTGCTCTCGATGGGCCTTCCCAAGCGCCGCCTGCCCGACAAGCCCGCCAAAGCGCGCGCGGCGGAGCCGGTGCTCTCGGCAAAGGAGGTCTATTTCAGATATGAAAAGGATTCTCCCGACGTGCTCAAGGCCGCCTCTGTCGAGCTGCGGCCCGGGGAGATAATGGGTCTTGTCGGCGGCAACGGCGCGGGCAAATCCACACTGCTTTCCGTGCTCTGCGGCGAGCGCGCTCCCTATCGCGGCAGGGTGTGTGCGGAAGGCAAAAGGATGAAGGGCCGCTTTTCGGCGTTTGACGCGCATATAGGCCTGCTCGATCAGGATCCGCGCACGCTCTTCTCGTCCGACACCGTGCGCGAGGAGCTTGAAAAGGCCGCATCCCACAGGGAAAACGCGGGCGAGCGCATAGACGACGTCGTCCGCCTTATGGACATAGGCGGGCTGATGGACAGGAACCCCTTCGACCTGTCCGGCGGCGAGCAGCAGCGCACCGCGATCGCGATAATACTTCTCACCCGGCCCAAAGTACTGCTGATGGACGAGCCCACCAAGGGCATGGACGCGGGCGTTAAGCGCGCGCTGGGGCATAGGCTCACAGCGCTCGCAAACGAGGGGATCGCGATACTTCTGGTAACGCACGACACCGAATTCTGCGCGGAATACGCCGATTCGGTCGGGCTGATGTTCGACGGCGGCGTGATAGCGCGCGCCGAAACGCGCGAGTTTTTCAGCCGCAACACCTTCTACACCACCGCCGCGAACCGCATCGCGGGGGAAGTATTCGAAAACGCGATACTCATAGACGAGGTCACGGAGGCCGTTCGTGGAACAAACCGGGAATAAAAGCAGGCTGCGCCTCATATTATCGCTCGTCACCGCGGGAATAGTAGTCCCCGCGGTGATAGCGCTCGGCGTTTCGGTGTGGGACGACCGCAGGTTCTATATCGTCAGCCTTTTGATCATCGTCGCCTCTATGGTGCCGATGGCGCTCAGGTTCGAGCGGCGCAGGCCCGCCGCGCGCGAGCTGGTGGTGCTTGCCGCAATGATCGCGATAGGCGTTGCGGCAAGGGCGGCGTTCTACATGGTGCCCCAGTTCAAGCCCGCCGTGGCGATAGCGATCGTCACCGGCGTCGCGTTCGGGGCGGAGTCGGGCTTCATTGCGGGCGCAATGATAGCCTTCGTTTCGAATTTCATATTCGGTCAGGGCGCGTGGACGCCTTGGCAGATGGAGGCGATGGGTCTGCTCGGGCTCCTGGGCGGGCTCATATTCCACAGAAGGGACGGCGCGCTGCCCAAGCTACTGCCGCTCTGCATATTCGGCGGTCTCGGCACGCTCGTGATATACGGGCTTATCATGGACACCTCCACCGTGTTCACCACCCAGTCCTCCGTCTCGTGGGAACTGCTTGCGGCGGCCTACGCATCCGGCTTCGTGTTCAACGTAATTCACGCCGCGGCCACGGTGTTTTTCCTGCTCATACTGGCAAGGCCTCTTTTAAAGAAGCTCAACCGAGTGCGGGTAAAATACGGCCTGCTCGAATAGGCTTTAAGCTATTGCAACGGAAGGGCTTTTCCTGTATAATATAAGAAGCGTATAATGGCTTCAACATAAACTCTGCAAAGAAAGGTGATCCCGATGGAGAAAAAGCTTTCAGAACAAAAATGCCCGGCATGCGGCGCGCCGCTCAGGTTCGATCCCGAAAGCGGCAAGTCCGTGTGCGACTGGTGCGGAATGAGCTATGATATCCCGACCGAGGAGGACGAGAACCTTGACAACGGTCCGAGCGACGCCTCGATACCCGAGAACGCCGAGGAGCTTCCAATATACAACTGCATCTCCTGCGGCGCCGAAATAGTCGCGGACGCGGTCTCCGCCTCGCTCAAATGCCCCTACTGCGGCAACAATATCGTGCTGACGGAAAAGGTTTCGGGCGGACTCCGTCCCGACGGCATAATCCCCTTCAAGATCGATAAAAAATCCCTTCCCGCCGCGGTGCAGAGCTTCTATAAAGGAAGAAAGCTCCTGCCCTCGCATTTCTTCGACGAGAGCAGCATCGAGGATCTCTGCGGCGTTTACGTCCCCTTCTGGCTCTATAACTGCACTTACCGCGGCACCGTCGCCTATGACGGCACCAAGGTCAGCTCCGCGCGCGACGGCGATTACGTTATCAGCACCACCGCGCATTATGACGTCGAAAGGGCGATCGAGATGCAGTTCACCGATATCCCCGTCGACGGCAGCGCAAGGCTCGAAGACGCGCTGATGGATTCCATCGAGCCCTTCGACATGAGCGGCGTGGTGCCGTTCAGGATGAGCTATCTTTCCGGCTTCTTCGCGGAGCGCTTCGATAAGGATTCCGACGAGGTCAGGGAAAGGGCCGAGAACCGCATGTATTCCAGCGCGCTCGACGTGGCCAATGCCAACGCCATGACCGATTACACCTATTCCAGCCTCGACCGCAGGTCCGACACGCTCCATCCCGATGAGCTCGAGGCCAAGTACGTGCTGCTTCCCGTCTACACCTTCAACGTCAATTACGGCGGCAAGCAATACAGCTTTGCCATGAACGGCCAGACGGGCAAGGTCGTTGGCGACGTTCCGACCGATAAGAAGAAGAGCCTGCTCTATCGCTGGGGCACCTTCGCCGCGATATTCGCCGCGATAATGCTCATCGTTTCGTTCTTGTCTTGCTAACGGGATGAAAGCTTGATCTTCAAGCTTCATGAATTTGACTTTGCCGCATGACGGCGGCAATTTTGCAAGGCAAAACCGTCAAATATCACAAGAAAGGACGCCTTTGCATGGCAAAGGCAAAGGATTATAAAGATGAGCGTCAAAAGGATCTCCGCATTATTATTCGTACTCCTGCTGATCATAGCCTCTGTGCCCGTGCTTGCATCCGGCGACACCGAATGGCGAAGCGAGCTCATGCGCATGAACGATCTTTCCGACGTGATGGAGCAGGCCGATATCGACGAGCTCAACTCCCGCGCGTGCGGGGCGGTCGAGCAGTATAAGCTCGATTTCGTGCTCATCACTTTCACGACCGATATGCGCGGCGAGGCCGATACCGATTCGGAGTACGTCGATTACCTCTATGAGAACAACGGTCTGGGCTATGGCGCGACCAAGGACGGCGTGCTGATGGCCGTCAATACCGATACCGGCGCCTATCTGCTCAAGGCATTCTTCCGCGGGTATCAAATGTTCCCCGTCGAAAGCCTGAATTCCATATCGGCGCACGTCAACGCAGCGTATTTCGACGGCGGCCTCAAATCCGCATTTTCCGCATTCCTTGACAAGACCACGGAAGCCGCCGCTGCCTCCGACGTGGAGTACGATCCCGAAACCGACTATTTCGGGTTCGAGATAACCACCGTCAGCGGCAGATTCGAGGAAACCGGAATGCCCTATTGGTATCCCGTCGACGTTGCCGGATGGAGCTTCACTCCCGCAGCCGCCGACGCGCCCCGCGTAGTCGACGACGCCGACATACTCACCCCCGATGAGGAGGCGAGGATCGCCGCGAGGATCGCGGAGGTCGCTCCCAAGTATTCCACCGACATAGTGATTTTCACCGACGTTTCCTCCCACGGGCTCGAACACAGCGTTTATGCCGCCGATTTCTACGATTTCAACGGCTACGGCGCGGGTCCCGATCACGACGGCTTCTGCCTGTTCATCTGCATGGATCCCGGCGACAGGGGCGGCTGGTGCTGCGTCACGGGCGAAAGGTCCCGCTCGCTTTACACCGAGGATAACGCAAATCAGCTTGACGACGTGCTTTATGACTATCTCGGCCGCGGCGAATATGCCGATGGCATTTATGACTGGGTGGGCAATATCGGCACCCTGCTCGACAAGGGCGCGCCCTTCGCACCCGAATGGTTCCCATCCTTAAACGGCGGCGAGTATCAGCGCAAGCAGGATCCCAACGCCCCGCGAATTGCCGACGAAGCGAATCTCATCGACGCCGACAAGAAGGCACAGCTTCTTGAAAAGCTCAATAATATCAAGGAAAAATACGGCGTGGACGTCGTCGTGCTCACGTCGAATGAGACCTATGGCATGGATGACGACAACTATATCGACGCATTCTACAGGTATAAGGGCTACGGCCTCGGCGAAGACTATTCCGGCGTTATACTGGGCATACTCGAGCCGGGAGACCGCATAGTGATGAACGCTTACGGCAACGCGACCGATAAGATCAAGACCAGGAACGTCGAGCTCCTCAGCGACGCCGCGGGCAGCCGTGCGGACGTCAGCGATTATTACGGCGCCGCCGACCGCTGGCTCGATTATCTCGATACCACCCTGCGCACAGGCCGCACTCCGCGCATCCCCTTCATATGGGCTATACGCTCGGCGCTCTCCGCCGTGGCGGGCCTCATCGGCGGCGGTGTGCGCACCTCCTCCGCCAAGCGCAGCATGAAGACCGTCCGCACCGCTTATTCTGCGAACGATCATCTCGTTGCCGACAGCTGCAGGCTGCAGCCCACGCTCGACCGGTTCATCCGCAATGACGTCACCCGCGTTTACAGCCCCGTCAGGAGCGACAGCGGCAAGGGCTCGGGCTCATCCGGCGGGCATTCCTCCTATTCCGGCGGTTATCACGGCTCCTCCGGCTCGTCGCATTCCGGCAGCGGCAGGAAGTTCTGATCGAAAGGACATTGTTATGAAAAAACTCGCTTCGATACTCGCGGCGCTCATGGTCATGTTCACCTGCGCCTGCACTATGCGGATCCCCGGTTCTCAGGGCTCGGGCGGGCAGGTATTCGATCCCTTCGCCCAGGCCGAAAGGACCGCGGCTCCGGTATTCGCATCCGAAGCTCCCGCGCCAACGGAAAGCCCCTTGCCCGAGGGTATGGTGACGTTTTCCGGCGTTGACGTGAACGGCGATCCGATCTCCCTTGCGGATTTCGCCTCCGCCAAGGTGATAATGATCAATTTCTTCGAGACATGGTGCCCGCCCTGCATGGGCGAGCTGCCCGATCTTGAAACCATCTACGAGCAGTATAAGGACCGTGGGCTCGTGATCCTCGGCGTCTACTCCAGCTCCGATAACGCGTCCATACTCTCCACGATAAGCTCGATCGGCATAACCTATCCCGTGCTCCCCTGCACTCCCACGCTTGCCGAGCTTCAGACCGAGTACGTGCCCACCACGGTGTTCATCAACGCCCGCGGTGAAAAGCTGCTTGACGAGCCCTGCATCGGCTCGCGCGATATCGCGGGCTGGGAGAGCGTGATACTCCCGCTTTTGCAGAATGCCGAATGATAAATGGATGAAGTTATAAAAATCCTGAAAACACTGCCCTTCTGGGAGCACCTGACCGAAGAGGAAAGGGCCTTTGCCCTGCGCAATTCGGCCATAAGGCGCGCCGAAAAGGGCAGCCTTCTTTACAGCCGCGACTGCGCATGCCTGGGGCTTGCAGTGGTGATATCGGGGTCGCTGCGCATCTATTCGCTCTCGCCCGAGGGCAGGGAGATCACCCTCTTCCGCCTGGGCGCGGGGGAAGTGAGCGTGCTTTCCGCCGCCTGCGTGGTAAAGCAGCTCAGCTTTGATACGCATATGTCCGCCGAATGCGATTCCGAGCTGCTCGTGATGAACGCCGAAGCCCTTGCCTCGCTCACCGCCTCCAGCATACACGCTCGCTGCTTCCTCTTCGAGCGCGCGTCGGAGAACTTCTCCGCAGTGATGCAGACGATGGAATCCCTTCTCTTTTCGGGCTTCGATTCGCGCCTGGCCTCGTTCCTCGTTTCCGAGTACGAGCGGACGGGGGAGCGCCTCATCCCCATCACACAGAGCGCCATTGCCGAGCGGGTCAATTCCGCGCGGGAGGTCGTCGCCCGCAAGCTCAAGCAGTTTGCGTCCGAAGGACTCGTCGAAACAAAGCGCGGCGGCGTGCTGATAAAGGACGCGGATGGCCTGCGGGGAAAGATCGAATAATATATTTCGCCAAGTGTGACCAAGTCACTGTTGCGGCGCCGGTCTTTGGATAAAATATGCCTGTAATCAAAAAAGAAAGGCCTCCTTTGCAGGGAGGAACGGTAAACAAAATGGAGATCGAATTAAGCTACAATACCTTTGATGAAGAAGTGATGCAGTCGGATAAGCCCGTGCTGGTGGATTTCTGGGCAACCTGGTGCGGCCCCTGCCGCATGCTCGGTCCCGTGGTCAAGCAGATCGCGGAGGAGAATCCCGATATCAAGGTCTGCAAGGTAAACGTGGATGACGAGCGTCAGCTTGCCATGCAGTTCAACGTCACAAGCATCCCCACCGTCATCGCGTTCAAAAACGGTATGGAAGTCTCAAGGTCCATAGGCTTCGTGCCCAAGCAGAAGCTGCTGGATCTCGTCAAATAAAAATTATCGGAGGAAGCTATGAGCAAGTATCAGGGAACACAGACCGAAAAGAACCTCTGGGCAGCCTTTGCGGGCGAATCCCAGGCCAGGAACAAGTACACCTACTTTGCCTCCAAGGCCAAGAAGGAAGGCTATGAGCAGATTGCGGCGCTCTTTTTGAAGACCGCCGATAACGAAAAGGAGCATGCCAAGCTTTGGTTCAAGGAGCTTGAAGGCATCGGCTCCACCGCCGAAAACCTGCTTGCCGCCGCCGAGGGCGAGAATTTCGAATGGACCGATATGTACGAGGGCTTTGCCAAGACCGCCGAGGCCGAGGGCTTCACCGAGCTTGCCGAGAAGTTCCGCGGCGTCGCCGCCATCGAAAAGACGCATGAGGAGCGCTATCGCGCGCTGCTCCGCAATGTAGAAACGGCCGCCGTATTCGAAAAGTCCGAGGTCAAGGTGTGGGAATGCCGCAACTGCGGTCACATCGTCGTTGGCACCAAGGCGCCCGAGATCTGCCCCGTCTGCGCCCATCCCCAAGCCTATTTCGAGATCAACGAGAAGAACTATTAAACAATAAATTATTGTGAAAAGAAATAACAGAAAGGAGCAACAACTATGAAGTACGTTTGCGATGCATGCGGTTGGGTCTATGACGAGAACCTCGGCGATCCCGAAAACGGTATTGCCCCCGGCACCAAGTTCGAGGATCTTCCCGAGGATTTTGCATGCCCTCTCTGCGGCGTGGGCAAGGATATGTTCACCGCCGAATGACCCTATTCTTACGATCCGCCCCCGAAAGGGGGCTTTTTGCTTTACCAAAATATATTTTGAATTATTGACCAAAGGCCTTCCAATTTTGGATAAAAAAACTGTCTATATAGGTGAAGGCCTTAATCGAAAGAAAGGGGGGCTCATGGCGGAGGATAAAGAGCTGCTCGGCCTGCTGCTTGCGCATGACGAAAGCGCGGCGGCGGAGATCGAAAAAGAATACGGAGAGCTCATAAGGAGAATTGCGGGGAATATCCTCGACGATCCGAGAGACATTGAAGAGTGTGTGAACGACACGCTTTATTCGCTATGGGCTTCCATGCCCGATGAAAAGCCGGGCAGCCTGCGTGCATATGTCGCAAGGGTGGCCCGCAACACCGCGCTCAACCGCAACGCGCAGCTCAGATCCGGCAAGCGCTGGGCGGGCAAGCCCGAGCTTGCGCTTCACGAGCTCAGCGAAAGCCTTGCCTCCCGCGGGGACGATCCGTTTCAGGCGGTCAGCTGCCGCGAGCTGATGGACGAGATAGTCGCCTTCATTAAAACCCGTTCGAGCGACGTCCAAACTGCTTTCATGGCGCGTTATTTCTTCTATGAGGATATAGAAGAAATAGCCCGGCGGCTCGGGATCAAGCCGAACACCGTTTACTACAAGCTGAGAAAGGCCCGAAAAGAACTTAAACAATATTTGATGGAGAGGGATATGTACTATGAATGAAAAAAAACTATTTGAATCGATGGATGGGATCATGGATGAGGATCTGATCCTGATCGGGCTCCAAAGACCCGCTTCGCATGACGCAGGGAGATCCCGGCGCATCGACCTAAGCGGATTCCTTTCCCGCGCCGCCTCGGTCGCCGCCGCGGCGGTGCTCGCGCTGTTCATATCGACCGCGACCGCCGAGGCCGCCGGCGTGCGGGTATTCACGCCCTTTATCAGCAAAGATGGAAATTATACCAGTTATGAATATTCCTCCGGGAAGGATGCGTATGGTGATCTTCCCGAAATAACGGCCGACCCATCACAAAACACCATATCCGATAATCAGGAAAACGAGCTTGTATTGATCGATTCATTGGACAAACTCAAGAGCTTCGCAAAGAACAAGGTCTGTCTGCCCGGTGACGATTTGGGACTGGAGTTTGAGCTTGCACGGGTAAGTTTCACTGACGGAGTAACACGTGCTTATATCCACTATCTTTATAATGGGAAAAAAGTGCGTATAATCGCTCATCACAACAACTGCTCCTATGACTCGGAATACGTCTATTCCATGACAACGATCAAAAATGTTGAGTCAGAGTACACAAAGGATATCTGCGGCATTGAAAGCACGTTCATTCACGCGGCGAGCAAAAACTATATCCTGATCGTGTATGAGAACGAATCTTACAGTATCTCGGGCAATACGGATATGTCCGTACTTGAAAAGATTGCCGAATCCATGCTTGCGTCCGGGAAATAAGAATGCGGTGTTTTATGAAAAAGTATATAGCTGTTCTGATGTCGCTTTTGATGCTCATTATACCTTTGAGCTCCGTTGATGCCTATAAATACCGCGCAGAAGATTCACACGTAATCATGTCATCATCCGACGTCGAAGCGGAAAACGATAGGATCATTTATGACTTAATTTCTGATAATAGGATCGACCTGTTAAACCCGTCAAGCGGAAAAATCAAGGTTTCGGTAAGCATTGAAGCCGAAGAAACGATGGAAAAGATAGGCTTCTCCAGTCTTGAGCTGCAGCAATCCAGTGGGGTAAACTGGGTTACCCAAAGTACCGTTACCAATCAATTTGAGTTCAATACAGACTCGTTTGATTATGAAAAGACCTTTTCAAATCTGTCAAGTGGTTATCATTATCGCGTAAAAATAACTCTCTATGCCAGAAGGGCACCGGGAGAAGTACAGACGATGACGATAACTTCCGACAGCATCATCTGTCACTGATGTAAATTTATCGTCAAAATTGGGTTGAAAAGCCTGTTTTGAAAAATATATTTTTAAGAACCTGTAACATTTTGCCAAAAACGGTGTCTGTATAAGTAGAGAGATATATTTCTCGAAAGAAGACTACTTCGCGGACAAAATGATTTACACCGGGAAGGAGGCAAACCCAAGCACTTGTGTAGTCCGATTTATCGGAGAATTGCGCCGAAGTATCTTTCTTCGGAGAGACACAACCGACCATTATACCCGCCTGCGAGCGGACAAGCCCCTTATAGGGGCAATCAAAAATACATCTTAGGAGGATATTTATGTTTAAGAAGTATCTTAGTGTCGTTCTTGCGTTTGTCTTCATGGCGGTGAGCAGCACGCTTGCTTACGCTATTGTCGATCTCACCACTGTGTCGAGGCAGTATATCGGAGGATATGCAATCTTGATTAACAACAGCTTCTACAGCGGCACGCTTGCCAAAACATCAACAGATGTTTGGTGCGAGGTAACGGACGATAATACGGAAACGTATTACGTCGATGAGAACACAGGCTACCAGTATCAGGGCCTTCATAAGGTGCGGGTTTACAATGAAGCCGGTACAGCCTACACTACTACCAAAACCGTTTTTTTCGGGAGCTATGCAACTTTTTCCAGTGCCAATCTTTCGGGTGTGTCATCATATGACACGATCAAGCTGCGGATACAAAAGGATCCTGATGAAACAAGAAAGTTCCAGTCTAAGGGCTCCTTTATCGCCACATACGGACCTCTGCGATAAGCTGCAACTTGCGATCGATGCGAAAGGAGTAAACCCATGAAAAGAATACTCGATCTGATCATATCGCTTTTGCTTACTTCTGCGATCCTGTTCTGCGCCGCCTGCCAGCCTACGCCCGAGGTCGAGCCGGTGCCGAACAAGGGCGACGACGAGGCGGGTGAGAAGATCCGCGCAACGGCTGTGCCTACGGCAGATCCCGAGGCTTCGGAGACTGCGGAAGCCATAGTTCCGCCCGTATTTCCGACTCACTGGGACTCCGAGGTCAAGACTGAAACGGGCAGGATGCTGATAAACGCGGATATAATCACATCCGACCAGAGCACGTATCCCGTCTATACCGTCAGACGGCATGAGGTCACAACGGAGGATCTTCAGCCCATTGCGGATTACTTCTTTCCTTCGATCACTGCAGTGAGAAATGGCGACAAGCCGGGCAAGGAAGATATCGAAGCGGCAATTGCGGATCTGCTTGCAAGTGAGAAGACTGAGGAACACAAGGCTAAGTACCTCGAATACCTTAAGGGTGAATACAACTCCGCAACTGTATCGGACGATGATTTCATTCCGGCGGACAGGCTTGATATGAGTGATCTTTCAAGCAAGACCGTACTTCTCTCGGATGGGAGCCGAGGCGTTTATTCCCACGTTCAAAACATCGACTGGCCGATAATTTTCCGGTCTCACATTGATACGATTGCACAGGACAAGTATACTGCAGCAGATAACGACCTGATGGATCTTTACGGAGATGACGATGACTATGATCTGCCGTCGCCGGAAGAAATGATGAATTATATTGATCCCGAGATAACCCTTGATGAAGCGACTGCAAATGCGGAAGAATTTTTTGAAAAGGTCGGGATCGATGGTTGTGGTCTTGCAGAATCTGTTGAAGGCAGACTTCGCCATAGCAGCTCTCATGTTACCTTAAGCACAGGCTGGATATTGACTTACGTTCGCTCATACTCATACGTGCCTGCAAGCCCTGCGACAGACGACACCAGCGGAAGAGGATTATTTGCAGGCGATGACGATATGACTCAGTATGCAAAGGGCATGCAATATGAATGGTTCGAGCTTTACGTCAGCGGAAGCGGGCTCGAATACTTCTCATGGATGAACCCGATGGAGGTTGAAGGGCCTGTGAACGAGAACGTACAGCTCATGGATTTTGACGAGCTTACCGGGAACCTCGAAAGGCTGCTCAAGGCGTATCTTAGCTATCCCGAGAAGTTTTATCGCTGGTTCAGACTTGAAAAGATGGTGTTGACTGTTGCGCCGCAGCAGCAGAAGGATTCAGATGATTTCTATCTGATGCCGGTTTGGGTGTGCTATTTCCATAGTTTCAACTGGGAGACTCCGGATGATTATGTCTCAAAGGATTATGGAGAATTACCTACGACCTTCGCAATCAATGCAATCGATGGGACAAGGGTGGACCTGGGTGTTCATTCTTCGCATCGATAAGAGAATTGGGCGGTAAATATGAGTTTTGACTGCCCCTTAATCGAATCGGAAATTCGTTGGCAATCATATAATACAATAAAAACCAGTTTGGCTCTATCAGAAGAACAGCCCGAGCCTACACCGCGTCTCAACTAACAAATACCGAGGCACTAAACTGCTTTGATGAGAGGAATTATTTGCCCCCCGACCCCGCGCGGCCCGAGCCTTTGCCCTGCCGCGCGGGGTTTTTTATTCTTTTTTCTTTTCTATTGCGGGAAAGGACTGTGTTATGATATAATCCGTGTGATAAACGGGGGAGTAAGTCTATGCGTCTTGATTCGGAAACGCGCTATATCGAAACCAAGGCCGGGGAAATGAAGCTCATACTGCTTCGGCCGCGCGGGCAGGAGGGAAAGCTGCCGGGGGTGCTGTGGATCCACGGCGGCGGCTATTTTGAGGGCATGCCCGAGATGGTGCATTTTTCCCGCATACGCGACGCGGCAAGGCTCTTCGGCGCGGTGGTCGTTTCACCGGGTTACAGGCTTTCCACCAAGGCGCCCTATCCCGCCGCGCTCGAGGATTGCTACGAGGCGCTCCTCTGGCTCAATAACAGCGCCGATGAGCTGGGCGTGGATCCTGATCGCATAATAGTCGGCGGCGAGAGCGCGGGCGGCGGCCTGACTGCGGCGCTGTGCATGCTCGCGCACGACAGGGGAGAGGTCAAAGTGTTCTGCCAATTCCCGCTCTATCCCATGATCGACTGCTTCGATACCGATTCCTCGCGCGATAACCACAGCCTGGGCTGGAACACGAAGCGCAATCATGAGGGCTGGAAGAGGTATCTGGGCCCGCTGTGGGGCGAAAAGGATATCCCCGCGTATGCGTCGCCCTCAAGAAGAAAGGATCTTTCGGGCCTGCCGCCCTGCTACACGTTCGTATGCACGGGCGAGCCCTTTTACTGCGAAACGATCAAGTTCGTCGAGGAGCTTCAAAAGGCCGGGGTGTATGCCAAGGCCGACGTCTATGACAGCGATATCCACGCATTTGACATGCTGATGCCGCTGACCAGGAACGCCAAGGCCGCAAAGGAGGCCTTCATAGAAAACTACCGGCTTATGCTGGGGGAGGGGGAGCCGAATGAATAAGGAATTCAGACGCACGGTCAAATACGTGCTGATCGCGGCCTCGGCCGGAATAATACAGTTCGGCACGTTCACGCTGCTGAACGAGGTCTTCCACCTCGATTACTGGCTGAGCTACCTCATCGCACTGGTGCTTTCGGTGCTGTGGAACTTCACGTTCAACCGCCGCTACACGTTCAAATCCGCCTCCAACGTGCCCAAGGCAATGCTGCTGGTGTTCGCATATTACTGCGTGTTCACCCCGCTTTCCACCCTGCTCGAGCATTACCTCACCCGCACCCTCGGTTGGAACGAATACGTTGTCACAATAATCAATATGCTGCTCAATCTCGCCACCGAATTCCCCTTCCAGCGCTTCGTCGTGTTCAGAAAAACCATCGATACGAACGATATCGCGGAAAGAGAGAATGAAGATAATAATTCTGTTGAAGGAGAAACAATATGAAAAGATCAAGGCTCTTAAGCATGCTGCTCATCGCCGCGATGCTGCTGACGGCGCTGACGCCCGCCGCGGCACAGGCGCTTGAGGCTGCGGACAGCACCGTGACCGCGATCGTTCCCGACGCGGGCGACGGCGTTGCGCTGGAATACGACGAAGCGGATTTTTCCATCCGCACGACGGAGTTTTACGGGCTCATCAAGTCCGAAGAGAACAAGACTCTGGTAATGACCGCACGCTTTGACGAGGGCTGGACCTACTGCGCGGATTTCTCGAATTTCTTCCGCGGGTATGAGAACGTGACCGAAACGGCGAATGCCGACGGCAGTGTGACGTTTGAAAAGACGATCGCCCGGGGCGAGATGTTCGCAAAGGACGACCTCGTCACGATAGGCGTTTACGCCAGCGCGGCCGAGCTGCCCAAGCTCGAGATACAGGCCGAGGTGCCATTCTCGCAGATAGGCAAGGAGGAATACGTTGCGGCCGAATACACCCTCACGCTGGGCACCAAGCAGTTCGCCTCCGGCGATTACTCCGGCACGGGCGAGATCAAAGGCCGCGGCAACACCTCGTGGGGACAGCCCAAAAAGCCCTACTCGATCAAGCTTGAAAAGAAGGCCTCGCTGCTCGACATCCCCAAGACCAAGAAATACGCAATCATCCCCGGCTATTCCGACGACTCGATGGTGCGAAACTACATGACCTACAAAGCAAGCCTGCAGCTTGCGGGCATCGACTACGTGCCCAAGTGCGAGTTCGTAGAGGTCTATCTGAACGGCACTTATAACGGCATTTATCTGCTTGTCGAGCGCGTTTCGATCGAATCCAACAAGATCGATATCGAAGAAGCCACCGCCGAGGAGCTCACCGGCGGCTATCTGATCGAAAAGGATATCGACGGCAAGATCGATTTCTCCGTGGATCAGTGGTTCAACTGCCCCTATTGGGCAAACCAGAGCCACGATTACTTCGTGCTCAAGGAGCCGGAGCCCGAGGAGGCCGAGCTCAAGGAGCAGATGCTCGCTTATCTTGAGGACTACATGCAGTCCGTGCATAACGCGATCACAGGCTCGGGCTCCGAGCCCTACACCAAATACGTCGACGTTGATTCATGGGCGGATTTCATGATAATCCAGGAGATCGCCAAGAATATCGACGGCAACCTCAAGACCAGCTGTTATCTGGAAAAGCGCGCGCAGGACGACAAGCTCTATCTCACCGCGCCCTGGGATTTCGACCTGGCCTACGGCAGCCCCGACTGCACCTGGAACAATGCCGATTGGACGCATAACGACTATTATGACTGCCCCGGCGCGCAGGATCCCGCCGACTTCATGGTCATCAATTCCTCCTGCCCGTGGTTCGATCATCTCTATGACGACTATGAGGAATTCCGCAGCACGCTCATAGAGCGTTACCGCGGCTACCGCGAAAGCATGATACCCGATATGCTGCGCATCATGAACAGGGGCACGGCTTATATCGCCAATGCAATGCCGCGTGACGAGGGCAAGTGGGGCGTCAGGTTCGAGGCCGGTGTCGAACAGCTTCACAGCTGGTTCGTTTCCCGCATCGAGTGGCTCGATTCCCAGTGGGGCGAGCCCGGCAAGGATATAGATCTTGATTACGCCCTCAATACCGAAGGCGGCCACCTCAGCTTCACCTCCAACGGCAATTACCCCTTCAGCGGCACAGTCAAGGACGGGCGCGTCGCGGCCGTGAGCGGCAACGCCGGCCATGACAGCTCCAACAGCACCCTGACCCTCACCCTCGATATGGAGGCGGGGCAGACCCTTGCATTCGATTACAAGATCAGCTCCGAGAGCGGCTATGACAAGCTCAAGTTCTCGGTGAACGGCTCTCAGACGCTTGAGCAGAGCGGCGAAAGAGATTGGACGACCTATACTTACACGGCGGATTCTGCGGGGAGCTATACCTTCGTATGGAAATATGAAAAGGACTACTCCTATGCCGCCGGCAGCGACTGCGTGTGGATCGACGAGGTGATCTGGTCGGGCGACACGGCGGGGCTTCCCGGCGACGTTGACGGCAACGGCGTCGTGGATTCGCAGGACGCGCTGCTCACGCTCAGATTCGCCCTGGGCATAATCGATTCGCTGCCCGTCGAGCGGAATGCCGACGTATCCGGCGACGGAGTGATCGATTCGCAGGATGCGCTGATCATACTCAGGATGGCGCTCGGCATAATCGGCTGACAGACGTGATAACGAGCGGGGAGGCGCGGCTTCCCCGCTTTTTATGTACTTAATGCTCTCAAGGCATCGTGAACTCTCTGTAAGAAATACAGAATGCTCTGCAAGGTTTCCTTCCGGCACATACGTTTCGACGTGTGCGGCGCATTTATGCCGGGTATCTTCGGCGATTGGGAAAGCACATGTTCAAATCTAATAAATGTGAGAAGTAATAATAAGAGCTTGATTTCGGAATACAGGATATGATATAATCTTACATGAGAGAAAATCTCCATCATTTCTTTTTCGGAGGGTATAAGCATGAAAAAACTGATCTCGATCTTTGTCGCTGTTCTTATGTGCCTTGGAACGCTTGGTGCTGCTGCTCAAGCCACGCCTTCCCGGCAGGTGCATTCGGGCTCCTGTGGGGAAAACGTAAGCTGGACGCTTGATACAGAGTCTGGCGTGTTTGAGGTAACCGGAAGCGGTGATATGTACGATTTTTCGGATGACGATCCTTCGCCGTGGAACTCCCTAAAAAACAGCATAAAATCTGTAAAGATCAACAACGGTGTTACGAGTGTTGGCGACAATACTTTTGATTACTGCTTTTTCCTTGAGTCCGTCACTATCGGCAACGATGTTGCGCGCATCGGAGAATACGCATTTTATAACTGCTACGTTCTTTCTTCCGTAACCATAGGCAACAGCGTAGATCGAATTGACGATTATGCTTTCATGGCATGTGAAGGGCTTTCGTCCGTTGTTTTCCTCGGCGCTCCTCCTTCCGAAGTTGGCGAATGGGTATTTGATTTCTGTGCAAGTGATTTCTGCATTCTGTATAATTCCGCTTATTCTGCGGAATGGGCTCCTAACGGCGAAACAACGTGGAATGAATATCCAATAGCTCCCTGCGAGATCGAAGCAGAGCCCGGCGATGCGGACGGAAGCGGAGCGATCGACACGACGGATGCGCTTCTCGTGCTGCGCTGCGCGCTGGGCATATCCGGCGATCCGGAAGAAATGATTGCCATATGCGACATGGACGGCAACGGAGTTATAGATACCACCGATGCGCTGCTGATTCTCAGGATGGCGCTGGGCATTTCGTAACGGGAGGCCGAAAATGAAAAACCTTTCAACAGCTGCAAGAAAAATCGTTTGCCTGCTAATTACGCTCGTGATGTGCTTTGGCACGTTCGGGAGCGTGTTCGCAGGAACGATCAAGCCGCACGAGGTGTTTTCCGGAACGTGCGGAGATAACCTTACTTGGACGCTCGACACGGAAACCGGGCTGCTCAGCATAACGGGAACGGGCGAGATGGATGATTATTATTCCCGTGCGCCGTGGTATGATTATCGTTCAGACATCACTTCTGTTTCTATTGGAGGCGGTGTGACGAGCATCGGGGATTTTGCGTTCGAAGAATGCACCTCGCTCACCTCGATCAGCATCCCTGACAGCGTGACGAGCATCGGGGATTATGCGTTCTCTGGATGCACCTCACTCACCTCGATCACAATACCAAATAGTGTGGTTGAAATCGGGTGGTATGCGTTTCTATATTGCACCTCACTCACCTCGATCACAATACCAAATAGTGTGGTTGAAATCTGGTGGTATGCGTTCTATGGATGCACCTCTCTCACCTCGATCACCATCCCTGACAGCGTGACGAGCATCGGGGAGGGGGCGTTCTGTGAATGCACCTCGCTCACCTCGATCACCATCCCTGACAGCGTGACGGGCATCGGGTTGTATGCGTTCGGTGATTGCACCTCGCTCACCTCGATCACCATCCCTGACAGCGTGACGAGCATCGGGGGTTCTGCGTTCTATGGATGCACCTCACTTACAACCGTTGTTTTCCTCGGTGCGCCACCTGCATCATTAGGAACAAACGTATTTATCGAATGCTCCTCCGACTTTTGCATATACTATTATCCCGAATACGCGCATCTCTGGGCGCCGAATGGCGAGACTACATGGCGCGGATACCCCATAGCTCCATATGATCCGGGTTATTCATCTTCAATTCAACCGAATGCTGATTTGCGCTTAATAAGCGTTATCGACCGCGATACCCTTGATCCCGTCGAAGACGCTCTCGTACGCGTGACTGCTCCGAACGGATCGTATCAGGAAACGCTGACGGATGAAAACGGTATCGCCGACATTGATTTGGATGATACGGATCAATGCACCGTCAGCGTTATAAAGGACGGATACATCAACGCGCTGATTACAGACGCACAGTTGAGGAAAGGCTATGTTTTCAACGTATCGCTCACGTTAATAGATCAATCAACAGGAATCAGCTATGTGGAATACAAACCGGGCGGTATGGGCGGCCGTGTAAACATTTTGCACGAAAAGGTATCTCTTCCTGATAATGATAACAACGAGTTTATTATTCGCGTTGTTAGCAGTTTGCCGCAAGAGCAAATAGAGGAGTATCAGTTGCTTTGTAATGGCAGGATCATAAAAACAAGCGTCGATTATGATATCTGGGCTAAAGCATCTGATTTTTCTGCAAATGCCCCGGTTTGGGTGCGCATTAAGCTGGCAAACGATTCAGGCTACACCAAGCCCGTTAAGACCAATCTGTCGGTATATCACGTTCCCGTCACGATACCGCCCACTGCGGAAATGACGATTTTTGACGGCTTGACTATTACTATTCCCGAAGGGGTGCCTTTGCTGGGAGGACAGGAATACAAGATCGACTTTGGCCGAAGCCCCGTTACGGCCGTGATCAAGGAGGATCGTATTCGTTTGGCATTTGGAACGGATAATCTTTTTGATCCCGGTGATGACGCTTTATGGAATGAGCTAAAGACCTCAACGATCATGAGAAAGGCGACAAAGGCAATAAGCGCATATGAGGTAGCGTCTGCATTTGGAGGTGCGGTGGAATTAGGAAGCGCCAAGCCAAAGGTTTCTCTTAAGGCTTTAGGCTATGCGGAAGGTCCGATAAGCGGAGAAGGTCCGGTTCAAGGCGAGATCACCGTTCAATTATCCGGAAAGGTCGGAAATGAATGGCAAACGGTTACCGCAATCGGTCCTGTGGTATTTAAAGCAGAGGTAAAAGTCGGTGTTGACGTTACGAACGGATTTGTAATGAATTTCGATCCTATGTCCGTTGACTACTATGGAAACGTCGAACTTACCATTCCCAAAATAAAAGCCGCTGCTGCATATGGTATCTCGTATATCCTGAACGGAGGCATCTACGGCGAGGGCAGCTTAAAGCTCAAATATTCATGGCTTCCCATGAAATACGTTTCATTGAAGCTTGCCGGTGAAATGGGCTTTGAGACAGAGATCTTCTTGTTCACCAGCAACACAGCTATCTGGTCGGGCGAGACTATGATTTACGAACACTACTTCGATGAAAAAACAGAGGAGATCATCAAACACCCGATCTCATCCGATATCCGAAAGTATGAGCTGCGTTCTCGCGATTACCTGACCTCCCAATCCAAGTGGCTCGGCTCCGAAGCGACCCGAGATCTGCTGACGGCGCGTCAGACTGTGACGCTGCAGGAGAACATCTATAAGGCCGCCCGCCCCAAGATGATCAAGGCGGGGGATACCACGCTGATGGTTTGGCTCGCCGATAACGGCACGAGGAGCACCGGCAATCATTCCGTACTCACGTACTCCGTACAGCAGCCCAACGGCTCCTGGAGCGAGCCTGCAGCGGTATGGGATGACGGCACCGCCGATTTCGAGCCCGCGCTCGGTACAGACGGAAACGATATCTACGTAACGTGGATGGACGCCAACGCAGAGTTTGATGAGAACGTGACCCTCGACGAGCTTTCCGCCTCCTGCGAGATAAGCACGGCTAAGTTCGATCCGTCTCTCGGCTTCGTACAGCAGAGAAGGATGACCTCCAACGGCGTTCTCGATATGCAGCCCTGCGTTGCTTTCGCCGGCGGCAATGCGTACGTCGTATGGAGCCGAAACGATAACAGCGATATAATCGCTCAGAGCGGTACGAACCGCATCATGTACGCTCCCATCGGCGGAACGGCGCACGAGATAACCACCGTAACTGATCCCGTAAACTGGCTTACCGCAGGCGACCTCGGCGGCGGTATCAACGTATTCTGGACATCCGATAAGGACGGCGATATCGAAACTACGGCCGACGCCGAGCTGTATGCATCGGATCTGTCCGGTTCCTGCCGTACGCTTACCGACAATGACGAGGGAGAGACAGCGCCCCAGTTCGCCGTGATCAACGGCAGCGGCAGACTGTATTTCGTAAGCGGCGGCGAGCTCATGAGTTACGACGGCGCTGAGATCGTATCCGAAGGAGTCACCGTAGAAGGCAATTACTCGATAGTCTCCGATGGCGGTGAAAACGCATATTTCATGCAGAATATCGGTCTCGGCGACAACGCGCAGCTGTTCATCAGCAGGCTCGCAGAGGACGGCTCGTGGAACGAGGCGATAGTGCTGACAGACACTGAAGGATATGCGGAGAACCCCTCTGCCGCTGTCAACGCCGACGGAGGGCTTACTGCGGTATACGTTCGTACCGACGCGGAGATAACTGAGGACGACGTTATCACAAGCTCCGACCTGTGCTGCGTTATGATGCGGCCCTCCCACAATATAACGATCAATGATGTCGCATTCGATGAAACCGAGCCCGCGCCCGGCGGCGAGCTGCCTCTCACGCTCTCCGTTGCTAATAACGGGGAAATGGATATCGATTCGTTCGAGCTCGTTATCAGTGCCGAAGGCGAAACGGTGCAGACGATCGCGATTGATGAGCATGTCGCATCAGGCGAAACGAAGGAGATAGAGGCCGTGCTCGATCTTCCTGAAACCGCAGTAAACGGAGACTTCACGTTTGAAGTCAACATCTCCGAACCCGATTTTGACGAGAACGACAATACAGTCAGCAGGAGAGTGTTCTACGCCGATCTCGGGCTTAAAGTCAACAAGCTCGTTTCCGGTGAAAACACGGCGCTCCTGGCAGTTGTTTCAAACAACGGCTTCATTGACACCGATGCTTTGATTAAGGTCCGCAGCAACAGCGCCGACGGCGATATCATTACCGAGATACCGCTTACCGGAATCGAGGCAAATACGATAACGACGATCCGATTTAACGATACTTACCTTGCGGAGCTTCTCAACGGCAATGATATGCTGTACTTCACGATCGAAGCCGCGGAAGAGGAGTACGCCCTCGGCGATAACGATGATTTCATATCGGTCGACCAAAAGACGTACCATACCGTCACGTTCCTCGATTGGGACGGAAGCCTGATCTATGAATTGAGCGTTGAAGAAGGTGACGCGGCAATCGCGCCCGAGGGCCTTGAGCGAGAAGGTTACGTCTTCGTCGGCTGGGACGCCGACTTCTCGTGCGTGATCGAGGATCTGACAGTCACCGCGCTTTACGAGGAGGAGACCCCGGTGCTCATGGGCGACGCCGATGGCAACGGTGTTATCGACACGACGGATGCGCTTCTCGTGCTGCGATGTGCGCTGCACATAACCGGCGATCCGGAGGAGATATTGGCGTTCTGCGACATGGACGGAAACGGCATCATCGACACGACCGACGCGCTGATCATACTCAGGATGGCGCTCGGCATAATCGGCTGACAGACGTGATAACGAGCGGGGAGGCGCGGCTTCCCCGCTTTTTGTTAATAAAATGTTAAAATTTCTCTGCCGTTTTCGGCATTGCGAATCCCGACAAAATATGTTATCATAATACAATAACGCGATTCTGAAAGGATTTTGACCATGAAAAGAACGACGGCGCTCATACTCGCCGCGCTTATGATGATAACCTGCCTTGCGGCGTTCCCGGCAGCGGCATGGGAAAACGAAAAGCTTCAAGCCATCACCCTCAAGGGGAGCGGCACCGAGGACGAGCCATACGAGGTCTCGTCCGCGTCCGACCTTGCTCAGCTTTCGCGCGCGGTCAACAGCGGCCGCTCCACGCGGGGCGAGTATTTCGCTATGACCTGCGATATCGATATGACCGGCGCGGAGTTCGAGCCGATCGGCTGTTCTGATACCCGCATCTTCTCCGGCAGCTTCGACGGACGCGGGCACACGATAAGCGGCCTCGTGCTCGACACCGGCCGTGATCACACCGCGCTTTTCGGTTACAGCAACGGCGCGATAGAGAATATCACCCTGCGTGATTCGTTTATCAGGGGCGGCGATCACACCGCCGGTATAGTGGGCTTCGGCTCCGCCGAAAACTGTGTGAATCATGCTGATATACAAGGCCGCGCACACGTCGGCGGCATAGCGGGCGAAGGCTCGGTCTATGACTGCGTAAACTGCGGCTCGGTCACGGGTGAAAGCCGCGTGGGCGGCGTGATCGGCACGGGCGACGCCTACCGCTGCGTGAACGGCGGCAGCGTTTCGGGGCGCACATATGCCCATGGGATATCCGGCCTCGGAGTCAGCTTCGATTGCGAGAGCACCGGTGAGGAGCGCGAGGAGCTGCCCCCTCCCGACAGGGCCAAGCAGAGCGTGGCAAGCTTCATCCGCTGGGGGATGAAGCGCATCGACGCTTCCACCATTCCCACCAACGCCAACCTTTTCGTGTCCCAATCCAACTGCGGCACGTCCCCGTGGGAATACCTTTACGGCAGCGTGCGCGTCACCACAAGTCAGACCACCCTCAACAGCTTCTTCAAGAACAACTATACCAAGTATATGACCCGCGCCCAGTATGACGAGATAGTCGAAGACTGGAGCCGCTCCACCTATGCCTGCGACTGCCAGGGGCTCCTGGACGCGTACATGACTTATGAGGCGGGCATTTCGACCGATATCAACGTGCAGATGAACTATTCCGATTGGTGCACCAGCAAGGGCGAGATAGCAAGCATCACCCGTCCGTGGGTCGTTGGCGAGGCCGTGTTCGTCTATTCGAGACGCCTTGGAAAGATGGGTCATATAGGTTGGGTCTGCGGCTTTGACGAGGACGGCCAGCCCCTCATCATGGAGGCAAGGGGCCTTTACTTCGGCGTGGTGGTCACCCGTCTTGCCGACCGCTCGTGGACCCACCGCGGTCTTATGACGGTCAAATTCAATTACGACGCCTCGATGTCGAGCACGTGGATCGGCGATATCCCGAATGAATACGAGGACGAAGAGCTTCCCCTTTACAAGGACGACGCGCCGGTATCCAGAGCGATCTGGGACGGGACCGTGGGCTCGAGCTATGCCGGCGGCTCCGGCACCGAGAGCGATCCCTATCTTATCAGCAACGGCAAGCAGCTTGCGTATCTTGCAAAAAAGGTCAACGACGGGACCTCTTACAGCGGCAAATTCTTCAAGATGACGCAGGATATCTGGCTCAACGATACGGATGGCTGGACTGATTGGGACTATTTCAATCCCCCCACGAACGAGTGGACGCCCATAGGCTCTTACACCACGTTCACCGACTATCATGCCTTCAAGGGCAGCTTTGACGGCGGAGGCAACACAGTTTACGGCGTGTTCTTCTCACATAACCGCAAGGGCGTATTCGGTCTCTTCGGCGTCGTCGGTCCCAATCCCGACGGCTGCATAAAAAACCTCACCATCGCCCGCTCCTATATGGAGGCCGTGGATAACGTAGGCGCCGTCGCGGGCTATATGACCGATTACGGCAGCGTGCTCAATTGCCACAATTTGGGCAAGGTGCGCTGCGATCATTGGGCAGGCGGCATAGTGGGCTTCATTTCAAAGCCATCCGGCACGACTTACGTCAAATACTGCTCCAACCAGTATTACGTCAAGGGCGCGACCGACGCGGGCGGCATAGTGGGCCGCGCGCATGAGAACTGCGTCATATCCCAGTGCGTCAACACCGGCAATTACGTCCGCAGCTATGAGCGCACGGGCGGCATAGTCGGTCAGGCGGCCTCCACGATCATAGAAAAATGCGGAAGCAGCTGCGATATCCGCGGCGCATATTACAAGGGCGGCATAGTGGGAATTGCCATGGGCTGCACAGTGCGCCAGTGCTGGAACGGGCACAATATCGACGGCGGCTTCAAATGCGGCGGCATAGCCGCAAGCACCGTGAACGGCAGCATTGCCGACTGCTTCAACACGGGCAATGTGTCCAACGTCGAAAAGGCGGGCGGCATAGCGGGCATCGCCAACGGCACGGCAATCACAAACGTGTATAACGTCGGCTCGATTTCCGCACGCAGGGGCAGGGGAGGCATACTCTCCGTAAAGAGCGGATCGACCGTCCTGACCAATGCATTCATGCTCGAGGGCAGCTCGCCCTACGGCACGGAGTACGGCACTTACCTTCCCGATCAGGCCTTCGGGAGCGCATCGTCATATACCGGCTTTGACTTCGAAAACGTGTGGATCATCGATCCCGCGACGGAATATCCCTTTGCCGAGCTCAGGAATTGCCGCTATACGTCAAGCATCATACCCGATTACGATCCTCCCGCGCAGCCCACGCCAACGCCGACCGCCACGCCGGAAATGACTCCGCTGCCCACGCCCCCGGTAACACCCACCCCCGAACCCACCCCGGCCCCCCCCGCCAGC